>DBFEQD010000043.1:0-11034 GCA_048326155.1 Collinsella sp.
CTTCGCCGCCGACTCGGAGCCGTGGCCTCGCTCGAAGAGCCCGATCGCCGCCTTCCTGGCCACGATGTCGTGCTTCACCCTCAAGTCGACACGCATAAAAAGCCTCCCATTTCTCATGTCCAAGAAATGGGAGGCAGTTCAAAGTGCGCAGCGGGGGTTTCATGCATGTCCGAGGACGTTTTCAGAGCTTTACCCTGTAGGGTCCCGAGGGGATATGTTCGCTACTCAGCCATCTGAGCCTGGACGGCGGTGATGGCCACGACACCCACGATGTCGTCGGCCGAGCAGCCGCGCGAAAGGTCGTTAACCGGCTTGGCGATGCCCTGCAGGATGGGGCCGTAAGCGTCGGCGCCAGCGAAGCGCTGGACCAGCTTGTAGCCGATATTGCCTGCCTCGAGGTCGGGGAACACCAGCACGTTGGCCTTGCCGGCAACGGAGGAGCCGGGAGCCTTGAGCTGGGCGACGGTGGGGACGATAGCGGCATCGAGCTGCAGGTCGCCGTCGATGGCGAGCTCGGGAGCCTTCTCCTTGCAGAACTTCACGGCCTCTTGGACCTTCTTGGCGACCTCGCCGCCGGCGGAGCCCATGGTGGAGTAGGAGAGCATGGCCACGTGCGGCTCAACGTTGCCCATGAAGGTGGACCAGGAGTGAGCGGAGGCGATGGCGATCTCGGAGAGCTCGTCGGAGGACGGGTTGATGTTGAGGCCGCAGTCGGCGAAGATCAGCGTGCCGTCGGTGCCGAACTGCGGGGTGTCGGTGCACATCACGAAGAAGGCCGAGACCAGCTTGGTGCCCGGGGCGGTCTTGAGGATCTGCAGCGCGGGGCGCAGGGTGTCGGCGGTAGAGTGGCAGGCGCCGGAGACCAGGCCGTCGGCATCGCCCATCTTGACCATCATGGTGCCAAAGTAGGTGGCGTCCATCACCTGGGCGCGAGCCTGCTCGATGGTAACGCCCTTCTTGGCGCGGAGCTCAGCAAACTTCTGCGCGTACTCCTCGTGCTTCTCGGCATTGCGCGGGTCGATGACGGTAGCGCCGGGGACGTTGATCTCGTCGGGGTTGCCCAGGATGACGATTTTTGCCAGGCCCTCCTCGATGATTTTGGTGGCCGCGACGATAGTGCGCGGATCCTCGCCCTCGGGCAGGACGATCGTCTTAAGGTCGGCCTTGGCGGCAGACTTCATACGGTTTAGGAAATCGCTCATGTTACTCCTTACAAGCGTTTCGCTAAGCTCCAGGCGCCCGGCTGTTCACGAATAAACCCGCTGCTAGCGGGTTTACCTTTCAATTATGTACGCCGCGGTGCTTGAGCTTTCCTTGTGTGGCAAGCTCATTATAGGACGCATTAGCGCTATAATCGCTCTGATAAATATGTCTCGAAGAATGTTCGAGAAAAGCCCAGCTAACGAGCCCGTGGCTTTTGACAAGGAGTATCGATGCAGATTACCTCAGGCCTGCCTGAAGGCTTTAACGCCGGCGCATACGACATGATTGTCGTCGGTGCTGGATATGCCGGTGCCGTTTGCGCCCGCCGTCTCGCCGAGACCATCGGCTATCGTGTTGCCGTTTTGGAGCGCCGTAGCCACATTGCGGGCAATGCCTATGACTGCACTGACGAGGCCGGAATCCTGATCCACGAGTACGGTCCGCATATCTATCACACTTTTAACGAGCGCGTGCACAATTTCCTGTCGCGCTTTACCAAGTGGACGGATTATCAGCACAAGGTGCTCGCCAACATCAACGGCACCCTTATGCCCGTACCCTTCAACCATGCGAGTCTCAAGCTCGCCTTTGGTGACGAGCGCGGCGAGGAGCTGTACCAGAAGCTCGTGGAGACCTTTGGCAAGGATGTCAAGGTGCCCATTATGGAGCTGCGTAAGAAGAACGACCCGGATCTTGCCGAGGTCGCCGATTACGTCTACGAGAACGTCTTTTTGCATTACACCATGAAGCAGTGGGGCCAGACGCCCGACCAGATCGACCCCTCGATCACCGGCCGCGTCCCCGTCTTTGTGGGCGATGACGATCGCTACTTCCCGCAAGCTCCCTTCCAGGGCATGCCGCAGGAGGGCTACACGGCGCTCTTTGAGCACATGCTCGACCACGACCTGATCGACGTGTTCTGCGACGTGGACGCCCGTGACCTCTTTGAAATCGACGAGACTACCGTCAAGATCGACGGCAAGGTCTATGGTGGCGAGATCGTCTACACCGGTCCGCTCGATGAGCTGTTCAATCTCGATCTGGGCGCGCTACCGTACCGCACGCTCGACATGAAGTTCGAGACGCTCGATATGGACCAGTTCCAGCCCGTGGGCACCGTCAACTACACCACGAGCGAGGACTACACGCGCATCACCGAGTTCAAGAACATGACCGGTCAGGTCCTGCCCGGCAAGACCACCATCATGAAGGAGTACTCCAAGGCCTATACGCCCGACTCGGACGAGACGCCGTACTACGCCATTCTTGAGCCCGAGAACCGTGAGCTCTATGAGCGCTATCTTGAGCGCGTCCAAAACCTGACGAACTTCCACCCGGTGGGTCGTCTGGCCGAGTATCGTTACTACGATATGGACGCTGTGACCAATTCCGCCCTCGATCTTTCGGATGAGATTATCGCCTGCCATGCATAAAGTCATAACATTCGGTATTCCCTCGTATAACGCCGCCAAGGACATGGACCATTGCATTACCTCCATCTTGGAGGGGAGCAATTACGCCACCGATATCGAGATTATCGTGGTGGACGACGGCTCCAAGGACGAGACGGCCGCCAAGGCCGACGAGTGGGAGGCCCGTTATCCTGGAATCATCCGCGCGGTGCACCAGGAGAACGGCGGTCACGGTATTGCCGTCCTTTCGGGTCTGCGCGAGGCGCAGGGCACCTACTACAAGGTTGTTGATTCGGACGACTGGCTTGACGGCGCTGCCCTTTCGACCATGCTGTCGATTCTGCGTGGCTTTGAAGAGCGCGACCAGCGCGTTGACTTGTTTATCTCGAACTACGTGTACGAGAAGGTTTACGAGGGCACGCATACCGCTATTGGCTACAAATTTGCCCTGCCACGCAAAAAGATCTTTTCCTGGGATCAGATCGGTCATTTCCGCCTGGACCAGAACCTACTTATGCACAGCCTGTGCTATCGCACGGATGTGCTGCGCGAGTCCAACCTTCCCATGCCGCCGCACACGTTCTATGTGGACAACATCTACGCCTACGTGCCGCTGCCGCGTTGCAAGACCATGTACTACGCCGACATCGACCTCTATCGCTACTTTATCGGTCGCGAAGGCCAGAGCGTCAACGAGGCAACGATGGTCAAGCGTCTGGACCAGCAGTTCCGTGTTACGCGTATCATGATGGAGTCGTACCACCTGTACAGCGATGTTGAGTCGTCGCGCCTGCGTTCGTACATGATGGGCTACTTCACCATGATGATGGCGATCTGCTCGGTTCTCACCAAGCTTTCCGAGGAAGATTGCGCCGACGAGCGCTTGAAGACGCTGTGGAATGATTTGAAGGCCTACGACGAGCGCATGTATCGTCGTGCCCGCTACGGCGTGGTCGGGTTCTTCACCAACCTGCGCGGACGGGCGGGAGACAAAACCACACTCGGCCTATACCGTCTTGCCTCAAAGATCTTCAAATTCAACTAGCTGCCGAGTAATCGCTGCTGATAGGTTGACTGGGCCCCTTGGCCTTTAGTTTGCTACTGCGAACAGTCCTGCTCGCACGGAAAGCACATTAAGTGCTTTCCGGCTCGTGCGGAACTTGTATCAAACTAAAGGCCAAGGGGCTTCTGCTATAAGAATCGATTGTCAGGCTGTCTGAATTTGAAGATCTTAGACGCGCGGTACACAGGGGCCTGGGCTGAAAAGGCTTGGTTGGTAGGTTGCCCGGTGGGGCTTGGTTATGTTTGTCGCGAGTTCCGCACGAGCCGAAGAGCACTTAATGTGTTCTTCGTGCGAGCCAGGACTGTAGAGCAGCAAACATAACCAAGCCCCACCGGGCAACCGGTCAGGTTAGGCTACTTCGCGGCGCCGGGGGTGCCGTGGGAGGTTTTGGCGGTTTTGGCTCCGTTTACGATGGCGGTTTCCAGGGCCCTTACGGCGAGCATGCCCAGTAGGTCTAGGGGAACGGCGGCGCTTGCCTGGGCGCCTAGTTTGCCGCTGGCGAGGGTGTAGATGATGTCGCCGTCGTTGGTGGTGTGCGTGGGACGGATGGCATGTGCGTAGGCGTCTGCGGCCATCTGGGAGACCTTGGTGGCTTGTGCCTTAGTGAGTTCCACGTTGGTGACGATGCAGCTGATGGTGGTGTTGGTGCGGTCGAGCGGCATCTGCATGGATCCGGCGGCGGCAAAGGCTGCGAGTTCCATGTCGACGATTTGGTCACTATCGGCTGCGGCGCGCATACCGGCAACCCACTCGCCGGTGAAGGGGTCGACAACGTTGCCGCAGGCGTTGACCGAGACCACGGCGCCCACCTTGATGGGGCCGAGAGCCAAAGCGGCAGCGCCAAGGCCGGCCTTCATGCAGGTAGCGGGGCCCATGAGCTTACCCACGGTAGCGCCCGTGCCGGCGCCCACGTTGCCCTGTTCGAGCTTGGTGGGGGTGTTGTCGAGTGCTTCGCGCACGGCGGCGATGCCGGCCTCAATGTCGGGGCGAACGGTGGGGTTACCAAAGGCGAGGTCGAAGATACAGCTCGAGCACACGATAGGCACCTGCGTGGGGCCGACGGGAAGGCCGATGCCGCGGCTCTCAAGCTCGCGGGCCACGCCGCTTGCAGCCTCGAGGCCAAAGGCCGATCCGCCCGAAAGGCAGACGGCGTGGACCTTGTCGACGGTGTTCTCGGGTCGCAGCAGGTCGGTTTCGCGCGATGCTGGAGCACCGCCGCGAACGTCAACGCCGCCGGTGGCACCCTCGGGCGCAACGATTACGGTGCAACCGGTGCCGGCCTCCTCGTCCGTATAGTTGCCATAGCAAAAGCCATCGACATCGCAGACGTCAATGGCCTCGAGCAGTGTATCCATGTTTAACTCCTATCGGTTTTCCGCCGCGCCTTGTGCCCGGTCGGGATCCGTACGGTACGCCAAAATTGTAGGCGCTGGGGAATACCCAGCGCCAGATGCAATTACGAGAGTTTTTGAATCGCGCGCGCGACGCGGGCGATGGGTAGGCCCACTACGTTATAGAAGTCGCCCGAAATATCGTGCACGAGCATGCGGCCGCCTGTGCCCTGGATGCCGTAGGCGCCTGCCTTATCCATGGGCTCACCCGAGGCAACGTAGTGCTCGATCTGCTCGTCGGTGAGCTCGTAGAATGTCACGTCGGTCACATCGACAAACGACAGGCTCTCGGCGGCATGCGGGGCGGCCGTATCGCCTGCCTTAACGATGCAGACGCCGGTTGCGACCTGGTGCGTGCGGCCCGAAAGCTCACGGAGCATGGTGCGCGCCTCGCCCTCGGTTGCCGGCTTGCCCAAAATCTTGCCGTCGAAGGTGACGATGGTGTCGGCCGCGACCGTCAGTTCTTTGGGCTCGGCATACTCGGCAGCAACGGCAGCCGCCTTGGCGCGTGCCAAGCGCTCGACAAGCGTGAGCGGGGCCTCGCCATCAAAGGGCGTTTCGTCGATATCCGCGGGAATCACGCGAATGTTGTAGCCTGCCTCGCGCATCAGCTCTATGCGGCGCGGCGATTGCGAAGCCAAAATCATAGTTGGATGCCCTCGGCGACCTTCTCGACGGCCTTGTCGCCAGCGAGCGTGCGCAGCAGCTCCAATGCAAAGGGGAGTGACTGTGCCATGCCGCTGGCAGTGATGATGTTGCCGTCTTGCGTGACCTTCTCGCCAGTATAGGCGCCTTCGGGGAAGCTTTTCTCAAAGCCAGGGAAGCACGTGGCGTGGCGCCCCTCGAGTAGGTCGAGCTCGCCCAGGATAAACGGGGCGGCGCAGATGGCGGCGACGTGCTTGGTCGCGGCGAACTCGCAGACCACGTCGCAGACACGCTGATCGGCGCGCAGGTTGGTGGCACCGGGCAGGCCGCCGGGCAGCACGACGCAGTCGTACTCGTCAAAGTTGATCTCATCAAAGAGCGCATCGCAGGTCACGGGGATCTGCAGCGAGCTTACGACCTCACGCGTGGGCATAATCGAGACGAGCGTGGCACGCACGCCGCCGCGACGCATGACATCGACCATGGTCAAGCATTCAATAGTTTCAAAGCCATCGGCGGCGAGAACGGCAACGCTGGGCATGAGGGTTCCTTTCATAGGCGGCATACAATTAGCCGTCTTATACCCCGAAGACCTCCGCTTGCCACGCTCGATTTCCCAATGATTTTTCTGAGCAATGATTAAGTGGCTAGTTGCGCCTAAGGTGGACGACGGTCTCGCAGTGGAAGGTTTGTGGGAACAGGTCGACTGGCGTGATCTTTACGGGGGAGAAGGTGCCTTCTTCGACAAAGCGTTTGAGATCGCGCGCCAGGGTGGCCGGGTCGCAGCTCACGTAGGCGACATCGTGGGCACTCGTGCTGGCGATAAGGTCGATCGCTTCGGGGGCGAGGCCTGCGCGCGGCGGGTCGACCACCAAGACGTCGGCATCCTGGTCGGGGAACTCGCGCACCGCGTCTCCGCCAATGACGTCGACGTTATCAAGCTTGTTGATCTCCAGGTTACGGCGCAGGTCGCGCACGGCGGGGCCGTAGGCCTCGACGGCGGCGACAAAGTCGCAGCGGCGGGCGAGCGGCAGGGTAAAGGTGCCGGCACCGCAGTACAGGTCCACGGCAAGCTCGTCTTCCTGCGGGTCGAGCGCTTCCATGACAAGCTCGATCAAAATCTCGGCACCCTTGGTGTTGACCTGGAAAAAAGACGGGGCAGACAAGCGCATCTGACCCTCGGCGATATTCTCGGTCCATGAGCCCTCTCCGGCGAGCATTTCGACCTTGGAGACACGGCGGGCCTTCTTTTCGCCCTTGCTCATCACGCGCACGATGCTCGTGGGATGAGCGGCGTCCGCCAACACGCGGGAGACCTGCGAGCGCGGAAAAGAGCCTGTGGGCGTCCAGAGTGCGACCTCGAGTGCCTTGGTGCGGCGCGATGCGCGAATGCCCACGCGTTCGAGCCCCAAGTCATGGCTGCCGCTTAGATAGTTGAGTGCGCCGACGACCGATTTGAGCGCCTTGGGGAAGCGTTTGTCGAACAACGGGCACGAATCGACGGTCACGATCTTGCGAGGATCGACACCGTGCATGCCAAGACGCACGCGGCCGTTTACAACGGTCGGCTCGAGTTCGATTTTATTGCGGTAGCCCCAATCATCCTTGGTGTGGCGGATGGGTTGCACCAGTTCATCGACTTGATCGGGGCTGAACTTGCCGATACGCTCGAGCGTGGAGCGCAGATTTTGCTCCTTGGCGGCGAGCTGTGCCGTGCGTGAGAGATTGCCCCACGAGCAGCCGCCGCAGATGCCCACGAAGGGGCAGGGAGACTGAATGCGATCGGGGCTTGGCTCCAGAATCTCGGTGGTGCGGGCACGCATGAACGACTTGCCGTCCTGTACGACCTCGGCCTCGACGGTGTCGCCTGCCACGGCGCCCTGCACAAAGACGGCCTTGCCGTTGTCGGCGTGCGCCAGCCCGTCGGCGCCGTAGGTCATCGATTCTATAGTGAGCTTCATATTCCTGCCTGTCATTCGCGTTGTTGTTCGCACCATGGTAACAGGGAAAAGCGCCCCGCATCCGAGGCTTTCCTCAAATGCGGGGCGCTTCTACAAACTGCTTCTACAAACGACTATTTCGTCTTGCCGGTAATGAGCGTCTTAAGACCCAGGCCGATCAGACCCAGGCCCATGCGCACGCGGCCGGGGCGATGGCGCTCGATGGCCTTGGTCTTGCCGGCGGGCTTATCGCGACGGGCGCTCGTCTCGGGTGCGGGCTTGATGACCTGCGGATCGGGCTGAGGTGCAGGTGCAGGCTCGGGCTCAATGACGGTCGCCTGGACCTCTTGGACCTTGGGTGTGGCCGGCTGCGGCTCAGGAGCAGGGGCGGGCTTTGCCTCGGCGGCGGGCTCCGGAGTCGCAGTAGCGGGCTCGGGCGCTTTCTCCACGGCGGGCTCTGCGGCAGCCTCGGGCTCATTCACCGGGGGAGCTGCAACCGCTTCCGGTTTGGCAGCTGCCCCGTGTTCAACCTCGGCCTGAATGGCCTCCTCGGCCACACGTTCCTTCTCCTGTGCGTGCTGCTGCGCGGCGGCCTCGGCGTTGCAATAGGCACGCTCCAGCAGGGCTTCCTGCGAGTTGAAGGGTTTCTCACCCTCTGCACGCTCCACGGGGACCCAGGTGCCGTCGCTCGTGAGGCTGCGGGCCTTCACGTTGTCGCGCAGCTGCATGCCCATGTACTCGTGCACTAGGGCGCGGCAGGTGGGGTCGAGCACGGGGAAGGCAATCTCCACGCGGTGCTCGGTGTTGCGCGTCATCATGTCTGCCGAGCTCAGGTAAATCATGTCCGAGTCCACGCCGAAAGCATAGACGCGCGCGTGCTCCAAAAAGCGTCCGACGATGGAGCGGACATGCACGTTCTCGGTCTTGCCCGGAACACCGGGCTTGAGGCACGAGATGCCGCGGATGATCATGTCTACGCGCACGCCGGCACACGATGCCTCGGCGATCTTGTCGATAACCTCGCGGTCGGTGAGCGAGTTGAGCTTAAAGAACACACGGGCGGGCTCGCCAGCGAGAGCGCGCTGAATCTCGCGATCCAGACCGCGCATGATGAGCGGTTTCAGTCCGACGGGCGCCACACCCAGGAAGCGGTAGTCGCCGCGCAGGTTGCCCAGCGACAGATTGCGGAAGAACAGGTTGGCGTCCTCGCCGATGCCGGGATGGGCGGTCATGAGCATAAAGTCGCTGTAGAGTTTGGCCGTCTTCTCGTTAAAGTTGCCGGTGCCCAAAAGCGTGAGGCGGGTGAGCGCCATGCCCTCGCGATAGGTGAGCTGGCAGATCTTTGAGTGGCATTTAAAGCCCTCGGAACCATAGATGACGGTGCAGCCTGCCTCTTCCAGACGCTCGGCCCACTCGATGTTGTTCTGCTCGTCAAAGCGGGCGCGAAGTTCCATGAGCACCGTGACCTCTTTGCCGTTCTCGGCAGCATCGATCAGCGACTCGCACAGGCGGCTCTGCTTGGCCACGCGGTAGAGCGTGATGCGCAGCGAGATGCACTCGGGGTCGTAGGCGGCCTCGTGCACCAGATCCAGGAAGGGGTTCATGGCCTCGTAGGGATAAAAGAGCAGCTTGTCGCCCTGCAGCACCTGTTCGCGGATGGAGCGGGTCATATCGATGGTGGGGTTGGGCTGCGGCCTAAACGGCGTAAAGAGCAGCTCGTTGCGCAGGTGCTCGGGAATCTTGCCCTCAATGCCAAAGACGTAGCCCAGGTCGAGCGGGATATCGCAGGTAAAGACCGAGCGGCGCGAAAGCTCGAGTGCCTTGCGGATGGTCTTGAGCGTCGCCTTCTCGAGCGACCCCGAGACCGCGAGCACTACCGGCTGCAGACGCAGGCGCTTCTTGAGGATGCGCTTCATGTGCTGGCGGTAGTCCTCTTCCTCTTCGACGCCCTCGCCGTCTGGATCGATGTCGGCGTTGCGGGTGACTCGGATGAGTGCGCGGTCGAGTGGCTTGTAGGAGCCAAAGCAGCTGTCCAGGCAGGCGAGGATGACGTCCTCGAGCAAGATGTAGGAGTAGGTGCCGGTGGGCGAGGGGATCTCGACCACGCGGTTCATCGAGGCGGGAATCTCGATAAGGCCCAGCAGGCTCTCCTCGTCGGTGGCGCCGTCCAGACCACAGGCCAGATAGAGCGCGCCATTGCGTAGGTTGGGGAAGGGGTGGCGAGGATCGATGACCAGCGGCGAGATGACCGGCGACACGTAGGCCTGGAAGTAGCGGGTTACAAAGGTGCGCTCCTCGGGCGTAAGCGAATCGATGCGGGCGCGGTGAACGCCCAAGGTGTCGAGCTTGCCCTCGATGCTCTTAAAGATGGACTCCCAACGGGTAAGGAGCCCGGGCATTTCGGCCATGACAGCATCGACCTGTTCGGAGGCGGTCATATTGCTCTTGTTGTCGACAGGTTGCTTTTTGAGCTCTGCCAGATCGGACAGGCCGCCCACGCGCACCATAAGGAACTCGTCGAGGTTAGACTCGAAAATCGACACGAACTTTAGACGCTCGAACAGCGGAACGGTCTCATCGAAGGCTTCGTCAAGCACACGGTTGTCAAAGCGTAGCCAGCTGAGCTCTCGGTTCTGCGTGTACGAGAAGTCGCGAGGCGGTTTGCGCAGCTTTGCGGCGGCTTGCTTTTTTTCGATTTTGCTCGGCATATGCATCTGTCCGTTCAGTCCCCGCAGGGGACGGTAGCCTAACCCTATTCACTATTGTCTCAATTTAGTCGACTTGTGGCACGGACGTATTGTGCGAACGGTATCTTTACCTACTTCTTACGCTGACAAGTCATAGGACTGACGCCCTGCTCGTCTGCAAGCGGTCTATATCCTCACTCAACTGGTACGTAAGTGTGAATAAGAATGATGGATAGCTGAATATCATTGAATGCAGGCGGAAACGTAAACAAACATCATTTATATACATAAAACCGATTTAGCTATGCAATTCTGAATCAAAAGTTTAGAGATGCAATTGCAAATAGTTTTTAGGAAAAAAGAGCGTTTACCTTAGAAAAGTTACTTTAGAACGCCGAAGTACATTATGGGGGAATCTCATGCGATATACCGTTCATCGCACTTTGTTGACCGTTCGGGGGCGAGGTGGAATTGCGGGTGGAATTTGGATATAACTAGAGCTGTCAGCAAGCAGCGTCCGCTATGGAAGGGCGCTGAGAGATTCGGCCGAAAGGCCCGAAAGAAAGGTAGGAGGCCATGACGAAAGGTCTGCACGTGCCTTCCGAGATCGGCAAGCTCAGGAAGGTCTGCCTGCACCGTCCCGGCGACGAGCTCCTCAACCTGCCGCCCGACGAGCTCGAGCGACTCCTGTTC
>DBFEQD010000044.1:0-14588 GCA_048326155.1 Collinsella sp.
ATTGTTGCGGCATGACACGGTTACGCAATGTCTCCGGTGCGTCTCGGTAAAAGGTTCGCTACCGGACACCGAGACGATCTAAGCGCGGCGATGGTTTGCCGTGAAATGTGCTGTGAGATGAAAAATCTCGCAAGAGACGCAGACTTGTACCTCCATCGTAAATGTATGTACAAATCTGCCGCCGGCCCGGACGGCACGGCGCTTGCCAGGGCTCCGCCCATGGACCGGGGCTGGTAAGTCGATTGCGACTGCATCGGTTGATTGGTGACGGTTGGAATCGACGTTGCAGTTTTTAAATCTGTTTTCTGAGATCTGAAGCGCGAAACTCAAAAACTCATCGTCTTGATTTTCATTTGATTCGGATCGCGCCCGCGCAAAAGTCAAAACGACTCGCGCGGCCGTTTCGTTTTTTCGTATCGCTTTTCATACCGCGTCAAAACAAAACGCGAGTTTTGAAAATCGATAGCGACCGAAGGTCGCAATCATAGGCGGCTTTGCTGCCGCATGAAAATCGACTCGCCATTCGATTCGTAATGCGAGCCGCGTCACCTTCCGACAAATCCAACAGCGCTGCGAGTCACGCTAATGACTCTCCGCGCCATTGAAATTGTCGAAAGCTGCCTCAACTTTTTCGTAAGCGTATCGAAAAACGATTCGACAACGTCGAATGTTTGCGTCGCGGGCGCCGCAAACCCGCTTCGCGGAAATGCAAACGCTCGGCATCCCTCGCATTCGCATTTCCGCTCCGCTCTCGCTACAGCGAATCTCTAACACTCGGCATCCTTCGCGTTAAAAATTCGCTTCCGCTCACGGTCTTCACGCAGTTACAACGCCGCGAGGCCTCTCGCTTGGAATGAGGCCTCTCATTCCACGTCTACACTGCGTTTCGCCCAATCACCGTTCCGGAGATTGCAAGATGTACATAAATCATGATAACCGGGCCCGTAGTCCCTGTTATCATGATTTACGAATCTTGCTTTTCTCCTGTCACGGAGAAAAGGGAAAGAGTGAACGCAGCACGCTTTTTGCGGGTTGGTTTCACTCTTTCTAAAAATTAGGCAACCATAGCAAGAGGTGACGGATGCCAATCCTCAGTTTCTTGCTTACTTTTCCGGAGGCCACTCCGGAGAAAGTAGAAAAATGGCACGAAATGAATTCGTAAAGGCTCGCGTTTCTCCTGAAGAGAAAGAGATCTATCAACAACTTTGCGAACAAGCTGGTTGTACGGAAGCTGAGTTGATTCGATCCGTACTGATTCATCGGGAAATCTCACTTGATGATCTCGATGACGAAATGCAAGTTCTTGATCGGAAGAAAAAGGCTCTCCATAAGCAACAGGAGGATTACAGGAGAGCACAGGCATCGCGTAAAACCGATGAACGTGGCGAGCCGATTTCTGAAAAAAGGAGTATTCCGTTCCAAGTAATGCTCACTGCTCCAGAAAAAAAGGCAATTGAGCAGCGTGCAGCGGCGCTCGGCATTTCTGCAAGCGAACTGGTTCGCCGCAGCGCAATTTACGGAAAGATCGAATCATTCAATTTTGACATCGCGGAAGTTGAAAAAATCCATCATGAGTTATTGAAGGAAGGAACAAACCTCAATCAGCTGATGTATTTTGTGAACGCCCAAGGGCTTCCCGCGTACAACGAGAAAGCTGTTTTCCGAACGCTTGAAAAGGTTTATCAAAATGCTCGAAAGGTCGACCGGTTCATCGAGAAATTAGAGAAGCGTTATCACGTCGACTATATTCCAAGCGATTATTTGGCAGATGAACCAGACAACAGAAATCTTTAACTCGGACCTATACTTCGCGAATGATGCGCACAGCGCCATTGCAAGACCGATCGCAAGGCCAACGGCCGCTATCTTTGCATAGCTCCTGCCCGCGCGTCCCAGTTTTCGGCCTAAAACGGGATGCATTTTCCGAACCGGCGCTCAAAAGGAAACCGTATCCCGCTTTGGGGCGGGGGCTGCGGAAAATTGGCCCGTGATCTGGTTCGGATTGGAGTATGCGTTAACCGTTGATGTTGGCCGGTGTGGGCATGGAGATAGATGAGTGGATCGAGCGATATAATGACATGCTATGGAGGCCATATGCTCTTTTCCCGCCGTTCTGCCACATCTGCCTGCGTCATTGTGCTTATCGTAATGGCGGTTACCCCTTATCACCGGTTTTCATCTTCAATCGGCTTGGCATCAGGTGCAATGACCTGGCTCGTTATCCTCGGCGCATGCCTCGCGGCGTTTGGTCATGGTGCTGCGCTCCGCAAGGGGAGAGAAATAAGACGGCCGGGTCGCCTTGGCGTCTTCGGTGTTTTCCTTGCTGCTATTGCGGTGGTTCCCGAATGGGTCGACCTGGCCTTCTATGCTCGCGGAGATTCTATCCCAATCGCGTTTGCACCAATCTGGCTGTTGCATGGCGTTTCGTGTACCTTGTGCTTCACTGGGTCGTTGCTCCTCTCATATGTAATTTGGGATACGGCGGGCTCTCCTTTGATACGGGGGGCGGCGCGGGACGGCGAAAGGGGGACCCGCCGATCGCAGAGCGCGCTTTTTGCAGAAACAATAGTTGTCCTGTCTTGCCTGCTGTTTTGCTGTCGAGTTTCATGGAGAGTCGTTCCCGAGCCATGGGGGATGCCCTCTGTAACGGCCGCATCAATTGGCATCGTGCTTTTAATTCCTCTGGTCTACCTCGTATTGGCTGCGGTCCCGCTGCTTTGCTGTCCCCGCGCCTTTGGTCGGGGGCAGGGCGACGTGTTTGCCCGTTCTGTGCTCGTAGCAGTTCCCATTGGCCTTGTTCCGGCTGTCGAGGTGGCATACTTTGCAAGCGATGCCACGGTCATTGTGTCGCTGACGATGGGGTCCGCTATTGCCGCCTTCGGATGCACGTTGCTCAGGAAGAAGCGGAACAACGATTCGGATACCCCCCGCACGTCCGACCCATTCGATGCTGGGGCGTTTTCCCCTGCCCTGTCGCCTCGAGAAGAGCAGTTTGTTCGGCTGCTGCTCAAAGGGAAAACGCCGGCGGAGATTGCCAGGGAGACGGGTACGAAGCCATCGACGGTACGAACAACGCTTCACCGAGCATATGGGAAGGCGTCGGTTGCGGGCTCAGGCGAGCTCGTGGCGTTGTTTGCAGGTGAGGGTGATGCTGTAGGGCCTGAGCCGCTGCAGCGGCATGCTGACGATCTGCTGGTATCAGCTCGGACGCGCCGGCTGTTTCGATACCTGCTCACATCATTTTTTATTCTTCTTGCGGCGGGTCCCTTGGTAATGGCGGATAGCGATTGGAGTTCCGGCGTTACGCATGCAATCGCTTTTTCTCTTGCAAGCTATACATTGGGTCTCGGGCTGCTTCTGTCGCTGTGCAGCGCGGGTGGAAAACCGAAGCGCGGGGACGATCTGGATGGAGCGGATGGGGCGATCGGGCTCGGAAGCCCGTGTGTGTGGGCGATACTGTCTGCCGTGGAATGGTCTTTTGTCTATATCGCGGCATGGAGGTGCATACGCGATCCGTTGATGGCTGCGCCGGTCCTGTTTTGCGGCATAGCGTCTATGGCTTCGCTCGCCGTTAAGCTGTGCCCGTTTAAGGTTCATGCCCATACTCGGGCTATCGCGCCATTAGTTTCGATAGGTGTGGCTGCTTTAATCTATGCAGCAACTAGGGGGCGAATTCATGGACTTGCGGTACTGACGGGGATGCTGCTCACGTATATAGTGCTGCGAAGCTGTCCGCAGCGCAAAATGCTCGGGGTATGGATGCTCTGCTTTGGGGCGACGGTTCCTGCTTGGGTTGTCTTGCTCAACATGGTGCAGGATCTGACGGTTTTCGAGCCGTTGTTCCTCGCGTCGTTGTTGGGGCAAAGTTCGGCTCTCAATGTCGTCGTGGCAACGGTGATCGTCTGCTGGTCTGTGCCCATATTCGTCACGCACATCGCGCTCGCCCGCTCGGTTGAGGACGAGAAGGCCGTCTTGGAGTACCGCGCGAACGGGTCCACCGAAACAGCTCGCGTGCGCCAGCTGGCCCTGCTTATGTCGCGCTCCCTTTCCGATGTTCAGTCGCAAATTTTGCTGATGACGGCAGAGGGCGCAACGACAAAGACCATTGCGGAGGATGTCGGTTACGCTGCATCTACGGTGCAAGCACTGCGGTCTGCTTCTTACCGCCAGTTGAGGATCAAGAATAAAACGCAGCTTATTTCATTGTTATCGCAGGTAGATAACGTGTAAACGCCTGAGCGGTCGACTCAATAGCGGGTGTTTACAGACATCTTTCTCTATTCATGCAAAGGTTGCCGTGCGTCGACGCATTGTTAACCGCTTTTGATTGGAGAAGGCCATGATTAAGCCAAGGAGCGCTATTGCTCGAATCGGAGTCGGCTTGGCGATTGTTGCGGGCTTGTCGATGGGTGCACCTGCCGCATCATTTGCTCAAGAGGAGTTTGACACTTCCCAGGTTTCTAGCATTTCGCAGAGCGCGGATGCCGGAATTGCCACATGCAAGAACAACGAAGATAGAGATTTCGCTTTTCAATGTTCTGGCACGAGCGCAACCGGCTATCGCCAGAAAGAAGATTCATCTTCAGTCTACATTTGGATCAAAGGCTATTCAGGAAAGCCGTTACGCTTGTACGTGGACGGTGCCTATGACACTAGAGGAACGGGCAACATGAATTGCACGCAGGGCGTTTATCGCTCCAACCATGAGCGTGAATGGGAGATATACAACCTCGTCCGTGAGAATAAGCGCAGCCATGCTCGTCTGACTGCATGGGCCGAGTCCGGATACGGCACGGTCTATGGAAAGTGGAGCCCCGATTGCTTAGGCCATTTTAACAAACTTCCCTCCTAGCCAATCCGCAGCTTCTTGTTGTGATTAGGGCCGGGCCGAGCGTTGCTGCTCGGTCCGGCCGAAGGGAGGGTGATGTCGCTTGAATAGAAATCTAATGCGGCACGAGTTGTCCAAGATATTTGGCAATCCTATATTTGCGTTGACCCTTATGGTTGCAACTGTAATTTCGATGGCGGCTGCCATTGAGGCATGGTGGACGCTCGAGACTGAGCGCAAGCAGCTGTTATCGCTTGGCTATGGCGTTGGTTTGCAAGTCCAGGCATACCTCGGCCAAACGCGTGAAAGTAGCTTTGGTAACTGGATCGTTGTGAGTGCAAATGCACCGCTATCGGCATCAGTGTTTTTCTATGCGCTGCCGTTGCTTGCCATGCTGGCCGGGTCGTGGTCATGCCTGTCCGAGCGTTTGAGCGGTTACGAGGCGCAGATCTGCACACGTGTTTCTAGAAATGCATACGTGAACGTGAAGATGCTGTCTGCTTTTCTCTCTGCGTTTGCGGTCACGGCTATTCCGCTACTCGTGAACTTCCTGATTGTCTCAATGCTGTTTCCCGCGTATCTCCCCCGGGTCGATGAATCGACTTACGTCGGGCTCTATCTGCATAGCTATTTTTCTGGTCTGTTTTATTCCCGGCCTCTGTTATATGTGCTGGTTTATACGCTGTTCGATGCGGTGGCGCTGGGGGCTCTATCCATGGCCGTGACTGGTCTGTCGGTTGTGTTTCGCAGCAGAATCAAGGCGATGGTCGTTCCATATCTGATTATGGTTGCATGGCACTTTGTTAACGATTGGATTTTTAGCGTCCTTTCATGCGTCGGCTTTAACTGCAACATTCTTAACAGCATCAGGTCGGAATCGCTAAATAACTGGCCCGACATTCGAGCAGGGTTTGCGGAAATCATTTTGCTGTTCGTCTTTTCTTTGATTTCCGCGAGATTCTTAAAAAGACGCGAGGTGGTCTGATGCTGTTTAGGCTGGTCGCCGCGGACCTGAGGACCGTTTTGAAGAAGAACATCCTTACTTTTATTGCGATTGCGGCAGTGACCGTTGCGAACTTGGTGTACGCCTACGGCTTGTCTTCTGTGTATGGGGTTCGGACGGATACCTTGGGGTTTGCTGATAATCTCGCGCTCGTGTTTGCCGGATCCGCTCCGTTTGAGCCTAGGCCCGGGCTCATGTTTGTGCCTCCGTTAGGATGGCTATTTGTCATTCTGCTTATTCTCTATACAACACTCGATTATCCGACCGAATCGTTGCACGGGTTTGGTTTGCAAGCGCTTGTTCGATGCCGGTCAAGAACCCTTTGGTGGGTCTCGCGTTTTATCTTGGTGGCGGCGGTAACGGCATTTTCGCTGCTCGTGGTGGTTTGCTCTGTTGTGATTTGGAGCTTGATGGTGAGCGCCTCGTTCAGCGCGGTCATTCATGGTGAGTCGCTTCAGCTGGCTAATTTGGCGCCGTGGTTTCTCAAAGCTGGCGAGGCGGATGCGCTGCCGTTTTTCACAGGTCTCTTTTTTGCTTTCGAGGCGCTTGCGTTTGCGCAGGCAGCGATTGGCTTTGTACTTGGGCCGTCGGTCTCGTTTGCGGTTTTAATGAGCTACCTGATCTGTTCGGCATTTGCGCGGCATTGGGTGCTGTTAGGCAACGCCCTAATGCTGTTGCGCTGGGGCGGAATTGTCAAAGAGGGAATCGCGACGGGCTCGAGCGTCTTGTTTTCAATTGTGATTATGTCGTTATGCCTATCGTTGGGTGGACTGTGGTTTCGAAGGGCCGACCTTATAGAAAAGGGGGACAAGATATGAGCGTGATCGTTAGGGACGTATCGAAGCGCATGGGCAAAAACGATGTTCTGCGCAACGTGTCCATCGAGGTTGACCCTGGGACTGTGGTCGGGCTTCAGGGGATAAACGGTTCGGGTAAGACCATGCTTATGCGAGCGGTCTGCGGATTGATCAAGCCTACCGAAGGCGAAATCTCTATCGATGGCCAAAGGCTTGGGGCGGACATCTCGTTCCCGCCGAGTCTGGGGATGTTGATCGAGGCGCCTTCCTTTTTGGGATATCTGTCTGGCTACGACAATCTGGAGCTCATCGCTCAGATCAAGGGCGTTGCCACCCCCGAGGACATTCGCTCTGCCCTGCGGCTCGTGGGGCTCGATGCAGACGAAAAAAAGAAGTTCCGAGCATACTCGCTTGGGATGAAGCAACGTCTGGGGATAGCTGCGGCAATTATGGAAAAGCCGAAGCTACTTGTTCTCGATGAGCCAACAAATGCCCTCGACGAAGCGGGCGTGGAAATGCTCAAGCGCGTTGTGGCGATGGCGGCATCAACGGGTCGCGAGGTTATTCTGTCCAGCCATGACGGAGAGGTGCTCGAGGAGCTGGCCGATCGGGTTTACTGTATGCGCGACGGTGCCGTTGTGAAAGTTCGGGAAAGGTCGTGAGCGCGATGAAGAAGGCCATGTGGACAAGAAGGGCGGTGCTTGCTCTTTTCGGCTGTGCTGCTACCGGCATTGCGGGCATGAGGGTGAGCGTCGTTAACGGGAACCGGACGGTCATTCCTGAGAAATATTATGCGGAGGGCGAATGGCTCTCGATGGATGGGGCGTTTCTGGGGTCGAAGGATGTGGCGACTGACGGGTATTCGTTTTGCATAGACGGGGCAGAGCTGCTCACGCCGCGCGAGTATCTCAAGCGTGCGCATGATGATTATTCAAAATATGGCATCGTGGATACGAAAACGAAATTGAAGGACGCCGACATCACGTGTGTTATCGCCGTAAAGATGCGTGTCAGGAATAAGGACAATGTCGAAGGCGGAATCAAAACGTATGTTTGGCATTTGGTGCCGGAGTCTGCGCCAAACTATGACTTTGTGGTCAATACCGATCTGATAACGCAGGCAATGCCGGCTCTGGGCGGCTCTGCTGCGTTTGCTGTACAGGTTGGGGCGGAGAACGAGTTGCTCGTCCCATTCATGATGCAAAACACCAACGACTATTTCGAAGGTTACGAGACCGTCCGTTTTGAGAAGGCTTTTCCTGGGACTTATACGATGAAGATGACCGATCTGCCAGAGAGAAGGCTCTTAAGGTTTGAAGTGAAGTAGCTCGAAGATCCCGCGGTTTGCGACGAGCTCCTTGCGCGCCGCGGCTACGCAAGGGAGATTCGCAACCGCTATGCCGGCTCCGTTCCCGATGCCGGTGACGACCGCGTCCGCGCCACCGGCCAGGCGCACGGCGGTAGCGCCGTGTCGCGACAGATGGACGATCGCGTCGTCGATCGCGGTGACTACTCGCGCGGCGACACACCCCGCTAGTTTTGAACTGTCCTGCCCTAGCGCGTTGCAATTCAATCAGCTGTTACAGAATCCTGGAAGAAAGGGTCGAACCGAAGTGTCTGGCCGGACGCCAATTGTCCGGGAACTGCTTCGGATTCGACCCTCCTTTACTTTCGCCCACTCGGTGGACTTCGGGTTTAATGCTTAGGGGCGGGGATTTACCAAAGTGAAAAATTAATGAAAAGAAACCCAGTGCAACAAATGCCATGGTGAGGGCTCGAATTGGCCATATAGATCTAAAATAGTCACGATATACAAATGTCGAGAGACGTTGGGGGTAGAGATGAAAAGAACTAAGGGTTTTCTTTTGTTGGTAATGATGCTGCTCGGACTGTTCTGCCTGAGTGGCCCTTCTTGGGCCGAGGCTGCCTGTCCTGAAGGTGAGCCTCAGCAGTCTTATACGGGCAGCCTGCTGATAACTGCTAAGGAGGGCGATGCCGACTCTCAGTCTGGGGTAAATCCCCTTGCCACTTTTGAGGGGGACGGCGGAACGGTCAAGCTTGACCATATTGGTAGCGGGATTTTGAGGTGGCAAGTTCTTCCGGACAAAATTGCGAACGATCCCTTCTCTTTTGCTGGAACGATATATCTATACAAGGTTGTGAGCGGAAAACAAAAATACGTCGATTGCTATCCGACAAACGGGTCTGGAATTGCATTCACCGGCATTTCGGGGCAGATTGATACACATGTACGAAAGGGAACCTATGTGGTGCGTTGGGTTGGAGCTGCTGCGGGCCCGATATGGATTGCGGTCTTGCGCCCCGATGTCCAAATAGGCTTCTCTCTCTAGACGGGAAGTTGCTCATGGACGCCATATATGACGGAGATGACTGGGTCGATCATTATACTTGGCGCCTGGTCGGCTCGAACGACAATGGGGATGTGGTGTTTGATGGACTATGTCCAAAGCATCTCCATCCTTTTGTCTCGTCGTTAATTGAGAGTTCCGCTCGTGTTGCCCCCTACAGCTCGGCATCGCTTCATGATACGGACGTTTTGAAGACCATAAGGGAATCAATTGACGAGGGCACGATGAGCGGCCCGCTGTTTTCTCGGCTTGTGGGGCTAGATGAGATTGGCTCGAAACGACTGCTTGCGGGCGAAAAAGTGGAACTCACTTATCGGTCGATGATTTCAATCCTGCGGCTAGCCGATGTTCTTCGCAAATAAATGAGGCTTATAGGACAAAATGTGTGCCTACTTTAGGGGCATCGGCGCAGGTCGATGCCCCTTTTTCAGCCGTTTAAATTCCGTGCCCGCTTTTAACCGCTCGGACAGGATGTGTGTCCGGTTGCCTATCGTTCCCGCAGGTGGATAACCTTTTCCGGAACCGTTAAACACCCTTTCGGAAGAGGTGCCCATGAAGGCCTTGATGGCCCGTGCGAGCTAATTCTTAAAAGCATCAACCTTCTCAACTGCGGCAGATCGGTCTGCTATCTCGCGTTCGAGTCGTTGAACGATTTCCTGTGTGTTGCTCATGCTATTCCTTTCCCTCGGGTGTTCTGCCTAATATATCGCCCCGTGCGGACACGATTCTCACCTAAGGAATGGAAATAGTGTGTTCATAAACACGCAGATAGACGACTTAACAGGATTCGATTTACGGGGCGATTGAACCTGTGGTGGTGCGGATGCCCCGACCCGCGGCACGACTTAACCGCCGTTATGTTAGCGACATGTCTAACATAACGGCGGCGCAGGCCGCTCACTCCCTGCGGCAACGCCGATTCCGGGAAGGCGCGCCGGGGCTATGCCGACCTGAGTATCCTCTCGGCCTTCTCGATCGCGGCCGAGCGCAGAAACTCCGACTTCCGCATCCCGCACGCGGCGGCCGCCCTCTCGATGAGGTCGGCGCCCGTCTTCGGGCACTTGAAAGACAGGTTTGCGTTGGCCTCAACCTCGGAAAGCCTGGGACGGCCGACTCGGAGGTTCACCAGGCTCCCCTCCCAGGAGCCGGATTCGTATTCCGCGCACTCGCGCTCGATGTCCTCATCCGTGATAACGGATCCGTTTGCAAGCCTATATTCCATCAGTAACCTCTCCTTCTCGCGTTCTCGATCTCCCTCAGCGTCTTCTTGCTCGGCGGCGTCATGGCGTGGTAGACGAGCCACGCGCCGTCGGCCAGGAGGACACCGACCATCTCGATGTACCGGCCTTGCGGGTCGTAGCCCGTCCGCATCTCGCGCTCCCCGGGTATGCGGACGGCTGCGAAGCAGTAGCTCTCCCACGCCGCCTCGACATCACCGTCATCTAGCTCGGGGTGCCGCTCGTGAACTCTCTGGTGTATCCGGACCATGAGCCTCCAATCTTTACGATAGTATTCTACTACTATTTGGTAGTAGAATACTATCCGTCCCAACATATTCCATTAGCCGTTCGTCCCAAAACGTATGCCTCTTGGCACTCGAAAGTCGAACCCTCGATGCCGTGAACGTCGAGTGCCAAAACCCAGTGTCAAAACCTACACTTGCATTCCCATGAGAAAATCAAAAGACAAGGCAGGAGGCTGAAAATGACCAGATACGGATACGCTCGCGTGAGCACGAAGGATCAGAAGCTAGATAGGCAAATCGAGGCGTTGGTCAACGCCGGCGTGCCCTATGGCCATATCTACAAAGACAAGGTCACGGGTGCCAAGGACGGCGACCGAACTCAGCAGAAGCGTCTGTTCAAGAAGATGAAGGCCGGCGATGAAGTGGTAGTCGAGTCCTGGGAGCGCCTAACCAGATCGACCAGGCAATTGCTGAACTACGACCTTATGTTCCGAAATCTCGGCGTGAAGCTAACTTCCTTGAAACAGCCGGTCGACCTCGATACCGCCTTCGGTCGATTCGTCCTCGGCACTCACGCCTGCACCGCCGAGCTCGAGCGCGACCTGATCAAGCAGCGCCAGGCCGAGGGCATCGCCGTAAAACGGAACCATGGTGGCAACGTCGGGGGCCGCCCGCGCATCGCGGACGTCAAGGCCGATGCTGCCGTGAAACTCTACCTTGCGCGGGAAACGCCCATCCCCGACATCTGCGCTGCCACCGGTATATCGAAATCGACTTTGTACCGCATCCTCCGTGAACGCGGATTGGTGGGCGTCAGAAGATAAATCCGAGTGCGCCACTATATAAGAGTGCGGTATTTCTCCAACTGAAACCCCCTGCGTGAACGCATAACGTATGACTTGAGACGCCTTTTAGAACTCACCGATCGCAGGATGACTACAAATCAACAGCGGCCGTGCATTGTTCCCAGCTATATGGCATGGCGGAGCCATGCCGTTGTTGATTGGAGTGCCGCACCATGGCAGACAATCCGAGCGAAAAGAAAATCAGCGAGACATCCGGCGTGAAGGCCGTCCTCGATGAGGCTGCCGAGCGGATCGAGGCGACATGGCGGGAGAAGCTGCTGCGCGAGACTGCCGACCTCAGGACCGAGAACGCACTGCTCATGGCCCAGGTGGATGAATTCAGCCGCAAGCTCGCCGAGGCGACGGATCGGAATGAAAAGATTGAGGCCGACTGCAATGAGCGGGTCGCCTTTATAGAGGAGAAGTTCGAGCTCGATACCGCGAGCCTCGAGCTCGAGAACAACGAGCTCCATGCCGCGAGCGTCAGATATCTCGCCGATGCTCGGGAACTCGACAGGCAGGTCGTCCAACTCCATGCCGAGGCCGTGGCCATGGTCGATGAGATCGAGCGACTGCGCGGCGAGCGTGACGCCGCGCTGAAAGCCCAAGCCGAGTTGAACGACGCACTCCTGGCCCAGCGCGACCTGATGGCCGAGGTCGCCGCCCTCAAGGACCGCCTTGCCGCCTCCGAGCAGCGTGCGGCCGTGGCCGAGGCCAAGATCGAGGTCATGACCCAGATGAAGATCGAGTAGGCCGCATAGCATCTAATTTTCTAGAAACCCCTAGAGCATTTCTAGGGGGTTTCTAGAACTGAGAACCGGGCGCAGCACTTTCGATCGGCACGATGTCTCGATAGACCAGACGGTGCCTGTCGTCACGCCACTCGTCACCGTGGTAGTGCCCGAAGAACCAAGCGCGGTAGTCGAGCCGCCCATCGAGCTCGCCCAGGAAGGTTTGCAGCTGATCCCCACGGTACTCACGTCCGCGCTCCCGGCACAGCTCTCTGGCCAGGGCAGCAGGAGCCTCATGCGTCACCACGTAATCGGCCCTCCAGCCTACGCGGTTGAGCGAGGCGCGGCAGTGGTCCATCTCCTCCTCGCTCGGCATCTCCTCGGGCCACCAGCTCCTCCCCTCCCTGCGATACTGCCTGTCGTTGCTCGCGGCGCCGCCCATGGCAAGGACCGTGGTTCCCGCGATGTCGAATACCCCTCCGCGCATGAGGTGCAGCACGTGCGGTCGTACCTCATGGACGAGACCGCCGTTCCACTCCCGCACCGGCAGTTCTGCCAGCATCCGGTGGTTCTCATGGTTGCCGTCTACGAAACACGTGGTCCAGGGCTTTGACTCGAACCAGTCGAGCCAATACCTCTCAGCATTCGAGCCGTCCCAGACAAAGCCGAAGTCGCCGGCCACGATCACCGCGTCATCGCGCGTCAGCGTGCGCCCCAGCGGCCAAGATTTGAAGGCGAATCTGCTGGCCCCATACTCGGCCCTGCCGTGGACATCGCCTGTCACATAGACCGTCATCAGTACGCGCCCCACGGCAGGAGTTTGTCCCCGAGCCTCACGATCCGGTCATACAGCACCGTGTGCCGTTCGTCCGGATTGCCGTCTCGGTGAAAATGTCCGTAATACCAGCGCTTGTAGTCCAGGCGGTCCTCGAGCTCGTCGAGGAATCCGGTCAGCCGGTCCACATCAGGGCGTTCCCAGCCTGGGTCCGGGTAGAGCGTCGGCGAGATCATGCGCGTGGCGCAGGTATGGGTGATGACGCAGTCGACCTTCCAGCCGACCTCGTCGAGCTTTGCCCGCGCGGCATCGAATTCGCGCTCGTCCGGGAGCTCCTGAGGCCACCAGCTGGAATACGGCACGCGGTATTCCCTGTCCACGCTCGTGGCACCGCCCATGGTGAAGATTGTCGAACCGTCGAGCTCGAAGACCTCGCCGCGCGTCAGGCGCCGAATGGGCGAGGTGTCCGACAGGCGCTGCGTCAGCCCGCCGTGCCACGGCTCCATGGGGCGTTCCTCCCAGTGGTCGAAGCGCTCGTGGTTGCCGTCGACGAACAGTACCGTGTAGGGGCGCGACTCCAGCCAGGCGATGTCGGCGCATTCCTCGGCAGAGAAATCCCACGGAAAGCCAAAGTCGCCGGCGACGATGAGGTAGTCATTGCTGGTAAGGCTATCGCCAAGCTCCCAGTCGCGGAGCTTTTGCATGTCGAGCCCACCGTGGATGTCGCCCGTCACATAGACCGTCATCGAATCGCCTCTTCCCTCTTGTACGCCGCCAGCTCGCGCTCGACCTGCCTGTCGCCTGTCTCGTTGACCCACCAGGGCCATTTCACCCGGCCGCACGGCTCGCCGGCTCCGGCGAACCACTCCCTCAGCCCGTCGAGGCTCACCGGGGAGTGCCCGTTGGCATCGCAACCGACGTCGTAGCGCAGAAGGCCCTGCTTGCGGTTGAACTCGTTGTACGCGCCGCCGCCGCTGTGGATGTGCCCGTGGAGGTGCCACGATCCATGGCTCATGCCCTGCCAGTCGGCCATGGGGTAATGGCTCAGGACGATCTTCTGCCCGTCGATCTTGAGCACGCAGATCGGCGGCTCCACGGTGAAGGCGCCCGCGACCGCCGGCTGGGTCCAGTCCTTGTCGTGGTTTCCCGGGACGAGGTGGATGCGCCTGCAGGCGATCCGCTCGCGCAGCCCGTAGGCGTCCTGGGCGGTCATCTTGAATGAGAAATCCCCCAGGATGTAGAGCTCGTCGTCCGCGGCGACCTTGCCGTTGATGTTGTCGACGATGGCGTCGTTCATCTGCCAAATCGTCTCCCACGGGCGGTCGGTGAACTTCAGCACGTTCTCATGCCCGAAATGGGTATCGCTAGTAAACCAGATCATATTTATGTCTCCTTCTGTCGCTAAAAAACGTTCTCCTTCGAGGTCAGGAGACGTTTTATGAGCGACATGAGGTGCATATCCCTCATGTTTCAAGCTCCAATCTGCCGGATTTGCCCAACTAAAAGTTTACGCCCACGCGCGAACAGGATTTGATTTTTGAAATATGGACGAATTCCTCGTCAGGAGGGTAAAATGGTGCCGACGGCAGCCCAAGTTGTGGTGAGCTGGGCAGAGCCGTTGCTTAGTAGAGTTAGGTCATCGTCTTAGCGACGGTGGCCTTTCTTTTTGGGCTTCGAGCCCTGCTTGAGTGCCTTGGAAAGGCCGACAAGGGCCGTGAGGAGCGAGACCATAGCGGTCAGGAGCTTCACGAGCTCGGTGAAATCGGTCATGGGCA
>DBFEQD010000045.1:0-21350 GCA_048326155.1 Collinsella sp.
TGCCCATGACCGATTTCACCGAGCTCGTGAAGCTCCTGACCGCTATGGTCTCGCTCCTCACGGCCCTTGTCGGCCTTTCCAAGGCACTCAAGCAGGGCTCGAAGCCCAAAAAGAAAGGCCACCGTCGCTAAGACGATGACCCAACTTCATTAAGCAACGGCTCTGCCCAGCTCTCTACAACTTGGGCTGCCGTCGGCATCATTCTACCCTTCTGACAAGGAATTCGTCCATATTTCAAAAACCAAATTGCGTTTGCTATCGAAGTTCATTCATCGTCCATGTACATGAGCGGAACAGCGGAAACCGTTCGCTATGCTCCTGACCGTGCCAAAGAATTACTCGAAACGGGACCACGAGAGTACGATCGTTTGCCGGATAGCCGCCACTACGACGGATATCCTTGATAGTAAGCGCTAGAATGATTTTGCTCTTATGGAGCTCAGCCCCGGCTGGTAAACCTGACGTTCGGCGCGGTGTACGTGGACGCGCCTGGAGAGCTTGACCTCAAGTACGTTCAAGCCTAGGGGCCTAAGCCCCCGCGCTCAAGCCTAGGCTTGAGAGAGCAGACTGGCAGGCAGCAACCGGGATATAAACGATTTAGGGGGAGTACTGGCGTACTCCCCTATTTTTTACTGAGTAGCCGAAAAAACGAGGCAACGAGAGGCGATTTAAGGTGCCTGAAAACAGGTACCCCTAGCGGGTATCCAAGTAGGTCTTTTTGGGGTCGTATTCGCGATTGTGTTAAGCCGTTTACCTGGGCGTTTGGTTTCGAATGGGCGTTTTGGCTATTTTTGCGGTGCGCTTGCCGCTGGGGTGTCATCGTCTGGGTCGTGAACGACATACCAGCTGTTTTGGTAATGGCAGATGTCGCGGCACGTACCGTCCCCGACGACCACGTGCCAGGACTCGGACCGCCTGTTTCTGCCGAGCGCCCACGAGCGGGAGCTGTAGGACTCGATGCGGTCGAACGGGTAGACGGTGCCGTCGTACCATTTGATTCCCCATGGGGCGTACTCGCCGTCGGGGCGGCACTCGACGAGGGCCGTGACTAAACTTATCGACTTCTCGCCCTGCTCCATGCGGCACTCCTCTCGAATCTATAACGAACGCGTGTTCTATTGTAGCGCAATCTCGATGGTTGACCGTCGATGCGGTTGCCGCTGCGGCAAGACCGGTGCGGAAATCTGGAATAGCCCTACGCTCGGCGATGTATCTATAAACCCTGAGCGAAGTGAGCCGCAAATGCATGCAGCGGCAATTAACCTCCGGGGGGGGGTATCTCCTAGGGGTACTCTTCTCCGAGGGCAATCTATCATCGAGTACGTCCTGATCATCACGATCATCGGCCTGGTCATCGTGTTCGCGGGGCCCGGCGTGGCCGGAGCCATCCGCAACCAGTTCAACCTGGTCGGCAATACGGTGAACAGCGGGACGGTCGGTGACGTCGAGGGCGGCGGGGCATCCGGCGGCGGTTCCACTGGCCCCGATTCGGCGACCGTCCAGGCAGCCATCGCCAAGGACGCCAAGGACTGGACGCTGGATGAGCAGAAAGCCGTGGCCGAGGATATCGCCGCGAAGGGCGAGGCGTCGCCCGCCTACGCGAAAGCTAAGGCCGCAATGGATGCAGGGACGAAGTTCTCGATGAAGCTCACCGACGGACAGACGCTCAAGTACCGAATCATCGGGATCAACCATGATGACTTGGCGGACGGGTCTGGTAAGGCTGGACTGACATTTCTTACGACATCAACAGGCATTCGGTCTCAAATGAACGCAACGAAAATGAACGAAGGCGGCTGGGAGAAGTCCGACTTGCGCCGGAAAATGAATTCCGGCGAGATTTGGAATCTAATGCCCTCCGAGTTCAAGTCCAAAGTGAAGCCTGTGACGAAGCTCACAAACAACATCAATGGTGACTACACCGGTAGGAATGTCACCGCAACAAGCGATAGGTTATTTCTGCTCAGCTGCTATGAGATCGTGCCGCAATCCTATGGCTGGGGCACTCACTATCCATGGACTTTCTCTGAGGGCTTCCAGTACGAGGCCTTTAAAGACAAGGTGTCTGGCAGCGGGACGACCAACGATTGCCTGAACATCGGCGTTTCTTGGTGGGAGCGTACGGTCTATATCAACAGTGAAAGTACCTTTAGCTCTGTTTGGAGTGGCTCCGGCCACGCCTCGTATAGCATGTATGCATCGGATTCGTTATGCGTCTGCCCCGCTTGGTGTTTCTAGCCTGTCTTCTAGCATGGTTAGTGAAAAGCCCGCACGATTCCGCGCGGGCTTTTCTTTTGGCAACCGAGCGAACGGTTTGAGGCACGTGGCGCAGGTAATCGAATTGAGGGGAAATGGGGCCCTACAGCGGCTCTCAGAGCGTCTACTGCACTCCCCCACGAGCTCCGTTGCCGCTGCGGCAAGACCAGTGCAAATACTTGGAATAGCCCTACGCTCGGCGATGTATCTGTTAACCCTGAGCGAAGGGAGCCGCATATGCATGCAGCGGCAATTAACCTTCGGGGGGGGGGTATCTCCTAGAGGTACTCTTCTCCGAGGACAGTCAATCATCGAGTACGTCCTGATCATCGCGGTTATCGGCCTGGTGATCGTGTTCGCGGGACCCGGCGTGGCCGGTGCCATCCGCAACCAGTTCAACCTGGTCGGCAACACGGTGAACAACGGGACGACCGGCGGCGTCGAGAGCGGAGGAGCGTCCGGCGGCGGTTCCGCCGGGGCCGATTCCGCGACCGTCCAAGCGGCCGTCGCCAAGGACGCGAAGGACTGGACGCTCGAGGAGCAGAAGGCCGTGGCCGAGGACATCGCCAAGGATGGCACGGCTTCTCCCGCATACGCCAAGGCGAAGGCAGCGATGGATGCGGGGACGAAATTCTCCGTCAAGTTGACCAATTGCGAGACGCTCGAGTACCGCATCGTCGGCATCAACCACGACGACCTCGCGGACGGCACCGGCAAGGCGGGACTCACATTTGAGGCGACCAACGGCGCAATGGGCAAGCAGCGCATGAGTGACTCATATTACAATTTCGGCGGATGGGAGCATTCCGAGCTGCGCGGCCGCCTCAACTCCGGCGACCTCTGGGCGCTCCTGCCGGCTGAGATCCAATCTAGGGCGAAAGCCGTCACGAAAATGACCGACAACAAGTTGGACACATACCCCGGC
Source organism: Collinsella sp. (assembly GCA_048326155.1). GTDB lineage: Bacteria > Actinomycetota > Coriobacteriia > Coriobacteriales > Coriobacteriaceae > Collinsella. Next base: position 3,182 of record DBFEQD010000045.1, read on the forward strand.
ACCGTGACGGCCACGACCGACAAGGTCTTCCTGCTCTCGACGACCGAGGTCTACGGAAACCTCCAGGCCAATGGGCACCTCCAGTCCGACGGCTCCCAGTACGAGTATTACGCCTTCAAGGGCGTGACGCAGGAAAAATTTTCCGGGGCTTCGTCCGGCTCTAGCCACTGGACTCGCTCCGTATGTCTGGATGGCTCCCAGTACTTCCGCTATGTCCATGGCAACGGTGACTGGAGCAACCACGGCTACACGGCAACCGACTTCGTGTTTCCCGCTTGGTGTTTCTAGACAGTTTGTCCTATAAGCTGACATATGGATAAAGGCCCGCGCTATCCTGCGCGGGCCTTTCTTTTAGCAGCAGAACGAAGGGGGTTGAGGTTCATAGCACAGGTTATCGAGTTGAGGAGAAATGGGGTCATACAGCGGCTCTCAGAGCGCTTGCCGCACTCCCCCGCCATTACCTCTGCGGCGTCCTCGTATAGAGCCCATCCTGCTTGGCGTTTCGTTGCAACAGCCCACTTGTCCACCGATCAAGTGAACTACTGGAATAAATACAGCGACACGCTTGTTCGTTACAGTCGTTATACCTATGTAAATCGCCGCGATAAATACAGCCTGTACTCGGCTGTATACCAGCTACGCGTATGTAGATTCACATCGCGGTAATAAATCGGCTCAAGCGTGTGCAAAACACGCAAGTAACCGCAAAAAGCGAATATCGCGCAGCTAGATTTTGGCGTCCTGTTGCTTAATCAAAATTAAGCAATTGCTTAAAACAAAAAAGGTCAGGCACTAGGTGCCTGACCTGCAAACTTCTGGTCGGGACGACTGGATTCGAACCAGCGACCCCTTGACCCCCAGTCAAGTGCGCTACCAAGCTGCGCCACGTCCCGAAGCTTTTGTTTGTTGCTCTGCTCTCGCTCGCAACAGGGAATATATTAACCCGAAACTTTGCCCTTGTGCAAGAACTTTTTTAAATATTTTGAAGCAAGTCCAAAATTGTATTTGCGAGCTGGGGTTTTGTTAGCACGGGGAGTTCTTGCGTGCCCGCTGTGCTTACAATCCAGGCCTTGTTAGTGTCGGTTCCAAAGCCCGAATCGGCGCGTGAGACATCGTTGGCGATAATGGCATCGCAACCTTTGCGTGCCAATTTGCGCTCGGCGTACTCGACAACGTTATCGGTCTCGGCCGCAAAGCCGATCACGCATCGCTCGCCCTTCTGACGCGAAAGCTCGGCTAAGATGTCAACGGTCTCGACGAGCTCGATTCGATCCAGGCGCTCGTTAACCTTTTTGAGCTTATGGTCGGCAGGGGCCGCCGGGGTATAGTCGGCGACGGCAGCCGCACAAATTGCCGCATCGGCCGTCTGAAAGGCGCTCAGTGCCGCCTGGAGCATCTCTGCGGCGGTTTGCACGCGCACGCACTCCACGCCGCGGGGAACATCGAGCGATGTCGGTCCCAACACGAGCGTGACGGCGGCACCGCGGCGTGCGGCCTCCCCCGCCAGGGCGATGCCCATCTTGCCCGAAGAGCGGTTGCCGATGAATCGCACGGGGTCGATCGGCTCGTGCGTGGGGCCGGCGGTAATCACGACGCGCTTGCCCGCCAGGTCCTGAGGCGCGGGGTTGAGCACCTCACAGACAGCCTCGACGATGTCTCCCGGCTCGCTCATGCGTCCCGTGTCCACGTCGCCGCAGGCAAGGTAGCCGCTGCCCGGACCCACCACATGGACACCGCGCTCGCGCAACGTGGCCATGTTGGCCTGCGTCGCCGGCGCCTTCCACATGCCGTTGTTCATAGCGGGTGCGATCACGATGGGTCGCGGCGTCGCAAGCAGTGTGGTGGAAATAAGGTCATCGGCGATGCCGTTGGCCATCTTGGCGATGATATTGGCCGTCGCGGGCGCCACGACCACCAGATCGGGCTCTTGCGCCAGCGAAATGTGGTGGATGGGGTCGGAGGGGTCGTCGAACAGGCCTACGGCGACGGGCTCGTTGGTGAGCGCACGGAAGGTGAGCGGGCCCACAAACTCGGTGGCATGCTCGCTCATAACGACCTTGACGCGCGCGCCGCGCTTTTGCAGCAGGCGCACGATATTGCACGACTTATAGGCGGCGATCCCGCCGGTAATGCCCAGCAGGATCGTTTTTCCCTCAAGTTGCATTGAATTGTTGGATGCCGCCGTCATCGCTAGGCTTCCTTGCTCGGGAGCACCAGGAGGCGGTGGCAGTACGGGCAGTGCGTAATCTCGCTGCCGTCGTGGTTGAGGTCGCTCATGGACGACGCCTGCAGCGCGGTGTGGCAGACCGTGGGGATGTTGCCCTGGATGGTCTCGACGGCCAGGCCACGGAACTGCTTGAGCAGACGCTCGTAGTCGGTGAGAACGTCGGCCGGCAGCGTGGCAGCAAGCGCGGTGCGCTCCTTAGCGGCGGCGTCAATCTGAGCCTGCAGGTCGGCAGCCTTGGCGCGGGCGGCCTTGGTATCGGCCTTCACGCCCTCCTCGAACTTGGCGATGATTGCCTGCGCCCGGGCCTCGCGGTCGAGCGCCTCCTTATGGGCGACAACGACGTCCTTGCGGGTGTGCTCAATCTTGTCCAGACGCTTGGCCAGGGTGGCGAGTTCATTCTCCAGGTCCTGAACCTCGCGGTAGTCGGAGCCGTCGACATGGCGCTTCTTGGCAGCCTCGATGGCGTTGTTGGTCTGAATCTCGGTGGTGTTGAGATCGTCGAGCTCAATGTCCAGATCCTTGCGCTGGGCGTAGAGCTTGGTCATCTCGGACTTGAGCTTCACATAAGTCTTGCGCTTGGAAGCGAGCTCCTTGAGCTCCGGCATATTGGCAAGTTCGCTCTTGTTGCGGGCGAGCTCCAAATCGATCTGTTGCAGCTTGAGTAGCGTAGCGCCGGCGCTCATAAGTTCTCTCCTTTTGTCACAGTCCACCATTGGCAAGGGTTCAGTATTTTAATCGCATGACGGGGGTCGACCCCGGCGTCAACTGCAGAGTTCATCAATATATCAACGAACGGCTCCTCAGAGCGGTCGTGGCCGAGCAAGATGACCGGCAGCCCGCGCAAGGCAAGGTCTTGCGCCACGTGGTAGCCCGCCTCGCCCGTCACGATAACGTCCGCGCCCGCGGCGATGGCGAGCTCTCCTAAGTCGCCCAGGGAGCCGCCCAAAATGGCGACGGTGTTGCACGGGCGATCGGCCTCGCCCCACACGTGCGGGTCGCTGCCAAATACCGTTGCGGCACGGGTGGCGAGATCGCGCAGCGTGCGCGGGTCGTTGAGCGTTGCAAGCGCGCCCAGGCCGGTGGCCTCGGGGTCGTCCACATGCTCCAGTGAGCTCACGGGTGCGGCACCCAGCAGCTCGCTCAGGCAGGTGCGCGCTTCGTGCGAACGGTCCAGATTGGTGTGGAGCGAGATAATGCTCACGCCGCAGCGGGCGGCCTCAAACAGTGCTGCGCTGCACTGGGGGCGCGACGCATCCGCCGGGCAAAACGCCTCGGGCGCCTTGATGTAGATAGGATGATGCGTCAACAACACGTTGGCACCGGTCTCCTGGGCGCGGTGCACGTTGGCTTCGGTTGCGTCGAGTGCGCAGGCCACGCCGGTAATCTCGGCGGCAGGGTCGCCCACGGATAAGCCTACGTGGTCCCAGGGCTCGGCGTCCGTCTTGGGATAGCGCGCCAGCAGGGCGCGCTCGAGCTCGGCGACGATCATGCGGCACCCACGATCGACAGCAGCGCCTGGGCAAAGTCGTCCAGATCGGCCGGGTTCACGCGGTCATCGAACGAGATGCGAAGGGCGCCCAGCGCCTGCTCGCGACCAATGCCCATGGCACTGAGCACATGGCTTGGGTCCATGCTGCCGCTCGAGCAGGCAGAGCCGGCCGAAACCTCAAAGCCGGCGGCGTCGAGCTTAATGATGAGTTCCTCGGAGTCCATGCCGTCAACGTAGATCGAAACCATGCCGGGCAGGCGATTGGCCTGCGCGTAGTCGCCCATCGTGGCATGAATACGCGGATGAGCCGTAAGCGTGTCGTAGAGCTTGTCGGACAAGGTCTGCAGCATCGCGCGCTCCTGGGCAACATTCGGCAACAACACGGAGGCGGCAGCGGCAAAAGCCAACTGCGTGCGCAGGTCCTGCGTACCGGCGCGACGGCCGGCCTCCTGTCCGCCACCGAAGATGCGGGGGCGCAGCGGCGTGCGGCTCTTAAGGTAGAGCGCGCCGGAGGCCACGGGGCCGCCAATCTTGTGCGCGGCTACGGTCATGGCGTCAACGCCCAGCTCGTACACATCGAGCGGAATATGCAGATAGCCCTGGATGGCGTCGGTATGGAACAGGGCGCCCGCGGCGTGCGCGGCGGCGGCAAGCTCGCGGATGGGCTGCACCACACCGGTCTCGTTATTGGCGACCATAATGCTCACGAGCGCCACGTCGTCGCCCAACAAGTCGCTCAGTGCGGCGGGCTCAATGTAGCCCGCACGGCAGGGCTGGACCAGGTCAACGGTAAAGCCCGCGGCTCGCAGCAACGGAAGGTTGTCCAGGATCGAATCGTGCTCGATGGCCGAAACGATTACGCGGTCTCGCTTGCGATCGCGCTGACGGGCGCCCTCGGCAAGTCCGAGGAGCGCCAGCTGGTTTGCCTCGGTACCGCCGTTGGTCAAGATGATCTCGGACGGACGGACGCGCGCGCCAAAGCTGCGGGCAATCTCGCGACGCGCCACTTCCAGGCGTGCGGCGGCCTTGCGGCCGAGCGAATGAAGCGAGTTGGGGTTGACGCCGGCAAGCTCGCTGTCGTCGTACTCGCGCTGCGCAAGGAGCGCCTCGGCGCGCATGGGCGTCGAGGCGGCATAGTCAAGATTCACGGGTATGCGGTTTTGACCTGCGGTCATAAGGGTTTATGCCTCCTGTGCGGCCTCGTTGCCCAGCTTCTGCAGCAGCGCAACCTCGGCGGCGGGATCTTCGGACTTAAATACGGCGGAGCCGGCTACGAGTACGTTGGCGCCGGCCTTGACGACCTCGGCGATGTTCTTAGAAGAGATACCGCCGTCGACCTCGATGAGGGGCGAAACGCCGTGACGCTCGCACATGGCCTTGAGCTCGTTCAGTTTGGCGATGGTACCGGGGATAAAACTCTGGCCGCCAAAGCCGGGGTTCACGCTCATGAGCAGCACCATGTCGACAACGTCGATGATGCTTTCGAGCACGCAGACGGGCGTGGCGGGGTTGAGCACCACACCTGCCTTGACGCCGCGCTGCTGCAAATGCGTGAGCGTGCGATGCAGGTGCGTGGAGGCCTCGTAGTGCACGGTGATCATATCGGCACCGGCATCGGCATACCAATCGACCGTCTCGTCGGGATTCGACACCATGAGGTGCGCGTCGACGGGCACCTCGGTGGAGCGCTTGACGGCCTTGAGGATATCGACGCCAAAGGTGAGGTTGCCGGTAAAATGACCGTCCATGACGTCAAAGTGCACGTAATCGGCGCCGGTGATCTTGTCGAGCTCGCCCTTGAGGTTGGCCATGTCGGCCGAAAGGACGGACGGAGCGATTTTGATGGAACCCATTGTAGTAGCCTTTCTGCACTAGTCGGTGAGTCCGTAGAACTCTTGAGAGGGGACGCGGTCGGTAAGAATCTCGAGCGCCCTATCCAAAGTAACACCGTTGTAGAGCGTTTGCTCCACGGCAAAGGTGAGCGGAATGTCTACGCCCAGTGAACGGGCGAGCTCGCTCACGCTGCGGGCGGCGACGGCGCCCTCCACGACCATATGCGTGCGCGTCTGGTACTCGTCGAGCGAAACGCCGTGGGCAAACTCGTAGCCAAAGGTGCGGTTTCGCGAATGCTCGGAGGTGCAGGTGGCAATGAGGTCACCCATGCCGGCAAGCCCCATGCAGGTCATGGCCTGGCCGCCGCGGGCGTGCACCAGGCGGCTGATCTCGGCCAGGCCGCGCGTCATGATGAGGGCAAGCGTGTTGTCGCCCGCGCCCGAGCCGGCGGAGATGCCGCACACGATGGCGATAACGTTCTTCATGGCGCCGCATACCTCGACGCCGGTCATATCCTGCGACAGGTAGATGCGGAAGGCCGTGGACAGCAGCAGCTCCTTAAAGGTCTCCCCTACCTGCGTGTCTTCGCTGGCGATGACAGCAGCAGAGAGCCCGCCGCGGCAAATTTCCTCGGCATGGTTGGGGCCCGAGAGGGCCGCCACGCGCGCCTCGTTGCCGATCTCGCTGGCGATGACCTCGCTCATGAGCAGGCCGGACTCGGGCTCAATGCCCTTGGTGAGGCAGAGCACCGGGGTATCGGCGGCGATAAAGGGCGTGGCCTGGTGGCACACGCTGCGAAGGTGCGTCGAAGGAACGGCAAAGATGATGGCCTCTGCGCCGTCGAGCGCCTGCACGAGCTCGGTCGTGGCGACGACGTTGCCGGGCAGCTCGTAGCCCACAAGGTAGCGGGGGTTGCGGTGCTCGCCATTGATGCCGGCGGCCGTCTGCTCGCTATGGGCCCACATGGTCACGCGCTCGGCTCGCGCGGCGGCAAGGCCGGCGACGGCGGTTCCCCAGGAGCCAGAGCCAATCAGCGCAACATTCATGACTCTCTCCTACTTATCGTCGGGCTCGGTGACGCGCTTGGTAAACGAGAGCTTGGACTCCTTACCGGTCATGAGCTTTTTGATGTTCGCACGATGGGCCCACACCACGGTGATGCCGATCATCGCCATGCAAAACTTAAGTCCTAGGCTGCTGTACGGAAAGACCGCACAAGCGGCAATGGGAAGACCGATGGCCGCGGCAAGCGAGCCCACCGACACGAACTTGGTGATGGCGACGGCCACGATAAACATGCCCAGCAGCGACAGACCAATGGGCCAGTACCAGGCGAGGATAACGCCCAGACCCACGGCGATACCCTTGCCTCCATGGAAGTTGAGGTAGGGCGAGAAGATATGGCCCCACACCGCTGCCAGGCAAATGACGCCGAGCATCCAGTCGCCGGCGGCGCCGGGGGCCATAATACTCGGCGGAAAACCATAGCCCAAGTCGGCAATGAGCGGACGGGCGATAAGGACGCAGATGGCGCCCTTAAGGCAGTCGAGCAGCAGCGTGAGCGCGGCCACCTTGGGGCCGGCTACGCGCAGTGCGTTGGTGGTGCCGATGTTGCCAGAGCCCGCCTTGCGAATGTCGGTGTGGTTGAACACGCGGCCCAGGATCAGGCCAAACGGAATCGCCCCGATAAAGAACGAGACCACGGCGCAGATGGCGGTCAGCAGAATCGGATTATGCATCCTTTTGCTCCTTCTTCCTAAAGAAGAGTCGAATGGGTGTGCCGGCAAAGTCGAAGGTCGAGCGCATGCGGTTCTCTACGTAGCGCTGATAGGTGTCGTTGACCAGATCGCTGTGGTTGACGAAGAACGTGAACGTCGGCGGGTTGACTCCCGTCTGGGTCACGTAGTGCATGCGCAGGCGGCGCTTGCCGTCCACCACGGTATGACCGAACTCGCGCAGATCGGTGAGGAACGTGTTGAGGCGCGAGGTGCTAATCTTCTGCGAGCGCGTCTTTTCGGCGGCGTCGACCATCGCCCAGATCTTCTCGACGCTGCGGCCAGTGAGGGCAGAGATGCGCAGGTACTGGGCCCAGGGAGCCATGACGCCCAGACGGCGGTCGATGGTCTCCATGCAGGCCTCGCGCTTGCGGTCATCGTCGAGCAGGTCCCACTTGTTGAGCAGCACCACGATGGCGCAGCCGCGCTCGATGGCCAAGCCCATGACCTTCTGGTCCTGCTCGGTGACGCCCACGGAGGCGTCGACGACGAGCAGCGCCACGTCGGCGCGGTCGATGGCGCGCAGGCCGCGGACCATCGAGTAGTACTCGATGTTTTCGTACACGGTGCTCTTCTTGCGGATGCCCGCGGTATCGACCATGCGGTAGTGCTTGCCGTTGCGTTCGACGACCGTGTCGATGGCGTCGCGCGTGGTGCCGGCAATGTTGGACACGATGGAGCGGTCGGCGCCCAGGATGCGGTTGAACAGCGAGGACTTACCGGCATTGGGGCGGCCGATGATGGCCACGTTCAGCGCGTCGGGGAACTCATCGGCGACCTCGTCCTCTTCCTCCGGAAGCAGGGCCACGATATCGTCGAGCAGGTCGCCCGTGCCATGACCATGCAGGGCCGAGAGCGGCGTGGGCTCACCGATGCCGAGCGAATAGAACTCCCAGATGCTGTCGTTCTCGCGATCGGGGTTGTCGAGCTTGTTCACCAGCAGAAAGACCGGCTTATCGCAGCGCTTGAGCATGCGGGCGACCGACTCGTCCTCCTCGGTGACGCCGGTGCGGCCGTCGACCACAAACAGGATGACGGCAGCTTCCTCGGCGGCAGCAAGAGCCTGGTCGCGGATGGACGTGGCAAAGACGTCATCGCTCTTGAGCGGCTCAATACCGCCCGTGTCGACGATGGTGAACTCGCGGCCGTTCCAATCGGCCGTGTGATACGAGCGGTCGCGCGTGACGCCGCGGGACTCGTGGACGATGGCGTCCGAGGTCTGGGCCAGGCGGTTAACGAGCGTGGACTTGCCCACGTTGGGGCGTCCGACGACGGCGACGATAGGTTTCATCTGCTCTCCTTTAATGGGTAGGGTCAGTGGAAGTGTTGGAGTCTGCGGGCACAATGCCAAGGATGCGCTCCAGGGTATCGAGCAGCTCATGCGGCATGGTCGACACCACATGAACCTCGGCGCCGCGACTGGTAAGGCTTGCGAGTAAATCGTCACGATGATACTCGTCAAGCGTCATGCCGTCAGCGTTGAACATGAGCTTAGGCACAAAGAGCATAACCCCCGAGAGGTCCTGCGGCAGCTGCTCCAGAATGTCACACGCGACGATGAGGCCGGTCACGTCCACGTTGCCGCCAAAGTAGCGGTTCTTGATGGCCGTGACAGTGCCGGCGAGTCCCTTGGGCGATTCCACAAAGCGGGCCACCGTGTCGCGTGCGCTGGCGCCCGAGAGGCACAGCAGGTGTTGGCTGCGGGCGGCGATGGCCTCGCGGACGCGGGCCAGTCGCTCGGCATCGGCGGCAAGCACGTCGTCGGTCTCGTCCAGATACGAGCGGATCATGCCGATGCCGTCGTAGTACTGCGGGTAACCGTCGTAAAAGTCTGCCTCGGGAGGATCGATGCCGGCGTCCAGATAGAACTCGTCGCTCATCTGGAAGGTGTGGCGGCCAAAGCGCTCATAGGCGCGGTCCTGGAAGGGCCTGATCATGGCGATGGTCTCGCGCGCTAGCTCGGGCTTGTCGCTGTAGGACCAGCTAAAACGGTTTTGATGCTTGGTAAAACCGAGCGGCACAATGCCCAGGCTTGTGATTTGCTCGTGCTCCTCGCAAAAGCGCAGGGTCTTTTCCAGCTCCTCGCCGTCGTTCATGCCGGGGCACAACACGATCTGCGCGTGAATCTCGATGCCGGCGGCCATGATGGCCTCGAGCACGTCCATGCCTCGCTGGGCGTTGCGGCCCATCATACGACGGCGGACGTCGGGGCTCACGGCATGGACCGATACGTTCATGGGGCTCATGTTGCGTTGGATGACGTTTTGCACGTCCTCGTCGGAGAGGTTCGTGAGCGTGACGAAGTTGCCCTGCAAAAAGCTCAGGCGGTAGTCGTCGTCGCGAATATAGAGCGTGGAGCGGCCGCCCTTGGGCAACATGGTCATAAAGCAGAACACGCAGGCGTTTACGCAGGTACGCATGCCGTCGAAGATGGGGCCATCGAACTCCAAACCCCAGTCCTCGCCCGGGAAGCGGTCGAGCTCGACGGGGGTGACGGTGCCGTCGCGCGGGTCGAATACCTCCAAATCAACGGTGTCGTCGTCGGCCTCCCAAAGCCATACGATCATGTCGGTGAGCGCCTCACCGTTGACCGTGAGCACGCGCATGCCCGGCTCGATACCCACATCCCATGCGGGCGATTCGGGACGCACATTCTTAACGAGCGCGCCCTCACCCGGCTCGGGGTCGCGGCTGCGCCCGTAATCGGCCACCTCGGCGGCGTATGCGGGTACGGTCTGGTCCATGGTTAGCGGCAAAGCTCCTTGATGCGCGCGACGGCGCGTTCGATGTGTTCTTGTGGGGTGGAGGCTCCAGCGGTGATGCCGATGTGGCGCGCCTCGGCAAACCAAGCGGCCTGGAGCTCGGAAGCTTCCTCGATGTGATACGTGCGCTCGCAGGCGTCTGCGCAAATTTGCGCCAGGCGGCGGGTGTTGCCCGAGTTCTTGCCACCCACGACGACCATGCAGTCGCAGCGGTTGGCAAGTGTGGCTGCTGCCTGTTGACGCTCACTCGTGGCGGCGCAGATGGTGTTGATCACACGCAACTCCTGCACGCGCGGGGTGATAGCGGCCACGACTTCGGCGAGGTTCTGCGCGGTCTGAGTGGTCTGCACAACGAGGCCCACCTTGCCCTTGAGCGACAGGGCATCGGCGTCGGCGGCACAGCTCACGACCTGCGCATCATTGCCGGCGTGGCCCAGAATGCCCTCGACCTCGGGGTGGCCTGGCTCGCCCACGACGATCACGCGGTAGCCCTCGCGCACCAGGCGCTCGGCTGCCACATGGACCTTCTTCACGTAGGGGCAGGTGGCGTCGACCACGGTAAGGTCGCGCTTGCGGGCAGCATCGATTACCTGCGGCACCACGCCGTGGGCGCGGATGATCACGGTGCCGGTTGCGGCGTCGTCCAAGGTGTCGGCCAGACCGACGCCTGCCTCAGCAAGCTCGCGCACCACGATGGGGTTATGGATGAGCGGCCCCAAGGTGTGAACTTGAGTGCACTCCTCTGCCTGCGGCGCAGCGGCCAGCGCCATATCGAGCGCACGCTGTACGCCGTAGCAAGTGCCGGCGTGGGCGGCGATCTCGATGGTAGGCGCGGTTGCCTGGCCGGACACAGTCGCGGTGGTGTTCGTCACGTTCTCGCTCATGGCTAGAACCTGCCCGGATGCTCGGCGCACAGCTCGTCTCGCATGGCGTAGACGCGGTTCATGGCCTCGGACTCAAACCATTCCAGGCGCTCCGTGCGCTTAAGCCCAGCCGGTGCGTCGGAAAGCGAGACGGCCTTGCCGGCGCGGATCCAGCACTTCTTGGGACGCATGATCTTTTTGCCCGAGGGCGTGATGTCGGACCAGCCGCAGATGGCGAGCGGGTTAACGGGCGCCTTGCCCATCTGAGCGATGAGCGCAAAACCGCCGTGGACCTCGGGCTTGATCTCGCGCGAGCGGATGCGCGTGCCCTCGGGGAAGATCAGAACGTCCTCGCCGCGCTGCAGCGCATGCTGGGCGGCGCGCAGGCACTTCATATCGGCAGTACCACGCTCCACGGGGATGCCGCCTACGCGGCTAAAGGCCCAGCGCACAATCTTGCTCTTGGCGAACTCGGACTTAAAGATGGGACGAATGCGGCGGCCCCCAAAGAACAGCGCCGTCTCCACGGCCAAGAGCTCAGCCATCGAGGTGTGGTTGCAGATGACCACGCTGCCGCGGCCTTCCTGGCGCTCAAACAGCAGATCGGCGTCCTCGACCTTCCAGCGCCACATGAGCTTGGAGAAAGCCCAAAGGATTGCCATGACCACGAAGACGGTGCCGCGGATGAGCGCGGGAAACTCGGCATACGGGGCGTTGTAATAGTCCTCGGGCGTCTGCTTAAACAGGCGCATGGGCTACCTCCTTTGGTTGATGAGGTCCTCGATTATCGAGACGACCTCATCGATGGTGTGGGCGGTGGAGTCAACGTGCACGGCGTCCTCGGCGGGCACGAGTGGGGCGACCTCGCGGCTGCTGTCGAGCTTGTCGCGCTGCTTAAGGGCGTCGAGGGTCTCGTCGACCTCGGCCTCGAGCTGCTCGGACGTGAGCGGCTGGGCGTCGTTTTGGTGACGCTGCAGCACGCGGCGGCGGGCGCGCTCGCGCGGGTCGGCGGTCAGGAAGACCTTGACTTGCGCGTTAGGGAACACGACGGTGCCGATGTCGCGACCCTCGGCCACGATATCGCGGTCCTCGGCGGCGCGGCGCTGATGGATGAGCATGGCGGCGCGCACGCCCGGATAGGCCGAGACCTTGGAGACGTTGGCGTCCACCTGTGGGGTGCGGATGGCGGCCGAAGCGTCCTGGCCGTCAATGGTCAGGCGCGTATCCTCGCCGGTGCCGTTGGTAAAGCGAATTTCGATCTGCTCGGCGAGGGCGTCGATTGCCGCCTCGTCGTCCAGATCGATGCCGCGGTCGAGCGCGGCGAAGGTGACGGCGCGATACATGGCGCCCGTGTCGAGCTTGTTAAAGCCCAGCTGGCGGGCGATCTCCTTGGCGATGGTGGACTTGCCGGAACCGGCGGGGCCGTCGATGGCGACGATCATGCAATGCTTCCTTTCGATGATTGACGTGCTGGTATGGTTCGCGGGCGTTGGGGCGCGGCGGGTTGCCTAGCCGGTGTAGCGCTCGCGGTAGGTGTTGCGCTTGGGTGCGGAGCCGTGGCTGCCGTGGTGACGCGTGCGGCTGGCGGGCGTGTCTTGGGGCTTGCCGCCGCGTATGGCGCTGGCCTGCTTGGGAGGGATGCCACCGCTTTTGAGGATTTGTACCTCGCGCTCGGTGAGCTCGCGCCACGAGCCTTTGGCCACGTCCTTGAGCTCCAGGCCGGCAAAGTTACAGCGGTGCAGGCGGATCACCGGGTGGTGGATCTTGCTCAGCATGCGCTTGACCTGATTCTTGCGACCCTCGCGGATGATGACCTCCACGGCGGTGGTGCCGGGCTTGACGCCTTGCGGAGCCACGGCCTCGGCCTCGCGCGCGGTAATGACGCGGCAGATCGCCGGCTGGCACAGGCCGTCGTCGAGCTCGATGCCGCGGCGGAGCGGTTCTAAGTCGCGATCGGTCAGGTGGCCGTCCACGAGCGCCTGATAGGTCTTGTAGACGTGCTTGCTGGGGTGCAGCAGGTCCTGCGACAGATCACCGTCGGTGGTAAAGAGCAAAAGGCCCGTGGTGTCGCGGTCCAGGCGGCCCACCGGGAAGAGCCCCGGAAAGCGGTTGCGCGGTACCAGGTCGGCCACGCAGGGGCGCTCCTGCGGGTCGCTCATGGTGGTGAGGTAGCCGGTCGGCTTGTAGAGCATCAAGTACACGGCGCCCTGGTTGAGCTTGACGGGCATGCCGTCGACCTCGATATGGTCGCGGTCGACGTCGACCTTGGTGCCCAGCTCGGTCGCGACCTGACCGTTGACGGTCACGCGTCCGGCGGTCATCAGGTCCTCCGAGCCGCGGCGGCTCGCCACGCCCGCGCGCGCCAAAAAGCGCTGCAGGCGCATGGTGTGCGGATAGACGGGCTGGGCGTCGGTTGCGGGTACTGCGTTGCCCATGGCGCGCGTCTCCCCTACTTCGTTAGTCCTCGTCATTCAAATCCTCCGAGGTCTCGTCGACGACCAGAGTCTCCAAGTCCTCGACTGCCTCAACATCTTCAACATCGGTATCGATCAGTTCGCGCTCTTCGTCCAGGTCCTCGGCCTGCTCCTCGAGCGTGGACTGAATACTGCGGCCGCTCAGGCGCTCGCGGATAAACTGGCGCGACTGCTCGTCGGGGGCAAACTGCTCTAGGTCGGGCAGGTCTCGGGTGGAGCGCAGGCCGAATTTTTCCAAGAAGGCGTTGGTCGTGCCGTAGATGATGGCCTGACCGCGCTGGGGGTCGCGGCCGAGCTCACGCACCAGACCCTTGTCCACGAGCGACGCGATGACGCCGTCGGAATTGACGCCGCGGATGCCCTTGACCACCTCGCGCGTCACGGGCTGGTGGTATGCGATCACGGCCAGGGTTTCGAGCGCCGCCTGCGATAGCTTCTGCGTGTCCCAGCTCAACACATAGGCCTCGACCACATCGTGGTAGGCTGGGTGCGTAAACAGGCGCCAGCCGCCGGCGACCTCGCGCAGCTGAAAGCCGCGGTTGGCCTCCTCGTACTCAACCTTGAGCTCGGCGAGCATCGACGCGCACTCGCCGGGGGCGATATCCAGTGCGCCGGCCAGCGCGGGCGCACTCACCGGGTCGCTTGACACCAGCAGCAGCGCCTCTAGGGCGCCTTTGAGGCTGTTTGCCTCCAGCGTGGAAAGGGTTGACATGGTTGCGGCTCCTATTCGGTGAGCTCGGGGCCCTCGCCGGGCACATAGGCCTCGGCTCCCTCGACTCGGTTGATGCAGATGGTTCCAAAGATCTCGTCCTGGCTCAACATGAGCGAGCCGCGCTTGGCAAGCTCAAGCATGGCCAGGAAGGTGACGACGAGCTGCTCGGTGGTGGCATCGCCGTCCAACAGCTCGCGGAAGGTGCAGGTTTGGTGCGCCATGGTAAAGCGGTCAACTGAGGCCACGGTCAGGTCGAGCGGCACGCGATGCGGCGCCACGTGCTCGGCCTCCAGCAGGAAGGTCTGGCGCTTGCCGTCCAGGTCGGCGCAGATGACGGCGAGGCCGCGCAGAGTAATGCCGGCCAGGTAGTCGGGCATAAGGCCTAAAAACTCGGGGTCGGGGCCGGCTACGCGCGGATGCATGCGGCTTTCGGCCTGCATGCGGGCACCGAGGGCCGCAGCCGCGCCTTTAAACTGCTTGTAGGCAATCAGGCGCTGGATCAGGACCTCGCGCAGGGCGTCGCCGTCGAGCGCGCTGAGCTCCTCGAGGTCTTCGTCAAACTCGTCATCGTCGTCATCGACTTTGCGCGGGGCCTCCTGCGGCACCAAGGAGGCGGCCTTGATGTCCAAAAGTGTTGCCGCGACCAGCAAAAAGTCGCTCGCCACGTCCAGGTCCAGCGCCTCGATGCGCTCGGCCTCGGCAAGGTATTGCTCGGCCACCTCGCTGATGGAGATGGCGCCGATATCTACTTTTTGGCGGGTTACCAGCTGCAGCAGCAGGTCGAACGGTCCGCTGTAGACCTGCGTCGACACGCGATACGACATCTTCGACCTCCTTTGACGGCGCCTTCGCGGCGCGGTTTGGGTGCATGTTGCGACCGTTTTGCACGGTCGACCTGTAAGTTTACCTTAGATGCCGGCGATTGCGAAGTTGAGCAGCTGCTCAGCAAGCGGATACACGGTAACGTCGAAATAGCGGCCGATCACGTCGATGCCGGTCCACATGGGCAGCAGGTACAGCACTAGGATGAGGATGGGCATAGCGTATTGCTGCAGACGATAATAGTTGTTGAGAGCCTTGCCTTTAAGGAACGGCACAATGATCGAAGAGCCGTCGAGCGGTGGGATCGGGATGAGGTTGAAGAACGCGAGTGACAGGTTGACTACGATAAACGTGGCGCCGAAGTTCATGATCTGTGACGCCAGGGCAAAGGACATGCGGGTGTAGAGGTTGCCGTATGCCGTGTGCATGAGGGCGGCCGCAAGGCACGCGAGGGCGATGTTCGATGCGGGGCCGGCTGCGCTAACCAGGACCTCATCGCGCTTGGGGTGCTTGAGGTTGTTGAGGTAGACGGGCACGGGCTTGGCGAAGGCGAACACCGGGCCGCCGGCGGCAAGCATGAGCAGCGGCAAGATGATGGTGCCAAACGGGTCGATATGGTTGAGCGGGTTGAGCGAGACACGACCGCGCGAACGGGCCGTCTTATCGCCGAGTGCCCAGGCCGCGGCGGCGTGCGCACTCTCGTGGATCACGATGCCGACGATGACGGCGACCGCGCTGGCGAGCAGGTTCATGAAGTAGCTGCTGGACATAACAATCCCCTAGCGGACGCGGCGCGAGGCGCGCGTGAGCAGGTAGTCGGCCACAAACAGGATGACGGCCACGATGGCGTAATCTAAGCGGAACACGCCGCCAAAGGGCGAGGTGATGACGCCGTAGCCGGCGATGGCACTCGGCAGTGCGCGCGAAAGCTCAACGACAAAGCCGACGATCTGCAGCTTGGCGGTCAGGCCGCTAAAGCACAGCAGCACGGTCATCGCGCTCATAAAAATGCCGCAGATGCGACAGGCGATGGCGATGATGCTCATCGCCACGGCAGCGGCCTTACGAGAGTTCACGCGCGGTCTCCTCTTCGATCTGGGTGGAAAGCTCCAGCCATTCGTCCTCGAGCTTGGGCAGCTCTTGCTTAAGGCCGTTATATTCCCCCAGCGCGGCGTTGAACTTGTCCTGATCGGCATAAAGCTCTTCGCTGGCCATCAATTCCATAAGCTCGTCATAGCGGGCGCGTTTTTTGTCGAGCTCAGCCTCGATCTTCTTGAGCTGGTTGCGCACGCCCTTGAGCTTTTTGTTGAGCGCAGCGCGGGCCTGGGCCTCGGCGCGCTTTTGCTCCTTGGTCTTTTTGCCCTCGGCAGGCTTGGAAGCAGCGGCGGGCGTATCGGGCTGGGCTGCGGTGACCTTAGCGGACTTGGTCGCGGCCGGCGTACTCTCCCCTGCTGCTTCGGCGGCGGCGCGGGCTGCGAGGTCCTCGCGCTTGTAGAGGTAGTAGTCGTAGTCGCCGTCGTAGACCGTGACCTTACCATCGCGGATGTCGATCACTCGGTTGGCAACGGCGCGCACCAGGTGCTCGTCGTGGCTGATCAGCACGATGGTGCCGGGGAAGTTTTGCAGGGCGTTTTCGAGCATGTCCACCGAGTCGATGTCCAGGTGGTTGGTGGGCTCGTCCAGGCACAGGAGCGCCTCGGGGGCCACGAGCATCTTGGCCAGTGCCAGACGCGCTTTTTCGCCGCCAGAGAGGACGCGGACCTGCTTTTCGATGGAATCGTTGTCGCTAAATAGGAAGGCGCCCAGCAGGCTGCGCTGCTGCGGCACGGTCCACTTGGGCGTGACGGTGTCGATCTCTTGCAGGACGGTGTTGGACTCGGTCATGCCTTCGAGCGCGTGCTGGGCATAGTAGGCGACGCCGACGTTGGTGCCCAGGTCGCGCGTGCCGGTAGTGGGCGGCTCCAGGCCGGCGAGAATCTTCATGAGCGTGGACTTGCCGGCGCCGTTGGGGCCGACGAGTGCCACGTGCTCGCCGCGGTAGAGCTTGAGGTCGATGTCGCTGTAGATGTGCTTGTTGCCGTAGGACTTGGACACGCCCTTCAGGCCGACGACCATGTCGCCGGAGCGCGGCGGGTCAGGGAACTTAAAGTCGATGTGCTTGTGGCCCTCGGGCAGGATGACAAGTTCCTTTTTAATCTGCTCGATCTTGCGGATGCGCTCCTGCGCCTGGGCGGCCTTGGTGGGCTTATAGCGGAATTTGTCAACGAAGACCTGCATGTGGGCGATGTCACGCTCCTGGGCGGCTCGCTTGGCGCGCATCTGTTCCAGGTTGTCCTCGCGCTGCTTGAGGTAGCTGCTGTAGTTGCCGGTGTAGGTGGTCACGCGACGGTTTTCGAGAGCGGCGACGTGGTCGACGCAGGCGTCCATGAAGGCACGGTCGTGACTGACGATGAGGACGGCGCCGTCGTAGTTGGCGATAAAGCCGCGTAGCCACTGGACGCTCTCGAGGTCCAGGTGGTTAGTGGGCTCGTCCAGCAGCAGCAGGTCGGGGTGGCGCAGGAAGAGCTTGGCGAGCGCGATGCGCATCTGCCAGCCGCCCGAGAACTCGGAGCACGGGCGCTCAAAGTCGGTGACCTTAAAGCCCAGGCCAGATAGGATCTTGCGGGCGTTGCTTTCGAGCTCGTAGCCGCCCAGGTGCTCAAAGCGGTCCTGGACTTGGCCGTACTCGTTAAGGAGTGCGTCGACGTCCTTGCCCTGCTCGGAGAGCTCCGTGATCTGGGCCTGCAGCTCGTTGGCGCGCTCGCCCATGCGGCGGATTTCCTTGGCGGCGGCCATGACCTCGGCGAGGATGGTGGTGTCCTTTTGCTCTAGGTTGGTTTCCTGCTCTAGGTAGCCCACCTGGCAGTCCTTGGCGTACTGGACCTGGCCGGCGTCGGGACTGTCGATGCCCATGATGATCTTGAGCATGGTGGTTTTGCCGGCGCCGTTGGGTCCCACGAGCGCGAAGCGCTCGCCGGGGTTGATCTGGAAGGACGCGCCGCTAAAGAGGACGCGTGCGCCGAAGCTTTTTTCGATCTTGTCGACCAGGAGGATCATGGTGCCGCCTTTGACCTTGTGTTCCTATATGAAAAAAGGCCCCAACTTGCGTTGGAGCCTCATTCAATGCTCGGGTGGAGACGAGGGGGATCGAACCCCTGACCTCTTGACTGCCA
>DBFEQD010000046.1:0-6917 GCA_048326155.1 Collinsella sp.
GATTAACGACTATCTGGCCACGTTCTTTGACGGACAGGCGACCTCTGCCGATATCGAGCGCTACCTGTACGCGCCGCTCTCGGCTTTTACGGCCAACGCCGGCAAGCGCCACCGCCCGCTTATCTGTATGCTCGCCGCAACCGCAGTGGGCGGTAGCTTTGAGAGCGCCCGCAGCGCCGCGGCAGCCATCGAGCACTTCCAGTCGGGCGCGCTGATCCACGACGACATCGCCGACAACGGACAGCTTCGTCGAGGCAAGCCCTGCATGCACCTTACCGAGGGCACGGGCCTTGCCATCAATTGTGGCGACCTGGCGCTCACCATGGTCACCAAGACGGTTCTCGACGACCCCACGCTGGAGTCCGACGTGAAGCTGCGCGTGCTCCACGAGCTTACCGAGATGATCGTCCGCACCATCGAGGGTCAAGCGCTCGACCTGGGTTGGGTCCGTGACGGGCGCTTTGATATCTCGGTTGATGACTACCTGGACATGGCGACGCACAAGACCGCGTTTTACAGCGGAGCCACGCCGCTTGCCGCCGGAGCCATTATCGGCGGCGGCAGCGATAAGCAAATCGAAGCGCTGCGCGCCTTTGGCCTGCACACGGGCCTTGCCTTTCAGATTCAGGACGACCTGCTCAACCTTGTCGGCACTAAGGAAGCCGCCAACAAGGACTTCCGCACCGACATCACCGAGGGCAAGCGCACGCTTGTCGCCGTTCATGCCCTCTCTGATGAGCGCCACCACGACGAGGTCGAGGAGCTTCTTTCCTCGGGCACCGATGATCCCGCGCAGCTCACACGCGCCGTGGATATCTTCCAAGAGACCGGCTCCATCGATTATGCCCGCACTTACGCGCTCGACCTGACCGCTAAGGCCAAAGCGGCCATCGAGAACGTTGAGCTTGATCCGCACGCACGCGAGCTGTTCCTCTCCATGGCAGATTTCTTTGTGGAGCGCCTTAACTAACGGGGGTTATAAAACCTGTCAGCAGCGTATTTAGGCACAACTTGCTACACTGTTGAGTGCATGTTTATGCATCCCTTTGCGTTGTCTATCCGACAGACGCTCAAATAGTACGAATGGTACGCCGAAAGGGGTTCGTTCATGGAACCTATTACAACGGGCATGCAAGGAGCAGCCGTCGAGGACGTGCAGTCTCGTCTCCTGCAGCTCGGCTACACGATCGATGCCGCCGAAGTCACCGACAAGCACTTTGGAGCCACCACTGAGCAGGCCGTCAGCACCTTCAGGCTCGACAGCGGCCTTGCTGCCGGTCATGCCGTCGATATCCCCTGCTGGAGCGCCCTTGTAGACGCTTCGTATAAGCTGGGCGACCGCACCCTCTATCTGCGCATGCCCAATTTCCATGGCGCCGATGTGCAGGCCCTGCAGCGCGCTCTCAACGTTTTGGGCTTTGCCTGTGGTGAAGACGACGGCTACTTTGGTCCGCATACCGAGGCCGCCCTGCAGCAGTTCCAGGAAAATGTCGGCCTGTTTGCCGACGGCATGGCCTTCCAGGACACCTACGCCTACATCAACCGCCTGCACCATGTGTGGGAGGGCAAGCCCTCGGTCACCGAAGCCGAGTCCCGCATCGGTTTTGCTCGCGCCGCCAACGTGCTCGAGCGTTTCCAGATTGCCGTTATCGGCGAGGACCCCATCGCACGCAGTGTTGCGTCGCGCATGTGGAATATCGCCACGGCAACGACCGACAACAGCGGCATGATGCTCTGCGACTCCGAGGTCCCAACCGACGTTGACCTGGTGCTCGAGATTGCAAGCGACGAGCTGCCCGCCGACGCCGCACCGCGCGCCACGATTGCCCTCGCCGAGTGCCACAACCTGGCCCAGCGCATCCGCACTGCCAATGTCGCCGCGCAGCAGAAGCCGGCACGCATTCGCATTGAGCTAACGGGCATGACGCGCTACAACGGCACCTTCACGGCCAGCGACGCGCAGACACTCGCCGTACGCCTG
Organism: Collinsella sp.; assembly: GCA_048326155.1. Classification (GTDB taxonomy): domain Bacteria; phylum Actinomycetota; class Coriobacteriia; order Coriobacteriales; family Coriobacteriaceae; genus Collinsella. The sequence goes on from DBFEQD010000046.1 coordinate 1,982, forward strand.
CTCGATGGCGTTTGCGATGCCCTCGCAGATTAGGTAAACTAAACGAGTTGCTTTTGGGCAACACCACACATTGGGACGTAGTTCAACGGTAGAACTCCGGTTTTTGGTGCCGGCTGTTGGGGGTTCGAATCCCTCCGTCCCAGCCATTAAAATTGAGCGCCCTGAGTCCATAACGGCCCAGGGCGCTTTCTTGTGGGCGAGCGGAGGGATTCGAACCCGCAAGGAATCTACCTATATAAGACAGACGCCCCAGGCCCATAACGACCAAGAGCGCCTTGCATCTAGAATTATCAGCCCTGTTCCGAAAAGCGAGCCGCATGCGACAACCAAGTAGCCGCAGGCCCCGGGAGAGCGGGGACACCGGCTTAGGTTTATCGCGAGTTCCGCACGAACAGGAGGCCACTTAATGTGGCCTCCGTCGTGAGCAGGACTGTAGAGCAGGAAACCTAAGCCGGTGTCCCCGCTCTCCCGGGGCCGAACGCCCTAGTTGTTGAGCATGCGGTCGAAGCTTCCCGAGTCGCCATCCCGATAGTCTGCGGTCATCAGGATCTCCTGCGGAATGCGCCCGCCTTCACGTAGCACGTTGCGGAACTGCACGCGCGTAACCATGGGCAGATCCTTGATCGTCGCTGCCAGGTTCTGCGGCACGCCCTGGTTGGCAGCCGCGGGCTCGCACTCACCGCCGGCCTTCACGCGACGCCTATGCTCGGAGAGCATGGCGCGGTACATGCCGGCATGCAGGCGAATCTCAACCACATTGGCATTGCGAGCCTGCTCGACGATGCGCGCACCCTCGCGGTCGATGTCGCCCACGTAGTAGACGTAGTTAAAGCGATAGCCAATCTCGGCCAGATAATCGTCCAGGGCATGCGAGACGCTCGCCTTGCATCCGCCGCCAAAAATCACGCCGCCCACCTTGATGCCAAAGAGCTTGGCGTGCTTGCGGCCACGCAGCAGCTTGACGATCTCGTCGTAGGTGTCCAGGTTCTCGACCATAATGAACGGCTTGTCGGCGCCCAGCGTAAAGAAGCCCGTAAAGTGCACGGGGCGATTGGGGGCGACCTTGATCGCCTGCATGCTGATGCCCTTTTCGGTCATGCGTCTGATCAGGCGCTCACCGTGCTTGCCGTCAAAAGCCTTCTCGTCGTTAAAGATCTGGTAGGCACGCTGGCGGCGCGAGGCAACCGGCGTATCGGCACCTCGGTTCTGCTCGATCCAAGCCTGGATGATTGCGATTTCCTCGGCAATCTTGCGGTTGGACATCTCGTTGTGCTGAGTGCGCTGCGGAGCCTTTTTGCCGTCCTTGCCCTCGACCTTTACGATCTGTGTCTGCTGCTCCTTGATCTTAGAGAGCGCCGTAGGCGTAGGGACAACTTTGAGCAGCTGCCTGCCTAAAACGCGGGCAAGGGCAAACGCCGAGACCTCGCCGTGGACTGCCGACTTGGGCTGCTGGGCAGCAGTATCTGCTGCGGTAGACTCCGGCTTCTTCTGAGACTTGCGCTTAGAATCGCCTTGGGAATTGCGCTCGCGCTTCGGCATAGGCGCCTGCTTCTGCGGACGATTGGACTTGCTCTCCTTCGCCGGCTGGCGCTTAGGCTGCCCCGAAGAAACCTCGACCTTCGCATCTTCGTCCTGCGGCGTGGTCTTCTCGGCTGCAGTCTCGGCATGGGAACTGCGGCCCCCACGATGGCGACGGCGGCGAGGCTTGCTCGACGCGCCCTGCTCCGCCTGCTCATCAGTAGGCTGCTGGCCCTTGGCCTCGGCATCGACCTCAAGCTGCGGCTCAACAGGCTTCTGTTCGCGAGCCGCCGGCTCAACGGCCTTCTCGTCCTTCTCGTCCTGAGTGGTCGAAGCCGGTTCGCTCTTCTCCTGACGCCTTACGGGATACGCGCGCCCCGCAAAACCACGTCCGGGGCGGCATGAACCCGGAGCCTTCTTGGCCGGTTCATCGGACGCGTCAGCAGCCTCGGCGGAATCCTGGACCTCGCATGCAATACCTCGCTGCTCGGCCTTAAAATGGGCACCGCGGCGACGCTTGGGCTCCTGGATCCCAGCATGCTCTTGAGTGCGAGTCGGCTCCTGCATCCCAACGGGCTTTTCCTCGACGGCCTCAGCATCCGTCTCACCCTTTTGAGCAACGGCGCGACGGAAGCGCTCCTGCTGGGCGCGGCGCTGCGCATCGCGCTTGCCGCCCCCGCCAAAACCGCCGCGTCCTGCCTTGGCCGTAAAGGCACGCACGACGTTCTCATCGAGCAACTCATCGGTATCGACATGCTCACGCGGAGCAGCTTCTTCCACAGCAGGCACGTCAGCGGAATCCTCGACGACAAAATCCTCGACGGACTCGGCAGGCTGCTCCTGGGCATCGCGGATCTCGGCATTGATGGTATAGAACGCCGGGCGCCCGTTAATGCCGCTACCCTCGATCTTGGTCACAATATTTGCCGCGATAAGCTCATCGCGCATTGCCTTGGTGTCACATTCCTTATCGACGGAGCGAAAAATTTGCGCCAGCGCACTCGACTTAATCTTGAGCGCCTTGCGGCAAAGCAGGTCGTAGGCAACCAGCTTGGCACGCTCGGCAGAAAGCGACGTCTGGCTGCTCAGACGCTCAGCCAGGGCATCGACATTATTTTGGTTATCGGAATATACCGTCTTGGCCACGGGGCCCCTTTCATATGCACACATATACGTCCATATGGTACAACGCGCGCCCTTATCCATGCAAAACATCTGCGAGAACACTCGAGCGTCACCCGCTTTTGCATGAAAAAAAGACCGAGCCCGCGAAGTCGCGGACCCGGTCTTTCCGAGTCATATAGATGTGACGTTCAACGCGTCAGGTCGACTAAGCCTTGGCGGCCTCGGCGTCGACGGGAGCCTCGGCAGCAGCAGTGCGGCCATACTCGGCCTTGCCCATCTCGGACCACTCGGGATCCTCGTCAGGCATGGAACCGGCCTCCTTGCCGAAGAACTCCTTGAGGCAGTTAACGGCAACGATGAGGCCCAGGACCATCAGCAGGACGGCGAAGACAAGCTGCAGGCCCTTGGTGGCGGCGACGGAGACGGCGGCCGTGGTGGCGGTAGCCGGGATGGTGCCGAAGAAGCCGTAAGCCTGGACAGCGGCCATGCAGCCCATGGCGCTCTGGACCAGCGAGGTGAAGGTGCAGCAGAGCAGGAAGACGACGGGCACGTAGAGCATCCAGCCCTTGCGGCCGGTGCACTTGCAGAACACGGCGAGGGTGATCATGGTCATGCCGCCGAGCAGCTGGTTGGAAGCACCAAAGAGCGGCCAGATGTTGGCATAGCCACCAAAAGCGAGGGCGAGACCGGGAAGCAGGGTAACGACCGTGGCGAACCAGGGGTTGCCGAGGACCTTCATGTAGCCGGCCTTGGACTCGATGGCCAGGGCATCGTTGGTCTGGGCAAAGAACTCGGAGAACGAGGTGCGGGCGATGCGGGCGACGGCGTCGAGCGAGGTCAGGGCCAGAGCGGAGACGTTCATGGTCATAAAGACGGTAGCGAGCGTGCCGTCAACACCGAAGGCCTGCATACCGCGGGAGATGCCAGCGGCGAAGATCTGGAACGGGGTGGAAGCGACACCGGCGTTGAGGGCGCCGGTACCGGCGGTGTTCATGTCGGAGAACATGATGCCGGCGACGATGATGGCAAGGATGCCGACGAAGGACTCGACGATCATGGCGCCATAACCGACCTTGACGGCGTCCTGCTCCTTCTCGACCTGCTTAGAAGAGGTGCCGGAAGAAACGAGGCTGTGGAAACCGGAGAGAGCACCGCAAGCGACGGAGACGAACAGGACCGGGAACATCATGCCGGAGGCAGTGGAGAAGCCGGTGAAGACCGGAGCGGTGATAGTGGCCTGACCGTTGACGCCCAGGACGACGATGCCGAGGACAGCGCAGACGATCATGACGATCATCATGATGGAAGTGAGGTAGTCACGCGGGGTCTTGAGCATCTGGATGGGCATAGCGCCAGCAAAGACCAGGTAGACCATGACGACGGCGAACCACTGGAACTTATCCAGGTAGAGCGGGAACTGCATACCGACGGCGAACATGAGAACCATGAGGACCACGCCGGTGACGAACTCGGCAGCGCCGGTGAGGTTGAACTTCTTCTGGGCCCAACCAAAGGCGATAGCGACGAAGGTGAACAGGATGGAGATGGTACCAGCGCAGCCGGCGGCATAGGACTTGGTGAAGTCGATGGCACCGGTAGCAGCACCAGAAGCGTCAACGGCCGGGGTGAACATGAACGTCTTGCAGACCATGTCGGTAAAGGCGGCGATGACGATGATGCAGAACAGCCAGCAGAACAGCAGGAACAGGCGACGGCCGGTCTTGCCGATGTACTTCTCGATGAGCTGAGCGAGCGACTTGCCGTTGTTCTTCATCGAAGCGTACAGGGCACCAAAGTCGTGGACGGCACCAAAGAAGATGCCGCCGACGAGGACCCAGAGCACGACGGGCAGCCAGCCAAAGGCCATGGCGACGATCGTACCCGTGACAGGGCCAGCACCGCAGATCGAGCTGAACTGGTGCGAGAACGCGGTGAAGGCGGAGACGGGCGAGAAGCTCTTGCCGTCCTTCATACGCTTGGCCGGCGTGAGGGCCTCTTTGTCAACGCCCCACTTGTTGGCCAACCAGCGGCCGTAGCCCAGATAGCCGCAGGCGAGCACCGCCGCGGCCACAACCATGAGCAAAACTCCGTTCATTACATTTCCTCCTCTAAAAAGAACTTCCTAGACATAAAAAATGAGGGCCGTCGGTTGCGCTCGACGGCCCTCATCTTCATCAGCCGCCCGTTATCGTACGGGCTAGCTGTATGTGCTAACCCGCATCAGATAATTACTACGCTGATAATGTTTAGCTGATGCGTGAACATGTCTAAGAAATCCTCTTCAATCATGATG
>DBFEQD010000047.1:0-11223 GCA_048326155.1 Collinsella sp.
ATTTGATGCTCCCGTCTCCATAATAGGAATCTTTTTCGGTGCATCCTATGCAGTAAATGCGACGGCCTACATTGCAGCAGATTTCTTCTCATCGCGTTTCGGGAAAAGAAATACCATGCTCGGCTCGATGCTAATCGAGGCTGGCCTTTTCATGATTCTTCCGTGGTTCGCTTCAAATCCGCTGTGTTTGTTTGGCCTTAGCATGGTGCTTTGTTTTCTCCCAGAAGTGGTGTACATCACTTCGGAAAACTTAATCCAAGACGCGATAGCTGACGATCTCCGCGCGACGATCCTTTCCGTCGCGTCTCTGGTAAGGGCTCTCTTTTCCGCAATGTTTTTCTCCATATTTGGACATGTGTTGGGGTTATATCCCATTCAGATAGCGCTCGGTATTATTGGTGCAATCGCGATAGCAATTACCGCCGTTGTTTCATTAAAAATGGTAGGAATACAGGTCTCCAAGAATTGATATATCGATTGACGAGCTAGCGCGATCGATACATCTATTTATATATCTATCCATCTGTATGACTCCCATGTCAGCCTATAACAAGCATTCCATCAGCACTATGGTGACGATTGACGGTAATCTGTGGTGACGTTTTCTATTTTCATAGCAGCGTGATCGGCGAGATGAACTATGAGACGGATAAATTTAGCTGACGCCTCTCATGAGTTCAGCAATGCTGATTTGAAATCCGTCGGCAATCTTCTTGAGATTTGAGAGGCTGACATTACGCCGCCCGACTTCAATGCTCGCGTAGTAGAAACGATTCATTTCAATCAAATTGGCGAACTGCTCCTGACTGCACCCGAGTCCAGCGCGGAGCTCTTTGCATCTCATGCCGAATGATTTCTGAAGCGTCGTATCCATGACAAAAAGAGTCATGGATTGTTGTATAAAAGCCAACGGACTATATACAACAATCCCAGTTAAGGCGCATAATTATCTCTATTGGAAAGCGCTCTGATGCCCAGTCGGATAGGGCACGGAAAAGGAATGGAACAGCACAATGACCCAGGGAAAGCACTTCGCTGCCGGTGGCGACCACTTCGCCGCACTGCCAAACAAGAAGATTCACACTCAGAAGGGGATCGCGCGTCTGACCGTCACCGCGGCGACCATGGCCGTCATGACTGGATCGAGCCTCATCTCACCGTTCACGGCATTCGCCCAGACCGGTGACGGGGGCACGCAGCACCCCGCCGTGATGTCGCCGATCGCCGCCCACGCCGGCGCGGCATCCGGTACCGGCGCGAAATCCGTCGTACAGACCATCGCGGACCTGCAGAAGGCAGTCGACGAGGCGAAGGCGAAGGAGGACGCCGCCAAGGCATCCTACGATGAGGCCGCCGGTCCCTACAACGAGGCGGCTTCCGCCCGCGACCAGGCCAAGGCATCCTACGATTCGGCAGTCAGCGCCGGTACGGCAGCCGACCGAGCGGCGATGGACGAGTACGCCCGTCAGGTCGCGGGGGGCAAGGACGCCGCCGATGCCGCCGGCAAGGACCTCGAGCAGGCGAAGGCGGGTCTCGCAGCCGCCAAGGCGGATGCATCCGAGAAGGACGAAGCGTACCAGTCCGCCCTCAAGGCGGCCCAGAATGCCAAGGATGCCCTCGATAAAGCCAAGGCCGATGCCGTAAGCGCCACCCCGGAGGCAATCAGTGCCGCCGAGCAGGCCGTGCGCGACGCCACGGATGCCGTGAGCAGGGCACAGGCCGAACTGGACAACGCCAACGCGACGCTTGCTGATGCCCAGTCCAAGCTGGTTGCGGCCCAGTCTGCAAAGGATTCCGCCGATGCCGTACTCGCCGCAGCCCAGCAGAACAAGGACGCGGCGGATGCGAAGGCCGCAGCCGCCAGCGCCGCCTACGAGAAGGCGAAAGCAGACCTCGCCGCAGCGGAGGCAGGCGCGAGCGGCCCGGAGTACGATGCGGCAAAACAGAAGGTCGCGGACGCGGAGGTAGCCCTCGCTGCCGCACAAGCGGCACAGTCTCAGTGCGAGTCCGAGCTCGAGCAGGCGCAATCCGCCGCAGCAACGGCACAGACCGACCTGAATGATGCCCAGGTGGCCCTCTCCGCGAAGCAGCAGGCCGCACTCGATGCCGAATCCGGCGTGAACGCCGCCCAGTCCGCACTCGATGCCGCGAACGCCGACCTCGATGCGGCCAAGCAGGCGAACGTCGACGCCATCGCCAAGCTGGATGCAGCGAAGCAGGCTGTCAAGGATGCCGAGTCCGACAAGGCAGCCGCCGACGTAGAGCTCGCGAACGCCAAGACCGCAAAGGATACCGCTGACGCCGCCGTGACCGCCGCCCAGCAGAAGGTCGACGAGGCACAGGCGAAACTCGATTCCGCCGACGCGCAACTCAAGCAGGGGGCCATCGGCTTCTTCCGTGCCATGGGTGCCGATTCAGCCATCGAGATCATCCAGAACTGCACATACAAGGACTACACCGAGGTGGGGAACAGCCTCGACGCGACTAGTCTCGACAACATGCTCGCGGCAATCCCGTACATGAAGTCCATCAACGAGTATCGCAAGTCCGTCGGTCTCTCTGAGCTCCAGGTCACGTACAAGCTCATTGCGGCAGCGATTGCCAACGCGAACTATTCCGATGTCAAGTTTGGGCATTCCATGCAGTTTGATACGAGCGAAAACCTCGCATGGAACTATGGAACCGATCCGAAACCGCAGTGGGTGGACCAAGAAAAGGCTTTCTTCGATCAGGCGGTTCAGGAGCTCTATGGCGTCACCGGTCTAATCGGTAAGGATGCCGTAGACTTCTACAAGTCGCATAGTGGGATTGAATCCTATGTCAACCAGCATTTTAAGGTTGCTGGATATCCCGCAACTGTCGGTCACTACCTGCATGTCATCAGCCCTGAAATCGGCTATATGGGCATGGCGGTCTGCAGCAAGGGAACCATGAACGGCTGGAAGACCGACAGCTTCGATACCGCAAACCTGGGTTGGGCAGGCTCCGGTTGGAACATGAATCCCATGTCCGTCGACGAGTACGAGCAGAAGCTGACCTCCTATATCAACGGCCTCAAGAACGCCAAGAGCGCACTCGACGCAGCCAAGGCCGATCTCGCATCCAAGAAGCAGGCAGCCGCCGGCGCCGCCACAACCGTCCAGCAGAAGCAGGTCGCGGTGGATTCCGCACAGGCAGGTGTCGATGCCGCAAAGCAGGGTGTTGCCGATGCCCAGCGTGCCGTCGATGCCGCAAAGGCTGATGTCGCCGCCAAGCAGCAGGGCGTCACGGATGCCCAGACCGAGCTTGATGCGGCGAAATCGGACCTCGATGCCGCCAACGCGGCAGTCGATACGGCAAAGTCGACCGTCCAGCAGAAGCAGGTCGCCTTTGATGCCGCCAACGCAGCCGTAACGACCGCACAGTCCAAACTGGACTCCGCCAAGGCGAACACCGCATCCAAGCAGCAGGACGTCACGGATGCGAACGCCGATCTCGCGAAGTTCTTCCAGGACGTCGCCGACGCCAAGAAGGCGCTCGATACAGCAAAGAGCGTCCATGACGCGGCGGCAGCCGATCAGGTCGAGAAGGCGACCGTCCTCGCCGCCGCCGAGCAAAAGGCGGACGCCACCGCACGTGCCCTCGCGGATGCCCAGCGTGCCGTCGATGCCGCCAAGGCCGACACCGGCGTTGCCGCCGACAGGCTTACCGGCTCCCAGACCGATCTCGAGGACGCACAGTCGAACCTCGACATCCTCACCGGCCTTGCCGCGAAGCTCGCAGAGGCACAGCAGCGCGAGCAGGATGCAGTAAAGGCCGTCAATGACACCAAGGCCGCCCTCGATGCCGCGAAGGCGGATACCATCGCCGCCGAGTCCCTGGTCTCCGCCGCCGAGCAGGCAAAGGCGCAGGCAGACGCCAAGCTGTCGAAGCTGAACTCCATCGATGCCGGCGCGGCGATCGCTTCCGGCCATGATGTGAACGCGGATGACGCCCTCAACGCGCTTTTCGCCGCAGCAGTCGAGGCGCGTGCCAAGGTCGCGCCCGCCAAGGCCATCCTGGACGAGAGGCAGGCCGCGGTGGACGAGCTCCAGCCCGGCTACGATGCGACACTCGCCGCCTACGAGTTGGCGAAGTCCGACCGCATCGCGGCGGAGCAGAAGCTTTCCGATGAGATCGCACGACAGGAGGCAGAGGAGGTCGCAAAGCAGCAGGCGGCATACACCCCGAAGCACCTCGCCGGCACGGATACCGCCCAGCCCGGCAGCCTCGCCCAGACCGGCGACCGCGCGGGACTCATCGGCGAGACGTTCGTCATCGGCGGTACCGTCTTCGTGGCAGCCGGCGTCTTCCTCGATCAAAAGAAGCGCCGCGAACAGATGTAGTGCAAATCACATAACGACTCGGAAAGGGGAATCCCGCAAAAGGGATTCCCCTTTTTCGTCTCGCCAGCCACGGTTCGTTGAGGCAGCTTCAGCTTAAGGGCCACAGATTAAACCGATCTACAACTGTGACCATATGACTGTGTGCACATGTTAGCATGGTCATATGGTCACCTATTTACAACTGCGATTATGCTGCAATAACTCAACCGTTAGTGCTTATTAAACAGCCAAGCGAAGCCAGGCTTGCCCAGTGTTTGGCGCATCTGCCCCACCTGAATCTCCGTCTCCACGCCATCCTTGCCGATGACGGTACTCATGTTCTCAGCGGTCGAAACGTTGACTGCTGACCTGGCTCTCAAGATGGATCTGACCATCGGATCCAAAGACACTCTGGAGCATGGCTGCCTCCTTGCAAGAGGCTGTCGCCCCCAAGATAACAGATGGGCGGATCCGGCGGAGCATATAACGCTCGGTAATACATGACCATGTTAATGTAGTCATATGTTCACGTATTACAAGCTGGGACCTCATGTATTAGAGCTCGAGCCATGGCCGACAGGACGTCCGGCGGGGAAATCATCGGGGTCGATGTGCGGGGCATGGCGAAGGTTCTTACCGGAGCCTATGGTCCCGACTCTCCCGGTCGTATTCCTACGATATCGCCCCTAAATCACCAATGTGTCAGATAAAGAATGATGCAATGGCTACGATCAAGCATACGGCGGATGCGGCGACTGCGCCTTTTTTCCTCTCCTTTAGTCCGACGAATAGGGTTGCCGTAAAGTAAAGGGCGGAAATGCAGTCTATGGCAAGCAAAACGAGTTCCTTGGGCGGTTTCAGCAAAAGGTCGCTAGCAAAGAGTGAGGCGAGCAGGGTAAAGCCGATTGTGACCAAGTATCTCGATTGATTTTGCGACAGCATGGCAACTTCCTTTCAGAACAGGCAAGTGAAAAGTCGGTACGATGCCCTTGCGGTTGCAAACAAGCCGCTGCCAGGACCGGTTGTCACGAGACCGGCGATAACGCATTTTCTCGGTTTCCAGCTCATGACAGACCCCTCTCTCATGGTGAAACGCATACATTATGAGATATGCACATTATCTCGCTAATTAATTTCAATATCCATCATCTAACACTAAAGAATACTGGCTCGCTGATTCAGTGACGATGCGTTTTTACCCTTGCGTTCCCACTCGCGTAATCGCCTCGCCGCGTCGGCGGTCGGAAGGGCCTCCGTCTCGCAATCAGCGACCTTGTAGCCGTATCTGCCGAGCCAGGCAGCAAGTGCATCCCAATCGACGCGCTTCCAGTCGCCGCCCGGCGCGTGCTGCATCACGAGGCCTCCGGCGACCATGAGCGCGTGGATATGCTCTCCTTGCAGGCCTGCGATGATTCCGCCGGTGCACACGATGCTAGGCCGCTGTGCCGGCACTGCGCAAACGTATTGGCCTTTATGCCCCTTTTGGCAACTTTAGCATGACTATAGGTTAAACCAACCCACAGTCATGAGTACGGTAACGTAGTACTATACTAATTACTTAACATGCTCATATATTTCTAACTGCGACTTAGAATTACTTAATGTAGTCACATGTTAATGTGCTAATATATGACTATGCTATTTCAGAAAGGGGAGGACATGGCGACGAACATCCTGCTAGTCAATCAGAAGGGCGGCGTCGGCAAGACGACGTTCGCCGACGAGATCGCCTGGGGTCTCGAGCGCCGCGGCCACAAAGTCGGATTCGGCAATCTCGACCCTCAGGGCGGCGCGAATCACGAGAAGAACCTGCTCGACGACGAGGACGCCGTGAATGTCATCGACACGCCGGGTTTCCTGAGCGACGACACCGCCGAGTATGCCAAGAATGCGGATATCGCAATCATCCCGGTGCAGCCCGGCACGCTGGGCCTGAAGCCCATGAAACGCACGATCAAGGTCATCACCGAGGCCAATCCTGACTTGTCGTTCGCAATCATCGTCAACAACTTCGCGGCGAACCAGACCGTGGACAGACAATTCCTCGAGCTTCTTGAGGCCGATGACCTTCCCGTGCTGGGCACTGTTCCGACCGCGGCGGCATTCAAACAGGGCGCAGCCCTGGGCAAGCCCGTATACGAGATCGCGAAAAACGGCAAGGCCGCCCAGGCGATTGAAAACATCCTGAACGAGCTGGAAGAGGTGCTGTAAATGGCAAAGTTCAAAAAGGCGACCTCATACTTCGACGTCGCAGCGGAGAAGGCCGAGGAGAGGCAGCAGAAAATCGTTGAAAGCGCATCTGAGCCCCAGAAACCGGCTCCTCAGGTGCGGAAAGCCGGGCGCCCCAAAAAGGGCGCCGAAGGGGCATCTGAGAGGCTTGTTCAGCTGTCCGTGTACGTTCCGGAGAGTTACCGAAAACGTTTGAAGCAAGTGGCGCTCGAGGAGGACAAGTCCGTATCGGATATCGCTCGGGAGCTTTTCGATCGCTATCTGGCCGAAAAAGAGTTCTAGTTGAGTTAACGGGCACCGAAAGGTGCCCGTTTTTCTTTTACCTTGGCCACTGAGAGCCGATTTAAGACCACGTTTTATCTATCAGTGAGAAAACGGTCGAACCTCACCGATAGGACGTCTTATTTTCGATTCTGTAGCTCCCTGCCGGTAATTGAAGTGAGGTTGACCAGATGTTGGTATCCAGATCAACCGGAAAACGGATTCGGCGTCATTGCCGAATTGTAGGGCTTGCAACTAAGTGGGATTAGTTCGCCCGGGGAGCCGAAGGCGACGCCGGCGCTGAGGGCTGACAGCGACGTAGTCGGGGGGCTGGGGCGTTAGCCCCCACACTTTTGGCCGAAGGCCATGCCAAGGAGCCGAAGGCGACGCGGAGTGAGGCATAGCCGAACGGAGGCAAGGAGGCGTAGCCGACGCGAGGGAGCCGTAGGCGACCGGAGGGCGAGCGTAGCGAGCGCCAAGGAGCGGTAGTGACGCGGAGCGAACGCAGTGAGCGGAGGGCAAGGACGATGGCTTTTCTTGTTTGTATATCGTTCGATTATTAAATGCTTTCTGGTGGATTTCTCTGTTTCCCTCTTGAGCTCAGACTAAGTGAATCTAATTCACTCTAGTCAGACTTGGTGGGTTGTATGAACCCATAGTTGTGGTTATTTCAACCCATAGTTGTGGTTATTTCAACCCATAGTGCATGGGTTGACTGAACCCATAGTTGACATGGGTTATTTCAACCCATAGTCTCGTGAGACAACCCATAGTTGATAAGTTGGCCCAGGTTAACACAGGCTCAAACTATGGGTTGAAATAACTATTTCGGTACTTTTTGGCGTTTTCCGATCGCTTTCTATGGGTTGGATTAACCCATAGCCGGAAAAGTGGCTTAAATTTTCTATGGGTTCTTTCAACCCATAGCTCTACCGTCACAGAAAAGCATTCGCGATCCCTGTGGGCAAGTCTATGGGTTGTCCTAACCGATAGACTTGCTGAAGAACCGTTATTTAACCCCCTATCAATAAAATTATTTTTCGTCTAACTATGGGTTAAACCAACCCATAGTTAGACTGTAGGTTGGTTTAACCCATAGTTTGTAAGGAAAAGAAATAGGGCTATGGGTTGTATGAACCCATAGCCCTTCAAACTAGGCAGAATGCTTTGCGTCCCACTGAGCTTTACGTTTCGCCGAATTCTCAGCACGTTGCTTTTTCTTGCCCTCCTCGACTTCGAGTCTGCGCTTAGCGATCGCCGTCATATCGAGCCGGTACTCAACCGATTTGTTATTCCCGCGCGGCGACTTAATCAAAAGACCGAGTTCGACAAGCTTGTCGATTCTCTTTTTAACATTCGAGCGATCCGACTTGACGTCCGCCGCCATGGTGGCAAGGCTGATGTAGCAGGTTGATTTGTAGACGTCCTTGCGCTGGAACGACCAAATCCGCCCCATAATATCGGTGTCGAGCCTAGGCAGACCGAGCTCGAGCATCCATGGCGGCTTGATGATCGCGACCTTCTCGCTGACCATATCCTGCACCATGTGGGCGACACGGGACGATTCATCCGATGCCCGGCGAAGTACCTCGCGGTGACTCTCACTATTGGCCATGGCGGCATCTGTGACGGCCTGATTCGCGAAATCGGACGCCGTCCCCATTCCAGACGGGTTTGCGGGACCGGACGGGTGGCTATCCGTGTCCCACGGATAGCCACCGCCCACATCCGGTTTTAAATTTTTGGTATCCATAAACTAGCCTCTCGTTGAGGCTATCTAGCCATCAGCCGAAGTGATGCCATAGTATTTTGGTAGTACTTCAACATAGGGGCCCAAATCGAAGCATACGTGTGCTAGGATTGCAGGTAACAGGCCAGAAAGCCACATTTGAACATGAAAGAAGCCCTACTTACTTGGCGGTTAGGGGGCTTTTTTCATATCTATTTTTGCTCTTTAACACGCTCCAAAAACTCGGCGATAGCGATCGCCGCCATAGACGACTTAGCTACACCGCGACTCTTCGCGTAGTCATCGAGATCACGCCAAATTTCGAGAGGCAGAGTAACCTGGATTCTTTTCTTCTCCTCGGCCACTGCCATAGACAATTACCTCCTTCGTTGAACAAGCGAAATCGTACCACTACTGATTGAAACAAAGCGTATCACAAATACTGTCTAAAATACAAACTAACACAAAGTGGTACACCTAAATTCGCTAAATCTTTCCCATCGGTCAGATAGGCGCTCGAGTTTCCAAAAAGGACACAGGAAATTGCCAAAAGGGGCACAGTGAAACGTCCCTAGAATCAACTGTTACGATAAAAACAGGGGGTAACTCCGTGGACACGGCCTAGCGCGCTGCCACCCAGTGCCGATTCTGCCATACTCGCAATTCGGCAAGGATGAGGAGTATGAATTGATCGGGGCGGCTTTTTGACGTCGAAGCCTTAGTGAATATCCTAAAAAGTGCTAACTGATTGACAATATTAAATATTGTTTCTAGTACAGTGGCAAATAAGATCTGGAATGGAAGGCGGTCTTATGGAATCTTTGAAACGAAAATTCAATCATTTCATCTTAATTGTGGGGGTTGTGCTGCTTTGTGCTTTGACTAGCCCCGTTACTTGCCTTGCCGAATCATTGACCTTGCTTACGCCAGATTTGGCAAGGCAGATGGCCGAAGAATTTGCCTGTGATGTTGATGGGTGGTACAGCTCTCCTCGTTATTTGAATTATGCCTATGCTAATTACACGGATAAGGCAGGGGTGTTTTTCTTTGGCGAATAAATTTGGATTTCATGGCAAGGGGGGTGGCGTTAAGGTTTTCATCGCTATATCAGTTGCCGTGTTCGCATTCTCTGCGCTATTTCTAAAAGTGGAGCGTTGCCAAAAAGATAGCGGAGGTGACTATTCACATTTGTGGTTCGTGAGCGGATCGGTGTTGAACGTTGACAGCTCTGGCGATTTTACCATGTCGGTCGAAAGCGAAGATCCATATAACGACGGGTCTGATCGTCTGACCATTCTGGTTGATTCAGAACATACGCGCTATGTAAGCGATAGCCCCGTGAGCGTTGGGTCTAAAGTCAAGGTAGGCTATTTTCTCGATTCCCGAAAGAGAAATACGATTCGCTGCTCTTCTGTGGATGTGTTGGAATAAATTTTGAGTAACTATCAGTAAAAAGCTGCGAGCAAAGGCCGCCCCACGTGGGGCGGCCTTTTTGGTGGATAGACGTTGCGGAGGATGATTGATTGAGGTTTTTTGCTCCGCATGGAAATCGAGTGAGGATTCTGTCCCGCGAGGGGCGTGTTTTGAGGCTCTTGGCGGTACGTAATTCTCGTTCGGCGTCTTGACGGGACAAAACCCTCGGTTGACTTTTTGAAGCGTCCCTAGAATCAGCTGTTACGATAAAAACGGGGGGGTAACTCCGCGGACACGGCCTAGCGCGCTGCCATCCAGTGCCGATTCTGCCATACTCGCAATTCGGCGAGGATGAGGAGTATGAATTGATCGGGGCTTATAGGACAAAATGTGTCCTATAAGCCCCAAGGATGACGATTCCAATACGGACGACACCAAAACCGGCATCGACGGCTCCGTGGACGATTCGGATTCCGAATAGGCCTGTTAGTTGAGCCACTTCTTTGCCGGTGTCGCATACGAAACCGCTATACCCGCGGCAATTGCCATGAGACAGCTCACGATGAATCCGAACTCATACTTCAAAACGTTTGTTGCGGTCAGGGCGATAATCAACACAGTCGCAATTTGCAGAATTATCATTATTACGAAGAGGTTGATTCCTTGTTTCGTCGAAGTCGCTGAATGAGTCTGGTTTCGTTGATTCAGGTTGTAGCTGACAACAAAAGCGATCAGTTCGCTTGATACGGGGCCGACTACATAGAAAAAGATTGCGTCAATGAAGCCTATAGTGTTGTAAGTGTTGTAAGTTGTTTCGCCGGAAAAAACAGCGTATAAAGCATATCCAAATCTTGGCTGATTCATGTATGAGTAGGAGAAGACCAAGAGCGTCAATATTGCTACTACCAGAAGTGTATTCAGGACAAATCGTTTGCTTTTCATCGATCGCTCCTTCCGGGTGAGTCTTATATGTAATTCTACAGCAGCCTTTTTCAAGGATTGCTTAGTCCTAAATAACATGCACTTTCGCTGGAGGGTCGCTGTTTGGCGGCCCTCTTTTTTGCACAGGCGCGGTGGGATGGTAATATCGGGCGGGAGTCAGCCGCTCTGATAGAATCGTCCTTGCTGTCGGCAGCCCTCGTGCCGGGCAGAGCCCTCCATTTGATGGGAGGTGATGCCCATGACCGATTTCACCGAGCTCGTGAAGCTCCTGACCGCTATGGTCTCGCTCCTCACGGCCCTTGTCGG
>DBFEQD010000048.1:0-9889 GCA_048326155.1 Collinsella sp.
CTTCGCCGCCGACTCGGAGCCGTGGCCTCGCTCGAAGAGCCCGATCGCCGCCTTCCTGGCCACGATGTCGTGCTTCACCCTCAAGTCGACACGCATAAAAAGCCTCCCATTTCTCATGTCCAAGAAATGGGAGGCAGTTCAGTGGCGCAGCGGGGGTTCTTTCATGTCCGAGGACGTCCGCGAAGGTTAGCCCTCAGATCCTGCGGTGGGAGACCTAGGCCTCGTTGTACACCGTCTTGAGCTTCAGCAGGTGAGCGTAGCGGTCCATAGCGGCCTGTTCATTCTCCTTGAAGAGCTCCTCGGCGCGCTCGGGGAAGGAACGCGTCAGCGAAGCGTAACGGGCCTCGTTCATCAGGAACTCCTGATAGCCGCCCGCGGGCTCCTTGGAATCGAGCGAGAACTTCTTGCCGGCAGCAGCCTCGGGGTTGAAGCGGAAGAGGTTCCAGTAACCGCACTCGACAGCCTTCTTCATCTCGGCCTGGCAGTTCTGCATGCCGCCCTTCTTGATGGAGTGCATCTCGCAGGGGCTGTAACCGATGATGAGGGACGGGCCGTCGTAGGCCTCGGCCTCGTGGATGGCCTTGAGGGTCTGAGCCGGGTTGGCGCCCATGGCGACCTGCGCCACGTAGACGTAGCCGTAGCTCATGGCAATCTCGGCCAGAGACTTCTTCTTGGTCACCTTACCGGCAGCGGCGAACTGAGCGACCTGGCCCAGGTTCGAAGCCTTGGAGGCCTGACCGCCAGTGTTGGAGTAGACCTCGGTGTCGAAGACGAAGACGTTGACGTTGTGGCCGGAAGCCAGGACGTGGTCCAGGCCACCGAAGCCGATGTCGTAGGCCCAGCCGTCGCCGCCGAAGATCCAGAAGGACTTCTTGGTGAGGTAAGCCTTGTCGGCGAGGATCGCCTTGGAAGCGTCGCAGCCGCACTTCTCGAGCTCGGCAACGTAGGCAGCGGCAGCGGTCTTGGAGGCCTCGGCGTCGTTGACGGAGTCGATCCAAGCCTGGCCGGCGGCCTTGAGCTCATCGGACGGACCATCGGCAGCGATGATGTCCTGGGTAGCGGCGATCAGCTTGTGCTGAACGGCCTCATAGCCAACGGCCATGCCCAGACCGTGCTCGGCATTGTCCTCGAACAGGGAGTTGTTCCACGCCGGGCCGTGACCGTCCTTGTCCTTGCAGTAAGGAGCGGTGGCAGCGGGGTTGCCCCAAATGGAGGAGCAGCCGGTGGCGTTGGAGATGAACATGCGGTCGCCGGCGACCTGGGTCACCAGACGTGCATAGGCGGTCTCGGCGCAGCCGGCGCAGGAGCCGGAGAACTCCAGGTAGGGCTGCTTAAACTGGCTGCCCTTGACGTTGGCCGCGATGAGCTCCTTCTTCTCAGAGACGTTCTCGACCATGTAGTCCCAAACGGGCTGCTGGTCCATCTCCTGCTCGGTGGGAACCATCTCGAGGGCGCCCTTGGGGCAAACCTTGACGCAGTTGGTGCAGCCCATGCAGTCGAGCGGGGACACAGCCATGGTGAACTTCATGCCCTTGGCCTTGGGGCCCATGGCGTCGAGCGTGCGGGTAGCCTCGGGCGCGGCGGCAGCCTCGTCCTCGGTCATCGCGAACGGACGGATGGTGGCATGCGGGCACACGTAGGCGCACTGGTTGCACTGGATGCACTTGGTCTCGTCCCAGTGGGGAACAACCACGGCGACGCCGCGCTTCTCGTATGCGGAGGCGCCCAGCTCAAACTGGCCGTCGGCGCAATCGACGAAGGCGGAAACAGGCAGGCTGTCGCCGTCCATGCGATCGATGGGCTCGAGCAGGTTCTTGACCTGCTGGGCGATAGCGGACTTGGTCTCCTCGGAGAGCTCGACGGGAGCGGCATCCTCGGCGGTAGCCCAGTCGGCCGGAACCTCGAACTTACGGAAGGCGGTAGCGCCGGCATCGATGGCCTTGTGGTTGGCGTCAACGATAGCCTGGCCCTTCTTCATGTAGGACTTGGTAGCCGCGTCCTTCATGTACTGCAGGGCGTCCTCGGCGGGCAGGACCTTGGCCAGCGCGAAGAAGGCGGACTGGAGCACCGTGTTGGTGCGCTTGCCCATGCCGACCTTGGCGGCCAGGTCGATAGCGTCGATCAGGTAGACGTTGACGTTGTTGTTCGCGATGTAGCGCTTGGCCACGGCGGGCATGTGCTCGGCGAACTCCTCGTCGCTCCACTGGCAGTTGACCAGGAAGGTGCCGCCCGGCTTGACGTCGCGGACCATCTTGAAGCCCTTAACGATGTAGCTGGGGTTGTGGCAAGCGACAAAGTCGGCCTTGGTCACGTAGTACGGCGAACGGATCGGAGAATCACCAAAGCGCAGGTGCGAGACGGTGACGCCGCCGGTCTTCTTGGAGTCGTACTGGAAGTAGGCCTGGACGTACTTGTCGGTGTGGTCGCCGATGATCTTGATCGAGTTCTTGTTGGCGCCGACGGTACCGTCGCCACCCAGACCCCAGAACTTGCACTCGATGGTGCCGGGGGCTGCGGTGTTGGGCGCATCCTCGGCCTCGGGCAGGCTCAGGTTGGTCACGTCATCGACAATGCCGATGGTGAACTCGCGCTTGGGCTCGTCCTTCTTGAGCTCCTCGAAGACAGCGAACGCGGACGCGGGAGGCGTGTCCTTGCTGCCCAGGCCATAACGGCCGCCGACGACCTTGATGCCCGTCTTGCCGGCCTCGTAGAGAGCGGAGACGACGTCCTGGTAGAGCGGCTCGCCGATGGAACCCGGCTCCTTGGTACGGTCCATGACGGCGATCTTCTGGACGGTCTCGGGGAGAACGTCGACGAAGTGCTTGATGGAGAACGGACGGAACAGACGAACCTTGACCAGGCCGACCTTCTCGCCGTGAGCGTTGAGGTAGTCGATGACTTCCTCAAGCACGTCGCAGAAGGAGCCCATGCACACGACGACGCGGTCGGCATCGGGAGCGCCGTAGTAGTTGAACAGGCCGTAATCGGTGCCGAGCTTCTCGTTGATCTTCTTCATGTAGCCCTCGACGACGGCGGGAAGCTCGTCGTAGACCTTGTTGCAGGCCTCACGGTTCTGGAAGAAGATATCGCCGTTCTCGTGGCTGCCGCGGGTGTGCGGGTGCTCAGGGTTGAGCGCGTGGTCGCGGAAAGCCTGGACGGCGTCCATGTCGCACATCTCGGCCAGATCCTTGTAGTCCCACATGGCGACCTTCTGGATCTCGTGGCTGGTGCGGAAGCCGTCGAAGAAGTTAAGGAACGGGGTCTTACCCTCGATGGCGGCAAGGTGAGCCACCGGCGAGAGGTCCATGACCTCCTGGACGTTGCCCTCGGCGAGCATGGCGAAGCCGGTCTGACGACAAGCCATGACGTCGGAGTGATCGCCAAAAATGTTCAGGGCGTGGGAAGCGACGCAACGCGCGGAGACGTGGAAGACGCCCGGGAGCTGCTCGCCCGCGATCTTGTACATGTTCGGGATCATCAGGAGCAGACCCTGAGAAGCCGTGTAGGTGGTGGTCAGAGCACCGGCGCCCAGCGAACCGTGAACGGTACCGGCTGCACCTGCCTCGGACTCCATCTCGACGACCTTGACCGGGGTGCCGAAGATGTTCTTGCGACCCTGGGCCGCCCACTGGTCGACATGGTCGGCCATCGGGCTGGACGGCGTAATGGGATAGATTCCCGCTACCTCGGTGTACGCATACGAAACATATGCGGCCGCCTCGTTGCCGTCCATAGACTTAAACTTACGCGCCATATACCCCTCTCCTCTCATATAGGTATACAGGCCCCGGCGATCGCCGGGATGTTGGCGTGATGGGATTTACGCTGTTGCTTCCAATCATCTGGCAGGCAGGCTCAGCAGCAGGTACGTGGCGTGGAGAGAAGACATGCCGAGGCGAGGGACAGCTGATGCGCCCCACAGACCCGACCGCCCGTCTTGCACATGACCGAGCGCCGCAAAGGCCGCATGCCGGATGCTCCCGGGCACGCCCCGGCGATGGGAAGCGCCCGCAACGGAAATCCGCATGCGGGTTTATTGTACCCCGCCGTCAAGTGTAATTTCGGCAAATATAGGCGGGCGGTAAAGGTTTACCTCGGGTGACCGCCAAGGGCCAAAATGGCCCCTCCATCCCCGGGCGACCGACTCTGGAGCGCCAAGGAGTGTCCCCAGATGCCGGCAGAAAAAGAACGTCCCTATCTGCCGGCCAGAGAGCACCGACGAGGATGGCGTAGGTAGTTGATTCGCCGAGCTTGAGCTCGTCGCCGGGATTGAGTTGGGCGGAACGGCCGGGCTCGACCTGAATGCAGACGCGCGTGGCCCCGTTTACCACCACGGTTCCGTTGGTGGACGACAAGTCCTCGACGTGCCAGATATTTTGAGCATCGCACCAGATATGGGCATGGCGGGCCGAGACATCGTCGCCGACGTCGGTAATATCGCCCTCACCAGTGGCCAGCGCGCCAATCTCAACACCCTGCTCACTCGGCTGAATCCAGCGCGGGGCGCTCACGACAAAACTGTTTTGCACGCGCAGCAAGCCCAAGGGGTGCGCCGGGGCGGGTTCGCGTTCGCCCGCAGTCAGCGACATGCCAAGCGAACGCGGCGTGGAAGTGCCTCCGCCACAGGTCGCGTGCGCGTAGTCGATGGCATAGTTCACCGAGGACCGCACATCCGCCGAACAACCGACGGCGACAAACAGCACCAGCACGGCCTCGGCGCGCTCGGCGGGCATGAGTTCCGCCGCCTGGGACAGGCGATCGAGCGCGTTGCGATAGAGATTCGTGTCCTGGTGGCACTCTTCGAGCGCGCGTACCATCGGTTCACCTGCAGGACCGCACACCATATTGATCACAGCCGTGGAGTCCATGGGATTGCGCTGGCGCAGGGCCAGTTGCGACATAATACGCGTAGCCGAGGTACCGTATTCGGCAAAGTAGCGCTGCTGAAGCGTGCCGACCGGCGCGCGAACGATAAAGCGGGAAACCCAAGAGCGATCGGCGGCTCGGCTCTGCGGGCTGCGGCCGTCGGCGAGCGGACGGGACGAAAGCACCAAGCCGCACAGCTCGATATGGCTCAGATGCGCCGCGCGCTTAAAGATGTCAAACATGGCCCCACATGGGGTGAGCTCAACTTGAGATGCCATGACCTAGGCCTCCTTGGTCGTAGAAATAGAATCGGACGATACTTCGACAGGTCCGCCAAAAGTACGGGCAGCTGCGGCTCCACCGGCAAGCGGAGTCGCCATCTGGGCTTTTGTGCGTCGCGGTGCCGAAACGGGAAGTTCAAAGGCAAAGCCCATCGCAAGCAAAAACCACGTAAGCGTATAGGTTGCAACCAGAGCGGCAACAAGGCCGCCCATCACGGCGCGTTGGGAAAATACGCTACATGCAGCCACAACCAGCACCGGAACCTCGCAGGCAGAAAGCGCAAGCACACCCTGTAGGAAGCCCGAGCGCCGATCGCGCGCAAGTGCCCCCGCGGCAACGCCGGCTATGCCTGGCAGCGCCAACGCCAGTGCGGCAATAATACCTGGCAGCGACCCAGACCACACGAGCGATCCCAAAGTCGCCGTCACGCGAGCGCCCGACGCCAGCAGCGCGGCCGAAACCACGACCACAGCCCAAACCACGCTGCAAACGACCGCCGCACCGATCATCGCCGCGCGACGAACCGCGCGGCCAGACGCATCCATGGGGCACGGCGTGAGCGGCTCGCCGCGGAGCGAACGACCGACATTTTGCGCATAGTGGTCACAAAACGCCGAGAGCGCCGCCTCGACCGCCGCCGGCTCGGGACGATCTTTTTGATGGCTGGACAGACAGGCCATCACCACGTCGAACAGCTGGGCATCGACAAACGCCAGCGCATCGCGTAGCTCTTCGGAATCCGGCTCAAGCCCTAGCTGCTGGGCCTGCTCGGCCGCGGCGAGCGCCACATCGGGCTCACGACGAAGCAGCTGAGTCAAATCACAACCGGGCGCATGGGCACCAATGGGATAGTCGGGCCGCGTGTCCATCTTGAGACGGTAGGGGCTGGCGATGTCGCGCGTCTTTTTGCGCGAACCCGAGGTGCCCGAAGTGCTCGGCGCGGCTTCGTATGGCGCGACGCCGGCAATGAGCTCGTAAACCGTGCTTGCCGCGGCATAGACGTCGATCGCCGGCGACATACGCAAAGCGCGCAGGTCGGGAATATCGTCGGTGAGCATCTCGGGCGGGGCATAGGCAACCGTCGCGCGACGCAGCGTGGCATAACGCTCCGTAAACGACGCCTTGCCGCCGGTACCGGCCACGGCCGACGCAGGCTCGAGCGCCAGCGACGAGCCAAAGTCGATCAGGCACAGGTCAAAGGTGCCCTCGGCAAGCTGCCGGTCAAGCGGCAGGCGCGCCGTACGCACCATAATATTAGCGGGCGAGATATCGCGATGGACAAAGCCCTCGCCCACCAGGCTCATACGGCAGAGCAGATCGAACAGGTCGCGACCCAGACGCGCCGCCACAAGCGGCGACAGGCGTCCGGCATCGTCCACGGCGAGTCGCGAACGCAAGCGGGCAAGCGTCTCGCCCTCGACCCATTCCATGACAATTGCAGGCACACCATCGACCTCGCCCCAGCCATAGAGACGGGGAAAGCCCTTAAGGCCCGAAAGGGCGCGGTGGCATTCATATTCCTCGCGAAACGCCGCCTTGAACTTGGCGACCAGCGCCTCGTGAGCTGCATCGTCGTCAAACTCATCGCGCGTCGGCAAGATAAGCTGCTTGAGCGCCACGGCCTCGCCTTGGGCGTTGACAGCACGCGTCACGCGGCCGATACCGCCACGGCGCATGGTGGCATCGTCGGCAAACAGTATCGTAAAACGACGCAGATAGGCAGGCAGTTCGTCCTGACCGAGCGCAATGGCCGGCTCAAACCCGTCGACACGCGCCAGGCGCAGGCCGACCATGGGATCGCGACCGAGCGATTGTGGTGTGGTGGATGCAAGATCGGTCATCATAGGGCAAGCGCCGCCACGTTATTGTTGAAGTTACCGAGCGCGACGTCATCATCGCCGTAATGGCCGACCCATTGACATAGGTTGGTGTAACAGCCCCACAGATTGGCATACTGCTGATACCACCTTGACCGGGGCGAGAATGTCTGACGACCGAACTCGGCTCGAATGACAAACATCTCCCCGACCAGGCTGTCGCACGGCCTGGGATCTCCCGTAGAGTTATAGGTCGAGACCACGTCATTGGCACGAGAAACATAGCCGTCGAGCATGTTGTACTTGGTCACAAGCCAACTGTGAATGCTCTCTTCCTCAGCAGCGGAAAGGCCGCCGGAGTTTGCATCGTTGTCAGTGTTGCCGCCCGTCGAGCCGCCGTTTCCAGGCCCTCCGGTAGAGGAACCCGACCCAGAGCCGCCGCCCGAACTCGATGAATCCGAGCCGGAGCCAGAAGTATCCGAGCTACCGGGCTTTCCGGACTGCTGGGCGTCCTGCTCCTTTTGCTGCTCGACCTTATTCACCGTTGCCGCCACGCTATTGTTGGACAATCGATCGATGATCTTGGTGTTGGTGAGCACGATGGTTTTGCCATTGGCAAGCGTGACTTCGTTGTCCGGGGCCTCGGCGCCGTCCGCATCGTCGGTGCCAAACACAATATGCCCGACCACACTTGCCCAAGCATATCCAGTCGTGGTGCCCAGATCGCTTTTGGCCTCATGCCCCACGCGCGGTTCGCGTGCGGCATGCGCCTGCATCATGGACGGCACGGTCATGCCATAGGCAGAAACGCCAGCTATGACCAGCACCAGCGAGCACGATAGCAGTGCGTACGCCCGCGGCGCCAAGCCCAGTCGGCGTCGTATGCGCACCGCGGCGCCGCGCTTTGTCTGAGTGCCACCGGGCCGCATGCGTTCTCCTCCAACAAAAACACGCCGCTCGGGAGCGGCGCATTCATTCGAATCCATATTTGAGTGTATCAGCGAACCCAAAAGGTTGCGCAACGAATGAGCAAATTAAGGATGCGAGCGGAAGCATCCATGCGATAAGCGGATACGAAGCATCTTTGTTGCACAACAAACTCACAGTCGCACGGGGAAATTATGACTACCCCGTGCGACTGTGAGGAAAACATACGGCAGGAGCAGGCTCGCCGCCTAAATCGCGCGACGGGCCTCGATGGCGCGGCCAAGCGTAAGCTCGTCGGCATACTCCAAGTCGCCGCCCACGGGAAGGCCGCTTGCCAGACGCGACACCTCGACGCCCAACGGCTTGATGGTACGGGCCAGATAGCTCGCCGTGGTCTCGCCCTCAATATTGGGGTTGGTGGCGATGATGACCTCGTGGATGTCCTCGTGGCCCAAGCGTGCCAGCAGCTCTCGAATGTGCAGCTGCTCGGGGCCAATCTTGTCCATGGGACTGATCACGCCGCCCAATACGTGGTAGAGGCCGTGGTAGCTGCCCGTGCGCTCGATCGCCTGGACATCGCGCGGCTCGCCCACCACGCAAATGCGAGTGGTATCGCGCATCGGGTCCTGGCAGATGGAGCACTCGTCGGCCGTGGCGTAGTTAAAGCAGCGGCTGCAAAAGTGGACCTCCTGCTTGACCTCCAGGATGGCCTCGGCCAGGCGGCGCGCCTCCTCGGCGTCGGCCTCCAACAGGTAATAGGCGATGCGCTGGGCCGACTTGGGACCAATGCCCGGCAGACGGCCCAGCTCATCGAGCAGTTTTTGCAGACTGTGGTTGGCACTCATATATATGCGTGTCTTAGAACGGCATGCCCGGGATGTTGAGGCCGCCGGTGATGGCGCCCATCTGCTTGTTGGCGAGCTCGTTGACGCCGCGGACGGCCTCGTTGACGGCAGCCATGATCATATCCTGCAGCATATCGACGTCCTCGGGATCGAGCGCATCGGGATCGATGGTGAGGTTGACGAGCTCCATCTCGCCGTTAACGGTCACCTTGACCATGCCGCCGCCGGCAGAGGCGTCGACGGTCTGGGACTTGAGGTTCTCCTGCGCGGCGGCAAGCTGCTCCTGCATCTTGCGAGCCTGCTTCATCATCTGCTGCATGTTCATACCGGCCATGATGGCTCCTTTACGTGCGGCCGCACGCCGAGCTGCAAGGGCAGCCGGAGCACGGCGGGACTTTCAAACTCAAAAATCGTACCACGGCGCGAGGCCAGCGAGCGGGGCGGACGTGTTACCTCAGTCGATATACATGTCCTGGAGCGCAAGCCGCACCCATAGATTATGCAAAGTTGAATAATTCGCATCTGCATAATATTTAAAGCTAAATCTTGTAGAGCCGGAATCCGACATTTAATGCGTACCACTAAATGGCTAAATGCCGAGCCACTACTCGAGGCGGCGCTCATGACGGCGAGGTATAATTTGATTGCCATAGATAGTAATTTGGAGGTGCCCCATGAATGCCCCCAACGCGCTCCAAAACATCCGCTCAAAACACCCCGTTGCATATGTGGTTCTCTATCTCTTTGTCGGCTGGGCATTGCTGGTTGTCATCACCCATGCCATAGCTTTTGGAGCAGAACTGCTGATAGCCAGCTCGGACCAGCCCGTCGTCAAATGGGAGACGACCGATGAGTGCACCGACGGAACCCGAACCGTCTACTACAACAGCCCGTCCCTCTATCAAGAGTTCAAGGTCAAGATAAAGGACTTCAAGATTGTCGATGCCGAGCTAGGCGTTTATTTGGCAATCGGAGCAACCATTAACGCCGAGCAAGTCGAGTACACGGACAGCCATGCGACGTATCGTATCGACCTCAGCATCCTAGGCCGACCGTCACGCACCTGTCTGCTCAAATGCGACATACGCGGCACCACGTTGCACATGTCCGAAATACAGATGCGCCCGGGCAAAGAGATCTCTTCTTGAGCAG
>DBFEQD010000049.1:0-43952 GCA_048326155.1 Collinsella sp.
CCTGGAGGAATACATAGTCCACTGGAACACGAGCCGGAGGCAGGTAAGATTGAAGGGCCTGACCCCGGAGGAGTTCCGGAATCAGGCCCTTGCGGCCTAGTCGCTATTTAGGGCGTCCAAGATTTGGGGCGCAGTTCAGTGCGAGCTGCAGGGTCTTTTATCAAGTGACGGATCGCTTGTGGAGCCGCACTCCATTTTGCTCGTTAGCCTTCCTTGCGGACTTTTTGCAGGTAGCGGTAGACGCTGGGCTCAGAGATGCCCAGCGCGGCGGCGGCGCAGGCCACGGCGCCCTTGAGCATGAACACCCCGTTACCGTTGAGGTGGCGAATGACGTCCACGCGGTCGCTCTGACCAAGCGACGCTACATCCAGCCCGCGCGCGCTCAGCAACTCGGCAATGCTGCGGTCGATGAGCTCCTGTGTAGACTCCGAAAGGCTTTCGACCTCGATAGGGGCGGGCTCCGTGCGCGTCGGCGCCGCGTCGAAGCACGCCATGAGCTGCTGCGCCATGGCGTTGATGGAGCGCACGGTCGAGAGGTCGGTGTTGACGCAGAGCATACCGACGATCTCATCATTCTCGCGGATAAAGTACGTCGCTGACTCCAACGTCTTGCCGCCGGCACCGCGCCCCTCGTAGCCCGTAATAAACGGCAGGTCGCGATACTTGGCGTCGTGCATGATCTTGAGTGCCAGATCGGTGGCGGGACCGCCGACCTTGCGGCCGCTCACGATGCCGTTGCGAATATCGACGATGGCGTGGTCGGGATCCGAGAAATCGTGCAGCACGATTTCGCTGTTTTTGCCGAGTATCTGCTCCAGAAAATCGACCATCGGCAAAAAGCGACGTACGGTCTCGTTCACGGGCAACTCCTTTGGGTGAAATCGGAAATGTTCATAACAATTTTTTCTCATGGTAACACGCTGCCCATCATCTCGTATATCCGCAGGTACATTGCGTAATGCAGACGAACGGTAGGAATTTAGCGGTAAACGGTTGACCAAAAGAAATGTTAGATGTTATTTTGACCAGACACTGTCCTGACCTGCGGAAATGCGTAATTTCAGCTGAAGAATAGTCTGATAACAAAAAATTATTATTGAGAATGAGAATCATCTTTAATACGATATGCAATGAAGGCACAACCTCAACCCCGCACTGCGTCACAATAGAGCGTCAGATGCGAAAACAACTACTTCGAGGATTGGTGGTCAAATGACCCAGGAGACGGTTACGAACGGCACTGAAGCCCTGTTCACTCGCGAAGGCATGCCTCCCGTTAAGGAAATGATCCCGTGTGCCCTTCAGCACGTACTGGCATCGTTTGCCGGCATCATTACCCCGGCGGTCATCATGGCCGGCGTCTACGGCTTTAATAGCCAGCAGAGTACCGACATCATCCAGGTCGCGCTCATTCTTTCGGCGATCGACACGGCTCTTCAGGCCTTCGCTCCCTTCCGTCGCATCGGCGGCGGCCTGCCCATCGTCATGGGCGTTTCGTTCGCGTTCCTGCCGGCCCTGCAGGCCATGGGTGCCTCGGGCTTTAGCTTTGGTGCGCTGCTGGGTGGCGAGATCGTCGGCGGCGCCGTCGCGGTCCTCTTTGGTCTGGCCTACAGCAAGATCAAGTGGCTGTTCCCGCCCGTCGTGACCGGTACGGTCATCTTCTCCATCGGCGTTTCGCTGTATCCCACGGCCGTCAAGTATATGGCCGGCGGTATGGGTACGCCGCTGTGGGGCACCCCGCAGGCCTGGTGCGTCGCTCTTATCACCTTCGCCGTGGTCTTTGCGCTCGCCAACTTTGGCAAGGGCACGCTCAAGCTGGGATCCGTGTTCTTTGGCATGATCGTTGGCATGATCGTCTCCATCCCCTTTGGCATGATCGACTTCTCCAGCGTCGCCACCGCTCAGGTCTTCGCTCTTCCCAAGCTCATGCCCTACGCGCTCGAGTTTGATCCCGAGGTCTGCATTACCCTCGCCGTCGTGTTCCCCATGGTTGCCATCCAGGTTATCGGTGACGTCTCCGCCGCCTGCCTGGGCTCCATCGACCGTATGCCCACCGAGCGCGAGCTCTCCGGCGCTATCGTGTCCCAGGGCCTCACCTCTATGGTCGGCGGTCTGCTGGGCGGTCTTCCCACCAGCGCCCTTGGCCAGAACGTGGGCATCATCTGCTCCAACAAGGTCGTCAACAAGTGGGTCTTTGTGATCATTGCGGCCGTCTTTGCCATCGCCGGTCTGTTCCCGCAGCTCTCTGCCGTCCTTTCCGCTATCCCGCAGCCCGTCATCGGCGGCGCGACCGTCGGCGTCTTTGGCACCATCACCATGAACGGCGTGCGCATGTTCACCCGCGAGGGCCTCACGCAGCGCACTACCACCATCGTCGGCACCTCCGTCGTCTTTGGCCTGGGTATCTGGATGGCCAGCGGTTGCCTTGCCGGCGAGGGTATGCCCGCCTGGGTGTCCACCGTCATCGGCTCCAATGCCGTAACCCCCACCGCCATCATGGCCATTGTCCTTAACCTGATCCTTCCGCAGACGCCGGTCGTGGCTCAGCACATCGATGCTGCCAAGGACGCTGCCGTGGATCTGGTCTTGCCCGAGAGCAAGAAGTAACCAATTCGGTGCTATTCGTCGGCGGACGCATCGCCTCGTCCGCCGACGCCATGCGGCACCAAGCCGCACTTCAAAGGGTTTGTCCCTTTGGTGAAGCGTTGACGGGAGAGGGCCCGTTTCCGGTGTAGGCCGGCGCTTCGCACTCCGCCATGTCAGAGGTGTCAAACCCCGCCTCTGATGTTGAAGGGAGCATCCATGCTTCTGGTCGCTAACGGTTCCGTCTTTACCCGCAACGCTCAGACCCCGTTTATTCCAAACGGTGCGGTCGCCATTGACGGAGATACGATCGTCGAAGTGGGCCCCGAGCGCGAGCTCAAGGCCAAGTACCCGGATGCCGAGTACGTCGATGCCCAGGGCAACCTCATCATGCCCGGACTCATCAACTGCCACACCCACATCTACTCGGGTCTGGCCCGCGGCCTTGCCATTAAGGGCTGCAACCCCACCAACTTCTTGGAGAATCTCGAGCAGCAGTGGTGGAAGATCGACGACAACCTGACGCTCGACGGCACCAAGGCCAGCGCCTATGCTACGATTTTGGACTCCATCCGTGATGGCGTCACCACGATCTTCGATCACCATGCGAGCTTCTGCGAGATTCCGGGAAGCCTCTTTACCATTAAGGATGCAGCTCAGGAGCTGGGCATGCGTTCGTGCCTGTGCTACGAGGTCTCCGATCGCCGCGGCCAGGAAAAGTGCGACCAGGCCATTGCCGAGAACGCCGAATTTGCCCAGTGGGCCGCCAAGGAGCGTCGCGATAACGACAACCACATGATCGCCGCCATGTTTGGCGGACATGCTACCTTTACGCTTTCGGACGAGACCATGGATAAGATGGCCGAGGCCAACAACGGCCTGACCGGCTTCCACATCCATGTGTGCGAGGGCATGAACGACGTGTGGGACTCCCGCCTCAACCGCGGTGGCATCAGCCCCGTCGAGCGCCTGCTGCAGCACAACCTGCTGGGTCCCGACACCATGCTGGGCCACTGCATCCACGTGACGCCTGCCGAGATGGATATCGTCAAGGAGTCCGGCACTTGGCTGGTCAACAACCCCGAATCCAATATGGGCAACGCCGTGGGCTGCGCCCCCGTGCTCGAGTTCTTCCGCCGCGGCATCCCCGTGTGCATGGGCACCGACGCCTACACCCACGATATGCTCGAGAGCCTTAAGGTCTTCCTGATTATTCAGCGCCACAACGCCGCCATGCCCAACGTGGGCTGGTGCGAGGCCATGACGATGCTGTTCGAGAACAACGCCAAGATGGCGAGCAAGTACTTCGATCGCAAGCTCGGTGTGCTCGAGGCCGGCGCTGCCGCCGACGTTATCGTTATGGACTACAAGCCCTTTACGCCGCTGAGCGAGGAGAATATCGACGGCCACATGCTCTTTGGCATGATGGGCAAAAACTGCCGCACCACCATCATCAACGGCCGCGTCCTGTACAAGGATCGCGAGTTCGTTGGCATTGATGAGGACAAGATCAACGCGTGGACCATGGCCGAGTCCAAGAAGCTCTGGAGCACGCTCAACGATCGCACCTACTAATTCACAAGTAGATTCGCGCGCGTCGGATGTTTCGCCACATCCGGCGCGCGCATAGGCGGCCTCCGCGGGGTCGCCGGCGCTGTGCTAGCGCTACACCGTATTTGCGCCCGCCGCGCGGTCTCGCCGGGCGTTACAGAGAGGAACTCATTATGAGCGACATCATGAGGCCGATCCCGTTTTCGCAGCTGATGAACTGGATCATCGAGGAGCACAAGACTCAGGGCGCCGTCTTTGGCGTGCGCAAGATGGTCACGACCAACCAGGAGGGCGCGCTTCCCATTTTTGACGAGCGCATCGAGACTCCGTTTGGCCCGGCCGCCGGTCCCAATACGCAGTTGGCCCAGAACATCGTGGCATCCTACGTGGCCGGTTCCCGCTTCTTTGAGCTCAAGACCGTTCAGGTTATGGACGGCGAGGAGCTCTCCAAGTGTGTCAACAAGCCCTGCATTGTGGCGCAGGACGAGTGCTACAACTGCGAGTGGTCGACCGAGCTCGAGGTTCCGCAGGCTTTTGCCGAGTACGTGAAGGCATGGTTTGCCTGCCACCTGATCGCTCGCGAGTACGGCCTGGGCAGCCCGGACGGCTTTGTCTTCAACATGTCCGTGGGTTATGACCTGGAGGGCATCAAGAGCCCCAAGGTCGACGCCTACATCGAGGGCATGAAGGACGCCAGCGGCTCCGACGTCTGGAACGAGTGCCGCGCATGGGCGCTCGCCAACCTGGACAAGTTTGAGCATGTCGACGCCGCGTTTGTCGAGTCCATCCCGGCACGCGTCTCCAACTCCATCACCGAGTCTACCCTGCACGGCTGCCCGCCCGCCGAGATCGAGCGCATCGCGACCTACCTCATCACCGAGAAGGGCCTCAACACCTACATCAAGTGCAACCCCACGCTGCTGGGCTATGAGTTTGCACGTCAGCGCCTCAACGAGCTGGGCTTTGACTACATCGTCTTCGACGATACGCACTTCCGCGAGGACCTGCAGTGGGCCGACGCCGTGCCCATGTTCGAGCGCCTGATTGCCCTGTGCGCCGAGCGCGGCCTGGAGTTTGGCGTCAAGCTCACCAACACCTTCCCCGTCGACGTGACGAGGAACGAGCTGCCTTCCACCGAGATGTACATGTCCGGCCGTTCGCTGTTCTCGCTGACCATCGAGGCTGCCCGTCGCATTACCGAGCAGTTCGATGGCAAGCTGCGCATCAGCTACTCCGGCGGTGCTACGGTCTACAACATCCGCGCCCTGTACGATGCCGGCATTTGGCCCGTCACCCTGGCGACCGACGTGCTCAAGCCCGGTGGCTACGAGCGCTTTAGCCAGATGGCCGGCGAGTTTACCGACCTGGATGGCAAGCCGTTCGCGGGTGTCTCTCTCGAGGCTGTGACTGCGATCCAGACCGACTCACTCACCAACCCGCTCTACAAGAAGCCGCTGCGTCCGCTGCCCGACCGCAAGGTCGCCGGCAAGAGCCCTCTTTCCGATTGCTTTACCACGCCGTGCCGCACGAGCTGCCCCATCCAGCAGGATATTCCCGCCTACCTGGCGGCCATTGACGAGGGCCGCTACGAGGACGCACTCAACATCATCATCGAGCGCAACGCCCTGCCGTTCATTACCGGCACCATCTGCCCGCATCCCTGCGGCCGTGCCTGCGAGCGTGCGTTCTACGAGCCCGAGGGCGCCCAGATTCGCGCCAGCAAGCTCAAGGCCGCCCGCGAGGCCATGACCGCCGTGCTGCCCAAGCTGCGCGCCCAGGCCATCGCCAACGACGGCGAGCGCAACGTTGCCGTTATCGGCGGCGGCCCGGCCGGCCTGGCGACGGCGTTCTTCCTGACGCGTGCCGGCGTGCCCGTCACCATCTTTGAGGCCCGCGATTCGCTCGGCGGCGTGGTCCGTCACGTGATTCCCGAGTTCCGTATCGCGAGCGACGATATCTCCCACGATGCCGAGCTCTGCCTAGCCTTTGGCGCCAAGGTGCAGCTCAACGCTCGCGTTGATTCCATTGACGAGCTCAAGGACCAGGGCTTTACCGACGTGGTCGTGGCCACCGGTGCCTGGATGCCCGGCTCTGCGGGCCTGGGCGAGGGCGCCGAGCTCGACGTGCTGGAGTTCCTCGAGGCCGCCAAGAAGGGCGAGAAGCTCGAGCTGGGCGAGGACGTCGTGGTCATTGGCGCTGGCAACACCGCCATGGACGCGGCCCGCGTGGCCAAGCGCCTGGCCGGCGTGAAGAACGTGCGCCTGGTCTACCGCCGCACCAAGAAGCAGATGCCCGCCGATGAGGAAGAGCTCGATCTTGCTCTTGCCGACGGCGTTGAGTTCTGCGAGCTGCTGGCACCTAAGGCACTCAACGGCGCCGTGCTGACCTGCGATGTTATGGAGCTTGGCGAGCCGGATGCAAGCGGCCGCCGCAGCCCCGTCGCCACGGGCGAGACTGTTGAGCTTCCCGCCACCACGGTGATCTGCGCCGTGGGCGAGGGCATCGACGCCAGCCTGTACGATGCCGCGGGCGTCGAGCACGACCGTCGCGGCCGCCTTGCCGCTACCTCCACCGGCGTCGAGGGCGTCTGGGCTGCGGGCGACTGCCGCCGCGGTCCTGCCACCGTGGTCGAGGCTATCGCCGATGCCGCCGAGGTCGCCCGTGCCATCGCCGACGTGGACTTTAACAAGTACGCCGACTGCAACGAGCAGGCCGGCCGCGAGGACACTTGCTACGAGCGCAAGGGGTCGCTGTGCCGCGACAAGCGCAACTGCACCAAGACCCGCTGCCTGGGCTGCGGCTCGGTGTGCGAGGTCTGCTGCGACGTGTGCCCCAACCGCGCCAACGTGGCAATTAAGGTGCCGGGCCTGGCCAAGCATCAGGTCGTCCATGTCGACGGCATGTGCAATGAGTGCGGCAACTGCGCCGTGTTCTGCCCTTACCAGGAGGGTCGTCCCTACAAGGACAAGCTCACCCTGTTCTGGAGCGAGGAGGACATGGAGAACTCCGAGAACGAGGGCTTCCTGGCCGTGGACGAGGACCACTTTAAGGTTCGCGTCGCCGGCACGGTCCGCACCGTCTCGGTCGATGCCGTCAACACCGGTCTTCCCGAGGCCGTCCGCCTGACCATCAGGGCTGTGCGCGACAACTATTCGTACCTTCTTAAGAAATAGGCGAGTCTCTTATGGCCAAATCCATTCAACATAACGTGGCCTACGTTGCCTGCGGAAGCGGTTGCGCCTCCGCAGGCGGCGACGCCCACTGCAGCGAAGGCTGCATTGGCTGTGGCGCCTGCGTCACGGCCTGCCCCCACGGCGCCATTGCGCTGGTCGATGGCATCGCCCGCGTGGACCGCTCCAAGTGCACGGGCTGTGGCCTGTGCGGCATGGCGTGCCCGCAGCGCGTGATTGCCTTCGTCCCCGGCTACCAGAACATCCTGGTGCGCTGCAACAACACCGATAAGGGCGCCATTGCGCGCAAGATCTGCGACACCAGCTGCATCGGTTGCGGCATGTGCGCCAAAAAGTGCCCTGCCGGCGCTATCCGCATCGAGGACAACTGCGCCCATATCGACGGCACGGACTGCCTGTCGTGCGGCATGTGCGCCGTCGTCTGCCCGCATGGCGCCATCCACGACCGCACCGGTATCGCCGCCGGCGTGTAGAAGGGAATCACCATGGCACAGGAATTCACTTTTACCGTTAACGGCGTCGAGCACACGACGACCCAAAACAAACCGCTGCTGCGCTATCTGCGCGACGACCTGCACATTCACTCCGCCAAGGACGGCTGCTCCGAGGGCGCCTGCGGCACCTGCACCATCCATGTGGACGGTGCGGCCGTCAAGGCGTGCGTGCTGACCACCGCCCTTGCCGCCGGCCGCGACATCGTGACTGTCGAGGGCCTGCCCGAGAACGTGCGCGAGGCCTTTGTGTACGCCTTTGGCGCCGTGGGCGCCGTGCAGTGCGGCTTTTGTATCCCCGGTATGGTCATGGCGGGTGCAGCGCTCATCGCCGAGGATCCCGAGCCTACCGAGGAGCAGATCAAGTACGCCATCCGCGGCAATGTTTGCCGCTGCACCGGCTACAAAAAGATTATCGAGGGCATTGCGCTGGCCGCTGCGGTGCTCCGCGGCGAAAAGCAGATCGACGAGGATCTGGAGCGCGGCGACGACTACGGCGTGGGCAAGCGCGCCTTCCGTATTGACGTGCGCAAGAAGGTGCTCGGCGAGGGCAAGTACCCCGACGACATCGACGAGATCGACCAGCCGGGCCTGACCTACGCCAGCGCCGTGCGCTCCAAGTATCCGCGTGCCCGCGTGCTCTCCATCGATACCTCCAAGGCCGAGGCCCTACCCGGTGTGGTTGGCATCCTGCGCGCCGAGGACGTGCCGGTCAACCAGGTCGGCCACCTTATCCAGGACTGGGACGTCATGATCGCCCAGGGCGACATCACCCGCTGCGTGGGCGATGCCATCGTGCTGGTGGTTGCCGAGGACGAGGCGACGCTCGAGAAGGCCAAGAAGCTCGTAAAGATTGATTACGAGCCGCTGGAGCCCGTGCGCAACATCGCCGAGGCCAGGTCTGCCGACGCCCCGCGCCTGCACGACAGCTTCTTTGCCTTTGGCAACACGGTGGAGCTCAAGGACAACGTGTGCCAGAGCCGTCACGTGACGCGCGGTGACGCCGCCAAGGCGCTGGCAGAGAGCGCGTTTACCGTGACGCAGCGCTTTACCACGCCCTTTACCGAGCATGCCTTCTTGGAGCCCGAGTGCGCCGTTGCCTTCCCGTACAAGAATGGCGTCAAGGTGCAGTCGACCGACCAGGGCGCCTACGACACGCGCAAAGAGTGCGCTCACATGTTTGGCTGGGATAGCGAGCCCGAGCGCGTGGTCGTCGAGACCATGCTCGTGGGTGGCGGCTTTGGCGGCAAGGAGGACGTGTCCATCCAGCACTTGGCCGCGCTCGCCGCATATAAGTTCCAGCGTCCTGTGAAGTGTAAGCTCACGCGTGCCGAGTCGCTCGCTTTCCATCCCAAGCGTCACGCCATGGACGGCACCTTTACACTGGGCTGCGACGCCGAGGGCAACTTTACCGGCCTGGATTGCGAGATCAACTTTGATACCGGCGCCTACGCGTCGCTGTGCGGCCCGGTGCTCGAGCGCGCCTGTACGCATGCCGTCGGCCCCTACAAGTACCAGAACACCGACATTCGCGGCTTTGGCTACTACACCAACAACCCGCCCGCCGGTGCGTACCGCGGCTTTGGCGTTTGCCAGTCCGAGTTTGCGCTCGAGAGCCTGATCGACCTGCTGGCCGAGAAGGTCGGCCTGGATCCGTGGGAGATCCGCTACCGTAACGCCATCGAGCCGGGCGAGGTTTTGCCCAACGGCCAGATTGCCGATTGCTCCACGGCACTGAAGGAGACGCTGCTCGAGGTCAAGGATGCCTACTACGCGCATCCCGGACACGCCGGTATCGCCTGCGCCATGAAGAACGCCGGCGTGGGCGTGGGCCTGCCCGATGCCGGCCGCTGCAAGATCCGCGTCGAGGATGGCCGCGCCGTGGTCTACGCCGCCACGTCCGACATCGGCCAGGGCTGCAACACGGTCTTTTTGCAGGACGTTGCCGAGGCCTGCGGTCTGCCGCTGAGCTGCATTGCCAATGGCGAGTGCTCTACCGAGAACGCTCCCGACTCCGGCACCACGTCTGGCTCGCGTCAGACGGTCGTGACCGGCGAGGCCGTGCGCGGTGCCGCCTTCCTGCTGCGCGATGCCATGCTTGACATCGAGGCCGGCAAGCCCGCACCCGATACTCCCGTGAGCGCGCATGGCGACGGCGTCAAGATTGAGTACGACGACGGTCGCGCCTATCAGCTGCGCACGCAGGAGCTCGTCGCCGGCCAGGGTATGCATCCTCAGGATCCCGCGGCTGCCATCAAGGCGCTCGAGGGATGCGAGTTTGGCTACGTGTACCTGGAGCCGACCGACAAGCTGGGCGCCGACGTTCCCAACCCCAAGAGCCACATCTGCTACGGGTTTGCCACGCATGTGGTCATTCTGGATGATGACGGCCGCGTGAGCGAGGTCTATGCCGCGCACGATTCCGGCAAGGTGGTCAACCCCATCTCCATCCAGGGTCAGATCGAAGGCGGCGTGCTCATGGGTATGGGCTATGCGCTTACCGAGGACTGGCCGCTCAAGGACTGCGTACCCCAGGCAAGGTACGGTACGCTCGGGCTGTTCCGTGCGCCCGAGATTCCGAATATCCACGCCATCTACGTGGAGAAGGACGAGCTGTTGCCCGTGGCATACGGCGGCAAGGGCATCGGTGAGATCGCAACGATTCCCACGGCGCCCGCCGTACAGAACGCCTATCGCGCATTCGACGGCAAGCTGCGTCCGGATCTGCCCATGGTGGATACGCCGTACAGCCGCGTTCGCAACCGCGGGTAGGGTGGGGTGCGGACGACCATTGCTGATGGGCTGTTCGCGCTCAACATCAACTGTATATGCTGCGCCTTTGGCCCCAGCTCCATCGCGAGCCGGGGCCCTTTGTTTGGAGTGGAAACTGCGTCCCGGATTTGGCGCTCAGAACGGGACACGCTTTCCGGATGGGATGCTTGGCGGAAACTACGGCCCAGTTTTTGGCTCCAGAACGGGATGCATTTTCCGGAACGGTCCACGTGCGGTGGTGTACCGCCCCTTTCGTGTGCGCCGCTTGTCGAATTACGTTATAGCTAGCTATATTATAGGAAGGTATAATATAGCTAGCTATAACGTAAAGGAAGGATGGTCTATGTTTGTCGGAAGAACAGCGGAAATGTCCGAGCTCAATCGACTGTATGGCACGGACTCCTTTGAGATGCCTGTGATTTACGGCCGCCGTCGTGTGGGTAAAACGCGCCTTATCACAGAGTTCATCCAAGGCAAGAAGGCTATTTACTTTCAAGCTCGTCGTACCAATGCGGAGGCAAACCTGCACGGCTTTAGCCAGGCGATACTTGCAGGCTCGGTTGGTGCTGCAGGCGTGTCGTTTCGTAGTTTTGACGAGGCGTTCGATGCATTGGTCACCATGGCTCGAACGGAGCGTTTGATTGTCGTGATTGACGAGTATCCCTATCTCGCCCAATCGAATCCCGAGATCAGCTCGTTGCTGCAAGACAAGATCGACCACTTATACAAAGAGACCAGGCTAATGCTGATCCTATGCGGCTCGTCTCTTTCGTTTATGGAGGAACAGGTGTTGGGCTACGAGAGCCCACTATACGGTAGGCGTACGGCCCAGTTTAAGATCATGCCGCTCGATTTTACGACGACCCTCGGGTTGTGGCAGAGCATGGGTCGCGAAGACGCTGCAGTTTGCTATGGCATGACAGGTGGCATTCCTGCATATATCGAGAAAGTCGATCCTGCCGCACCGCTCAAGGACAACATCAAACGTCTTTTTCTAACTCCTACGGGCTATCTCTTTGAGGAGCCGAGTAACCTGCTATTGCAGGAGTGCCGCAATCCCGAGCAATATGATGCGATCGTGCAAGCAATTGCCCAGGGGCGCTCGAAGATCTCGGAGATTGCGAGCTCTACGGGAATCCCTGCGAGCAACGTAAAGAGCTATGTGGATAAGCTGGCGTCGCTTGGGATTGTCGAGCGCGAGCTGCCCCTAAACGAGACGAGCAATAAGCGAGCCGTGTATCTGCTGAGCGATCAGATGTTTAGGTTCTGGTACAAGTTTGTTCCGCAGAACATCGGGCTGATTCAAAACGATATGGCCGAGATGGCGTATGAGCGCATTGAGCCGCACGTATCGGATTACATGGGTACGGTCTTTGAGCTTATATGCAGACAATACGTGTACGAACTCGCGCGGGCGGGCCAGCTTGATGTGGTTCCGGCAAGCGTTGGGCGCTGGTGGGGGACGGATAATCGCACGCATACGCAGGAAGAAATCGACTTGATTGTTGACGATGGCGAGGGCACTGCGCTGTTTGCGGAATGCAAATGGCGCAATGAACCGGTGGGCGAAGACGTGCTG
Source organism: Collinsella sp. (assembly GCA_048326155.1). GTDB lineage: Bacteria > Actinomycetota > Coriobacteriia > Coriobacteriales > Coriobacteriaceae > Collinsella. Next base: position 12,168 of record DBFEQD010000049.1, read on the forward strand.
CAAAAGCTCGTGCATCGAAGCGAGCTCTTTAGGCGGCAGCACAAAAGCTATGCGATCTTCTCGAAGCGAGGCTTTACGCAAGGATGTCAGGAAGCTGCGGCGAGCAGGGGAGATGCCAAGCTGATTTCGTTTGCCGAGATGTGCGAGCGGAGATAACCAAGCACGCTCTGATGTGATGCTCGGAATGGGTCGCGCTAAGGATGCCAAGCGTAAAACCTTCAATGAAAATGGCGTAAAAACTACATCTGTCATGGCGTAAAAACTACATTGAAAGTAGCGTAAAATCAGCATTGAGAATGGCGTAATTTCGCATATCGCGTGATAGAGAGGGACGGCCGTCTATGGATGCACCAAAGAGATTGACCCAAAAGGGATATAGGCCCCGGCTCATAGAGGAGCGCCTCGACACCCTTATGCGGGCGTTTGGCTGTGTGGAGATCAACGGCCCCAAATGGTGCGGCAAGACCTGGACGGCGCTCTCTCGCTCGGCGAGCGTCTCCAGGCTCGATGAGCCTGCGCAGCGTGCGGCGGCAGAGGTCGACCCAAGCCTGGCGCTCATCGGCGATGCGCCACACCTGGTCGATGAATGGCAGGAGGTGCCCGAGGTTTGGGATGCCGCCCGGCGTTTCGTGGACGCGAGCGGCAACGAACGGGGGACACTTTTGCTCACGGGCTCGACCGCGCTCAAAAGCGAGGAGCGCAGCCATGTTCGTCATTCCGGCACGGGTAGGATCGCCCGTCTGTCAATGCGCCCCATGGCCCTGTGTGAGTCGGGCGACGGCGAGCCGCTCGTGTCACTGGCAAGCCTCTTTAAGGGCGAGGATTTTGCCCCTCAGCGTCGCGAGAGCACGGTGGATGACGTCGCCCGCTGGTGCTGCAGGGGCGGTTGGCCTGCAAATCTTGGGCTTTCGGAAGATCTTGCGCGAGAGACGGCAAGCCAGTACGTGCACTCGGTGCTCGACGTCAACGTGCTGGACGAGGGCATGTCGCCCGAGCTTGCACACGGCCTTTTGCGAGCTCTTGCCATGAACGAGAGCCAGGCTGTCACGTACAAGACGCTCGTAAAGGACGCCTCGTACGGTGAGGCGGGCCCCGACGAGAGGACCATCGCTGCGTACTTGGACCTCTTCAACAGGCTCAAGCTGACCGAGGACCTGTGCGGATGGGAGCCGCCCATGCGCTCGAAGGCCCGCGTTCGCGTGCGCCCCAAGCGCTACTTCTGTGACCCGTCACTTGCGGCGGCGTTGCTGGGGGCTACCCCTGAGCGGCTGCTTGGCGATATGCAAACGCTGGGGATGCTCTTTGAGAATCTCGTCCTGCGCGACGTGCGCGTGTTCCTTTCCACCTACGGCGGTGTCGACAACAGTGTCCATTATTTCCGAGATGAGAAGGGCCTTGAGGTCGATCTGATCGTTGAGCACGACGGGCGCTGGGGAGCCATCGAGGTCAAGCTGAGTGATGCGAAAGCAGACGATGGAGCGAGAAATCTCAAGGCGCTGGAGAGGAAAGTGCTCTCCAATCCTGCCGCCCAGAATGCCGCGCCGGCGTTTTTGGCGGTCGTGGTTGGAAAGGGGAGCATTGCCTACACACGCGACGACGGCGTGGCGGTGATTCCCATGGCGGCACTTGGGGCGTAGTGGTTTTGCGGGCGTGCCGTGCTTCCTTTACCGAAAATCCATTTGGTAAACCAGATGCTCGCGGATAGAATAAAGTTGACGGCAGCCCAAGGGTGATAGCTGGGCAGCGCCGTTGCTTGGTCAAGAGGTCAGTGCCTTAATGGCAGCGACTTGTTATGCTTCGAATGCTGCTTGAGTGCCTCGGAAAGTTCGATAAGCGCCGTGAAGAGCGAGACCAAAGCAACCAAGAGCTCTACGAGCTCTGATGGGCCCGGGATGACCGCTGATTCAAGTCACCGGGCCTAAATCTTTTTCATGCATTTGAATAGAGCGGGCAACTCTCTTGGGGCCGTCTGCATGACGTGTGCCTGGCGCATGGTATTGCGCCCAGCTTTCATGTCCGCGCGGGCGCCTATCCTTACGGCAATGTAGCCGCCTATGTAGCAGGCGGCAGGCAACGGAGAAAGGCCCTAACCGTGTCAGCTGAAAAGACGCCGTGTATCTCGGCTATCGATACGACGAACTTTGCGCGCCAGGTTGTGCTGGACTTTGAGTTTGCGCCGGTGCCAAAGCAGCGCCAACGTCGTGGACTGCGCAACGAGATTATCGAGGTCGGCGCCGTCAAGCTCGATTACCACGGCAACGTTATGGGCGAGTTCTCGCAGTTTGTGCAGACGGAATTTACCGAAGGCGTTGCGTTTCCCGTCCGCGAGCTCACAGGTATATCGGCCGTGGACACCGCGATGGCCGACCCGCTCTACATGGTGATCAAAAGGCTCAGCGATTGGATCGGCCGCTACTCCGCCCAGATAGTTTGCTGGAGCGGGACGGACCGTCGACAGCTTATGACCGAGTGCCAGGCAAAGCAAATCGACCTTGCCGCATTTCCTACGGACTGGGCCGATCTGCAGGCGTTTTACACCTCGATCATGGACGTGGGCAGCCACGAGTGCGTCTCTTTGAATGACGCGGCGACGTGGTTTGGCATCGAGTTTGACGAGTCGACGGGTCACGCCCACAGTGCCCTAGCCGACGCGCGCGTGACCGCCAAGTTGCTCAAGCAGGTGATGGACGGGGACTATCGCGTGAGTCCGCGTGCTCAGGAGATCCGCCAGCGGTGGAGGATGGGCGATCGAGCCCAGATGCGCCTTTCCAACAAGTGCCCCGAGCTGGGCGACCTGCTGCTGAAGCTGAAGGCGGAGGGGAGGTAGGGAGATGTGCTAAGAACGGCGGTCGAGTGCTGGATACACCTTGGCGTCAAGGCCAATTTGATAGATCAACGCATGCAGATAGGCTGCCTACCGATAGTCCCAGGAATGACCTTCGATTCAAGTCGCCAGGTTTCAAGCTGTATATCATTTAGAACATCTGAACGGCTGGCGGGCTTGGAGGGTTCACGGCTGTAGCGCGCCGTGAGTGAGTTCGGCTCTCGCTTTAACTTGGGGCCTCGCTGATTTCTCATGCGTGACGTTTAGAATCTGATGCAAATTAAAGGCCGTATGCCCTTTTGCGGGACATATGGTTGAACGACCAGCGTCATGAACCTGTAGCAGCTTCTCAGGGTAGATGAAAAGGGGCTTAATACTGCTTATCTCGTTCGTGATATACGATGCTATTCTGCCAGGACTAACAACTTTCTCAAGGACGTTCCGGATCGCATTCGCGATTTGAGCTATCGACTGGACCTTGCAGATCTCGAGTGGGAGAGCTTGGATGAAACCCTCGGCAAAGTTTTGGAGCGGTAGCCACATTGCGGGCCCTTATTGCCTACCCTAGCTCGTCAAGCAGAGAGGGGTTTGCGTCTATATCCATGCCAAGGGCTTCTGCGACAGATTGCGCAACCGCAAAAGCCATCTTGGGAGGAACGGCGTTTCCAATTTGCCGATAGCGGGAGCATTGCGAACCATACCAAGGCATATCCCTCGGGAATGTCTGTATGGTGGCGGCTTCCTGGACCGAGATGCGGCGAAGGCGAGGAGGAACGCTATCGGCTACTTTCCCGCCTTTCTGAAGCTCTTCGTGGTATTTCTCGACCCATTGGGTCGCTCCGGTTTCGAGCGTCTCCTGATCGACAATCGGCGTTCTGTTTCCGCCCATTGAGGCGGGAAGCGTCGGCGCGGGCTTGTCCATGTCCATTGGGCGGCCTTGGCCGTTGAACAGCATGCCTGCAAACGGCGACGGACGGAGCACGGGGCTTTTTGCCGTAGTTACCTTCGCCTTGCAAGTCTGATCATTGCCCGGCTCGCCGAGAGGGGGCAGCCCGCGCAGGGCGTCGGCCACACCCACCCATTCCTTGACTGTCGGCTGCGGGTAGTTGTACTCGATGCAGGGGTCCTTGATCCCGACGAGGAACATACGCTCTCTGGTCTGCGGGACGCCGTAATTGGCGCTGTTCAGCACCTCAAGGTTGGTTTTGTAGCCAATCTCTTCCGCCTTCTTGCGGATGTCGGCGATAGTTCCAGCCCAGCGCTTGTTCTTGGCGAGTGCCTTGACGTTCTCCATCACGAACGCTTGGGGCTGGACCCTCTCGACCATGCCGAGGAAGTCGAAGACGTGACGCGAGCGGGGGTCGTTCGGGTCCATCTTCCCCGCGACCGAGAAGCCCTGACAGGGCGGTCCTCCAATGACTAGCTCCGCCGAACCCCTTCCGGGCAGTTCCTCAACCTCCCTGATATCCCCCGTGACTATCCTGTGGCTCAGTGTTTTGCCGGTCTTCTTCGAGATCGCGTCCATCGCGGCAGCGTAGGTTTTCATGGCGTCCGGGTTGATATCGTTCGCAAATACGGGGGTGAACCCGGCGGCGATGAAGCCGAGGTCGAGACCGCCCGCTCCCGAATAAAGGCTGACGAAACGCTTCATTAGAGCAATCCTCCTGAATAGTAGAGCTCATTCCAATATGGAATGAGCTCATGGGATGATATCATATACAAGCATGCGTTGCTGCCGGAAGGGGGCGTTTATGGAAGACTTCAATCTTTCTCTCGGGAGACTTATCGCTAAATGGCGGAGACGCTCCGGGATGTCACAGGCGGCGCTCGCTGAGGCAACGGGATGCCAGCAAGCGTCGATTTCGAAACTGGAAAGCGGCTCCAAGCGCATAACTGTCTCTGAGCTTTCTCAAGTGCTTTGTGCCTGCGGATTAACCTTCAGTGCGATAAGCGACGATCTTGATGGCCTTATCGCTTATGAGCCTCAACCTTTATGGGAGCGTGTAAATGAGTAGCAGTGCAAACATTTCTGAAATATGCGAAGCGCTTCTGGCGGCGTCCCTGCCTATAGATCCGAACTCGATGGAAAGCACCGCGATTCAGGTTGCGGACTATTACGAGAACGGCCCTGAGGAATCCAGGATTCCCGCCGAAGAGATCTCCGATCGCTTCAGCGAGATGTGGAGCTTTTGGCTTGAGAACTACGATAGTCCCTCAAAGGAATTGAAGGACGTCATTAGCGCCGCGGTTGGCGTCGACCATGAAATGGAAGAGCTCGCGAACGGCTACTTCAAGCTCGAAGAAAAACTCGAGGAGAAGCAGTTCATGGCAAGGAGTCATGCAATCGCTTTGATTGGCTGTGCTCCGCTCATTCGTACCCTTGTCGTGGAGCAACACCTCGGTCTCGATAGGATTAGAGGCATTCTTAACGTTCCTGCCGCAACTTTCGACGCCATCAATGCTGTAATCAGTTCTATCGGTATTGACCCGCCCTTCGGCTCTGAGAGGATAGCCGGAATACATGAAACTGACGTTTCAGACGTCGCCGCCCTGTTTGGTGATATCGAACCTGACGTCGCTGGAGAAACTTTCCGAGGCCTTCTCGGATCGTTCTCGAGATGCGATACGCTTGCCGACGATGTTATCGACTTGGGCCTCATTCCTTTTGAGCCGTACCAGTTTATGCTCTACTTTGAGTTGCTTACGCTTGAGATGGTTGACAGATTCCCCGGCAGGGCGATTTACGAATGCACGCCCCGTTCGAGCAATGTAAAGGCGCTTTGGAACTCCATGTATCATCCCACTCAGGAGAATCCATACCTCAACAACGCCAAGTCTGTCTATTCACTTGACGAAGCATGGGCCGAAACGAAACTCTCCCGGCAGACTGGGAACGGCTCGATTCTACTTGCCGATGTCTTTAGCATTCTGGCAGAGTTGCCCTACACGACGAGAAGACGCGTTGCTCACATTATTCGTTGTTATTTGATTCTCATTGCCGATTCTCGTCAAACGAAGACGCCTTTGGAGCCGATCGGCGTCGATTCCATCAAGGCTTTTGTCAAGCGCGTGGGGATCTCAAACAGTTTAACCAAGGGCGTTCTCGATCAGAGGCTGGTAGATTTCCTTACCCGCTGCATTCATCCGGAAGAGGGCTGGTTCGCAAGGGGTCTCGGCTCTTCCGTGAACGAGACGAACGCTTCGGGGCGCAAATATGGCGATGTTGAATACTTGGACCTTTCAAATCGTGCACATATCGAAGCCTATGAGGCACACGGTGGCGGTCTGCGGGATGAGTACATTCAGGCGCACATTAACTCCCTGCATGAAACTGTGCGCTACCACGAGCACGAGGCGAAGTTGCGCAACGAACCCTACGACATGACCGTTAGAGTCACGTACGTTGCCCATGACGTTTCGAGACTGATTGACTTTCATGATGGATGCACAAAGGAAATCGAGGGCATTCCGTTCGAGTTTCGCTTTATGACGTACGTCGATTTGCTCAACGCTGCTGGCGGCATCGATGTCGTAATCGGAAATCTGGCGGATTTTAATGAGTTGATTCATCAGAGGATCTCTAGGCTTCCCGATGCGTATACGTTGAAGCGGCGCTATCAGGAGATTACTGGATTGGGATTATCCGAAAAGAATTAGTTGCTGGGGCCCGCGTTCCGAGCTGTGGTGGTTCGGAACGCGGGCCTCTCTGTGCTTCCATGTAGCATAAGCGCTCGGGTATCTGTGCTTATTTTGACGTGTTGGATCCATTGGAGATGGGTGCGATTTGTATTCAGCATCTCTTTACTGCTGCGCATCTAGCCGCGGCATCAATGAACTTCGCTAGCGCTTTCGGACTGTCAAAAGGCATACACAAGTGCCAGTCTTTTGACATCGCGTGGCCTGAGCGGCGGCGTGCAACGGCTGCACGCCGCCTGCGTCTGCCTACATCCCCGCAATCCCGCGTGCCGCACTCAGCAGCTCGTACTCCCTCTGGCTCCAGTGGCGCAGCTCGGCAGCCCCGACGGCATCTCGGCACAGGTCCAAAAACACCTCGGCTCCCTCGCAGAAGCACTCACGGGCAAAGGCACCGGATCCGTCCGCGATGCACGCGCCGTCGGCAAACAGCATCCAACTCGACGGCTCACGCGAATCGTCTCCGAGCAGCTTGATTTGCAGTACGTGTGGGTCGCCAGCGGCACAGAGCTCTTCCTCGAGCACCTGCACGGTAAAGCGCATCTGGTGGGAGAGGCTGCTCTTGACCATGGCCGAGGCATAGCCGCTCGGCCCGTCCAGAAGATGCATTCGTTTTGGTTTGGCTGCCAGGTTGTGGAAGTTGCGCTCGCTGCGCACGGAGAAATTGTCCATACGGACTCCTTTCATCGATGTTGGCAGGGCCACCGTGCCTCTTGGCCGGTTGGCGTCGGGATCGTGGAGCCAACTCTCTACCCCGACTCTGGATAAAACGCGCCCGCTCCTTGCGGGCACGATGGAGTCTATCAACGTGTACGGACAGAAATCAAGCGCCATCCGCGAAATGACGCGTGAACGGCGTTGGTTTCCCAAGTGATTATTCGGCTTTCATTCGGGAAAGTGTCGAAATCAGTCGTGTAAAAGTACGGAAAAGTGTCGAAATGGGCACCTTAAAACTTCGGAAAAGTGTCTAATTCGATAGGCAAATAATCCGGAAAAGTGTAGCTGGATGACAAAACAGCACTTAGAAGCCGGTGCTGGATGCGGGATCCTGCGGCTGCCTTCAGCCCTCGCTACTCGTCGTCCCCGTCGTTGGGGTCGCCCTTGAGGGTGTTGATGTCCAGGTACTGGTTATCGTCCTCTTTTTGCTGGGTTTCCGACTCCGCTTGGGTGGGGCCGCGGAACAGCTGGAATCCCTCAAACGCAATGGCGCCGAGCAGGGCAATGACAATGGCGATAAAGGCAACCTTGACTGCCTGCGGAAATTCCGAGAAACGCAGCGCCTTTTCCTCGGCGTAATAATCGGCGAAGCGCTCTTCGCCCGTACTTTTGGTATACGCCGGCGCGGACGCGGCCTCCGGGTCATATTCCGGTGCAGGCGTGGTAGCGTACGGATCGTTGAGATAATCGCTCGATGCGGTGCCATAATCTTCGGTCTCGATGCGACCGTTGCCAGCATAGCCATCGGAATAATCGGAATATGCCGCACCGCCCTCATAGTCCGCGGCGCTCGTGTTGGCGGCAAAAAGCGGGTTAACTGGAACATCGAGCGCCGGCATGCCGGTAGAGGTCTCATCCAGATCGGTTGCAGCCCAGGAATCGTAGGCAACCTGATGGGCAACGGGCTCATCGAGCCTTGCGACCGGAGGCTTGCGTGCCGCAGGAACAGGCAACTGCTGGGCGCTGTACATAACAGTGCTGTCGGCCGATTTGCCCTGCGTCGCTGCAGCGAGAAATGCCGCCGTCTCGGACGGGTCGCTTGCGGGGCGGGGAGCGGGCGTGGGCGCCGAAGTGGGTGCGGGCGTAGGCGCGGGTGTCGAAACAGGCGACTGCGCAGGAGTCGGCGCAGATGCGGACTTAGGCGCAAGTGCGGGATTGGGGCTTGACGGGCGAGCCCCGCCGCCCATGAGTTCGTCGGCGGTCCACGGGCGATCATCCATCACGTCGTCAAGGCTCAGCGAAAACAGGTCGTCTTCACCCTCATCGAACATGCGGTGCACATGTCCACCAATTGCCGGAATCAATCCGCGACCGGTGCATGATGCCTTGCTCAACGCCATTCTGTCCCATCCTTTCGAAATACTAATGACATCGATTATATGGAACTTCCCAAGCGGCTCGGTCTCGGATTCGTGCTTTCCAGAACTCGCGCCCAAAAGGGGAGGGGCAATCCAGGCGAGTGCCTACTTGTCGCCGGCTGCCGCCTTGGCCTCATTGAGGTAGCTATAGAAGCTGTACTTTGAGATGCCAAAGAACTCGCAGGCGCGCTCGCTCGACTTGGAAATGAGGAAGGCGCCGCGACGGTCGAGGTAGCCAATGGCACGAATGCGTTCGTCTTTGGTCATGAGTGCCGCGGGCTTGCCCACAAACTGCTCGCACTCGTGCAGCAGGTCCTCGAGCAGGTCGCCGATGTTCTTGGTAATGGGCTCGGGTTCGGTATAGCCCGTGCCGCCGGTGCCGGTAAAGGCGTCGAGCGAACGCTCAAAAGCCTTCATAAGCGTAATGTCAAAGTTGATGCCCAAAATGCCGACGGGCTTGCCCTCGTCGTTGCGGATAAAGATGGTCGAGGACTTGAGCAGCTTGCCATCGGTGGTTTTGGTGAGGTATGGCTCGCGGTCGTGCACGTCGGTGGTGCCCTCGTGCATGGACTCAAACACAATATGGCTGGGGCCGTCACCCAGTTTGCGCCCGCTGACGTGGCCGTTTTCGATCACTACGATGGAGTGGTCCACGTCCTCGGTCTCCAGATCGTGGACGACGACTTCGCAGTTGGGGCCAAATTGGAGCGCCAGACCGTGTGCGAGGCGCTTGTAAAACTCAATCTGTGCGGGGGTCATGGGTGCCTTCCTAAAAATTAGTTTGGGCACACTTTGCCATAAACCACACTTGACCGCAAACAAATCCATCAACAAGGCAATTCATGACCGTTCGGCGGCGAAAAAGTACCGATTACGGCAACAAACAATTTGTTAGGTTTGCCAAGCAAAAAGTGTGATAGAACAGTGCTAACAAACTTTTTGTTTGGCATCCACATAAAAGTTCAGTCGCATGAATGGGAATGGGCTGAAACGCGTATGCGGGGCCGGCAAGAGAGGACTTAAGGAGTTCACCGTATGGCCGATAAGATCCAGTGGGCGGGCAACACGATGCCCAAGAGCGATGACAAGCACTTGGGAATCATGAGCCGCGACCACGTGAAGAAGGCCCGCGCCTTCCACCAGTCGTTCCCTCAATATACCGTCACTCCGCTTGCTCGCCTGGACGGTCAGGCTGCGCGCCTGGGCCTGTCCAACCTGTGCGTTAAGGACGAGAGCTATCGCTTTGGCCTCAACGCCTTTAAGGTTCTGGGCGGTTCGTTTGCCATGGCCAACTACATTGCCGACGAGACCGGCAAGGACGTTGCCGAGTGCACCTTCGATTACCTGACCTCCGATCAGCTTGCCAAGGACTTTGGCCAGGCCACCTTCTTTACCGCCACCGACGGCAATCATGGCCGCGGCGTGGCATGGGCTGCCAACAAGTTGGGTCAGAAGGCCGTCGTGCACATGCCCAAGGGTTCCACCAAGCCCCGCTTCGATAACATTGCCGCCGAGGGCGCCACGGTGACCATCGAAGAGGTCAACTACGACGAGTGCGTGCGCATGGCCGCCGCCGAGGCCGATGCCTGCGAGCGCGGCGTCATCGTTCAGGACACCGCCTGGGAGGGCTACGAGAAGATCCCGTCTTGGATCATGGAGGGCTACGGCACCATGGCTTCCGAGGCTGCCGAGCAGCTGCGCGAGATGGCCATCAACCGCCCGACGCACGTCTTTGTCCAGGCTGGTGTAGGCTCGCTCGCCGGCGCCGTGGTGGGCTACTTCACCAACCTGTATCCCGATAACCCGCCCACCTTCGTCGTGGTTGAGTGCGCGCCTGCCGCCTGCCTGTACAAGGGCGCTGCCGCCGGCGACGGCGATCCGCGCATCGTGGACGGCGACATGCCCTCCATCATGGCCGGTCTGTGCTGCGGCGAGCCCAACATCCTGGGCTGGGATATCCTGCGCAACCACGCCACCGCCTTCGTGTCCTGCCCCGACTGGGTCACCGCTCGCGGCATGCGCACCCTGGGCGCTCCCGAGAAGGGCGACCCGCGCGTCATCTCCGGCGAGTCCGGCGCTGTGACCACCGGCCTGGTCGAGACCCTCATGCTCGATCCCGAGTACGCCGAGCTCAAGGAACTCATCGGTCTGGATAAGACGAGCTCCGTGCTCTGCTTCTCCACGGAAGGTGACACGGACCCCGACCAGTACCGCCGCATCGTCTGGGAAGGCGAATACCCCACTTGCTAATACTGGGCGGAATAAATAGGTATCGCTCCGCCACCTCACAGGTAGATCCCTTCGTTTGAAAGGTTATGAACAATGGCTAAAGAACTCGATTTCGACGCTATCAAGGCTGCTGCTGAGTCTCATCGTGCTGATATGTCTCGCTTCCTGCGCGCTATGATCTCCCATCCCTCTGAGTCCTGCGAGGAGGGTGAGGTTGTCGCCTGCATCAAGGCCGAGATGGAGAGCCTTGGCTATGACGAGGTCAAGGTCGACGGCCTGGGCAACGTCATGGGCTTTATGGGCGAGGGCGACAAGATCATCGCCATCGACTCCCACATCGATACCGTCGGCATCGGCAACATCGAGAATTGGGATGCCGATCCCTATGAGGGCTACGAGACCGACGAGATCATCTACGGCCGCGGCGGCTCCGACCAGGAGGGCGGCATGGCTTCTGCTACCTACGCTGCCAAGATGATGAAGGACATGGGCCTCATCCCCGAGGGCTACAAGATCATGGTCGTCGGCACCGTCCAGGAAGAGGACTGCGACGGCATGTGCTGGCAGTACATCTACAACAAGGACGGCATTAAGCCCGAGTTTGTCATTTCCACCGAGCCTACCGACGGTGGCATCTATCGCGGTCATCGCGGCCGCATGGAGATTCGCGTCGACGTTCACGGCACCTCCTGCCACGGCTCCGCTCCCGACCGCGGCGATAACGCCATTTACAAGATGGCCGACATCATCGCCGACGTCCGTGCCCTCAACAACAACGGCTGCGACGAGTCGACCGACATCAAGGGCCTCGTCAAGATGCTCGACCCCAAGTACAACCCCGAGCACTACGAGGATGCCCGCTTCCTGGGCCGCGGCACCTGCACCGTCAGTCAGATCTTCTACACAAGCCCCAGCCGCTGCGCTGTCGCTGACTCCTGCGCCATCTCCATCGACCGTCGCATGACCGCCGGAGAGACCTGGGAGTCCTGCCTGGACGAGATCCGCAACCTGCCGGCCGCCAAGAAGTACGGTGACGACGTGAAGGTCTCCATGTACATGTACGACCGTCCGTCCTGGACCGGCGAGGTCTACGAGACCGAGGCTTACTTCCCCACGTGGATCAACAAGGAGACCGCTCCGCACGTCAAGGCCCTCGTCGACGCCCACAAGGCCATGTTCGGTGATGAGCGCATCGGCTGCGAGCCCAGCATGGACAAGCGCACCGGTCGCCCGCTGTGCGACAAGTGGACCTTCTCCACGAACTGCGTCTCCATCCAGGGCCGCTACGGCATCCCCTGCGTGGGCTTTGGCCCGGGTGCCGAGTCTCAGGCTCACGCTCCCAACGAGGTCACCTACAAGGACGACCTGGTCACCGCTGCCGCCATGTACGTGGCTGCCCTGAACCTCTACGATCCGAGCAAGGCCGATGGCGACGCCACCGTGTTCCGCGCCGGTCTGACCAACAACAAGATCGATTAGTCCCATTCCTCGATCTTGTTGAGCCGGGGACAGCCTATGCCCCCGGCACCTCCTGTTGACTTGGGGCCCGCAGTCGTTATCTTCCATGCTTCCTCAACGGTGGCGGGTCCTCGTCATGGTGCTCTGTATGTTCTAGTCACACGCGCATGCCGGAGCACATCTACTCATTGCGATCGTTTCATCTTTAGAAAGGACATTTCCATGGACGCTAAGTTTACCGAGCTCGTCGAGCAGCTGAACGGCCTCGATTTTAAGGGTATGTACGGCAGCGACTTCCTGCACACCTGGGACAAGACCACCGATGAGCTCAAGGCGCTCTACATCGTCGCCGACGCACTGCGCGAGCTGCGTGAGAACAACGTCTCGTCCAAGATCTTCGACTCGGGCCTGGCCGTCTCCCTGTTCCGCGACAACTCCACCCGTACACGCTTCTCCTTCTCTAAGGCCGCCAACCTGCTCGGCCTTGAGCTGCAGGACCTGGACGAGAAGAAGTCCCAGATCGCTCACGGCGAGACCGTCCGCGAGACCGCTACCATGATCTCCTTCATGGCCGATGTCATCGGCATCCGCGACGACATGTACATCGGCAAGGGCGACGCCTACATGGCCGAGGTCTCCGAGTCCGTGCAGCAGGCCTACAAGGATGGCGTTCTGGATCACCGTCCCACGCTCATCTCCCTGCAGTCCGATTCCGATCACCCCACGCAGTCCTCTGCCGACATGCTTTACCTCATCAACGAGTTTGGCGGTCTTGAGAACCTCAAGGGCAAGAAGGTTGCCGTCACCTGGGCCTATTCGCCCTCTTACGGCAAGCCGCTGTCCTGCCCGCAGTCGCTGATCAGCCTGCTGCCCCGCTTTGGCATGGACGTCACCCTGGCTCACCCCGAGGGCTACGACCTTATGCCCGAGGTCGTCGAGCGCGCCAAGGGCTATGCCGCCGAGTCCGGCACCACCTTTAAGCAGGTCAACACCATGGCCGAGGCCTTCGAGGGCGCCGACATCGTGATCCCCAAGAGCTGGGCTCCGTTTGCCGCCATGGAGAAGCGTACCAACCTGTACGCCGAGGGCGACGACGCCGGCATCGCAGCGCTCGAGAAGGAGCTGCTCGCCCAGAACGCTACGCATCAGGATTGGTGCTCCACGACCGAGCTCATGGAGAAGACTGCCAACGGCCAGGACACTATCTTTATGCACCCGCTGCCCGCCGACATCTCCGGTGTCTCCTGCGAGCACGGCGAGGTTAACGCCGACGTCTTCGACATGCACCGCGTGGGCATGTACAAGGAGGCCAGCTACAAGCCGTACGCCATCGCTGCCATGATGTTCCTGCAGAAGGTTGCCGATCCCGCCGCTACCCTCAAGGCCCTCAACGAGCGCAACACCGCTCGTTGGCTCCAGGCCTAAAGCCGGGTTGAGGTAAGCCATGTAAAGGGGGCGCTCTGCCAACCGGCGGGGTGCCCCTTTTTTGCATCGCGGGCGTGCGGGATAAGCGCTTTCGATGCGGATGCCCGCGGCGCGAGTTATGGGTAGGATGGTTTCAGGGGAGGTATCACCATGAAACTTGGATGCGTCATTATGGCTTCGGGCGAGGGCAAGCGGTTTGGCTCTAACAAAATGCTTGCCGATATCTATGGCGAGCCGCTGATTGCCCGGACCATCGATTCGGTTCCCCGGGGCTTTGACGTCGTGGTTTCGACGCGTTGGCCCGAGGTCGCCCAGGTTTGCGAGGACAAGCATTGCCCGTGCGTGCTGCACGATGGCGAGCTACGCAGCGAAAGCGTCCGTGCGGGCCTTTCGTGGGGAGTCGAACGCAACTGGAAAGGTTGCCTCTTTTTGCCGGGCGACCAGCCGCTTGTGAGCGCGGATTCTTTTGAGGCTATGGTTCATGCATTTGACGAGCGTGGCCGCAAACATCCGGTGCGTCTTGCGTGTAATGGTGGGCCTTCGAGCCCGGTGCTCTTTCCGGCGGAACTGTTCGATGCACTTATGTGTCTTGAGGGCAAGGACGGCGGGGGCTCGATTCTCAAAGGTCGCGTCGACGTTGCGCTGGTCGAGGCGCGTGCCTACGAGCTGTGGGACGTTGATACCGCCAAGGGACAGCGACGCATAGCGGAGCATATCGCCGCCTGCTCGTATTTTGATCGCGTGGCCAACTGCATCAATCAATAAGGAGCAATTATGATCATCATCAAAAACGGCGCGCTCGTGACGCCACAGGGGCTTCGCCGCGCCGATCTTGCCATGGATGGCGATAAGATCGCGCGGATCGCCGCGGCGATTGAGCCGGCCGAGGGCGATACCGTCGAGGATGCCGCGGGCTGCTGGGTGTTTCCCGGCTTTATCGACGGCCACACGCACATGCAGTGCTGGACTGGCATGGATTGGACAGCCGATAGCTTTGAAACCGGCACGCGTGCGGCTGCCTGCGGCGGTACGACGACCATCGTGGACTACGCGACGGCCGACCGCGGCGTGACCATGCCCGATGCCCTTGCCGAGTGGCACCACCGCGCCGACGGCACCTGCACGGCAAACTACGCTTTTCATATGGCACTCGCCGAGTGGAATGAGCGCAACCGCGCCGATCTCGCGGCTATGCGCGAGGCGGGCGTTTCGTCGTTTAAGACCTACTTTGCCTACGACCACCTGCGCTTGGACGATGCCGAGACACTCGAGGTGCTGGAGGAGCTCAAGCACCTGGGCGGTATCCTGTGCGTGCATTGCGAGAACGGCACGCTGGTGAATGAACTTCAGAAGCGCGTGTACGAGCAGGGGATCCATGGGCCCGAGGGGCATGCGCTCAGCCGTCCGGACGTGTGTGAGGCCGAGGCCGTGAGCCGCCTGCTGTATCTGGCGCACTTGGCCGGGGACGCTCCGGTCAACGTGGTGCACCTTTCGACCAAGCTGGGGCTCGAGGCCATTCGCGCTGCCAAAGCGCGAGGGCAGAAGAATATCTATGTCGAGACCTGCCCTCAGTATCTGATGCTCGACGATACTTGCTACCTGGAGCAGGGTGAGGACGGCTTTGCGGGTGCCAAGTATGTGATGAGCCCGCCGCTGCGCCATGCGGGTGACCGCGCGGCACTGCGCGAGGCGCTTGTGGCCGGCGAGATCGATACCATCGCCACCGACCACTGCAGCTTTAACCTGCACGGGCAAAAGGACCGCGGGCGCGACGATTTCCGCGCGATTCCCAACGGCGGGCCCGGCGTGGAGCATCGTCCCGTCGCGATTGCCACGAGCTTTGAGGGCCAGCTGGGCCCCGAGGACCTCTGCCGCTTGATGAGCGAGAACCCGGCGCGCGTCTTTGGCATGTATCCGCGCAAGGGCTGTCTTGCCGAGGGCTCCGATGCCGACGTGTGCGTGTGGGATCCGTGCGCGCGCTGGACGATCAGCGCCGCGACACAGCATCAGGCCGTGGACTACACGCCGCTCGAGGGCTTTGAGGCACATGGCCGCGCCAAGGCCGTGTTTGTGAACGGCATGCTGGTGGCACGCGACGGCGAGCCCACCGGAGCCCAACCCGGCCGCTACGTGCCTCGCTAGCAGGAAGGCCGCCAGGGTAGCTAATTTGGGACGGGGCTCTTTTAGCTACCCTTGCCTGCCTGATGATTTTTCTCTCAACATGGGGTAGCTAAAAGAGCCCCGTCCCAAATTAGCTACCCCTTGAGGCTGGTGGCGATGATGGGACGGTCGAGGACTGCCTCGAAGCGATCTGCCATCGTTGGGTCGGCAAGCGTGTCGACTTGGTTGAGCATGATGCGGGCATTGTTGAGGTTCAGCATCCGCAGCTCGGCATTGAGCACCTGGGCGACGCGCTCGGGCGTGGCGATGTCGGTGAGCTCGCAGCCGCAACGCTCGCAAAAGAGCTCGGGGCGGTGGACGGCTTCGTTGATGGGCTTGCCGAGCCCCGAGGCGCCGACGAGCCAGATGACGTTGGCCGTGCCGGCGGGAACGACCGGCTCCCACGGGGCGTGCGCCTTGAGCGGGAGCCGCTTGCTGCCGTCCGCTTCGGCCAGGACGTAGTCAAAGCGCTGCGCCAGCTGGTCGAGCGGCTCGGCAGGGGAGGAGAGCTTGCCCGTCTGGGAGTCCAAGACACCTGTCTGGCAGATGCTTCCCCGCACAAGCCCCGCGCAGGCCTCGCAGGTGCAGCCTGAGGCGTGTGGGGCACCTGGCTTCCAGGGCGCGGCGTCCAGGCGACGATTCGACCCGTCCCATGGCACGCCGGCAACGGGAAGCATATGCGTGGTGGTGCAGAGGAGCACGCGGCCGCCAGCGCGCATGAGCTCAAGACCCAGCGTTTTGAGCAACGTCGACTTGCCGCCGCTGCCGATAATCGCGGTAATGCCCGGCTCGATCCTGAGCGCCGAGGCAAGATTGCCGCTAACCGTTTCCATCTGTTCACCGCCGTATAATACTGTGATAATAAATAATCATCAGAGTAGCGGTCGAACCGCTTTTGCTCTGCTCAAACCGTAGCACAGGGAGGTGCCCCGGAATGCTCGTTTATGTTCGCGGCGCCGGCGATATCGCCACGGGTGTGGCTGCTCGTCTGGTGCGCGCCGGCGTGTCAGTCGTCATGGCCGATATCGCGGTTCCCACGTGCATCCGTCGCACAATCAGTTTTTGCGAGGCCATTCGCTTGGGCGAGGTCCAGGTCGAGGGCATCCGCGCTCGCTTGGCGCAGACGCCGGCAGAGGCGCTTGCAATTACCGAGGCCGGAGACGTCGCCGTCGTGGTAGACCCCCAGGCCAAGATGCTCGACGAACTGAAACCCGCTGCCGTGGTCGATGCGATTTTGGCCAAGCGCAACTTGGGCACCACGCGCGATATGGCGCCTGTCGTCATCGCCGTGGGGCCGGGCTTTACCGCGCCGGTCGATTGCGACGCCGTGGTCGAGACCATGCGCGGGCATTTTTTGGGCCGCGTGATTACCCAGGGCTCACCCCAGCCCAACACGGGTGTGCCAGGCATGATCGGCGGATACGGCAAGGAGCGTGTTATCCACAGCCCCGCCGCCGGCGTGTTTCGGTCCGACCGCGCAATCGGCGACATCGTGAGCGCCGGAGACGTGATTGGCTACGCGGGCGATACGCCCATGATCACGCAGATTGACGGCTGCTTGCGCGGCCTTTTGGCCGACGGCGTTCAGGTGACCGAGGGCTTTAAATGTGCCGATGTCGACCCGCGCGGCGATGCCAGCTATATCAACTACATTTCGGACAAGGCGACGTCGGTCGGCGGCGGCGTGCTCGAGGCACTCGCTATGCTCACCGATATCTTTAGAGGATAGAAGGTGGCAATGGAAAAGCTCGATGTTGTGAATGCGGCGCTTGCCGCCCTGCGTGCTGGCGAGACGTGCGAGCTCGTGGTCGTGGCCGGCACGGCGGGGTCGTCGCCGCGCGGCGTGGGCGCCTGGATGGCCGTCTTTGCCGACGGCAGCCAGGCGGGCACTATCGGCGGCGGCAAGATTGAGCTCTTTGCGCTGGATGAGGCGCGCGAACTCCTGAGCGCGGGACAGTCGCGTCTGGTCCGCTACACCATGGGCGGCGAGAACTCCGATACCGGCATGATCTGCGGCGGAGCCATCTGCCTGTGCTATCTGCATCTGGATGCGACCCAGGCACCGTTGTTCCAGGAAATTGCCGACGTCTTGGTCTATCGGCGCATCGGCGACTTCGTCATCGACTTTGAGCCGTTTATCGCGAGCGCGCTCGAGGGCGATGTGGCCGAGTACCATGGCGAGGAATCGCGCCATACCATTGCCGGCTGCTCCGAGCTTTCGCTGGTGGAGGAGGGGAGTAACGTTACCTACACTAACGCCGCCTCCAAGATTCCTCCCGCGCACATCGAGACGCTCTGCCCCGAGGGCTTGACCTACATCTTTGGCTGCGGCCACGTGGGCGCCGCGACGGCGCGGGTGCTCACGGCGGCGGGCTTTGCCGTCGTGGCGTGCGACGACCGCCCCGGCACGCTGACCCCCGATTGGGTGCCCGGTGTCTACGACCGTCGTCTGGTCGACTACAAGAGCCTGAGCAAGCAGTGCCCCATCGGCCCGCGCGACCTGGTGGTCGTCGCCACGGCGGGTCACAAGTCCGATATCGACGTGGTGATTCAGGCCATGCGCGCCAAGCCTGCCTACCTGGGTTGCCTGGGCTCTCGTCGCAAGACGGCCTTTGTGCGGGCCCGCCTGGAGCAGGAAGGCTTTACGCAGGACCAGATCGACGAGCTGCACCTTCCGATCGGCGTTGCCATCGAGGCAGAGGACCCCGAGGAGATCGCCATCTCCATCGCCGCCGAGATGATCCACCTGCGCCGCACCAAACTCGTCCCCCGCAAGCGCTAATCGCATCCCCACCAATAAGTTGCGGTGAAATACGGATTGTTTAAGCCTGTTAGGCCGCCCAACAGTCCCTATTTCACCGCAACTGATTTTTGGGGCGCATTTGTGCGGGGGAGTTGTGGAGTTGTGCAGGCAGACGAGGTTTTTCTGGAAATACACTCCCGATGCGCGTATAGTACCGATTGTTTTGTCGGCTCCTGCTGTGTCGAGTCCAAACCGCAAAATGCCATGAGCGGCGCGGATGCAGCCAGGAGGCACGAGGACAACCCATCGTGGCCACGCCCCGTGCTTAAAACCCCAAGAAGGAGTGAACAATGGCAGAAGAGAAGTATGTGCCGCGTCTGAAGACCAAGTACAACAACGAGGTCAAGCAGCAGCTTCAGGACAAGTTCCAGTACGAGAACGTCATGATGATCCCCAAGTTCGAGAAGATCGTCGTGAACATGGGTGTCGGCGAGGCCGCTACCGATTCCAAGGCCATCGACGGTGCCGTGCGCGACCTGCGCGCCATCACCGGCCAGCAGCCGATGATCACCCGTGCCCGCAAGTCCATCGCTACCTTCCGCCTGCGCGCTGGTATGCCGATCGGCTGCAAGGTTACCCTGCGTGGCGACCGTATGTGGGAGTTCTTCGATCGTCTGACCTCCGTCGCGATCCCCCGTATCCGCGACTTCCGCGGCATTTCCGCCAAGAGCTTCGACGGCCGTGGTAACTTCTCCATGGGCGTCACCGAGCAGCTCATCTTCCCCGAGATCGACTTCGACTCCGTCGATCACCAGCGCGGTATGGACATCACTTTCGTGACCACCGCCAATACCGATGAGGAGGCCAAGGCCCTTCTGGACGCCTTCGGTTTCCCGTTCAAGAAATAGGTTCACCTGCCCTATAAGCGCCGTTCCCACAAGGGGGCGGCGCTTGGGGCGAACAATACTCTATGTGAGGAGGATATAAGTGGCTAAGACATCGATGATCGTCAAGTGCAATCGCAAGCAGAAGTTCTCTACTCGTGAGTACACGCGCTGCCAGCGCTGCGGCCGTCCGCACTCTGTGTACCGCAAGTTCGGCCTGTGCCGTGTCTGCTTCCGCGAGCTTGCACTCAAGGGCGAGCTTCCCGGCGTTAAGAAGGCCAGCTGGTAAGTCACTACCAGCGTTTCAAGCATCAGTTTGGAACAGGGAAAACGCGCTAAAAAGGCTTTGCCGTTAAGGGCGGCGAAGAACCAAGAGCACGTGTTCATCAAGAACGAAGGAGAATCTGTATGAACCTTACAGACCCGATCGCAGATATGCTTACGCGCATCCGTAACGCTAACTCTGTGAACAAGGCCACGGTCTCCATGCCGAGCAGCAAGAAGCTCGTCGAGATCGCTCGTGTTCTGCACGAGGAGGGCTACATCGAGGGCTACGATGTCGAGGACACCGTTCCCCAGAAGACTCTGCACATCACGCTTAAGTATGGTCCCAAGAAGGCTAAGGTCATCAACGGCATCCGCCGCATTTCCAAGCCGGGCCTGCGTAAGTACACCGGCGTTGCCGACATGCCCCGCGTCCGCGGTGGCCTTGGTACCGCCATTATTTCCACCAGCCATGGCGTCATGACCGACCGCGATGCTCGCAAGCACAACGTCGGCGGCGAGATCATCGCTTACGTCTGGTAATTCGCTCGGTAGGTAGAAGGAAAGGAGATCACCGTGTCTCGTATCGGTAATAAGCCTGTCCAGATTCCCGCCGGAGTCGAAGTGGCAGTCAACGGCAACAACGTTGTCGTCAAGGGCCCCAAGGGCCAGCTCGAGCTCGATGTCTTTGAGAAGCTCGCTATCAACGTCGAGGACAACGTCCTCACCGTTTCCCGTCCCGACGACGAGCGTGAGACCCGTGCCCGCCACGGCCTCACCCGCGCCCTCATCCACAACATGGTTGTTGGCGTTTCCGAGGGCTTCGAGAAGAAGCTCGAGCTCGCCGGCGTCGGTTACCGCGTGCAGCAGAAGGGCAAGAACCTCGAGTTCTCCCTGGGCTTCTCGCACCCCGTGATCGTCGAGGCTCCCGAGGGCATCACCTTCGAGGTTCCCGACAACACCCACGTGAACGTCAAGGGTATCAACAAGCAGCAGGTCGGTCAGATCGCCGCTGAGATCCGCGGCCATCGTCCTCCCGAGCCTTACAAGGGCAAGGGTATCCACTACGTTGGCGAGCACATCCGCCGCAAGCTGGGTAAGGCCGCCAAGTAGTCGTAACCGACTCACTCGCATAAGACCAGCACCCCGTCAGGTGCTGGCAAGATCAACCTTTTTAGGAGTTTACGTATGAACAAGCATAAGGCGAAGCTGGAAGGCCTCAAGCGTCGTCAGCGTCGTGTTCGCGGCAAGGTCTCGGGTACCTCCGAGCGTCCGCGTCTTCGCGTGACCCGTACTAACGCCAACATCTATGCCCAGATCATCGACGACAGCAAGGGCTCCAGCCTGACGCTCGTCTCTGCCTCGACCCTCGAGGCCGAGTTCAAGGGCACCCACACCTCGAACAAGGAGGCTGCGGAGAAGGTCGGTCAGCTCGTTGGCAAGCGCGCCATCGAGGCCGGCATCACCAAGGTCGCCTTCGATCGCGGTGGCCGTATCTACCATGGCCGCGTCAAGGCCCTCGCCGACGGTGCTCGTGCCGCCGGTCTCGAGTTCTAGGAGGTATGTAGCACATGGCTCGTAATCAGAAGCAGCAGCGCGAGGCCTCCGAGTTCGAGGAGCGCGTCGTTTACATCAACCGCGTGTCGAAGACCGTCAAGGGTGGTCGTCGCATGAGCCTCGTCGCTCTCGTCGTCGTTGGCGACGGCAAGGGCAACGTCGGCGTTGGCATGGGCAAGTCCGCTGAGGTGCCCATGGCCATCTCCAAGGCATCTCTCGATGCCAAGAAGAACATGTTCCACGTGCCGGTGACCGAGCAGGGCACCATCCCGCACGAGGTTCTCGGCCACTTTGGTGCCGGCCGCATCATCATCAAGCCCGCTGTCGAGGGTACCGGCGTTATCGCCGGCGGCGCTGTGCGTCCCCTCTTTGAGCTTGCTGGCATCAAGAACGTCCTGTCCAAGTCCCTCGGTACCGACAACGGCCTCAACATCATCAAGGCTGCCGTCGAGGGCCTCAAGGAGCTCTCCAGCCCTGAGGACGTCGCGGCTCGCCGTGGCCTGACGGTCTCCGAGATGTTCGTCGGTAAGGAGAACTAAGCATGGCTGACACCATCAAGATCAAGCAGGTCCGCAGCACCAACGGTTGCAAGCAGGACCAGGTCCGTACTGTCCGTGCCCTCGGTCTCCACAGGATCCGCGAGGTTCGCGAGATTGCTGACAACGAGTCCGTCCGCGGCATGATCTTCAAGGTCAAGCACCTTGTCGAGATTGTAGAGGAGTAGCAAATGCAGCTTCACGATCTTACTCCCGCGCCCGGTTCCACCAAGAACCGCAAGCGCGTCGGCCGTGGCAATTCTTCGGGTCACGGCACCACTTCTGGCCGCGGCCAGAAGGGCCAGGGTTCCCGCTCTGGCGGCACCAAGGGTGCCGGCTTCGAGGGTGGCCAGACTCCGCTGGCTATGCGCCTGCCCAAGCTTCCGGGCTTCCGCAACCCCCGTCGTATCGAGTACACCGCTGTTAACGTTGAGCGTCTCGAGCGTAAGTTCGAGGACGGCGCTGTGATCGACGGTGCCGCTCTTAAGGCCGCTCGCATCACCAAGAGCGAGTTCGAGCCCGTCAAGGTGCTCGGCAATGGTGAGCTCACCAAGAAGTTCACGGTCAAGGTCGACAAGGTCAGCGCTTCTGCGCAGGCCAAGATCGAGGCCGCCGGCGGAAAGGTCGAGCTGCCGTGCTAAATGGTCTTAAGAATGCTTTCCGCATCAAAGAATTGCGCGAAAAGATTCTTTTTACCATAGCTATGCTCGTCGTGTACCGCATTGGTGCGCACGTTCCTGTGCCCGGCATTCCCTTCCAGGGGATGCTGGGCCTTTTCTCGACCGATAACAATTCGGTCGCCGCAGGTGCTATGGCCCTCCTGAATCTTTTCTCTGGCGGCGCGTTGAGCTATGTGTCGGTGTTTTCGCTGGGCATCATGCCTTACATCACCAGCTCGATCATCCTCCAGATGCTCCAGGCCGTCGTGCCTTCCCTGCATGAGCTTGCCCGCGAGGGCGAGGTCGGTCAGACCAAGATTACGCAGTATTCGCGTTACCTCACCCTGGCTCTGGCAATCCTCAACTCCGTGGGTTACCTCTTCCTCTTTAAGAGCTTCGGCATCAGCTTCAATGGCGCCGGCGCTCCCGAGATCATCTTCGACCTCATGATCGTCGGTACGCTCACCGCGGGCGCCATGCTGATCATGTGGATTGGTGAGCTCATCACCCAGCGCGGTATCGGCAATGGCATGTCGCTGATCATCTTCGCGAACATCATGGCCGGTCTGCCGCAGGCTATCTTCTCCAGCACCGAGGGCAATGCCGGTGGCATCATCACCATGGTGATCATCTGCGCCATCATCCTGCTGGTTATCCCGCTGATTGTTTTCCTTGAGCGCGGCCAGCGCCGCATCCCGGTCTCCTACGCTAAGCGCGTCGTGGGCCGTCGCATGATGGGTGGTCAGACCACCTACCTGCCCATCAAGGTCAACACCGCGGGTGTCGTGCCGATCATCTTCGCTTCGGCGCTGCTGTACTTTCCGGCTCAGATTGCCGTGTTCTTCCCCGGCATCGGCTGGATCCAGGCAGTTGCCTCTGCGCTTTCGCGCGGCTGGCTCAACTGGGTGCTTAACGTTGTCCTCATCGTGTTTTTCGCGTACTTCTACACCTCCATGGTGTTCAACCCCGATGATACGGCCGACAACCTTAAGAAGCAGGGCGGCTTTATTCCGGGCGTGCGTCCGGGTAGGGCTACCGCGGCCTACATCAAGAACGCGCTCAACAAGATTACGCTTCCCAGCGCTGTCTTTTTGGCGCTCATCGCCATCGTGCCTTCGATCATCTTCTCCTTCACGGGTAACCAGCTGATTCAGGCATTTGGCGGCACGTCCATCCTCATCATGGTCGGCGTCGTGCTCGACACGGTCGATAAGCTCGAAGGCCAGATCAAGATGTATGATTACGATGGATTCTTTAAATAGGCTAGAGGAGGATTGCTCATGAACCTCGTATTGCTCGGAGCTCCGGGTGCCGGTAAGGGTACCGTCGCACAGGAGCTCGTCGCCGAGTTTGGCGTCGCTCACATTTCCACGGGCGACCTGCTGCGTGCTGCCGTCAAGGGTGGCACCGAGCTTGGTATTCAGGCTAAGAAGTACATGGACGCTGGCGAGCTCGTTCCCGATCAGCTCGTGATCGACCTTGTCAAGGAGCGCCTTGCCGCCGATGACGCCCAGCAGGGCTTCATCCTCGACGGCTTCCCGCGCAACACCGCCCAGGCCGTGACGCTCGATTCCGAGCTCTCCGCCATGGGTCGCGAGATCGACTGCGCCCTTCTGGTCGATGTGGCCCCCGAGGTCATTATCGATCGTCTGTCTTCGCGTCGCACCTGCCGCGCCTGCGGTTACACCGGCACCGCTGCCGATGTCACCTGCCCCAAGTGTGGCGGCGAGATGTATCAGCGCGACGACGACAAGCCCGAGACCATCAAGAACCGTCTCGACGTCTACGAGAAGTCCACGAGCCCGCTCGTCGACTACTATCGTGGCCAGGGTCTGCTCAAGTCGGTCAACGGTGACCAGGCTCGCGAGACCGTGTACGGGGATGTCAAAGAGGCTCTCGGTCTATGATCAAGATTAAGTCTGCAACGCAAATCGAGCAGATGAAGAAGGCAGGAGCGCTATCTAAGATGGCGCTCCGCCACGTTGGAGCCATGGTGCGCCCTGGCGTTTCGACTTTTGAGCTCGATCAGCTCGCGGAGCAGATTATCCGCATGCATGGTGGCACCCCAGCCTTTAAGGGTTACGGCGGGTTTCCCGGAACCATTTGCGCATCGATTAACGATGCCGTGGTACACGGTATTCCCAACCCTGACATGATCCTGCGCGATGGCGATATCATCTCCATCGATACGGGAGCCGTTGTCGACGGTTGGGTCGGCGATAACGCATGGACGTTTTTCGTCGGCACCCCCACGCCCGAAGCCAAGGCTTTGTGCGAGGTCACGCGTGATTGCCTTAAGGCTGCCATCGAGCAGGCTGTTCCCGGTAACCATATCGGGGACGTCGGTTATGCCGTTCAGTCCCTCGCCGAGTCTCACGGTTACGGCGTGCTTCGTGATTATGTGGGCCATGGCATTGGCCGTGTGATGCACGAGGACCCCAATGTTCCTAACTATGGAAAGAAGGGGAGGGGCGTTCGCCTCCAGGCCGGCATGGTTATTGCCATCGAGCCGATGGTTACGATGGGTTCCAACCATGTGAGCACGGGCTCCGACGGTTGGATTGTTACGACCAACGACCACCTGCCCGCCGCGCACTACGAGAACACCGTCGCCATCACCAATGACGGTCCGGTGATTCTCACCACGGATGCGCAAGGTGCTTGGTGTTCGCTCCAAGGCGGAGAAATGTAAAAGTCGCCGCCTCCTGATGCCCAACCTCGCCTTTCAATTTCGAAGGCATGACCCCAAGGTCTATGCCTTCTCATTTCAAGGCGATCTTGGGCATCAGGGAACGGCTTTGTTTTACATTTCAAATGTAACAAGTTCCACTTAGTTGTGGAGCCATTACGAAGTTATTACGATGCGTACATACGTGTTGTAGAATACTCAATCGCTGTCGTTTTCTAGAGAAAGATGATTGCTTGTGAAGAAGGAAGACGCAATTGAGCTCGAGGGTACGGTAAAAGAGCCGCTGCCCAACGCCATGTTTAAGGTCGAGCTCGAGAACGGTCATTCGGTTCTGTGCAACATTTCTGGCAAGATCCGAATGAATTACATCCGCATTCTCCCCGGTGACAGGGTTGTCGTGGAGCTTTCCCCGTACGACCTGACCCGCGGCCGCATCACCTATCGCTATAAATAGCGGCACGCATACACGCTCTTTTCCGACTGCAGGCTTAGCTCAACCTACGGTCGGTTTGCGTGTGAAGACCAGCCATAGTTTTAAACGCCTGCGGCTGGGCGAGTAGATAGTAGGGAAGTAGTTTGAGCGCTACCGAAAGGAAGAACGATGAAGGTACGTCCTTCGGTCAAGAAGATGTGCGATAAGTGCAAAATCATTAGGCGCCATGGCAAGGTCCTCGTCATTTGCGAGAACCCCCGTCATAAGCAGCGTCAGGGTTAAGAGAGGAGACTACGTTGGCCCGTATTAATGGTGTCGACCTCCCGCGTGAGAAGCGCGTTGAGATCGGTCTGACCTACATTTACGGCATCGGCCGCACCACTGCGACGAAGATTTGCGTCGAGTGCAACGTTAACGTGGATACGCGCGTTAAGGACCTCACCGAGGATGAGGTTAACGCCATCCGCGATTATATCGACAAGAACCAGATCATGGTTGAGGGCGACCTCCGCCGTGAGCGCAACCAGAACGTCAAGCGCCTTATGGACATCGGCTGCAACCGCGGCCTTCGTCACCGCAAGGGCCTCCCGGTCCGCGGCCAGCGCACCCACACTAACGCTCGTACCCGCAAGGGCCCGAAGCGTCAGATCGGTGCTAAGAAGAAGAAATAAGGAGCGCTAGATAGATGGCTACTGCTAAGAAGAACGTTCGCGCTGCCCGTCTGAAGCGCGCGGACCGTAAGAACATTTCCGTGGGCCAGGCTCACATCCGTTCTACGTTCAACAACACGATCGTTTCGATCACCGATCCCCAGGGCAACGTCATTTCCTGGAAGTCGGCTGGCCAGGTGGGCTTCAAGGGCTCCCGTAAGTCCACGCCGTTCGCTGCCCAGATGGCTGCCGAGGCTGCTGCCAAGCAGGCCATGGAGCACGGTATGAAGAAGGTTTCCGTCTTCGTCAAGGGCCCCGGCTCCGGTCGTGAGACCGCCATCCGCTCTCTCCAGGCTGCTGGCCTCGAGGTCTCGAGCATCCAGGACAAGACCCCCATTCCGCACAACGGCTGCCGCCCCAAGAAGCGTCGCCGCGTGTAACTGAAAGGATCGTATCAATATGGCAATCGACAGGACTCCTGTTCTTAAGCGCTGCCGTCAGCTCGGGATCGATCCCGCTGAGCTCGGTTACAGCAGCAAGAAGGAATCTATCCGTCAGCCCAAGCGCCGTCGCAAGGAATCTGAGTACGGCATGCAGCTGCGCGAGAAGCAGAAGGTCAAGTTCATCTATGGCGTTCTGGAGAAGCAGTTCCACGGCTACTTCAACAAGGCCCGTAAGATGAACGGCGTCACCGGTGAGAACCTCATGATCATCCTTGAGTCTCGCCTCGACAACGTCGTCTTCCGTCTTGGCTTCGCCCGCACCCGCAAAGAGGCTCGTCAGTCCGTCCGTCACGGTCACTTCACCGTGAACGGCAAGCGCGTGGACATCCCGTCCTACCGCGTCAAGGCCGGCGACGTCGTCGCTGTCGGCGAGAAGTTCCGTGACCTCCTCCCCATCAAGGAGGCTCTGATTTCCTCCGAGCGCTTTGAGGTCCCTGGCTGGCTCGAGGTCGATATCGAGAAGCTGTCTGGTAACGTGCTCGCTCTGCCGACGCGTGAGCAGATCAGCGGTGATATCAACGAGCAGCTCATCGTCGAGCTCTACTCTAAGTAGTCCATCCGGGCTGCTGAGGCTGGAGGTAATACATGTCAGAATTCATTAGGCCTCAGGTTCAGGTCGAAGAGATCAACGAGACGTCTGCTCGTGTCTCCGTCGAGCCGCTCGAGCGTGGCTACGGCGATACGCTGGGTAACTCCCTTCGTCGCGTTCTTCTGTCCTCGCTCGAGGGTGCCGCCGTCGAGGCTATTCAGATCGATGGTGCGCAGCACGAGTTCATGACCATCCCTAACATGGTCGAGGATGTCACCGACATCGTCCTGAATGTCAAGGGTCTTGTCTTCAGGGCTCTCGGCACGACCGACGAGGCGACCGCCACCATTTCGGTTGACGGCCCCTGCGAGGTCACCGGTGCGGACTTCTTTATTCCGTCCGAGTTTGAGCTGGTCAACCCCGAGCAGCACATCGCTACGCTCACCGAGGGTGGCCATCTCACCATGAGCATGCGCATCGGCTATGGCCGCGGCTATGTTTCTGGCGAGGCCAACAAGCGCGACAACGATCCCATCGGTGTGATCCACGTCGACTCGCTGTACTCGCCGGTTTCCCGTTGCGCCAAGCTCGTTGAGGCTTGCCGTGTCGGTCAGCACACCGACTACGACCGCCTTGTCCTCGAGATCGAGACCAACGGCTCCATCGCCCCGCGCGACGCCGTGGTCCAGGCTGCCAATATCATCAACCAGCATATGGCCGCCTTTATGAACCTTGCCGAGACCCCCGAGGTCGAGGAGGAGGCTTCGATCTTCGCTCCCGAGGTCACCAACGACAACGCCGAGCTGGACAAGCAGATCGAGGATCTGGACCTTTCCGTCCGTTCCTACAACTGCCTTAAGCGCGCCAGCATTCACTCGGTCCGTCAGCTCGTTGAGTTCTCGGAGAACGATCTGCTCAACATCCGTAACTTCGGTGTTAAGTCGATCGAGGAAGTGAAGGACAAGCTTGAGTCCATGGGCCTGAGCCTGAAGGCTTAATGCTTCGCATATTTGAGGAGAAACTAGACCATGCGTCACAACGTTAAGAAGGGCCTGAAGCTCGGCACCGATGCGAGCCACACCAAGGCCATGAAGAAGAGCCTTGCTAAGGCCCTCTTCGAGAACGACCGCATCAAGACCACCGAGACCCGCGCTAAGGCGCTGCGTTCGGTCGTCGATCCGATCATCACTTGGGCCAAGAAGGGCGACCTGCACTCTCGTCGTCTGGCTATCGCCAAGCTCGGCGATAAGCAGCTCGTTGCCGAGATTTTCGACAAGGCTGCCCAGGGTATGTGGCAGGACCGCAACGGCGGTTACACCCGCATCATGAAGCTCGGTAACCGTAAGGGCGACAATGCTCCCATCGTTATCATGGAACTCGTCACCGAGCCTTGCACGCCTAAGGCCAAGAAGGCTGCTCCGGCCCCCAAGAAGGCCGCTGCTCCCAAGAAGGTCGAGGCTGCCGAGGAGGCTCCTGCTGAGGAGACCGCTGAGTAGACAATCCGTCTGCATAGGCTATATTCGAGGGGTACGTTCGCGTACCCCTCTTTTTTTGTCGAAATGCCATTGCCTGTTTGTTGGGAGCGCCCATGACCGCGCCGTCTGATTTCAATTCGATTCCCGAGCTCGACGCCACGCTCGTTTTCCGCGTGGCCTACGATGGCTCGTCCTATAGCGGCTTTGCCGAGCAGCCTGGCCTGACGACGGTTGCGGGCGAGCTGCGCCGCGCTATCGAGACGCTCCTGCGCCGTCCGATCGACCTGACGTGCGCAGGGCGCACCGATGCCGGCGTGCATGCGGTGGCGCAGTACATTAGTGTGCCCGTAACGGACGCTGAACTCGCGTGTACGCGCCGTAGGTGGCTGCGGGCTATGGATGCCCTGCTGCCCAAAGATATCGCCATAAACGAGGTCTACAGGGCCCGTAAAGGCTTTTCTGCACGTTTTGACGCGCGTTCCCGTACGTATACGTACCGTATTGCCGATCGAGATGCGCGCCCCGTGCTGTCCCGCGGTGCCGTGTGGTGGCACCGCTACCCATTGGATGTTGAGGCGATGTCTGCGGCCTGTCCCGCGCTGCTGGGCGAGCAGGACTTCAAGAGCTTTTGCAAGGTGGCGTCTGCCGTTGGCAAGCCCACGCATCGCTGCGTGATGCGTGCCGAGTTTGGCCATGAGGTTGCGTTTGGCGAGGACATCCTGACGTTTACCATCGAGGGCAATGCGTTTCTGCATTCGATGGTCCGCACGATCGTGGGCACGCTTGTCGAGATTGGCATGCATCGCCGTGAACCCGAGTGGATGCGTGAGGTCATCGATGCTTGCGACCGTACCGCTGCGGGCCCCACGGCTCCTGCCTGCGGCCTTACGTTTATGGGCGTGGATTACGATCCCGCCGAGCTTATCGTGCTCGACTAGGGGAGGGCTCGACGCGTCGTGCGTTGACACCTGTCATCTGTGGGCTGCGCGTGTGCAACATCTGTTCTTGGCGTGCAATACAACTGGTGTCTCATTGCTTTTATTGGCGGGGTGTACCATGAACCACGGTTTGATTCATTGCTGTCGAGAGGACGGATAACTTGGTTCGACGTGGCTCGCATCCGCGACTTTCGGTGATCCTTGTGGTAGAAGGTTCGCCCAGCTATGCGATGCGTGCGCTCGAGAGTATCCAGAACCAAGACCTCTACGATTTGCAGATTGTCGTTGTCTGCCGCGATGCTGCGCCCGGTGTGCGCCATTCGCTTCAAGTTGCTGCCGACAGGGACATCCATATTGATTTGATTGATGTCGAGGACGCGAAGCGCGGCGCTTGTCTTCGTGCCGGTTTTGCTGCCTCGCGTGGCTCTCAAATCATCGCTATGAACGCCGATGAGTGGCTTGCTCCGCAGTCCCTTTCCAAGATGGTCGATATCGCGTGCGATACAGCGGCAGACATAGTGTTCCCCACGGTGTCGCTCGACCGCTATGATGCACATCGAGAGCGCCATTCGCGCGTCTTGGATGCTGCTCATATTTCCATTGATAGCAAATCTTCGATGGTGGCCGGGCTGCCTCAGTTGATTTTAGGCGGCCTAGTCGTTCAGACCTCTGGCGTGATGTACAGCCGCTCGCTGTTTGAGGCATGCCTTTTGTGCGACAAGGCGTTTCGCACAGTTGGGTTTATGGCTTGTGCGCTCTCGCGGGCGCAGCGCGTCTCCGGCTGCGGCGACGCTTGTTTCCACGCGGCGGCACCTAAGCTTACAGATGCCTTTGATCCCACCATGTATGCCAAGGTATCCGATGACACCCGAGCGCTCGACGAGCTTGCGGACTCACTTTCGGAAGCAGATAGCGGTGGTCGGCTCAAGCTGGCAAGCCAAAAGTTCTACTTTGCCGGACTGGTCGCCTGCATCGAGAATTTGTGTCTGAGTCCGCATGGGGTGTCGTCAATCGAGCGTTCCGCCCGCATGCGTGATATGCTCGATGCGCCTCGAACCCGTCAGATGGTCGCCGCGCTCAAGGACAACCATCGGGGACTCGGTCTGTTGTTTGGGCCGATTGCCAGCGCCAAGCCCGCGCGCTGCGTGATGTGTACGCATCTGGCAGCTTTTCTTAACCGGACGGGCGCAAAAACCGCCTAAACGGCTCATTTCGAAACAAACTTGCATAGAATTGTTTCGAAATGCGTTCTTATACACAAAAGCCTTCAAATAGCGTTAAACTATTCAATCACTGATTGATTGTCTCCGCTATCTTTTGGAGAGAGGGTTTGTATGGCTAAAAAACGCAATGGGCGCCAGGATGCCATTAGAGATATTGTTCGCAATAAGGACGTCCGCACGCAGCGCGTGCTGGTCGATGAGCTCCGCGCTATGGGCTTTGATTGCACGCAGGCGACTGTCTCTCGCGATATTGCCGACATGGGGCTGCGTAAGCTCCCTGAGGGCATCTATGTTCTGGCAGAGGACCTGCACCTGCAGCGTATGGTTTCCGAGCTCGTTACGGGCGTTCTGCGTACCGATAATCTGGTTATGATCAAGGCTCAGCCTGGCACGGCTTCCGGCATCGCCGCCGCCGTTGATGCGGCAGAGCTGCCCGATGTGCTTGGCTCGCTTGCCGGCAACGATACGATTTTGGTTATTGCCCAGACGGCCGAGGACGGCGAGCGTCTTGAGGCGCTGATCAATAAGCTGAGCAATTCTCGCAAGTAGGCGTGCGGGTCGTGCGCTCGGCACCGTGCGTGCTGACATAGTGGCTTGTAAGGGGTATCGACGTTGGTCGGTGCCCCCTTTTTTTGTCTGCCGGTATAAAGACCGCCCATCAGGTCGCTTTAAACTAAAAAGGCCCCCGAGCAGTTTAATGAACTGCACCCCAAAACTTGGACGGCTTAAATAAGAACTACGCCGCAAGGGACTGTCTCCGGAACTCCTCCGGGGTCAGTCCCTTCAGTTTAACCTGGCGCCTCCTCGTGTTCCAATGGACCACGAAGTCGTCGAGGTC
>DBFEQD010000050.1:0-6524 GCA_048326155.1 Collinsella sp.
GTGTGCTCCGGCAAGCGCCACGTGCAGTATCCGCAGATCCCGACGTTTGCCCCCGAGATGTTCGCTCGCATTACGCAGGTCGACACGCTCAAGCGCAAACAGTTCGTCAAGGGCATGGAGGAGCTTGCCCAGGAGGGTGCCATCCAGATCTTCCGCGAGCTGGGTGCCGGCATGGAGAGCGTCATCGTGGGCGTGGTCGGCGTGCTGCAGTTTGAGGTGCTCGAGCGCCGCCTCAAGGCCGAGTACCGTGTCGAGGTTCGTCGCCAGCCGCTGCCCTATACGGACATCCGCTGGATCCAGAACGACCCCGACACTATCGATATCCCGGGCCTTTCGCTCACGCGCGACACGCTGCGCGTCGAGGACATGCGCGGCGGCAAGCTGCTGTTGTTCACGAGCCCGTGGAACGTGGACTGGGCTACCGACCACAACCCCGACCTTATCCTGTCGGAGTTTGGCAACGTAGCGTTTTAACGCATCGGCGCGGTGGCCCTGCGGGGCTGCCGCGCCGTTTGCTTGCCTGATGCCGTGTGAGCGGCTATCATACCCACCGTCGTCTTAAGACCGAGGCGTCCGAGCAGTTCGGGTCCGATATCCTGCTCGTTAAACCTAAAACCAAAGGAGTACATAATGATCAAGAAGGTCATGGAGGACTACAAGGTCCTGTTGCGGAGCATTCCCGCGGCAACGGTTTCGCTGTTTTTCGTGAGCGTCATCATGATGAACCTGCTGGCCAACAAAGAACTCATCAGCCTACCGTATCTGGCGCTCGACTGTGGCTTTGTGGTGAGCTGGGTTTCGTTTTTGTGCCAGGACATGATCTGCAAGCGCTTTGGTGCCCAGGCATCCATCAAAATCTCTATCCTCGCGCTGCTGGTCAACCTTGCCGTGAGCCTGTGCTTTTGGGCATGCTCGCTCACGCCCGGCATGTGGGGCGCTTACTACGACACGGGCATGCTCGAGGTCAACACCGCTCTTAACGCCACCATCGGCGGCACCTGGTACGTGGTGCTGGGCTCTTCGCTGGCAATGCTCGTTTCTGCCGTAGTTAACTCTACGCTCAACCAGTCGCTCGGCCGCATGCTCAAAAAGAATAACTTTGCGAGCTTCGCCTTCCGCTCCTATGTGTCTACGGGTGTTGGCCAGTTTATCGACAACCTGGTCTTTGCCATTGTAGTGAGCCACACGTTCTTTGGTTGGACCTGGGTGCAGGTCCTTATGTGCTCGCTGACCGGCGCTGTTGCCGAGCTGCTGTGCGAGGTCTTCCTAAGCCCCGTGGGCTACAAGGTCGTGCGCGGCTGGGAGCGCGAGAATGTGGGCTCCGAGTACCTCGAGCGCCACGCAACCGCCTAAGGAGCAAGTATGCGGGTTTTGATCACGGGTGCTTCGGGCGGTATCGGAGCCGCATGCGTGCAGCGCTTTTTGGACGAGGGCCATGAGGTCGCGGGCTTTGATCTGCTGCCGGCGGCGATCGAACACGAGCGCTATCGCCATCTGATTGTTGATGTCCGCGAGCCGGACGCGTTTCCAGGCGACCTTGAGCCTCAGGTGATCGTGAACGTTGCCGGTACGCAGGATTCGGCCGACGACATCGCCGCCAACCTGTATGGCACCATCAACGTGACCGAGCGCTACGCCTTTGCGGGGGAGGGGCTTGCCGCCAAGCCGGCGCCGGCTATCAAATCCGTGGTCAATGTGGGGTCGGCGAGCGGGCATACGGGATCGGAGTTTCCCGCCTATGCTGCCAGCAAGGGCGGCGTTATCGCCTACACCAAGAACCTTGCAAACCGCCTGGCGCCGCAGGCCATCGCCAACAGTGTGGACCCGGGCGGCGTTATCACGCCGCTCAACCGTTGCGTGATGGAAGACGAACACCTGTGGAGCCAGATTATGGAGCTCACGCCGCTTAAACGCTGGGCCACCGCCCAGGAGATCGCCGAGTGGATCTACTTTGTGGGCGTGACCAACCGGTTTATGACCGGGCAGAGCCTGCTGATCGATGGCGGCGAGGCCGGCCGCACACAATTTATTTGGCCCGAATAGGAAACGCGCCCGATGGAAAGCCGTCGGGCGCGTTTTTGATGTATCGATTTTTAGCCGAGGCAAGTCCAGTTGACGGGGGTCGAGCCGTGCTGTTCGAGTAGCCGATTGGCTGCCGAGAAGGGGCGCGACCCCATAAAGGCGGGGAGTTCTGCCGTGGCACGGTTGGCCGAAAGCGGCGAGGGGTGCGTGGAGGCCAGGCAGAACTTGTCGGTTGCCTTGCCCGCGCTAGTTGCGACGAGCTTACCTTCGACCATCTGCTGGGCAAAGCGGCCCCATGCCAAAAAGACTACCGGTTGGGGCAGCTGGCAGCAGCGTTCGATAACATAGTCGGTCAGGGTGCTCCAGCCCAGCTTGGCGTGTGAGTTCGCGGCATGCTCGCGCACGGTGAGCGTGGTGTTGAGGAGCAGGACGCCCTGTTGGGCCCATGGGGTTAGGTCTCCCGTGGCGGGAATGGGACGGCCCAGATCGGCATTGAGTTCCTTATAGATGTTGCGCAGGCTCGGCGGCAACTTGGTTTGCGTCGCGGGGACCGAGAACGACAGTCCCATTGCCTGGTTGGGTCCGTGATAAGGGTCCTGACCCAAGATGACAACCTTGACCTGGTCGGCCGGCGTGTAGGCGAGGGCATTGAGGATGTCGTCTTGTGCCGGGTAGATAGTCTGCTCGGCACGCAAAAGGGCGATGCGCTCGAGCAGCTGGTTCGTAGTGTCACGCACCGGCTGCGGCGCATCGCCCAACCAAGTTGCTATGTTGCGATCGCGAGTTGCGGTGTCCATGGGGCTCCTTTATGGCAGATGCTCTGTTGGCATCTATTGTAAAGGCGCACCGGTTGCCTTTATGCCGCGGCTGTATGAAGAGTGGGGTCTACGAGACGTGCTCGGGCGCTCCTGCCATGCGAGCCTGTCCATGTGCGCGAAGGCGCGGAAGCTCGACGGTTGCCACCATGACGCCGGTGAGGATAAGGGCGGCGCCAAAGAAGGCGATGGGGCTCAGGACCTCGCCGACCAGGAAGAACGAAAAGACGGCGGAGCAGACCGGTTCGAGCGAGAAAGCGAAGCCGGTGGTCTCGGCAGGCACGTGGGGCTGCACGAGCGTCTGGGTGATAAAGCCATAGGCAGAGCAGATGAGTGCGAGCGCGACGACGACCACGATCTCGCTCGGCGTGCCGGGAAGCGTGAAACCGCCAAAGGTGAATGCGGCGATACCCGAGAACAAGCCGCCAAAGCCCAGCTGCCAAACGCCCAAAGCCAGCGGGTCGACATCTTCGACAAAGCGCTTGGCGACAATGATGTGTCCGGCATAGACAAAGGCGGAGAGCAGCATGATGAGCGCGCCCGGATTCAGGCTGGTGAAGTCGGTGCCCGAGAGCAGCAACATGCCGCAGGTGACGATGGCGGTGCCGACGAGCACTTTGCGCTCGGGGGCGCGGCGCAGCAGGGCGGCGTTGGCAAACGGCACGATCACGACCGTCAGGCTCTGCAAAAAGCCGGCAGTGGAGGCAGAGGTGAGGCTGGAGCCCAGGCACATGCAGGTGAGCTCGGTTGCCATGATGGCGCCGATGATGGCGGCGCGAACCATAAGGTCGCGGTTGATGCGGAACGCGCGCTTGTGGAAGAGCAACAGGCAGGCCACAAAGGCGATGATGCAGCGCAGCGCAACGATACTCGTGGCGTTCATGCTGTCCATGCCGATCTTCATGAGGGGGTACGAAAAGCCCCATGCGACGGGAACGGAAAATGAGAGCGCGATTGCTTTTTTGCGATCCATGGGACTCCTTTTGTTACAGAACGGTTTCGTAAAAAGGATTCTGCTCCCAGATTTGGATGTAGTAAAGCGAATGTATCTTCAGTATGATTAAGAAATACTAATGTTGACAGAAAAAACCCTGGCAAAACGTTTTACGGCTGCATTGATGTGGAGGCACGATGACATCGCGGTATCAGATTGTTTGTATGGTAGTCGACTGCGGCAGCCTGAAACGCGCGGCCGATGAGCTGGGCTATACGCAAAGTGCGGTGAGCCAGGCCGTCAAAGCGCTCGAGCGCGAGCTGGGTACCACGCTTATCGAGCGCGGTAAGCAGGGCGTTTCGCTTACGCGCGACGGTAAACAATATCTGCCGTATCTGCGCCAGATTGTGACTGCCGAGGCTGATCTCGAGGGCAAGCGCCAGGAGCTGCTGGGGCTCTCCTCGACCGATATTCGCATCGCGACGTTTACCAACGTGAGTCGAACCGTGTTACCGCGCGTGATCCGCGACTTCGGAGCCCTGCACCCGGGCGTACGCTTTACCCTCAAGCAGGGCGACTACACGCGCAACGCCCAATGGGTGCACGACGGCGTAGTGGATTTTTGCTTTACGGCACGTGGGTTTACCGCAGGGCTCGAGAAGCGCGTGGTCTATCACGACGAGTTGGTGGCGCTGTTGCCTGTCGCGCATCCGCTGGCGGCAAAGGAAAAGGTGACGCTCGCCGACCTGGCGTCCGAGCCGTTTGTGCTGCTGGATGAGGGCGAACAGAGCCTGGTGCTCGATGCATTCGCGGCGCATGGGCTGTCGCCGCACGTGACGAGTGAGGTGACCGACGACTACACCATCATGGCGATGGTGGAGGAGGGCCTAGGTGTGAGCATGCTATATCGCCGTACCGTTGAGGGCATGCGGGCCGATATTCGCGTGCGGCCCATCGTGCACGCTCCTTCGCGCGACGTGGTGGCAGCCTGGCGCAGCTGGGACACCATGCCCATCGCCACGAGGCGCTTTATCGACTATATGAGCTCGCATATTGTCAATTAATGACTGGCGTGGCGTTGAGTGTGGTGTTTAGCGGGCTGTCGCTTTGGCTTGGGTGGCGCGATAGGTGCGTGCCGGGTGGCAAAGTAGTACCGCCACGACCATAAAGAACGCCGTGGTGCCCAGGCTGATGGGGTAGACCATCATGATGTTCGCAAAGGTGCGGAAGTGCGGGAACACGCAGAAAACCCAATAGAAGCGGATGCCGCAGACGCAGATCATGGTGATGAGGGCGGGCGTGAGCGAGATACCAAAGCCGCGCAGGTAGCCCGACATGTTTTCGTAGAACATGCTAAAGGCGTACGCCGGGAAGATCGAACACACGCGGATATAGCCGATCGAGACGATGTTGGGGTCGCTGTTGAACAGCGACAAGATCTCGCGCCCCAGGCCGACAATAACGATGATCGTGGTGAGTGCAACGATACCGCCTTCGACCAGGCAGACCTTAAGCGTTTTGGTGCAGCGATCGATCTGGCGGGCACCGTGGTTTTGTCCCACAAAGGTGGTGCACGCCTGGCTAAAGCTGTTAAGCAGGTTGTAGCACACGTACTCCAGACTCATGGCGGCGCTCGATGCGGCCATGACTTCGGTGCCAAGGCTGTTGATGGCAGACTGGATGATGATGTTGGCGACGGCAAAGACAGCGCTTTGGATGCCGGCGGGCAGACCGATCTTGACGATGCGCCTGAGGGCGACGGGGTCGATAGCCAGGTCGCGCGGGGTGACGCGGACGACGGAGTCGGTCTTGAGCAGGCGGATAAAGAGCGTAGCGGCGCTGACGGTGTAGGCGATGGCGGTGGCGATGGCGACGCCCGCGACGCCCCAGTGGAGTACGGGGACAAAGATGAGGTCCAGGCCAATGTTGAGGACGGTGGACACGGCAAGCGCCTGCAGCGGCATGCGGGTGATGCCGACGGAGCGGAAAATCGCGGCCTCAAAGTTGTAGAGCAAAATCGAGGGCATGCTGAGCAAAAAGACACGTAGGTAGAGTGAAGCGAGCGGCATGGTCTCGGCGGGAACGTTGAGCGCGGCGAGCATGGGCTCGGCAAAGACCTCGCCCAGGGCGATGACGACAAAGCCCACGAGCGCCATTAAAATCGAGGTATGGACGGCGCGTTTGACCATGTTCTGATCGTTGCGGCCGATGGCGTTGGCGATGACCACGTTGGAGCCAAGCGACATGCCAATAAACAGGTTGAGCATAAGACTGGTAAGCGGAACATTGGAGCCGACCGCTGCCATGGCGAGGGTTCCCTGGTCGCCCGAGAAGTTACCGATGATGACCGTGGCGATGAGGTTCGACAGCTGCTCCAAGATGCTCGTGGCGGCCACGGGGAAGGCGAACAGGGGGATATTGCGCCACAGCGAGCCGGTGGTCATGTCAATGTGCTTAGATACGGTGTCAGCCATATGCTCTCAATCTCTAATATGCTCTTTCGTGCTTATTTGCGCAGATGATGATACTCCTAATGCAACCAGTCGGCACGTAGGGACGTTCCTTTTCTGCCGGCAGCTGGGGACACTCCTTATCTCTTCTAACTAGTCATTCAAGAACGTCCATTACAGTCGAAATTGTCAGCCCGGGACCGTCTCGGGCTACGATTGAGGCGCGCCCAGAACGGGCCGCCGACCGGGCGCCCGCGCACGGCCGAACGTCCCTGCCCCCGAGAGGGCCTGTTGGGTGCTGCC
>DBFEQD010000051.1:0-102398 GCA_048326155.1 Collinsella sp.
GACCTCGACGACTTCGTGGTCCATTGGAACACGAGGAGGCGCCAGGTTAAACTGAAGGGACTGACCCCGGAGGAGTTCCGGAGACAGTCCCTTGCGGCGTAGTTCTTATTTAAGCCGTCCAAGTTTTGGGGTGCAGTTCACTTCGTGCGGCGGGGGTTTCATGCGTCCTGCGGAAAGTTTTCAGAGCTTTACCCTGTAGGGTCCCTGCCGTCACATGGCATTCAGGGCATCTGGAGTGGACGGCGGCTTGGCTACGAGCTGGAGCTAAAAATCTGAATGGTCGGGTTCCGTTGCTGGAAGTGCAAGCGTTGCCGGCGATGGTCACTTTGGGACTGGAATTTCCACCTGCTAGCAAAAAGGCCTCCGGAGCTGTTGCTCTGGAGGCCTTTCGTTTACTTGCAAATGCGCGCCTTAGTTGTTCTTGGTCAGGCGCTCGACGTCGTGGGCGATCATGTATTCCTCGTCGGTGGGGATGACCATGACCGTGACGGCGGAACCGGCGGCACTGATGACCTGCGGGCCGTTGCCCACGGCCTCGCGGTTCTTGTTGTTGTCGATGCGTACGCCCAGCCACTCAAAGCAGTCGCAGAAGGCCTTGCGGATCGACCAGTCGTTCTCGCCGATGCCGGCGGTAAAGGTGATGGTGTCCACGCCCGCCATGGAAGCGATCATGGAACCGGCCTGCTGCATGGCCTTATAGGCGAACATATCGAAGGCGAGCAGGCAGCGCTCGTCGCCCTCGGAGGCGCGCGTGCGGATGTCGCGGGCGTCGTTGGAGATGCCCGAGATGGCAAGCAGACCAGACTGCTTGTTCATCATGTCATCGACTTCCTGGTAGCTGTAGCCGCCCTCGCGCTGCAGGTAGCACACGGTGGCCGGGTCGATGGAACCACAACGGGTGCCCATCATCAGGCCATCGAGCGGCGTGAGACCCATCGTGGTGTCGCGGCACACGCCGTCCTCGATAGCAGCGAGCGAAGCACCGTTGCCCAGATGGCACGAAAGCAGGCGGTGGCAGCGCGAACCCAGGATCTCCTTGGCCATCATCCACTCATAGCGGTGGCTCGTGCCGTGGGCGCCGTACTTGCGCACGTGGTACTTGTCGCAAACGTCCTTGGGCAGCGCGTAGGTGTAGGCGACCTCGGGCATGGTCATGTGGAACGAGGTATCAAAGACGGCGACGTTGGGCAGCTCCGGATACTTCTCGCGGCAATACTCGATTGCTGCAGCCTCGCCGTAATTGTGCAGCGGAGCGAGCGGGGCCACCTCAAGGATCTTGGCCATGACCTCATCGTCGACGACTGCGGAATCATCGAAGTGCCAGCCGCCCTGAACGATGCGATGTCCAATGCCATCAATCGTAAAGTCGGTCTTCTCGAGCTCCTCGAGCACACGAGCGATAGCAGAGCGATGATCGGGGAAAGGGACCTCCTCGGTCTGCTTGGCGCCACCGTTCTCGGAGTGGCCAAAAATGCCCATGTCCGAACCGATACGTTCGCAGTTGCCCTTGGCGAAAACCTCGCGGGTAACGGTATCCAAAAGCTGATATTTAAGGCTTGAGCTGCCGGCGTTGACAACAAGTACGTTCATGAGACTCCTTTGCAGTGCAATACGGTCGACGCAGACCCCTTAAGGCGGCCGCATTTTAATAAGAAGTTATCACAACTTGATAAATAGCTATCAAGCATATCGCCCAACGAGCGCAAAAGAGGGGCCGAACGGCGCTCGGTCGTCCAGCCCCTCCCCTCTTGCAATTACTTGCCGTTGACGATGCGCTCGACGTCGGAAGCGATCATGAACTCCTCGTCCGTAGGGATGACGAAAATCTTGACCTTGGAATCCTTGGCGGACAGGCACCAAGCGCCGTCGCCACGCAGGGCATTACGGGCGTGATCCATCTTGACGCCCATAAAGGCCAGACGATCGGCCACGCCAGCGCGAACGGCCGGAGCGTGCTCGCCGATGCCGGCGGTAAAGACCAGGGTGTCCATGCCGCACATGGAGGTGGCCATCTCGGCGGCCTTAGCGGCAATCTTGTAGACGAACATATCGAAGGCGAGCTGAGCCTCGGGGTCACCAGCAGCGGCGAGCTCCTCAACGTTGCGGCAGTCGTTGGTCTTGCCACCGGTCACAGCCAAAAGGCCAGACTTCTTGTTCATCATCTCGTCGACCTCGTCGAAGGTGTAGCCACCCTCACGCTGCAGGTAGCACACGGTAGCCGGGTCGATGGAGCCACAGCGGGTGCCCATCATGACGCCGTCGAGCGGGGTGAGACCCATGGTGGTGTCCATGCACTTGCCATCCTCGATGGCGCACAGGGAAGCGCCGGAGCCGATATGGCACACGACGACCTTGCGGGCCTCGCCGTTGGTCATCTCGGCGACCTTCTTGGAGATGTAACGGTAGCTGGTGCCGTGAGCGCCGTACTTACGGATGTGCAGCTTGTCGCAAACATCCTTGGGAAGGGCGTAGGTCTTGGCGACCTCAGGCATATTGAAGTGGAAAGCGGTGTCGTAGACCGTGACGTTGGGCAGGTCGGGATACTGCTCCAGGCAGTACTCGATAACGTTGGCCTCGGGGTTGTTGTGCAGCGGCGCCAGCGGGGCGACCTCGCGGATCTTGGCGAGAACGTCCTCGTCGACGAGGGAGGAGTCGCCAAAGTACCAGCCGCCCTGAACGATACGGTGACCAATGCCCTCGATCTTGACGCCGTTGGCCTCGAGGTCCTTCAGAACGACCTCGATGGCGACCTTGTGGTCGGGGAACTCGATGTTCTCGGTCACCTTCTTGGAACCGTTGGCAGCGTGGGTGAAGGTACCGCCGGTAAAGCAGACGCGCTCGCAGGAGCCCTTTGCGGACACCTTGTGGGACTTGGTATCGATGACCTGATACTTAAGGGTCGAAGATCCTGCGTTGACGACCAGAACGTTCATGTGTCTCCCTACTAACAGGCGGTGTGGCGCCGCCAGGTTACATACGCTTCAATAATAAACCCAAACGCCCTCGCGCTCGGGTTTATTGCGTTGATATATAAGTTATCGGTG
Organism: Collinsella sp.; assembly: GCA_048326155.1. GTDB lineage: Bacteria > Actinomycetota > Coriobacteriia > Coriobacteriales > Coriobacteriaceae > Collinsella. Next base: position 3,045 of record DBFEQD010000051.1, read on the forward strand.
CCTAAATACTCATGGCCTTTGACTTGTAAGACGAAATAGCGCGGGGATATACACCAAAGAAGAAATCCCGAGCGCAACAAGCAATACGACTCGAATGCCCGCGATGCTGCTCAACGCAGCATTGAACAGATAGAAAAGGATGGCACCCACCGCCACCATCTGGCTTTGAACCGAAATCAGTGAACAGCGCATCGAAGAATCGGCAGCATTTTGAAAAATTGAGTATTTAATTGGAGCAAATAACGAGTAGGCGACCGTCTGCAACACATAGAACACGGGCAGCAAATGGACCGGAGTAAAGGGAATCAAAAATAGAGCAGTCAGGGAAAGGCGCACGATGCCGCAAATACGCGCAAAACGGCCCTTGTCGACATGAGCAATCACACTGGGCACAATAAGCCCCATGGAGGCCGAGGCAAGGAGCTGGACCGCAATGATCGCACCCGAAGCGACGGCATTCATTCCGCGACCCGCAAGCAACAGTGAGAAAAAGTCTTCCAGGGCGACAAAAGCAAATGCTTGAGAACAGTCCATGATGAACGCTGAACGAAGAATGCCGTTACACGCAATAGCGGCACCGATCATCTTCGGGCTAATTCCACGCTCAGGTGTCCCCGCAGTGCCCCCTCTTCGCATCTCAGGAATGCAGACAACGACAACCAACGTCAACACCATTGCGATGATATCTGCCGAAAGACCAATGAGATATGCACCGACAGACGAAATGAAACCGCCCACGCAAGCGGAGATGGCAAAAGAGGCATAGAAAACAAATCGCTCAACGACATTAAGTCTTACGAGCTGGTCCTGAGAGACGCTGTCAATGTAAATCGCTTCTATGGATCCGCTCATACATGCAACGGCAAAACCTTTGAGAGCAAACGCGCCGATTAAAAGCAGAGGAGAACGGACGAGAAGCAGGGCGACATAGTATCCAAGCATCCCCACGACGCCAACGAGACCACTTGTCTTTCGTCCAAACCTATCGGCAATATAGCCAGTGGGAACTTCAAGGATGAACTTGCTCACTTGATATGCAACCATCATGCTGGAAATCGCTACCATCGAAAGCCCGACGAACTCAAGGTAGACGGTTAGAAAATACAAGATGGTGCTGAAGTTCGACAGGAAAACGAACATCATATAAAGCAAAACCGTACGATTTTTCATGTTCCGCCCTCCAAGAGCCAATAACCCAAGCCGAAATCTTGGAAAAGCATGAGGGCAAAGCCGTCAGTCATGTGTTACAAGACGTCAACATTCACTTGACGCCACGAGGCCAAATGGCCTCACGAAGCGAGATGACGCAATAGGTGAAGAAAAACCGTCTGGTGTCGATCGGTCCAGGCATTTTGTCGATAGCAAAAGTAGATGGGCAAGGCTACGTCATGCGAGCCTTCAATGGAACACTCGCTCACTTCCAGTCCATCTGATGCGAGAGAAGAGCCAGAAAAGCTCAATATCAATCCCCCGGCTTGAAGAAACTCAGCCTGCGCTCTGTTTCCGTATTCGACGTCGCGGAAGCGGAAATTAACCAGCTGAGCTTCGGGGCATTGATTGATCGCATTGAGACAGGGCGACAAATTAATGGGAACAGCTAACCTGCCGCCCAGTAACTCACGAACGGTCATAGCACCCACAGATTGATGACCCGCTGGGCACGAAAGAACCTTGAGCTCCTTTTCACCCAAGTATTTCGAAGAAAGGACACTGTCCCTTGGTTCCTCAAATGAGATGGCCGCATCCGAAATGCCAAGCACAAGTGATTCAAAGCATGTAGCCGTTGGCTGATGCCACACATCAAGGTGAATCTGAGGGTGCGAGCTTTCAAACGAGTCGTACCAGTTTTCGGAAAAAAGACGCCCCCGCCCGTGAAGACAGGGGACGTAAAGACGAAAGTGGCCGTCGGGCGAAACGCCACCGTTCCCCGATTGGGTGTACTTTTTGAGATCGTCGACTTGTGCCAGGATCACGCGTGCACGACGCGCAAATTCTCTGCCCGCCGGAGACAAAACAGCCTCCCCCGCCGATCGATTGAGCAAAACGATCTGATACTCAGACTCCAGTTTCTTAATTGCCGACGAGACAGCCTGTGGGCTCACGTGAACGGCGCGAGCCGCTTTGCGCACGCCGCCGTAGTTCGCTACCGCTTGAAGGTATTCGAGTTGAGAAAACTGCATAGGTTACTCCAAAGGCAGCCAAGGCGACGGGCCGTGCGTCCTCAGATGAGGTTCTCGCCCAGGTTCTTGCCGCCGAGGACGTGCATGTGGAAGTGCATGACGGTCTGACCGGCGTTGACGCCCTTGTTGGAGATGACGCGGAAACCGTCCTCCAGACCCTTGGCCTTGGCGACCTCCTGGATGGCGTGGGCCATGGCGCCCATGGTCTCGGCGGGCACGTTATCGGCGATGTCACTGTAGTGCTTCTTGGGGATCACGAGCGTGTGGACCGGCGCCTGGGGATTGAGGTCGTCGAACGCGATGACCTGGTCATCCTCGTAGACGACGGTCGAGGGGATCTCGTGGTTGGCAATTTTGCAGAAGATGCAATCACACATGGTTGGTTCCTTTCTCACAGACCAAGGTAATTATATTTGGTCGGGATGGTTAGAACGAAAGGTTGTCGTCGGTGTTGGCGGCTTCGCCGGCGGCGAGCACGTCGTTGCCGTCGACGTCCTTCAGGAGCACCGAGACCTTCTGCTCGGCATCGGACAAGCGGGTACGCAGGCTCTTGAGGAGCTCGACGCCGCGGGTATAGCTCTCAAGCGACTCCTCGAGCTCCATATCACCCGACTCCAAGCTGCGGATGATGAGCTCCAACTCCTGTGAAGCCTGCTTGTACGTAAGCTGCTCGACCGGGGTCTTCTCTGCCATATCTGTTTCCTTTCCTAAAGGTTTATCGCTATGAAACGCGGCCTACTCGACCGTATCGACCGTTGCCGCCACGTTGCCGTCTGCCATGCGCACGCGAATGGCGTCACCGGGCTTAAAGGTCTTGGCGCTCGTGGCCACCCCATCATCGCTGTACGCGATGGAATAACCACGGGCAAGCACCTTGAGCGGCGACAGGGCATCGAGCGAGGCTGCCGCACGGCCCAGGTCGGATGCTGGCTTGTTGAGCATCGTGCGCCCCTGGTGCTCCAGGCGGGAGCTTGCGAGCGTGAGCGCATGGCGCTTGCCATCGAGTCCTGAGGTGCTTGCGATCAAGCGCTCGGGCAGACGCTCAAAGTTGGAGCGGAATGCCCCAACCGAACGCGTTATGGCGCCGGACAAACGATCGGCCGTCAGGGCAAGCTCAGACTCGCGACGCTCAACCATAAACGTTGGGTCGTTGAGGAACGGGCGGCACGCAGCCGCATCGAGCGCATCGCCCAAGCGAGCCGTATAGGTATCCCAGGCACGGCGACCGCGCTGATCGAGCATCTCCAGGTCGACCTGGGCCGACCCAATCATCGATGCCATCGCAGCACCCAGACGTTGATAGCGCGCCTCGAGCACATCGGCCAACTCCGTCATAGCCGGCGCCACCGATTCGGCCGCCGCCGTAGGCGTGGAGGCGCGACGGTCGCTCACCATGTCGCAAATCGAGGTATCGGGCTCATGGCCAATGCCGGTCACCACGGGCACGGGACAAGCCGCCACCGCGCGGGCAAGCTCCTCGTCATTAAAGGTCATGAGGTCCTCAAAGGAGCCGCCGCCGCGCACCAACAAAATACAGTCGGGCGCCGGCGTAATGGAAGCGGCGCGGCGCAGGCCCTCAATGAGCTCTGTCGGCGCACCCTCGCCTTGTACCTTGGCACCCACGCAGACGAGCTCGACGAGCGGGTTGCGACGACGCAATGTGCGCTTGACGTCGTCGATTACGGCACCCGAAAGCGAGGTGACGACCGCCACGCGGGAGCAGAACACCGGGATGCGGCGCTTGCGCGCTTCGTCCATCAGACCCTCACGGCGTAGCTTTTCGGCCAGTTGCGCCACTTGTTGACGCAGCAGACCCTCCCCCGCCAGCGAAAACGAGCGAGCGACAAAGCTCATGCGGCCCGTAGCCTTATAGAGATTGAAGCTGCCCTTAAAGCTCACCTGCATACCGTCGCGCAGATCGAACGTGCGCTTGAGATAGGCACCCTTCCAAATGATGCAGTCAACGGCGGCCGAATCGTCCTTGATCTGGAAATAGCAGTGGCCGCTTCGGGCGTTAGGACCACGAAAACCCGTGACCTCGCCCAAGACGCTCAGCTGCGGAATGGCATCGAGCGCACCGGCGGCGATCTCCACCGCCTGGCTCACGCTGAGCTCCTTGCGCTCTTGCTCGTCCGAACCGTCGAACTCGGCGGAAACGGCATTACCGGTTAGGTTCCAGCCTGCCACGCAGCCTCCTTTCGTTATCGAGCACAGAGGCTCCGGCCCCGTGCGAAATTAAGTCCAACACATAGTACAGCGCCGCGAGGACACGAATCCCCGCGGCGCCTGCCTGTCCCATTTGTTATCGGTTGGAGTTTCTGTTGTAGCGAGCCATAAGGTAGAGCAACTGAATGATCGAAGTGAGCGCTGCAGCCACATAGGTAAGCGCGGCTGCCGTCAGTACCTTCTTGGCGCCGTTGACCTGCTTGGAGCTCATGCCCGACTGCTCGATGTACGCCACAGCACGTCGGCTGGCGTCAATCTCGACAGGCAACGTAACGAGTTGGAACAGCACACTAAACGAGAAGAAGATCAACGCGAGGGTCGTGAGCCCGGCAATGTTCATAAACAGGCCCAAGAGTAACACGATGGTCCAGGTGTTCTGGGTAAAGTTGACGACCGGCACGAGGGCGGTACGCACTTTCATCATGGCATAGCCGCTTTGACGCTGGGCGGCATGGCCCGCCTCGTGGCAGGCGACGGCAACGCTTGCGACCGAACCGCCCGAACGGTTGGCATCCGACAGATACAGGTTGTTGTCCTGCGGGTTGTAATGGTCGGTGAGCTCGCCAGCGACACCCTTGATACCCACGGCGCTACAACCGTTGGCATCGAGCATGCGGCGAGCGACTGTGGCACCCGTATCGCCGTCCGAGCGAACCTTGGACCAGGTTTTGTACGTCGAGTTGATATAGTTCTGTGCGGCAAGGCCAAGCACCGTGCAGACAAGAACAACCAGCAGGTACAGCGGGTCGATGCCAAAGCCGTATCCATAGTAATAAGGCATGCGAATTCCTCCGAGTCGAGTTACACGTTGGAGGCATTTTACCCACTCAACCGGCTAGGCTTCCCTACAGGAGCTCGATTTTGCCGTCCTTCACCGTCAACCCCATATTGCCGGAAAGCAGATCGTCCAGGCGCGAGCCCACAAGCTCAAAGCGCCAACCTTCGCGCAGGCGGCTCTGCTCGGGATGCTCAATGTAGTCGGCCAGGTCATCGCGCGAGGCAATGACCGAGGTCGCAACGCCTGAGCGCTCGGCAACCAGGCGGATAAGCGCATACATAAGGTCAGTCACGCTCTCCAGCTCCGGCGAAATCTGACGATGTCCGCGCACCAAGAGCGGCAGGCGATCGTGCGGACAGCTCGCACCGCGCTTGATGGCCATGAGCGCACCGTCCACGTCGCGCTCCCCCAATTGATCGGTACCGCGAATGCTACGGAACTCCTCAACGCGCACGGGATTGCGCTTAACGAGCGCTAGCAGCGTGTCGTCGGACATGACCCACTTGCGTGGGATGTTGCGCCGCTCGGCGCGGTCCTCGCGCCAGGCGGCGAGCTCGCGCGCGATACCCAGCTGATGACGGCTGCACGAATTGATGCGCTTGACCTTGCGGAACGCCTCGTGGCGATCGGCGCGATAGTGCGACTCGTCAGCCAGCGGGCGCAGCTCGTCGAGCACCCAGTCCACACGGCCCAGCTCGCGCAGGCGGCTCATCATCTCGGTATAGGCGACGATCAGGTACTTGACGTCATCGATCGCATACTCAATCTGCTTATCGGTCAGCGGGCGGCGCGACCAGTCGGTCAGTGACTCGGTCTTGGGCAGCGATACGCCGCAGAACGTCTGAACAAGCGCGCCATACGAAATCTGCTGGCGCTCGCCCAAAAAGGCGGCGGCGACCTGCGTATCGAAAATCGGTCGTGGCAGCACGCCCACGGTATGGAGCATGACCTCCATATCCTGCGAGCACGCGTGGAAGACCTTGGTCACGCTCTCGTCGGCCATAAGCTCGGCCAGCGGCGATAGGTCGTCGATTACCAGGGGATCGACCGCGACGCTCTCAGCAGGGGTGGCAATCTGAACCAAACATAGACGCGGATGGAACGTGCGCTCGCGCAAAAACTCGGTATCGACGGCAATCGCGTCGAACTCACGGGCGCGCTGGCAAAAGTCGAGTAGAGCCTGATGTGTGGAAATGTACATATCAACCCATCGAATAAGGTTAGGCCCGAAAAACACGGGTAGGATATCGGCATTGCCTTACAACTATACTCGGTTAGTCACAGAACGGGAACGTAAGTATGCGCTGCCTTATCATCCACAACCCGGCATCGGGCCCCAGCTCAGATGAAATCTTCGCATTCACGCACGCCCTTGCACAGGGCGGCGACGAGGTCGTGATGCGCTTTATCGGCGATGGCATGGAACCCGAGGACGCCGTGGCAGACGTGCGCGAGTTTGACCGCGTGGTCGTTTCGGGCGGCGACGGCACTGTCTCCAACGTGCTCGACCAGATGCGCGGATGCGGTGTCCCCACGCTCGTCTTCCCCTCCGGTACGGCCTGCCTGTTCTTCAACAACATCGGCAATGCCCCCGAGGCGGCGGCGCTCGCCAAGGCCTGCCGTGCCGGTCGCACGGTCAAAGTGGACATGGGCGAGCTCTTTTGGCTCGACGAGAACGGCAACGAGAAGCGCCACGGCTTCATCATCATCGCCGGCTCGGGCTTCGACGCCGAGATCATGATGAAGGCCGCCCCCACCAAAAACGACATCGGCGAGATCGCTTACTTCCTCTCCGCGCTCGCCACGCCCAATCCCACGGTGGCGCACTTTACGATTGAGCATGACGGCATTGTCGAGGAGCTCGACGGCATCTGCTGCATGGCCGGCAACACCTCGGTCATCCAAAACGACATCAACCTGTTCCCCGACTGCCGTATGAACGATGGCATGGTCGACATTGCGGTCATCGAACCCGTAAAAACTGTGCAGCTTCTACCGACTGTGATCACCGCCGCACTCGACCCCGCCGGCAAGGTACTCGGCCGCCCGCAGTTCAAGATCATCCAGACCAAGGAAGCCAAGATCACCTGCACCCCGTCGCTGGGCATGCAGTTCGATGGCGAGATTATCTCCAGCAATTCGGGCGTCTTTGGAGCCCGCGCGCTTCCGCAATGCCTCGACCTCATCGTCGACGAATTCTCCCCGCTCGGAAAATAGGAGGACCCTATGAACGACAATCCCCTGCTCGGCTTTATCATCATCGTTTTGGCCATGCTCGTCGGCTATGCGATCAACGTGATCCACCGCCGGAAGAAGTAATTCCACATTGGTATGATATTCATCCAATTATCGTCTCCCCTGCTGTTTATGCATTTGCCAAACAGCGGGGGATTTTCTTTGCGCCCCGTGCAAGGCGCTTTATTCAGGTAATGTAATTGCAGGACGTCTTTATTAAAGTAAAGCTACAAACCGAGTATAAGTAACCACTCATCGCATATTTCATTACGCTTATCGAGTAAGTTTCTTTCATAGATGAATATTGTTTCCAGTTCGTTACGCTAATGGGGTGTCTTTATTGGCTGAAGCTCTCTGGCGACAGAGGGCTTTCGCACGCTGGGAGGGAAAATGAGGAAAACTCACCCCGTCAACGCGCTCAAAAAGCTTGGCATAGGCCTCGCCTTTGGAGCTGCAACCATCATGTCCATGCCGACGTCTGCGCTCGCCTGCACGCAGATCTACATGGGCGGCAAGCTCACGGCGGACGGCAACACGTACTACGGCCGCGCCGAGGACTTTGGCAAGCGCTATCTTAAGCACTACGGCATCGAACCTGCCCACGAACCCGGCTTTAAGTACAGCTCGATTGAATCTGCTTTTGAATACACTTCGAACAAGCCTACCTATCGCTACAGCTATGTACGCGACCACCCCTCCAACTGGATGGGTCGCACCGACGCCTACTCCGAGGCCGGCATCAACGAGAAGGGCGTCTCCTGCTCCGCCACGCTAAGCACCTCCTATAACGAGGAGGCCGCTGCAGCAGACCTCATCGATGAGGAAGTGGGTCTGGGCGAGTACAGTTACGGCAGCATCATCCTGGGCGAGAGCGCCACGGCCCGCGAGGGCGTCGAGCTCCTCGGCAGCCTGATCGATGATCAAGGCGTCTGCACCAACGACCAGATCATCATCGCCGACAACAACGAGACCTGGCTGTTCGCCACACTTTCCGCCCATCAGTGGATCGCCATGAAGCTCGCTGACGACGTCGCGTCGCTCAACCCTAATATCGGGAGCCTCAACTACGATGTCGACCTCAATGACACCGAGAATTGCCTCCACTCTGAAAAGATCCAATCCATGCCCGAAGAAAAGGGTTTCGCCAAATACTCCGCTGACGGCAAATTCGATGTCGCCCAAACGTATGGCGAAAGCCTCGCCGATTCCGGCGTAAACCAGTGGTCCCGCTATGTGCAAGGCCGCGATTATTTTGGTAGTCAGCTGACCGAAGGCACAGATTACGACATTATCACAGTAAAGGAGAAAGGAAAACCTGACCAAAAGGGAGCCATGGTCAGCGAAATCCAGCCCCTGTTCTTCAAGCCTGGCAAGTCTGGTTGGAGCACTTTCGAGTTGATTCGCGCCTTCGGCAACCGCGGCGAGAACGTCCCTGGCCTCAACGCGAACACTGATGGTGTTTATTGCATCGGCAGCGAGCGCAACACCGAGATCAACCTCTTCCAGATTCGTCGCGGGTATGACCCCGAAGTCGCTACCATCCAGTGGGAAATGCTCTCCCGCGCCGCGTACTCCGTCGCCATCCCGTTGTACTCCGCTCTGATAACTGAGGTCAGCCCGTACTTCAGCGATCAGACCGTCTCCTTCGATCACTGCAAACAGACTGACGTCGTGTACAACGAGGAGCCCGAGAACTCAATCAACTACGTCCTCATGGACATCAGCTCGCTCTGCTTTGAGAACCCTGACACCCTTGGTATCAGCGTCCGTGCCTACCTCGATGCGCTCCAGAACGAGCTCATCGAGCAGAACAAGGAAGTTGACGCCGCCATGCTAGCCGAGACGACCACCGAGGGCCGCACTGCCCTGGCCAACAAGGCCGGCAAGGCTGCTACCGAGAACACCTACAAGAAGTGCAAGGCCCTGCTCCAGGAGATGCGCGCCTATCAGAAGGCCGAAAACTTCGACCAGCCCTTCACCCCGAGCGACCTGAACACCGAGACCAACGGCCTCAAGGTGTCCATCACCTACGCCAAGGACGCTCTTGCCACCGACCCGGTAACCCCGGATCAGCCTGGTACTCCTGAGCAGCCCGGTACCCCCGAGCAGCCCGCTAAGCCCGAGCAGCCCACCACCAAGCCCGAGAAGCCTGGCAAGTCGGACACCACGACCACGGTAACCACCAACAAGACGAACACCAAGGGCGGCCTGCCCACCACCGGTGATCGTTTTGATGGCCGCATGGTGGCCGCATTCGCCATCGCTGGCGTTGCCGTCATCTCCGCGGGCGGTTACTTCCTCTACCGTCGCAATAAGGAGTAACGTCTTAGCTGAGCGGACAAGGCAGCAATGGCAGCCTCGCCCGCTCAGCCCGCTCTTTTGACCGGCGGGAAACCCGCCTGAAATCTTTTTAAAAAAGATTTCCCCGCACACACTTTGCTGTGCTATAGTGCAGCGCAACAGCAACAAGGTGCGACCGCGCCACGGCATCATGAAAGGAGCCACCGACATGAAGAACACGATGAAGTCTCTCAACAACTGGTGGTGGCGTGATGCGAATACGATCGGTCGACAGTGAGTCCCTCACGCCTGCTTTTGCGCTCTAGGTGATTGGAAGGCCTCCGGTTTCGACCGGGGGCCTTTTTCTATCTCGAGCCCGATCGCATTCGCATCACGCGCCTCCGTTTTTCTCTTACACTCCCCTTTTTGAAAGGATTTTCACCATGTCTCAGAACACCACCGCCACCGCCCAGCCCCGCACCGTCCAGACCGCCGACCGCGGCAAACTCGATGTCCGTGCCCTCGTCCTGCTCGCCATCCTGCTCGCCGCCGGCTTCATCCTCAACTTCACCGTCGGCAAGGCAGTCTCGAGCATTTCGGGCGGTATGATCAGCCCCGAGTTCATCATCTCGGCCTTCTGCCTCACCATTCTGGTCGTTCGCCCCAACATCGGTCAGGCGCTCGTCATTGGCCTCATCTCGGCTGCCGTGATCCAGATCACCACCACTTCGCCGTTCGTCGATTTTGCCGCCGAGGGCATCGCCGCCATGCTCATGGCCGGCATCGTCAACGCCGCCGGCAAGAACGGTCAGGTCAAGCCCGCCATCGCCATTGTTGCAACCTTCCTGACCACCTTTGTCTCCGGCGTCATCTTCATGGTCATCAAGATGGCCATGCTCGGCGTGGTAGGCGAGCTCGCCGCCGCCATGCTGCCCGTCGTTGCCATGACCGCCGTCTTTAACGCCATTCTGGTCGGCGCCCTCTACTTGCCCATCCAGAAGGCCCTTAGGCTCAACTAACCCACAGTGCCCCATCGGTAAAGACTGTCCCAAACGACTAGCTTTTGGGGACGTTCTTAAACGACTGGTCATTTAAGAACGTCCCCAATGACTATGAAAGGTATCCATGGAAACGATCATCAACGTCGACGATGTCTCGTTCTCCTATGGCACGCAGACCGAGCAGGCGCTCAGCCACATCTCACTCAGCGTGAACAAGGGAGATTTCATCGGCATCATCGGGCCCTCGGGCGCCGGCAAGTCCACGCTTGCCGCCTGCCTGTCGGGCGCCGTGCCCCACCACTACACCGGCACGTTCTTTGGGTCCGTCATGGTCGACGGCCACGACACCTGCGAAGTCTCGCTCACCGACGTGTCGCAAATCGTCGGCAGTGTGCTACAGGATATCGACACGCAGATGGTCGCTTCGATCGTCGAGGACGAGATGCTCTTTGGCCTCGAGAACTTTGGCGTTCCCCACGACCAGATCGAGCAGCGCGTGAGCGAAACGCTCGAGACCGTCGGCATCAGCGACCTGCGCGACCGCGAGATCGCCACGCTCTCGGGCGGACAGAAGCAAAAGGTAGCCATCGCCGCCATCCTCGCCATGCGTCCGCGCGTCTTGGTTCTCGACGAGCCCACCGCGGCACTCGACCCCGCTAGCTCCACGTTGGTCTTCGAGACGCTGCGTGAGGCAAACCGCGCACTTGGAATCACCATCGTCGTCGTTGAGCAAAAGGTCGCCCTGCTCTCGGAGTACTGCAACCGCGTGCTCGTGCTCAACCATGGCGAAATCGCGCTGCAGGGCGAGCCACACGAGGTCTTCGCGCATACCGACGAGCTCCGTGCCATCGGCGTCGACTGCCCTCGCGTCACGCGTATCTTCAATAGCCTCGAGGCCGATGGCCTGGTAAGCGGCACCCCCTGCTTGGATGTCGATGAGGCCGAGCGCCTGATTTCGGGCATCGTCGACCCCGCACACGCGGCTATCGAAGCCCAGGTGCCCGCCGGTTCCCCGCATGCACCGTCGTTGCGTCCTCATGCCAAGGACGCCGAACCCGTACTCACCTTCGACCATGTTGAGTTTGCCTATCCCAATGGCGGAGCCGCCGTACGCGACCTTAGCCTGACGCTCTATCCTGGCGAGCTCGTGGGCATCGTCGGCCAAAACGGCGCCGGCAAGACCACGCTCACCAAACTGCTCACAGGCCTGCTTAAGCCCGCCTCGGGCAGCGTGCGCGTCACGGGACTGGATACCGCAGCCGTTCCCACGAGCCGCATCGCTCGCGAGGTCGCGACCCTCTTCCAAAACCCCGACCGCCAGATCTGCAAGGACACCGTGCTCGACGAGGTCGCCTTTGGCCTGGAGCTTGGCGGCATGGACCGTGCCGAGGCTCTGCGTCGTGCCCAACTCGTCATCGACCGCTTTGGCCTGCCTGCCGATGAGGCGCCGTTCTCGCTTTCGCGTGGCCAGCGACAAATGGTGGCGCTTGCCTCCGTCGTAGTGGTTGAGCCCAAGATCGTCGTACTCGATGAGCCCACGAGCGGCCTTGATTACCGCGAGTGCATGACCGTCATGGAAACGGTGCGCACCATGGCCGAGCGCGGTTGCGCCGTTATCATGGTCTGCCACGATATGGAAGTCGTCTCGGATTTTGCCGAGCGCATTGTGGTGATGGCCGACGGTCGCATCCTCGACCGCGGCCGCACGCACGAGCTATTCTCGAACATCGAACTCATGCAGCATGCCTACGTGGAGCCTCCCCAGGTTATTGAACTCTCGCGCCGTCTGGCATCTTCCGTCTCGCCCGCTTTTGCGCAGGTGAGCGAGGTCACCGATGTCGTTCGAATTACCAAGGAGATGGTCCACCGTGGTTAACGTCATCGACTACATGCCGGGCGATACGCTACTGCATCGCCTGAACCCCGTCGTCAAACTGGGCCTCGCCGCCGCCATCATCGTCGGCATCTTCTTGTCCGACACCTACGTGGCGCTGCTGGGCTTTTTGGCACTCACCCTTGCGCTGGGTGCCTATGCCGGCGTCGTCGACCGTCTGTTCTCGCTGCTCAAGTTGCTGATCCCGCTCGCGCTTATCATGCTGGTGCTCCAGCTGGCCTTTATGCGCGATGGCAACGTGGTGTGGGGCTTTATCACCGACACGGGCCTCATCACAGGATCGAAGGCCTGTCTGCGCCTACTGGGTGTGGCGTTACCACTCATCCTCATGCTCATGGTGACCAAGCTCAACGACCTTGCCAACGCCTGCGTCGAGGTGCTGCACGTACCGTATCGCTATGCCTTCACCTTTACCACGGCGCTGCGCTTTGTGCCGGTGTTTGGTCAGGAGATGAACGCCATCATGGAGGCGCAGACCGCACGCGGCGTCGAGTACGACACCAAGAACCCCATCAAGAAGCTTAAGCTCATGCTGCCACTGTGCGTGCCACTGCTCATCTCGAGCGTGGGCAAGACCGATGCCACAGCCTTGGCGGCAGAACAGCGCGGCTTCTATCTGCGTACGCGCGCCAGCTCGTACAAGCGCTATCCCATCAAGGGTCTGGACATCGCCGTGCTCATCGTCAGCATCGCCCTCATCGCCATCGGCTTCCTGTTCTAGTTCACCACCGACAGCAACCGCCCAACGCAAAAGGCCTCAGCTCGCACCAAACGAGCCGAGGCCTTTACTGTTTCACCAGATAAAACCTGCCAAAATTAACCTGTCCCTTTTTGACAGGTCGAAAGCTAGAGGCGGTAGGGGGCGCCGCTGCGGATGATGGATTCGCGCACCAGGACATCCATGGCGTCGAGGGTGATCTCGGGCATCTCTCGGTACTTCTGCAGCACCGATAGCTCGGTGCAGGCCAGAATGACGCGGTCGCAGCCGCTACGGGCGAACTCCCACATCACGCGGTCGAACTTATCCATATCGGGCTCACGTCCGGCCTTCACATCATCGTAGATAAGCGACATCACATCGTTCTGACGTTTCTCGCTGGGATAGACGACCTCAACACCCGCAGCCTTACATTCGCGGCCGTAGACGCCCGCGCCCACGGTGCCATCGGTGCCCATGATGCCGATCTTGCGCACCGGCTCGGCCGGCATACTCAGGTTGGGGTCGAACTCGCACTCCCCCATCACCGCGCCGGCCAGAGCATAGCGCACCGACTCACGCGGCATGTGGATAATCGGCACCTTCGTAAACGACTGGATCTGGTCATAGAAGTAGTGTGACGTGTTGCAGGGAATGGCAATGTGTGCACAGCCCAGCGACTCGAGTGCCTGGGCGCACTCTTTCATGGTCGCCAGCAGTTTGGCATGCTCGCCGGTCTTAATGGCCAGCGTGCGGTCGGGCATGGTCGACTTGGAGAGCACCACCATGTCGATATGTTCCTGATCGCAGGCAGCAGCCGTATGACGCACCACCTGGTCGTAGTAATACGACGTGGCCTCGGCGCCCATGCCGCCGATAACTCCCAGCTTTTCCATCGCCGCCTCCTTGGTGACGCTTGCGCAATTGCGCGTATCATACCCGCGCCCGCCCGATGCAAACCGGACGGGCGCCGCGCTCATCTACTTGTAATACGTCTTGAACAGCTTAAAGTGGCGCAGCTTGGTGTGCCACATGCGCAGCCAGCGGTTAAAGACAAAGTCGCCCTTCATAAACGAAGGGTCGGCGCCCTTGCCTTCCTTGTCCAGGCGATGCACCTTAGCGCGCAGCTCGGGATCCTTGACGTACTTGTCGACGACGCCCATGGGAACGACCATCCACAGGGCCTCGTCCTGCGCCGTCACAAACTCCGGCTCAAACGAGCGGTTAAACACATACTCGTCCACCACATACTTGGCAACGTTAAAGCCGCTGTTGGTAACGTAGTAGTTGCTGCGGCCCTGGCGCGTGTTGAAATCGAAGAACTTAAACGAGCCGTCGCGCTCGTCGTACTTAACGTCAAAGTTGGAATAGCCCACAAAGTGAAGGCCCTCGAGCAACTTGCGCACGCCGCCCATGAGCTCGTCGTTGGGCTCGGTAATGATACAGGCATGGTTGCCGACACCGTGGGGCTGATGCTCCTCGAGCAGCACATGGCCCAGGCACATCATGCGAACCTTACCGTTGCGGTCGGAATAGCTGGTGAGTACGCGCATGTACTCGTCGTTGCCGGGCACGCGATCCTGCAAGATCAGATCGTCGGTGTAGCCGCTGGCATACGAATCGCGAATGACCTGTTCCAGCTCGGCGCGGTCGGCAATCACATAGGCCTTCTTCTGGCCCTCGAACTCGTGCTGCCACCACATGATGCCGTCAGAAGGCTTCAGAATCATCGGGTAAGGAAAATCGATCTGGTCGAGCACTTCGGCAGGCGCCTCACCCTGGGCATTGAGCATCGCCTTGGTAAAGGTAAACGTGTGCGGATAGGGCACGCCATGCTTCTCGCACAGCTCGTAGAAGATCTCCTTCTTCTGGCACTGCTCGAGCATGCTGTAGGGCGCGTAGGGAGCGACGATGTTATCCGCCAGCTCATGAGCATCCTTGGCTTGAGCCACGAGAGCGACATAGTTGTCGCCACAGCCCACAAGGACAATCGTCTTGTCGGCATGCGCTTGGGCAATGCCGTTGACGGTTTTGAGCATCACGGGCATGGTGTCGATATCCACGTTGGGCGTGTAGTCGATAATCTGGCTGCGGTACGCGGGACCCGTCTGATACTTGCCAAAGACCAGACTCTTGACCTGGTACTCCTCGTAGAAGGCACGCGCCACCGAATAGGCGTTGATGTCGCCACCGAGCAGCACGGGAATGAACTCGCGCTCTGTAAATTGCAATGCCATGGAAACTTCCTATCATGAACTGCCCACACAATGGGCGGTCTTTGCGCAACTGAATTATTCTAGCGTGCCAAGCCGCCGGCGCCCAAAGCTCCACCGTATCTATGGCAATCGACGTAATCGTCCAGCACGAAGGCCAGCACGAAGACGGCGCTCACCGTTGTATGACAATGGGCAATGAACCTACCATTGTTGTAGGATTCAACATGTAGCCCGCCCCGTCGAAAGGTGCACCGTGCCCCAGGCTCATCCGATCAACAACCCCATCATTGACGCCGCCAAGCGCGAACTTGCAGATCGTGCCCAGACGGCAGCTCCCCTACGCACCGCAAACGATGCTTACAACGGGCCTGCCCGTATCGTCTCAATCAACACGTCGGAGCACAAAGGCACGCGTAAGTCACCCGTCGCCGACGGGCACGACACCGTCATCGAGCAGTTTGGCCTCGCCTCCGATGCGCACGCCGGGCATTGGCACCGCCAGGTTTCCTTTTTAGCTGCAGAGTCTATCCAGACGGCGCAGGCGCGCGGGCTCGATGTGCACGAGGCCGACTTTGGCGAGAACTTCACAACCCAGGGCATCAACCTGCTCTCGCTCCCCCTGGGAACGCAGCTCAAGATTGGCAACGATGTCCTGGTCGAAATCAGTCAGATCGGCAAGGTCTGCCACACCCGCTGTGCCATCTACTATCTCGCCGGCGACTGTATCTTTCCCCACGAGGGCGTTTTTGGCGTGGTACTAAAGGGCGGAGAGGTCCATACCGGCGACGATATCCGGGTAGTCAAACTCGGCGACGGCACCTGTTCGTTCACCTCCGCCGAGGCCCTCGAAGAGATTGAGCAGGCTCGCCAGAAGGGCACGCTGTAGTTATAAAACCCCACGTTGAGATAGCTTTTACAGCCCAAAACTCCTCTCAAACAGGGCTCTGTAACGTTAAAGTTGAACTCTATGGTTTCTCAACAATTCATCATAACTGCAGGTCAAAGCCAAAGCCTCAAGTTCAACTTGACCCTTTGGAACCTTTAAGGTTCAAGTTGAGGTCGAAAGCAGTAGTAGAATACCGTTCGAACCATAACCTACGATTGATTGCAGAGGGACTGGATGCAGCATTCGAATCATCGCACCGCAGCGCTCATTGCGTCGAAGCCGGCTCGTATCATCACGAGCGCCGCGCTTGCCGTTGCGCTGACGGCCACGCCGATGCTCTCCCCCGTTGCGGCGTATGCCGCCTCGCAGGCAACGCAGGACCAGCTTTCCGCAGCCCAGCAGAAGATCGAAGCCGCCACGAGCGCCTACAACGACGCCCGCACCAAACTCGATGACCTGCAAAAGCAGATTGACTCCAATGAGGCAAGCATCGAGGAAATCGAGGCCAAGCTTCCCGAGCAGCAGGCCAAGGCAAGCTCCGCCATGCGCGATCTGTACAAGTATCAGAAGGGCACCAATCCCATCGTGAGCTTCCTGGTCAACGCGCAGAGCCTGGGTGAGTTCATCACGACCTGCAAATACACCAACCAGATCACGAGCTCAAGCGTCGACGAGATCGAAGAGCTCAATAACATGCAAACCGAACTCGAGCAGAACAAGGCCGAGCTCCAGCAGGCCAAGTCACAGCTTGAGGCAGAGCAGAAAAACGCCGAGGATGCGCTGGCGCAGGCCCAGCAGCTCCGCAGCGAGGCACAGGCAAAAGCCGAGCAGGAAAATGCCGCCGAGCTTGCCAAGCTTGAGGCCGATAAGGCCGCTGCCGCCGAGAAGCTCTCGGGCGAGGGCGTAAGCGGCAGCAATTCCAGCAGCCAGGCCACCAACACCAACACCACCATCGACACCACGGTGAACAACACCAATACCGGTAGCTCCGATTACGATTCGTTCATTAATGAGTGGACGAGCCGCATCGACAATTATCTCGCCGGCTCCCCCATGGCAGGCCAGGGCTATAACTTTGCCGTCGCCGCTTGGAATACCGGTGTCGACCCCCGTTGGTCCCCCGCCATCGCCTGCATCGAGAGCACCAAGGGCGCTTATTGCGCCAATTCTTACAACGCTTGGGGCTGGAGTGCCCGTGGCGGCGGTTGGCGCAGCTTTGGCAGCTGGAGCGAGGGCATCTCCGCTCACGTTGCCTATCTGGGCGCCAACTACGGCTCCACCCTTACCCCGGCAGCAGCCAAAAAGTACTGCCCGCCCACGTGGCAGGACTGGTACAACAAAGTCGCCGCTCAGATGAACCGCATCTAAGTGCAACTGCAAAGGGCCCCAATGGGGCCCTTTTTCTTTTAGGTAGCGGAGGTATCGACGACGCCGGTCGCATTGGCAACCGCGACTATGACGATCATACATAGGAGCAGCACACCCAATGCCTTGAACCAGAGTTTCGCGAGTTTCTTGCCGCGATAGCTGTCGAGCAGCGCGAATCGCCGACGAAGACGACGCTTGTCGAACAGCGCAAAATGCATAAGCACCATAAGGCCATCGACAAAGAAAAAATACTCGATTATGAGAAGCCACGTCGGGTAGCTTTGGTTTGCTCCCGTGGGGTGAAAGACGGCAAAGTGACTTCCGGCAAAGAACACAAGCAGCGAGAAGCAGACGAGCGTATTCCAAATGCGCCCCAGAGACTCCGGAACGCGAGAGAGCAGACCGCATGCAGCGGAGGCGGCAGGCCTAGAAAGCCTTGCGGGGTTCTGGAGCCCTTGGGACGCCAACACCGTCTCCGAGGCCGGAGTACGGACAGGCGCAGGAGGCCGCACGGGGCGACTCAGATCGTATGCCGCGCGCGTCGCCCGTCCCAACGCTTCCGCGCTCGCAAAACGTTTGGTCGGGTCAAGCGCCATCGACATGCAGATGACATCGGCAAGTGGAGTGGGAATGCCGCGCGCCTCGCATTGCTCGCGCATGTCGAGCCCTGGTTTAGGGTCGACTCCCGTCAAGCAGAAGAACAACAGGGCGCCAAGTGCGTAGACGTCGCTGCGCACACTCGTCTGCCCAAACCCATACTGCTCGGGCGGCGCATAGGGTCGCGTGCCAAACTTGACGGTGTCGGCATCGGCGCCATCGCGCCATACGCGCGCGATCCCCAGGTCGATAATCACCAGCGATGAAAATGTCAGGCCGTCATCAGGCGTATAGTTGGCACCTGTCACGATGATATTCGACGGCTTGAGGTCACGATGGATCACCGGCGCCGACGTCTCCCCCGCCATTGCAAAACCGGCATGGAGCTCGCCCACGGCGTCGCAAAGGACAGGATACAATTCATGCGCATAATCGGGGGTGGCTCCCAGACGGTACACCAGCGCCCCGAGCGTCTCCCCTTCGATGTATTCCATAACCACGTTGAGCTCGTCGCCCACACGACGACAATCGACGATTCTGGGCAGGTGCTCAAAACGCCTGCCTGCCCGCTGAGCGGCAAACAGACGCTCGTATGCCCCGCCGATTTGAGCCGAAGCATCGATGCGTTTACGAACAAAGGGACCGAGCGAACCACCGCCGGTTCCTTCAAAGTACACGAGCTCGGTTGTTTCAACGGACGAGCGCTTAAGTACTCGCTCCACGCGATAGCTGTCGTCGCGATCGAGCGACGCCAGGTGCTCGGCAAGCGCTGCGGTCAGCTCGTCATCGGAATATGTTGGGGTCTGAGTATCCATAGGCTCCATCATAGCGCAGGGCGCAGACACCTCATGGCATCCGCGCCCCGTTCGTTTGCATCGTTGTTCGGCAGCTCCGCCGGCTCAGATATCAGCCGCTAACTCACCGTCTCCTCGCCAAAGCGATACAGCTCCTCGTTGACCTTTTGGAGGCTGCACCCGCGATCGATGCAAAAGATGATAATCGCATCGCGGCGGTCCTTGCAGTTAAGGACGCTTACCCCGGCAGCCGTCAGCGCACGGTTGGTCTCTTTGAGCGTCAGCGCCATCGCAAAGGCAATCTGCAGCACCTTATTGCGACTCGGATGACGCGCGCCGGTAAAGATCTGATAGCCAAAGGTCTCATTGAGATCGGCCATACGAACCACGCGCGAGCGCTCCAAGCCCTTTTCCTGCAGTAGCTGCTTCAGGTAGTTCGAAAGCGACGGGGTGGCAAAGTCGTGTTCTTTGATATAGCCATCGATGTTTGGCGCGTCGAGAAGCTCATTGAGTAACTCGTCAGTCAGCTTTTTATCGGGCATACGACTTCACCTCCCCCAGTGCATGCAACATGCTAGAAACCGCTTACGTCCGAACGCTCCCAGCTAGCAACCTGGTCGGGAGACACCGTACCCAGCGCCTCGAACTTCCAGGAGCCGCCCGCCTTCAGATGATTGGTGTTTGCAAGAGCCGTTCCAACCTGGTTGCCATCGGCATCATACAGAACATATTCAATCTGAATGTAGCTCTTTTCCTTATCCGTGTTATTGGTCAGCGTGCCCGTGATCTTATAGGTAAACTGATTGGAAGTGTCTTCAGCCTCGTCAGCAATGGTATACGGTTCTTGCGGTTCTTTTTGCTCCTCAGCCTGCCGTGTCGTCTCGGCAGGTTTTGCCGAATCGCTCGCAGACGAATCGGTTGAATTGCCACCCATAGAGCCCACGGCACCGACAATAACCAGCACCACGATGATGCCTAGGACAATCTTGCCGATCGGCTTCTTTCCCTCTTTTGCCATTATTCATCCTTCCTACGATCCGGCTACCGTGCCGGCACACAGCACATCGTAGGAAGGATTGAACTTGAATTCATTAGCTGAGAGCTAAGGCTGCGGTAAACGGCCAATGCAGTTATCCAAACGCCGAGCAAACGCACTGCGCGCGACCGTCTGCTGGCAGTGCATCAACCCACCGTGACGGATTCCCCGGTAAAGGTGCTCACAAGCAACAGGATAAAGAAGGCCAGATAGCTGATGCTCAGCAGGTAGGCGATGACCAAAAAGGCAATCCATCCTACATTGGTCTTACCGTCGGCGCGGCGCTGCTCACGACTGCGATAAAGCCAAATCGTCACGCCGATAGCAGTGATAAACAGTACGAGTGCCGCCGTAGCCAGCCCAGCAAGCACAAACATCACGCCAATGCCCACAGCGATGACCGGAAGCAGCAGCAAACCGCACCCGCATCCACCCGGACTATATACGGCAGACTGTCGGCGTCGCCTCATCGCCGCGCCACCCCCATCATCTTTGAGCACTACAGTGCGATAGCCTGCTGAACAGGAACGATCTTGTCGAGTTCCGGTTCAATCCGCCTTTTCTCGGCCTCAAGGTCAAACGCCACCTGAGCGCGCAGCCAATAACCATCCGTCAGGCCAAAATAACGGCAAAGACGGAGGTCGGTGTCGGCCGTCACGCGACGTTTTCCCAAGACAATCTGCCCGATACGCTGAGCCGGAATCCCAGTCTCTTTCGCAAGGCGATATTGAGAAATGCCCATGGGAACAAGAAACTCCTCTTTGAGAAGCTCACCAGGAGTCACCGGCGACAGCAAATCGGCCGAAGTCTCATCACTTGTGATAATCGACGATTTCGACATTCCAAGCCATCTCCTGTCTCCACTCAAAACAGACCCGATAGCGCTCGTTAACACGGATGCTATATTGACCGGCACGATCGCCCTTCAAAGCTTCCAGGCGGTTGCCCGGTGGAACGCGAAGATCATCAAGCGAAGCGCAAACCTGCAGTTGGCGAATCTTCCTCAACGCAACACGCTCAAAGGGCACGAACCTCCTGACCCGCACACCCATGGCAAAGCGTTCGGTATCCTCATCTTTATACGATGCAATCATAGTATCGCCTTACGTTAGTAACGTCAAACGTTTCTATAGACTTACATCTCTATTATATCGTACGTTTGTTCGTGTTTTCTAGAACAAATTGTCCTTCGCGCCTTAGTCAAGCAAAAGCAATCGTTTATAGACATCGAGGCCTTTGAGTAGGATTTCCTCGTCGAAGAGCATGCTATCGGTATGCAGAGCGCTTGTGGCATAGGCGGGGCAGCCATCCGAATCACTCGGGTTGTCTTGGTCCTCTGGCATACCCGTGCCCAGCAGGAAAAACACGCCCGGCAGATGGCGTTGATAGAACGCGAAATCCTCGGCGATCAGCAGCGGTTCCTCCACAAGCTGCAGCCCGGGCAAGGCAGGCGCGACGCTGGCAAACAACTCGGGGTCGTTGTCGACCGGCGGATAGCCCTCGGCAAAGTCGAGATCATACGTGCAGCCCGTTGCGGCACAGGCATCGTCCAGCACGCGGCGCACGCCTTCGCGCGCCCGGTCGAACATGTCGTCCGTAAACACACGCAGGCTTCCGGCCACATGGGCCTCCCCCGCCACCGCGTTGCAAACCGTACCGGCCTGCAGCAGACCAAACTTACCGATACAGGGCTCGTCGGCACCCAACTCATCCATCAGTTCGCGCTCGGCAACCAAGAACTTGGCAGCCGCCAGCGCTGCATCGTGCGACTCCTCGACCGGAACGCCATAGGTCTTAGCGATATGGATGCTCGTCCCGTGAATATGAATGTGCGTCTCACTCGAACGCGCCAGCAACGGACCGGAGCAGCTCGCCAACGTGCCGGCGAGCAGATCGGGCCACACATGGAAGCCGAAGATGCGATCCGCCCCGTAGCGCTCGAACACGCCGCTCTCGCACACCGTCTTGGCGCCACCGGTCGTTTCCTCGGCAGGCTGGAACACAAAAAGCACGTTGCGCTTAAGTGAACCCGGCTGCTCGCGAATCGTACGGTCGACAAAGGTCGCGGCGGCAAGCGCCATAGCCATGTGTCCGTCATGTCCGCAAGCGTGCATCTTGCCGGGATGGATCGAGGCAAAGGCCGCTCCCGTCGCCTCCGCGATGGGCAGCGCATCCATATCGGCGCGAATCGCCGTGGCACGCGCGGCACCAACGCCAGCGTCGAAGAAAGCGCAGACGCAGCTGGGACACGGATGGATCACCTCGCAAGCGAGCGGCGCCAACACGCCCTCGATATAGGCGATAGTCTGCGGAAGATCGAAATCGAGCTCCGGAATGCGATGGAGATCGCGGCGATAGCGACGGAGTTCTTGGAGCTCGGTCATAGAGAATCCCTTCGTGAGGCACATCTGTTGCAACTTATTGTGATACAGGATTGTGGCACACATGTTTCCAGCATATTGCTGCATTTTTTAAACGTTATATACGAATACTCTTGTTTGGTAAAGTGCAACGTGATAGGGTCTTTACCACTTGATAGAGGCGCGGGCACGAAGAGCCGCGGGCGAGCCGGCAGGCTTTGACCCCGTGGGGAGGCGAAACCCGCCGAACTGGGTTTTTCGGGCACGAACAACCTGGTGGGCCTGTGGGAAACACCCACAGGACTGTCTGCAGCAATGCGGGAGCGCTATCCGGACATTGGGTCCACGCTATGCGGATTCGATGCGCAGATGGCGCCGTCTGGATAGCGAGGTTTACGGGACATGGCATTGACCCCCAACGAGGCATATGCGGCCAAGCAGCCGTTTGTGGACAAGGAGACACTCGAGCATATCGTCGAGCAGTTCCCCACGCCGTTTCATCTATACGACGAGGCAGGCATCCGCCGCAACATGCAAGAAGTGCGCGACGCCTTTGCATGGAACCCGGGCTTTAAGGAATACTTTGCCGTCAAGGCCAACCCCAACCCGGCGCTCATCTCCATTCTCAACGAATACGGCTGCGGCTGCGATTGCTCGAGCTATACCGAACTCATGATCGCCCGCTCGCTGGGCATCACGGGACACGACATCATGTTCTCTTCCAACGACACGCCGGCTGCCGACTTTGAGCTCGCCAACAAGCTGGGTGCCATCGTCAACTTTGACGACATCAGCCACATCGAGTTCTTTGAGCGTGTTGCGGGGCCCATCCCCAAAACGGTCAGCTGCCGCTTTAATCCAGGCGGCCTGTTCCAACTCTCCAACGGCATCATGGACAACCCGGGCGACTCCAAATATGGCATGACCACCGAGCAGCTCTTTGAGGCCTTCCGCATGCTCAAGGCCAAGGGCGCCGAGAATTTTGGCATCCATGCCTTCCTTGCCAGCAACACCGTCACTAACGGCTACTATCCCAAGCTCGCACGCATCCTCTTTAAACTTGCCGTGCGCCTGGAGCGCGAGACCGGCGCACATGTCGCCTTTATCAATCTGTCCGGCGGTGTGGGTATCCCCTACCTGCCCGAGCAGCAGACTAACGACATTCACGCCATCGGTGAGGGCGTACACGCAGCCTACGACGAGATTCTGGTCCCCGCCGGCATGGGCGATGTGGCGATCTGCACCGAGATGGGTCGCTTTATGATGGGCCCCTACGGATGCCTGGTCACCAAGGCCATCCACGAGAAGCAGATCTACAAGGACTATATCGGCGTGGACGCAAGCGCCGTCGATCTGATTCGTCCTGCCATGTATGGCGCCTACCACCACATTACGGTGATGGGCCAGCCGGGTGGCGACGACAAGACCACAGCGCCCGTCACGGACACCTACGACATCACGGGCAATCTGTGCGAGAACAACGACAAGTTCGCCATCGACCGCGAGCTTCCGCATATCGACATGGGCGACCTGCTCGTGATTCATGACACCGGCGCGCATGGCCACTCTATGGGCTACAACTACAACGGCCGCCTGCGCTCCGCCGAGGTCCTGTTGCGCCCCGATGGCTCGGCAGACCTCATTCGCCGCGCCGAGCGCCCGGGCGATTACTTTGCCACGCTCGACGTGCTGCCGTGCGGCCGCGAGCTGCTGGCCAAATCGCGCGCCGAAAGCGCCCGCCGTCGCGCTCAGGACGAGCGCCTAGCAGTCGCCGCCCAATGGAACAAACGCGTCCAGATCGCGGAAGCGAAGGAGAAGAACATGGATATCCGCAATCTCGAGGGCTCAATCGTCGCCCTTGTCACGCCGTTTAAAAAGGACGGCAGTGTCGACTTTGACGCGCTTGAGCGCCTTATCGATTTCCACCTGCAAAATGGCACTGACGCCATCCTCACCCTGGGCACCACCGGTGAGAGTGCCACGATGACCGATGACGAGGACAACTCCGTCGTCGCCGCTGTGGTCAAGCATGTTGCAGGACGCGTCCCCGTTATTGCCGGCTCGGGCTCCAACTCCACGCAGACCATGCTCACCAAGTCGCTCACCTATCAGGGCCTGGGCGCCGACGGTCTGCTGCTCATCACCCCCTACTACAACAAGTCCAATGAAGAGGGTATCTATCAGCACTTTAAGACCGTCGCCGATGCCGTGGACATCCCCTGCATCCTGTACAACATCCCCGGCCGCTGTGGCTGCGGCATCAGCGAGCGCAACGTAGAACGCCTGGCCGCGCACCCCAACATCATGGGTATTAAGGAGGCCTCGGGCAGCGTCGCCTACGCGGCCAAGATCGCCCACCTGCTGTCAGACGACTTCCGCATGTACTCGGGCGAGGACGCGCTTACCGTACCGCTCATGAGCCTGGGCGCCTCGGGCACCATCAGCGTGTGGGCCGATGTTCAGCCGCAGCTCGTGCACGACATGTGCCGCGCCTATCTGGACGGTGACGTGGCACGCGCCCGCGATATCCAGATTGCTGGCCAGCCGCTCATCAATGCCCTCTTTAGCGAGGTCAACCCCATCCCCGTCAAGGAAGCGCTCGCCCAGATGGGCATGATCGAGGCAAACTACCGTATGCCGCTGTGCCCCATGGCAGACGACACGCGAGCCGCACTTACCGATGCTCTGAAGGGAGCTGGTCTGCTTGATTAAGACCGTCATTATGGGAACGGGCCGCATGGGCTCGCTCATCCGCACCACCGCCGAGGGCGTTGTCGACGCCGCCGGTCAACCCGTTTTTGATATCGTGGCCCAGATTGGCTTCGATTTGAGCAAGCTCGAGAACGCACCGGCTGCCGATGTGATTATCGACTTCTCGAACGTCGCGACCTTCGACGCCGTCGTCGCCTATGTCGAGCGCACGGGCGCGGCATTGGTCTCAGGCACCACAGGCTACACCCCCGAGCAGATGGACCGCCTGCGTGAGCTGGGCCAGAACACCCGCGTTATGCACTCGGGCAATTACTCCATCGGTATCGCAGCCCTGCGCCATCTGGTAGCGCAGGCTACACGCGAGCTGCCCGGCTTTGACTGCGAAATCGTCGAGACGCACCACAACCAAAAGGTCGATGCCCCCAGCGGTACCGCCAAGCTGCTGCTCGACGCCGTAGTCGAGGCCGAGCCCGAGGCAGGCTACCACCCCGTCTATGGCCGCGAGGGCATGTGCGGCGCGCGTGACCCCAAGGAGATCGGTATGCACTCGCTGCGCGGCGGCACCGTCGCCGGCGTGCACGAGGTAAGCTTTTTCGGCCAGGACGAGGAGGTCACGCTCACCCACCGCGCCACGAGTCGTCAGATCTTTGTCAACGGCGCCTTGGCAGCCGCGCAGAAGCTCGTCACCCGCGAACCCGGCTTCTATACGTTCGACCAGGTCATGTTTGTCTAACCAGGTGTCAACCGAATCCGCCCAAAGGAGAGATAGCAAATGAGTAACGCAGCCGAGATGGATGCACAGGAGATTATCAACTACATCGCCACCGCGCCCAAAAAGACGCCCGTCAAGTTGTACGTGCGCGAGAAGCCGGGCATGAAGGTTGCTTGGGGCGACGCACATGTCTACGGCGGTCGTCGCGGCAAGACCGTCTTTGGCGACTGGGATGAGCTTAAGGCCATCCTGGACGCCAACGCCGATTCCATCGATTACTACGACGTGGAGAACGATTGCCGCAACTCCGCCGTGCCCATGCTCGACCTTAAGGGCATCAACGCCCGCATCGAGCCGGGCGCGATCATCCGCGACCGCGTCGAGATTGGCGACCGTGCCGTCATCATGATGGGCGCCATCATCAACATCGGCTCCGTTATCGGCGAGGGTTCCATGATCGATATGGGCGCCGTGCTAGGCGGCCGCGCCACCGTGGGCAAGAACTGCCACATCGGCGCTGGAACCGTGTTGGCAGGCGTCGTTGAGCCCGCAAGCGCCACGCCCGTCATCATCGAAGACGACGTCATGATCGGCGCCAACGCCGTGGTCCTGGAGGGCGTACGCGTGGGCAAGGGCGCTGTTGTTGCCGCCGGCGCCGTGTGCGTCGAGGACGTCCCCGCCGGTGCCGTCGTGGCCGGTGTCCCCGCCCGCGTCATCAAGATGCGCGACGAGAAGACCGACAGCAAGACCGGCCTGGAAGAGGGCTTACGTCAACTTTAATAGTTACGCGGTTTTGACAAACCGCGTTTTCGCTGACGTATGCCCAACCTGCGGCGCAATGTCAGCAACCAAGCCGAAAACAAAAAAGGCCGAAGTCCCGAAGGGCTTCGGCCTTTGCTTTCTCGCTGTAGGCGCAACGCAACTTATCGATTCTCGATGCTACCGATATTTTTGAGCTCGATGGAGATGAGGCCGTTAGGCTCATTGACGAACTCGATGTACTCGGAGTTGGAACCCATCTCGGCCGGGAAGCTGATCTCGATACCCGTGTCGGTACGAATCTTGTGATTGCGCACCGCCGCGCGTTCGACCTGCTTGCGCTCCACGGGCACACGCTCAGGCACCTTCTCCTCGGTCAGTGCCGCGCGCACGCTCTCCTTGATGACCGGCTCGTCCTCAAAGACCTCGTCGACGATATCCCAAGGCGGCAGCTCCTCGTCATCCTCGACCTTCTCGGCCACAGCGGCCTTAACCTTTGCGAGCGCCACGGCCGTGTTGGCACCGTGCTCCCCGGCGACTTCCTCGACCACACGCGTCACGGTGTCGATGACCTCCTTGCCCGATACGCCCGTGTCGCACTGCAGCAGGCCATCGGGGATAAGCATACGGTCCTCGCCGGCGATCTTGCGTTTCTTGTCCACATAGCCGATCTCCATGGTGCTCGCGCGCACGATGGCATAGCTCGGCACCTTTTGCGAGGGGTTCGGCAGAATGGCGTAGTGGCGCGCGATGTCGTTGCGCACCTCCCCTTCCTCGCGGCCCACTTCGTGCATAAAGGCCTGCTTGGAGCCCAGCAGCATCACGGCAAACCAGCGGGCATCCTCATCGTCGTCAAAATCAGCCACGAGCACGTCGGTGGACTCAGCTTTCTCGGCCTTGGTGAGTTCGGAAGAGATGAACTCCGCAATCTGCTGCGACAGGTCCACGAACTCACGCTCACCAAAGAAATAGCTCTTGAGCTCGCCGCCGAATGCGGAGTTCTCGGCAAACGTGGCACGCTTGTTATCGGCCGAAGTGCGCGCGCGACGCAGATGTGTGGTCACGAAGTTGCGGACAGTACGGCTTTCGATATCCAACTCGCGCTGGCTCATGACGTTGACGGCAGAGTCAAAGTCCAGGATATGCAGAATCGCGTGATTGATTTTCATATACGGCATTCCGTTCTAGATCGATTTCGGCACGAATCAGTATAGCGGTCGAGCCCGCCCCAGGCGCTTCGAAGATTGGTGCATCGGGGACAGGTTGCTTGCACCAATGGTTAGCGCAGGAGCTCGGACTGCCAAGCCTCGAGCTGTTCTGCCAAACTCTTGCCGGCAGCGGGCATGTCGATCTGAGGTCGTTTGGGCAGCAGTGCGCATTTAAGGATTGCTACGATGGTCTGCGAGACAAAGCGTCGTGTATCCTCGTCAAAGCCTTGCGCAGCCTGGAGCATCACGGGCAGGCTCTCGCGCAGATTCCCAGCGATATCCGCAAACCGCTCAGCACCCGTAGCCTCAAACACGGAGAACAACGCATCTACAAAACGCTCGCGTTCGCTAGGCGACACTGCAAGCAACATCTCGCGAATGGAACCATCAACGTATCGAGCACCGGCAGACAGGCGCTCACAGTACACGAAGTCGTGACCATCAACCACCCAGCTAAAGGGATTGTGCTGCAGCAGGCTGAACTCGGTGCTCTCAACGATGGCATAGTCCTCCTGTGTCTCGAACATCATGCCAAAGATCGACGACCGAGGTAGCGTCTTGTCGATTCGACCGGAAAGATCGGCAAAGGCGTTGCCGTTCAGAAACTCCTCGACGAAGCCCGGACCATCATGGGAATACGCCCGTTCGATTCGCTCACGGGCGACATCGGAGCACATCGCCGCACCGTACACCGCAAGGTTTCCGCCCTTGGAATGACCTCCGCACAAAAGCGGCCCGTCAATCGCATCCGCCGCCTCGTCCACATAACGTGCCGCGGATTCCTGGGCCGGCACAGGACACCGGAACGCCATGTTAAAGTCTTCTTTCCAGCCCACAATCGTACTATCGGTCCCCCGGAAGGAAAGATAACTAAACCCTGCCGGAAACCGGAACGCCATGGCTGCAAACTGCTCTGTCGCCACCACATCGCTCACGACACGATAGCCGCAAACGTGCACGCCACGGTAGCGAGGACTTGCTGCCACGGCCTCCAGCAAGGCCCTGCTCCCCTCTGGGTCCCACAAGTCGTCAATCATGTCCCGGTAGCACTCGGCACGCAGCAGCTCGCGTACGTCTAGGCCCTGCCAGTTCGTCAGCTCCGCCATATCACCCGGCAAACGCAAATAGGACAACCACGCAAAGACCAGGCTGTCCACCGCGCAGAACGGCCGCTCCTCAAACGGATCAAACGCCGTCTGGGCATAGGTCAAAAAATTAGGCGAATCCGACATGGCCCTCCCATCAACTATGGTGTATTGGGATGGTGCATTGGGGTCAGGTTACTTTGCACCAAAAGGCGCCCGGGCCGTGTGGACCCGGACGCCTTCATTGTAGCTTTTCGCTCTAGCGAGCTTGATTTAGCAGGAGAAATCGACGCTGTCGATGATGTCCTTGAGGGCCTTGGCGGAGACGGTGAGCTCATGCTGCTCGTCATCGTTCAGCGGCACGGGGACGCGGCAGACAACGCCGTCGCGGCCAACGACAGTCGGCATGGAGATGGCAAGATCGGACAGGCCATACTCGCCCACCATGAGCGAGGAGACAGGCAGAACGGTCTGCTCATCGCGCATAACGGCGGTGCAGATGCGCTTGACGGCCATGGCAACGCCATAGTAGGTGGCGTGCTTCTTCTCGATGATGGTGTAGGCGGAGTTCTTGACGTCCTCAGCGATGCGCTTCTCGGCAGCCTCATGCTCCAGGTGGCCGTGAAGCTCACAGAAGGTGTTCAGCGGAACGCCGGCAACCTGAGCGCTGGACCAAGCGACAAACTCGGAGTCACCGTGCTCGCCCATGACATAGGCCTGGACATCGCGCGGGTCAACCTCGACGTGGGCACCAAGCATCTGCTGCAGACGGCCAGTGTCGAGCACGGTGCCGGAGCCGATGACATGGCCCTCGGGCAGGCCGGACATCTTGATGGCGGCATAGGTCAGAACATCAACCGGGTTGGAGACGATGAGCAGAATGCCTTCGAAGCCGGACTTCTTAATCTCGGGGATAATGGACTTAAAGATGTTAACGTTCTTGTTGACCAGGTCCAGGCGAGTCTCACCGGGCTTTTGGGCAGCGCCAGCGGTGACGACGATCATGGCGGCGTCGGCGACATCGGAATAATCGCCGGCGTAGATCTTCATCGGCTCGGCAAATGTCATGCCGTGCGCGATATCCAGGGCCTCACCCTCGGCACGATTCTTGTCCACGTCGATGAGGACCATCTCGGAGAACAGACCACTCTGCATCAGCGCGAACGCCGAAGACGAACCGACGAAACCGCAGCCGACAATAGCGACCTTCTTCTCGTTAACCATTAGAAACTCCCATCTCTCTCCACAAACAAGCCGCCCGGGAACGACCCGAGCGGCTTGCCGTAATCCCAATACATCCAATCGGGACTTTGATTATGCTCCTATTCGCAGCCAAAAATCGACCGTTTACCGAAATTGTTTGCAGAATTCGTAAAATAACTGCACGAAATCGGTTTCGAGCTATTGACGGGTCGAAATAGGTTT
Organism: Collinsella sp.; assembly: GCA_048326155.1. GTDB lineage: Bacteria > Actinomycetota > Coriobacteriia > Coriobacteriales > Coriobacteriaceae > Collinsella. Next base: position 33,494 of record DBFEQD010000051.1, read on the forward strand.
CTAATACAGGCCAGCCTCGCGAATGGCCTCGACAGCCAAAGCGATCTGATCGGGCGGCAGGACCAGTGCCATACGCACGTGCCCCTCGCCCGAAGGGCCAAAGCTCGCGCCCGGCGTCACCACAACGCCGGCCTTCTCCATAAGCTCCTCGCAAAACGCCATGGAATCGGTGCGACCACCGGGAAGCTTGGCCCACACAAACATAGAGCCATGCGCGTTGGGACGCTCCCAGCCCAGGCCCTCAAGACCGTCGCACAGGGCATCGCGGCGTTCCTGGTACTTCAGACGCTGCGCCTCGACCTCATCGCGCGGACCGTTCAGGCAGGCGATGGCAGCCTTCTGAATCGGGAAGAACATACCAAAGTCGATCTGGCCGCGCAGCTTGGCAAAGGCCGAGACCACATCCTCGCGACCGACCAAAAAGCCGATGCGTGCGCCGGTGACGTTAAACGACTTAGAGAGCGAGAAGAACTCCACGCCCACCTCGAGCGCGCCAGGGTACTGCAGGAAGCTGCCACCCGGCTCGCCGTCGAACACGATATCGGAGTAGGCATTGTCATGCACGATCAACAGATCATGCTCGCGGGCAAAGGCGATAATCTCCTCGTAGACCTCGGGCGTGCCCACCGAGCCGACCGGGTTCGCGGGCAGCGACACGATCATATACTTGGCGCGATCGGCCACCTCGGGATCGATGCCCGCCACATAGGGCAGGTAATTGTGCTCGGCAACCAACGGATAGTACTCGAGCTTGGCATCGGCGATCTTGGCACCCGCCTCAAAGACCGGGTAACACGGATCGGGAACCAGAATGGTGTCACCCGGATCGAGCAGGGCCAGGCCCAAATGGCCCACGCCCTCCTGCGTGCCGTTGCACGACTGCACCATAGACGGCGTAATGCCCGAAACGCCAAAGCGGCGCTCATAGTAATCGCACACGGCTTGCTTGAGTTCGGGCAGGTCGCGCAGGGCATACTTCCACATCTCAGGATCTTGGGCTGCCTGCGTGAGCGCCTCGACCACATGGTCGTACGGCTTAAAATCGGGCGTGCCCACGCTCATGTTGTAAATGGTCTTGCCCTGAGCCTTCAGCGCGAGAAGCTTGTTGTTGAGCGAGGCGAAGACCTCCGCGCCAAAGCGGTCGAGACGCTGCGATGCCTGCATGGTGCCACCTTTCGATATAAAAAACGCGGCGCTCCGACAAGAGCGCCGCGCGATACGGGCCATCAGATTTCAAAAGTGTAACGCTTACAACCCCCGTATTGGTTCAATTTAGCCAACCTTAGTCAATTGGATTGAGGGCGTCGATCTGCGCGAGCCACAGACGTGAGCTTGCGTCACTCGGCATACGCCAATCGCCGCGCGGGCTGAGCGTCACCGAACCCACCTTGGGACCATCGGGCAGGCAGCTGCGCTTAAACTGCTGGGCAAAGAAGCGACGGTAGAACGTACGTAGCCATGTGTGGACGGTCTTGGCGTCGTAGACGCCCTCGAAGCTCTTGAGCGCCATGCGGTAGATCTTGCCCGGCTCAAAGCCAAAACGCAGCAGGTAGTAGAGGAAGTAGTCGTGCAACTCGTATGGGCCCACCAAATCCTCGGTCTTCTGCGCAATCTCGCCGTCGCCCGTGGGCGGCAGAAGCTCGGGGGACACCGGCGTATCGAGGATATCGAGCAAGACCTCGGCAATACGCCCGCCAAAGACATCGGCGGCATAGCGTACCAGATGGCGCACAAGCGTCTTGGGCACGCTCGCGTTGACGGCGTACATGCTCATGTGGTCGCCGTTATAGGTAGCCCAGCCGAGCGCCAGCTCCGACAGGTCGCCCGTGCCAATGACAAAACCGCCAGCCTGGTTGGCCAGATCCATCAGAATCTGCGTACGCTCGCGCGCCTGGCTGTTCTCGTAGGTCACGTCCTGCACGGCCGGATCATGCTCAATGTCCTTGAAGTGCTGCTCCACAGCCGCGTGGATCGAAACCTCGCGGAAGCTCACACCCAGGTCGCGAGCGAGCGACTCGGCATTCGACTTGGTACGATGCGTCGTGCCGAAGCCGGGCATGGACACGGCTGTGATACCAGTGCGCGGCAGCCCCAGTGCATCGAAGGCACGCACGGTCACAAGCAGCGCTAGCGTGGAGTCCAAGCCGCCCGAAAGGCCGATAACCGCAGCCTTGGTACCCGTGTGGGCAAGGCGGGTCTTGAGGCCCGCAGTCTGCAGATCGAGGATCGTCTCGCAGCGCTCGGCCAAGTCGCCGTGGTCGGCCGGCACAAAGGGCGCGCGCGGGAAAACGCGGTCGATATCGCAGGCATCGCGCAGGACAGGTTCTTCGGCCAGCACGCCCTCAAACGAAAACTCAACGGTCGTGGCCTCCGGCGCATCGTCCGCGCGCGTCCACGTCGTCGAGCGACGGCGCTCGGCAACCAGGCGGTCAAGGTCAACGTCGGCGATGGCCATATCGCAGGTAAGCAGTTTGGTCGCGGCGAGCTTGGAGCCGTTTTCGTAGACGAGGTTCTCGCCCGCAAAGACCATATCGGTCGTGGACTCGCCCTCGCTCGCGTCCGCATAGGCATAGGCGCAGTACAGGCGCGCGCTCTGGTTGGAAATGAGGCTGCGGCGGTAATCCGCCTTACCGATAATCTCGTCCGAAGCCGACGGATTGAGGATCACCGTCGCACCGGCAAGCGCCATCTCGGTCGAAGGGGGCGCCGGCACCCACAGGTCCTCGCAGACCTCAACGCCCAGCACCATATCCTCGGCACCTTCATCACAGCAGCGGTAGACAAGCCCCGAACCCAGCGGAACCGGACCCTGACCGGCAAACTCGACCCACACAGAATCTGCGGGCGCCGGAGCAAACCAGCGGCGCTCATAAAACTCACCGTAATTGGGCAGATACTTTTTGGCCGTGAGGCCCAAAAGCTCGCCCGCGCAGCACACGGCGGCGCAGTTGTAGATACTCTCGGCAACTGCAACGGGAAGACCGATGGTAAAGACAATCGGCAGCCCGCGGGTTTCATCGAGAATATGTGCCAGTGCGGTCTCGCAGGCATGCAGTAATGTGCGGTTATGGAACAGATCGGCCGCGGTATAGCCAGTCAGATTAAGCTCGGGCAGTACCAGCGCGCGAACGCCGCGCTCGGCAGCCTCGCGAACAGCCGCCAGCGCAACCTCGGCATTGCCCTCGACATCGGCCACGCGAATCTGCGGCGACGCCGCCGCCACACGCAAAAAGCCATCAGACTGAGAAAGGTGAAGATTCATAAGAATGCTCCCGTGCGTAGACGCTATTCAACACAATTAGCAAGCCCTATTGTAGTTCAACCACCGGGTGGAACCACATCCCACCAACTTGGTGAGCTATTGATGAGTTGATGGTATCTGTTAAATGTCACGTACGATTCACATCTGGTGGGTACCCTGATGGCTACACGAAACGAAGCAGATTTACACCGGGAGGACCCCGTATGACAACCAAGTACACCGACGCGCCGCGCACGCGCGTCATGACGCCGGCATCGCTCAACAACGGCGTGCACGAGAACCATTCCATCGGCCAGACCATGGCCATCGCGCCCAAAAAGGGCCTGTTCGACGACATTTCCATTCCCCAGATCATCGCCGGCGCCGCAGCTGCCGCCACGAGCGTGGCGCTTGCTTCAAAGATCGGCATTGCCGGCTCGGTGATTGGTGCCGCTGTGAGCTCAGTCATCACCGTTGTGTCCTCGCAAGTCTATCGCCACTTTATCTCCGCCAGCGCCGAAGCAATCAAGGGCACGCATGCCGCTGTTGACTACCCTACCGGCGCCTACGAGCCCGTTGAGCCCAATGTCGAGGAGCACCTAGGTGGCGCCGCAACCACGCAGGAGATGCGCCAGGTTGCGGGACGCGCGACCACGGCGCGCGTCGCCCCCAACAGCCTGCGCGCCAAAGCGGCGGCAGAGCGCAGCCAGACACAAAAGAAGGTCATCGTCTTCTCGATCGCCATCGCCATCGTCGCGGTCATCGCCTGCGCCGGCGCCATCCTTATCACCACTGCCGGTGAGGGTCTGGGCGAGCGTCCCGAGCCAATCCTGTCGTCGCGCACGACCGAGAGCGATGCAAATGGCAACACCCAGTCGCAAGATCAGCAGGCACAGACGGACGACACGCAAGACAGTCCTACCTCTGCCAATTCGTCCTCGAACACCCAAAACCAATCGCAGGGCACCGATTCCTCTACGGCCAACAGTGGCACGCCGTCCGGCACGACCGACTCAAGCCAAACGACTGACGGTTCACAGCCGAACACGGGAGGCCAGACGAGCGACACCACGTCGGGAACGGGCACGGCAGACAGTAACAACACCAACAGCTCGAGCGGAACCGCTTCCGGCACGGCATCTGACAACTCGAGCCAAGGCACGGCATCGGGCAACTAAGCACGTTTGCCTCTCATAGATAACCGACCTATACAACGGGCGCGAATCGAAAGCGGTTCGCGCCCGTTTGCCTTGGGCGCCGCCATGGCGAACGCCATGCGATGGTAAGATGCTTTACATGTGTAAAGAGGAGATTTGCCATGAGCAAGACAATAGTTAGGCCCACGCTTTCGCTGGGCAACCACATCTATCTGTATCGCCTGCTGCGCGACGCGATTGGGTGCGGCAAGCAAACGTTTATGACACAGGTCGAGGAGGCGCTCGCCGCTGGCGACATGACCGCTTATGACCTGGGCTTCGAGTCCACGCGCGAGCTGCTCGAGGAGCTCGACGACTGCATTAAGCTGACCGTCTTTAAAGGCGGCCGCCTGTATGCCACGGTCATCGCCAACGAGGCCTGGGATGCCGCGCTTGCCAAGGGCGAGGACAAGCCCAAGACCGCCAAGGGCGCCAAGCAGTCCTACAAAAAGAAAAAGCGCGGTGAGAAGGACCTCAAGGCCGTGCGCCCCAAGCACGTTAAGCGTCCCGAGCCCGAAGCCATGGTTGAAGCCGCGCCGGAACCCGAGCCCGAGACAGAGATCGAAGTCGCTATTGAGGTAACGGCAGAAGCCGAAACCGAAATCGCCGCCACGACCGATTCCGAAGTCATATCCGAGCAGGAAGCCACTGTGGAGCTCAACGAAGCGCCCAAGTCGACAACCGAAGAAGCCGCTGACCAACCCGAGCCGTCTGCGTTCCAAAACAGCGATGTCTTTGGCGACGAGGCCGAGGACAATCAGCCCGACGAGTCCGCTGATCAAGACGCTACCGAGTCGGCGCCGGAGCCCGAGACGCCGCAGCCCGCCATCTCGCTCACGGTCGTCTACGACCCCGAGAACGCCAATGCCGGCATCACCACCATGGCATCCACGCCCATCGAGGCAAAGTCGAGCGTCGAGAATGAGAGCTCGACGCAGGTTGAGGTTGAAACTGAAGCTGCAGACGCGCCCGTCACCGTGAAGCCCGCAGATTCCACAATCAAGCCGAAGACGACGCCAGAGCCCGCACCCGTCATCGAGTCCGTGCCCGCCGCTGCTTGCGACCAAATTCCCGCACCGGCACCGGCTTCGGTACCCGCAGCGGCCCCAACCCCCGCGCCCGCAGCGCCCACCATCCCCGAGGACTTCCCCATCGATTTCGCAACCGAGGTTTTCTGCCCCGGCCCGCTTCTGCACCAGCTGTCGACCTATCTCCCCTACGGCGCCGACACGCTCGGCATCGTCGGCGAGTACTACTGGATCGCCCGCGAGCGCGGTACCATCGAGGCCGCGCGAAACCGCGCAAGCTTCCCCCTGCGCTACACGCAGGCCGGCGAGCGTCGCGAGGTTGCCGTGCGCATCCGCCGCAACACCACTGGCGGCCTCGGTGCCGCCTGGGCCATCGACAAAGTCGAAGAGCCCGAGCAGTAACGACAAGCGGCTCAAATCCAAATCAGGATTTGAGCCGCTTTTATTAGCATTCATCGATGTTTCGTGACCAACAGCGAGCGGGCCGCAAGTGCCCCAGGTTGCCGTGAAAGAGGAGCGACGCGTACTTCGGTACGCGAGCGACGGTTTGAACGGCAAGATGGGGTGCTTGCGGCCCGCGCAGCGTCGAGTAGTTACGCGGTTTGGTAAAACCGCGTAACTAATTAGTCGCGCGTCAGCTTGCGGTGAATACGATGCGGCTGGGCTGCGTCCTCGCCCAGGCGCTCGATACGATTGGCCTGATAGGCCTCAAAGTTGCCCTCAAACCAATACCAGTTGCCCGGGTTCTCGTCGGTGCCTTCCCACGCCAGGATGTGCGTGGCAACGCGGTCCAGGAACATACGGTCGTGGCTAATGACCACCGAACAGCCCGGGAACTCGAGCAGCGCCGCCTCGAGCGAGGACAGCGTCTCGACGTCGAGGTCGTTCGTGGGCTCGTCGAGAAGCAGCAGGTTGCCGCCCTGCTTGAGCGTAAGCGCCAGGTTCAGACGGTTGCGCTCGCCACCGGAAAGTACGCCGGCGCGCTTCTGCTGGTCCTGGCCTTTAAAGCCAAAGCTCGCCACATAAGCACGGCTCGGAACCTCGGTCTCACCGACCATCATGTGGTCCAGGCCATCCGAGACGACCTCCCACAGGTTCTTATCGGGGTCGATGCCGGAACGGTTCTGATCGACATAGGAGATCTTGACGGTCTCGCCCACCTCGAGCTCGCCCGAAGTCAGCGGCTCCAGGCCCACGATGGTCTTGAACAGCGTGGTCTTGCCCACACCGTTGGGGCCGATGACACCCACGATACCGTTGCGCGGCAGGGTGAACGATAGGTCGTCGATGAGCACACGGCCATCGAACTCCTTGTGCAGGTGATGGGCCTCGAGAACCTTGTTGCCCAGACGCGGGCCCACAGGGATGCGGATGTCGGTCCAGTCGAGCTTCTGGCTTGCGCGGGCCTCGGCCTCCATCTCCTCGTAGCGAGCCAGACGAGCCTTGTTCTTGGCCTGGCGAGCCTTGGGCGAGCTGCGTACCCACTCGAGCTCGGCCTCCATGCGCTTGGCGAGCTTGGCGTCGCGGTTGCCCTGCGCCTCGATACGGGCGGCCTTGGTCTCCAGATACGTGGAGTAGTTGCCCTTGTAGGGATAAAGGTGACCGCGGTCGACCTCGCAGATCCACTCGGCAACGTTATCCAGGAAGTAGCGATCGTGTGTGACGGCAAGCACCGCGCCCTGGTAGTTGTGCAGGAAGTGCTCGAGCCACAGGATCGACTCGGCATCCAGGTGGTTCGTGGGCTCGTCGAGCAGCAGCAGGTCGGGAGCCTCGAGCAGCAGCTTGCACAGGGCCACGCGGCGGCGCTCGCCGCCGGAAAGCACGTTGACTGGCATGTCGGAATCGGGCAGCTGCAGTGCGTCCATGGCCTGGCCGAGCTTGGAATCGATATCCCAGCCGTCGGCGGCGTCGATCTCGTCCTGAAGCTTGCCCATCTCGGCCATGAGGGCGTCCATGTCGCAATCCGGGTCGCACATCTCCTCGCCGATCTTATTGAAGCGATCGACCTTGGCGATCATATCGCCAAACGCCATGCGCACGTTCTCGATGACGGTCTTGTCGTCGTCGAGCGGCGGCTCCTGCTGCAGGATGCCCACAGTGTAGCCGGGGGTGAGCCTGGCATCGCCGTTGGAGACCTCCTCGATGCCGGCCATGATCTTGAGCAGGGTCGACTTGCCCATACCGTTGGGGCCCACGACGCCGATCTTGGCACCGGGGTAGAAGCTCAGGGTCACGTCGTCAAGGATCACCTTGTCGCCATGGGCTTTACGAGCCTGATACATCTGGTAGATAAACTCTGCCATTTGCCTGTTTTATCCTTTCTACCTGCTGTTTCCCTATTCTTGTTTCGCTTTAGTGGAAACGAAATGAGAAAACCAGCTCTGAAACTTAACGAAAAAGGGGCATGGTTGCCCACACCCCCTAATACTACCTGGGAAAAGTCCCCCTTAACACACTATGAACTGCATACGCTAGTTTTCCGCAACCTTAACGAGCGGCTCGCTGCGATTTGCGCCACAACAGATACGAGTAGACGTAGACGGCTCCAACCGAACCAAACGCCAGAACCGCAATCACCGCGGCGACGACTTCACTCGAAAGCACGCTGCCTGCCACGCCCATCACAATCAGGCCAATACCCAGCACCATAAAGCAGGCGCCGCCAAAACGCTGAGTACGGCGCCAGTTCTCGGGATCGGCAAGCGCCCAAGGCGTCTTGATACCGAGCGTATAGTTCTGCTTCACACGCGGCAAGTAGTTGCCTACGCCGATGAATAGCAAACCGACAACACCGGAAATCAGCACGTTAACCGAACCGACCGCCGGCACCACGCCCCAGACCGTAAGCTCTCCCAGCCAGCTTATGGCGCACATGAACAAGGTGAAGGCGATTACGAAGCCCTGGTAGAACTTGCCCGAGGTTCGATATGCCTCACCTTTGGGGTCGATGCGCGGCACCACGCAGAACATTGCGAGAAGCGCCAGAGGCAGCACACCGAGCGCAGAGGCCATCCAGCTAGGACCCCAACCGTCGACGGCGCCGTTCGCGCCCCAATGCGTGGGAATCTGCGCAGGCAAGCTCGGCATCACCATGAGGTGCGCTACGACATTGGCGACGCACAGAGCGATCAGCACAATCCACACACGCCGCGATACCCCCGTGGCGTGAATGCCCTTGTTTTCGTTATTCATCCTTATCACCTTCCGTGTTTGTAAAGCCCATAAACCAACCGATCAAGTCCTGCATGACGGTGGTGTTTAAGCTGTATACGATGTTTTGGCCATGGCGCTCGTCGGTCACCAACCCGGCGTTTTTGAGCGTCGCCAAGTGATGGCTCAGCGACGGCTTACTGATATCGAAATGCTCGGCAAGCTCCCCCGCCGTGCAATTGCCCTCGCGCAGCAACTCCAAAATGCGCCGTCGCGTTGGATCGGCAAGCGCCTTAAAACCCTCTCCCGGCATAAGACCTCCTTTCATCATCTCTCATGACGTGCACACTATACTCAATATTTAGATGTTTGTCTAACTATCTAACCGCATTGCTTCAAACCACATCAAAGCAAACGCCATCGCAACCTATGGGCGATTACCTATAATGGCGATAGCTAAAACACGACCTGCTTCCCCATCGGAGGATATTTATGACCGAAACCGCTGCCGCAGCCGCCATCGAGACACGCGACACCAAGCTCGAGATCATCATGGGCCGCGAGGCACTCGATAAGCTCGCCGATGCTACGGTGCTGGTGCTCGGCTGCGGAGGCGTGGGCTCCAACTGCTGCGAGGCACTCGCCCGCGGCGGCATCGGACATTTCGTCATTCTGGATAAGGACGTCATCGCGCCCAGCAATATCAATCGCCAGGCCATCGCCTTTCACAGCACCATCGGAAAGCGCAAGGTTGACGTGATGGAAGCCATGATCCACGACATCAATCCCGCCGCTGCCGTCATCAAGCGAACTGAATACTTGCTGAGCGACAACATCGATGATTTCTTCGCGAGCGTTTTGGAGCAGACGGACGGCAAGCTCGACTACGTCGTCGACGCCATCGACACCATCTCGGCCAAGCTCACCATTGCCAAATATGCTCAGGACCACGACATTCGTTTGGTTAGCTCCATGGGCGGGGCCAACAAGCTCCATCCCGAGTGCCTCCGCTTTGCCGACATCTTCGATACAGTGCGTGACCCCATGAGCCGCATTATGCGCAAAGAATGCAAGAAACGCGGAATCAAGAGCCTGCATGTACTGTTTAGCTGTGAGGAATCGGTTAAGACACAGCCCCGCGACCCTTCCAATATCCACGAGCGTACCGAGCTGGGAACCGCCAGCTTTATGCCGCCCATCATGGGTCAGATGATTGCCGGCGAGGTTATCCGCCAGATCAGTGGGCGCGGCACCGAGCGCGTGCGCGCCGATGGCCAGCGCCTGGACTAGCAGGATGCCCTGCGATGGAACCGCGATTCTTTGACACGCATTGTCACCTTGATTTGATGCTCAGCCCCGATGCTACGGCCAATGAGTCGGCGGCATTGGGTCTGGGGCTCTTTGACTGTGGCATCGACCCATGCGACTTCGAGGCAGCAAAAAAGCGGGCCAGCCGTTACCCAAACATTATCGCGGGCGTCGGCCTCCATCCCTGGTGGCTCGCCGACGGCCGCTGCGGTCCTGCCGAAGTCAATCTGCTTTGCGAAGTTGCTGCCCAAGGGCGCTACATCGGCGAGGTGGGACTCGACTTTTCCACTCGTTTTGCTGGAAGCGAGCCGCTGCAAATACAGGCACTTGACCGGCTCTGCGATACGCTCGTGCAGCATCCTCTTACCGGACGCGTGATATCAATTCATGCCGTTCGTTCGGCAGGAGCCGTACTGGACGTCCTCGAATCGCATGGACTACTCATCCCAAACCCCGACTCCCCCGTTATCATCTTCCACTGGTTTAGCGGTACTTCGGACGAACTCGTCCGCGCGCGCGATGCAGGCTGCTATTTTTCCGTCAACGAACGCATGCTCGCGACCAAGCGCGGTCGCGAATACGCACGACAGATCCCACTCGACCGCCTACTGCTCGAGACCGATTCACCAGCCGAACCAAACACAGAAACAAGCGCACAGTCGCTCATCAGATCGCTCGCATGGACCTCAGAACGCATCGCCTCACTCAAAAACTGTGGCGCAAAGCACATCGAGTCGGCAGTTTTGGCAAATTCACGCTCTGTTTTTAGCCTTCGCTGACCCCTGTGGTCAAAAAATGTCAAATATGAGTACTGTTACCGAAATGGATACATTACTTTGAGCTTTCCGACCACCAGAATGATCTACGATTGTCCATTAACTAACACTTTTACAGTCATTCCTCCTACATTTTCGCAAGTTTAAACCCCTCCAAACGCTTAAATCACGTCTGAAGGGGTCAATTATGCTGCGACTAAATTAGTCACAGTACTCATATTTGGCATTTTTTGACCACCGAGTCACAGGGAGGCACTAATGCAGCTCCCTGAGCCCGCTCGGCTATTCGGAAATCGGCGCCCCGTGGCCCCAAGAGCCTTCCATGCCGCATACGGTCGAGGCAAACCTGGCCGCGAAGTCAAGCGCCCGCTCAATAGCCTCAGAACCATCCTCACCGCGCTTGGCGGAATCGAGATAGCACATCAAAAACGAGGTGAGGAACGAGTCGCCCGCCCCCATGGTGTCCTTCATGTCCGTTACCGGTTTAGCCAGCTGGCGGTAATAACGCTCGCCGTCGTAAGCAATGCAGCCCTCGGCGCCCGCCGTAGCCGACACAAAACGCGGACCCAGGCCCTTCACCCATGCCAGACGCTCGCGAATCTCGTCCTCACTCGCGGCATCCGCCGCACTAAAGAAAGCGAAATCGACGTAGGGCGCAATCTGCTCGTAGTACTCGTCGGTGGAGTCGTCCGAAAAGTCAAAAGAGACCGTGACGCCCGCAGCCTTCAGCTTGGGCAGCTCGCGCTCGGTAAAGCAATAGTTGCCCGAATGAACCACATCGAACTGCTTCATGTACGAAAGGTCAAAGCGATCGAGGACATAACGCGCATCGCCACGGATACCGCCCTCGTTGGAGCCGAGGAAGACACGGTCACCGTCAACGACGGTCACGCGAGCCGCTCCGTTCTCGCCAATCATCTGCTCGCACTTGTCAAGCTCGATACCCTCATCCTCGAGGCTTGCAATGACATGCTCGGCAGCGGCATCATTGCCAAAAATGCCCATGTATGCGGAGCGTGCGGCACCGCATTTCTTGGCATAAACGGCGAAGTTCACCGCATTGCCGCCGGGATACATGGTGTGGATATGCTCGTAGCGATCGACGACGTTGTCGCCAAATCCGAGCGCGTTAACGTTAAATGCCATGGCCTTTGCTCCTTCTAGTACTCGACAACACCCATATAGCGACGGAAATCGGGATCGTGATCAAACACCTTGCCGCGTGCGGCACGCAGCTCGCAGTTCATGGCGTAGAACAGCACCGGGTCCAGATAGGCACGGACGCTCGCCGGCACGGCTTCCATACCGTACTCCTTGGCATCGAGCACCATCAGCGTATCGGTATGCGTCTTAAGGAACGCCAGGGCGCGCTCGTCCATAGCACGGCACTCGCTGGAGCCCATCTGCAGGAAGTAAAAAACGCCATCCTGAGTAGCCTCGAAGGGGCCGTGGAAGTACTCGGCAGAGTGGATGTAGCTGCAGTGCTGCCACTGCATCTCCATAAGAGAGCAGATAGCGAAACCGTAGGTCTGGCTAAAGTTGGGACCGCTGCCCAGAATATAGAAGAACTCGTGCTCCTGGCAAAGCTTGGCAAAGCGATCGCCCAGCTCGGCATTTACCTTCTCGCGTGCCGGGGGAAGAATCTTATCCATCTCGGCGATACCGGCATACATATCGGCAAGATCGGCGTAACCCTCCTGCTGATCGAGCAGCTCTGCCGCAAGCGACAGCGAAATGCCAGCGGGGACCTCGGCCTGCGGCACGCCCTCGCCCCACGGGTAGACCCACGTGGTCCATTTACCGGTGTCGATCTTAGATCCAGCGTTGTCGGTCTGGGCGATCACCGTAGCGCCGGCAGCAAGGGCAATCTCGCAGCCCTCGACGACCTCAGGGGTGTTGCCACTGTGGCTACAAGCGATGACCAGGGACTTCTCGCCCAGACGACGCGGACGCATGATATCGAACTCGCGAGCCGTATAGATATACGAAGTGAAGGTGGTTGCCTCGCGCTGCAGAAGCTCATGGGCCGGGATCAAATCGATCATGGAGCCACCGCAAGCAATCCAGTAGACGCTGTCGAACTTGCCCTTCTCGGCAATTGCCTCTTTGATCAGATCGTGTGCGTTCATATCCAGTTCCTTTCTTGTTTGGCCGCAATCAATGACGTTGGCTGCGTGGCCGATAGTTGTTTTAGTCAATCAGATATTTCTCGAATGCGGCCATGTTCTTGGCATCTGCCGCCGCCGGGTCATCGTAGTAACGACCGTCCGTAATTTCCTGGCCCAGCATGCCGTCGAAACCATGGACGTTGAGTGTGGCAACGAAGGCGTCCATATCGTGCTTGCCATCGCCCCACACCAGATGGCCATACGGGTCACCGTCGATAAAGTGCATCTCGTGAATTGCCCCATCACCAAAGGTGGCAAACCAGTCCTCGAGCGTCTCGCCAGCAACGCCCATCGCGGTTGTATCAACCATGGGCTGTAAGTACGGGCTCGCGACCTCGTCAATCATGCGCTTCGCATCGGAAACCGTCGTCACAAGGTTGCTCTCCTCGGGACGCAGGCTTTCCATCGTAAGCACCAGACCGTGCTCGCCGGCATACTCCGCCAGAATGGACAAGTGCTCGCGGCTGCGCTTCCAGGCTTCCTCGCGGTCCTCGTCCCAGTCGCCCCAGCCCGAGTTGATGGACATGCGGTCGCACCCAAGTACCTCGGCAAGCTCAATGCCGTGCTTAAAGTACGCCAGGCTGCGCTGTTCATGCAGCGGTTTGCGTGCGCAGTACTGCCAAGGATAGACAACATTCTCGGGGCATAGAGTACGATACCTAAGCCCACGGTCTGCAGCCTTTTTCGCCAGGACCTCAGCCTCAAAGTAGCCCGTGTGGTCGAGCGTCACATGCGGCTCCGCACACCACAGCTCAATGGACTCAAAGCCCAAACGTTGCTGCACATCAAGGAAGTAATCGAGCGACCACATGATGTAGTGGATATTCATGCCCGCAATCTGTTCGCGGTGCAGCGTCGGTTTGGATTCAGACATCTTATGCCTCCTTATTTCGATCGAACACGATTTGTCCGTCCGACATCGTCATGTCAACCGCAAGATCGCGTGCGTCGCGATAATCGAGGTCGAACACATCCCGATCGAGCACGCAGATATCGGCAAGCTTGCCAACCTCGAGCGTACCCAGCTCGTCTTCGCGCATCAGATCGTACGCGCCCCCGGCAGTCCAAGCACGCAAGAGCTCGACAAGCGTCAGCGCGTTGGCCTCATTCACGGGCAGTCCATCGTCGAAGTATCCGCCGCACGCACTGTAGATTGACTCGCCCAGGCTCGGAATCAGCAGCGGCAAATCCGTACCACAGCACACCGTGCATCCGGAATCTTCCATGCCGCGGCGATTCCAGCTGTGCAAAAGTCGCGTCTTGCCAATTTGTCGACGCATCATCGACAGGCAATCCTCGCGCCGGTCCAGCGTCAGAATCTGCGGATAGACCTCGCAAATTCCACCTAACTTGCCAAACTTGACAAGATCGGTCGGATCAGAGTTCTCGAGATCGGTAATCGCATGGCGGCGAAGCAACCGTCCATGCTCGTCTCGAGGCAGCGAGGCATAGAGCGCCACGGTGCGACGAACGGCGCCATCGCCCTGGCAATGCAAGGAATATCGGAAGCCGTCAGCATCAATTGCGCGCAGCTCGTTCTCAATCAGATCCCACTCGGGCTCCTCGACAACCGTCTTGCCGGCAGCGCCCGCATCGGCCGTGTCCTCATAGGGGTCAATCATCTCGGCAAGCCCCGCCCATACGCCGCGATCGGTCATACGGTTGAAGCCAGAAAAACGAACGAACGGTCCCCGGAAGCGCTCTCGTGCCTCGCGGGCATATGCCAGATTTGCACCGGCACCCACCGGCTGCGACATCATAGAGACGCGAACCGTCAGCTCACCAGATTCCTCACGGCGAGCCATTTCGTCGGCAAAACCGTAGTAGTCATCAAACGCCATCTCCTTGATGGCGGTAACGCCGCGCTCGTTAAGCATGCTCATGTAGTCCGAATACCCCGCACGTACCTCGGGCAGCGCGAGGAAATCGCTCATCATGCGCCAGATCTTCTCGGCATAGCACGCCTGGGGTGTAAAGCCGTATCGTGCACTGGCGGCAGCATTGAGAACGCAGGTCTCCGCACCCGGTGTAAAGCAGACGACAGGGATATCGCCAAAACAATCGTCAAACACAGCTGCCGTATTTGCGTTCTCGGCATCCGATGCCAACGTTTCGGGTAGGCTGTGGCCAAAAGCCGCCGCGCAATCCGGATGATCTTCTTTCCATGCACGCAAGAGCGACACGGCCTCTTTGGCATCAGCGATGCCGGACAGATCAGACCCCAACGTCCGCAGCGCCCAGCCTGTATAGAAGGTATGTACATCGATCAGGCCAGGCATGACGGTGCGGTCGCCCAGGTCAACTACCTCGTCCGCCTGGGTCAAATACGAAGCTACCTCACACTTGGTGCCAACAGCCTCAATTCGATTGCCACGGACCGCTACGAAACCTTCAAACGGCAGGTCCCCCGTACCGGTAAAGACGCTCTTAGACGTCAGGACCGTCAAACGATCAGACATCACAACCACCTACACCGGAAGCATGCCAGAGATTGCCGTTACGATCAGGCCAAAGACGACCATGAAAATGAAGAACTTCCAAATGGTCTTCCACCATTGGCCAAACGAAATCCTAGCCACGGCAAGACCGGCGACCGTCATGCCCGCCACGGGGCTGATGGTGTTGATGGTCTGGTTGGCAAACTGGAGCGCGGTGACGGCCGCCTCGGGATTGAGGCCCATGAGCTCGGTCAGGGGGCCCATAACGGGCATGGTGAGCGCCGCCAGGCCAGAACTCGAGGGAACCAGCAAAGAGAGCAGGCCAAGGACGATATACATAAACGTGGTGTAGACGGCGGCGGGTGCACCGGCAAGCGCGGTAGCGAGCGCCTGGAGGATGGTGTCGATGATCATGCCGCCCTCGGCGATGACCAGAATACCGCGAGCGATACCGATAACGATGGCAGCGTACGCAAAGTCGGCGAGACCCTTAACGAACTCCTCTGCGATCGTCTGCTGGTCAAGGCCGCCCAGGATACCGGCAAGCAAGCCCATGCCAAGGAACACGGCGGAAATCTCATTCATGTACCAGCCCTGGGTAACAAGACCCCAGACGATAATGCCCATACCGCAAGCAAAATCGATAAGCACGAGCTTCTGACGGATAGTGAACTCTTCCTCGATGGAGGCATCGGTCACGGAAAACTCAATACGCTTGAGCTTATCGTCCTCGTACACAATGGACGACTCGGGGTTTTTCTTGACGCGCATGGCGTAGCGCATGGCCCATGCGATACCGACGGCAGTGAAGATGACCCAAGAAACGGCGCGCAGCCACAGTTGCGGATTGCCCTCGATGCCAATGATGCCTTGGGCGATCAAAACATTAAACGGGTCGATGGTCGAAGCACAATATCCCAGGTTAGGACCAAGGAAGCAGATGATGAATGCCGTCATCGAGTCATAACCGATACCCATCATGATGGGAATGAAGATGGCATAGAACGGCAGGGCTTCCTCAGACATGCCAAACGTAGTGCCGCAAATGGACAGCAATGTCATCGTGATGGGAATGATGAGGATGTCCTTGTTCTTGAGCTTTTTAATCACACGGCTCATGCCGGCATTCAAAGCGTTGGTCTTGGTGATGATCGCGAACGATCCGCCAATCAATAAGACGAACGCAACGACGTCGGCAGCCTCTTGGATACCCTTGGTGGGCGCTTGCAGAACCGCGAAGATATCCTGGCCCAGATTGATGGTCTCGCCGGTCTCGGAATCGGTGTAGTTCTTATCGACCTGTTCATAGGTTCCAGCAACGGCGACTTCACGCTCGCCCGCCGCTGTTGAAATCGTCTTGCGCTGATACTGACCAGAGGGAACGATCCAAGTCAGGACCGCAAAGACAACGATTAGCAAGAACATGATCGTATAGACATGCGGTAATTTGAACTTAAAACGTCTGTTTGTCTTCTTCGCCTTCGTATCTGACATAGATACCTCCAAAGAACTCGAGACTGCATCGCATCTCGCTTCAACGTTTGCATAAGGCAAACGTTCTATGACGTCCCATAGATTACCAGCAGCTTTTTCCTTCATCAAGATAATTTCAAACTGGTTGCCGCAACGCGGTTGAACGGTTGTGTTCGCGCCGTGAACGGTATGGAAACGCCCGGTGAGATGATCCACCGGGCGTTTCCATTCGCAATGTCCTAGATGTCAAAAACGTAGCGAGACCCAACGATCCGCTGACGACCGATGATAAACGGCCGCCGCTGCTCATCGAAAAAGAAGGCTTCCATATAAAACAAGGGTTCGCCAACGGGAACTGCCAACAGCCGAGCGACCTCGGGCGACGCGCACGCGATCTCGAGCGTGCACGGGTCGGTAAACGCGGGCGTGCGGCCCGTCCGGTTGCGCACGAACTCAAAAATGGATTGGTTAGATAGAGGTGCCGTTGATAGATAGGCGTTGTCCTCGTAAACGTATATGTTGTTCTCGAGCATGACGGGGACTCCATCGGCAGTACGTACACGCTCAACGCAAATCAAATCAGTTCCAACGGGAACACCAAAGAACTGCGCTTCGGTAGAATCTGCCGGCAGTATCTTTCTCGAAATGACGCACGCCCCCGGCTCCATTCCGTTAACGCGGCATGCGTCCGAAAAACTCTGGACGTCATCCTTCTGGCGAATCTTGCGCTTAAGCTTGGGGGCATTGACAAACGTGCCTTTCCCCTGCCGCTTCGTTAGATAGCCCTGCTGGACGAGCTCCTCAATAGCGCGTCGCACGGTAACGCGGCCAACTTTATAGTTCTCAGCCAATTCGAATTCGTTGGGTATCCGCGCGCCCGCCTTGTAGGCACCGGAATTGATTTCGTTTTTAATGATATCGATAACCTGTTGGTACAGCGGTATCGCTGCTTTACCGTCAGTTAGTCCTTCAGTCGGTGGCATATACCCTCTCCCAGCCCAATTAAGTCAAAAGCGGGCTTAAGGGCATTCAACAAGCCCTTAAGCCCGCATTAGCATAAAGTATGCTTGCTGCCGCACCAAAATGTCGGGTATTTACTCATCTGACCCGAAAAACGCGCAACTACCGCGCTCCTAAGAAAGCGTGAGCAGCTCCGGCAGCTGGTCGATAATCTTGTCCGCGGCATCCTGGCTAAAGCCAAAGCGCTCCTCGCGCTTGGCAATAACTGTCAGGCCGGCTCGCTTGCCGGCAGTGATGCCAGGCACCGAATCCTCAACGCAGCAGCAGCGATTCGCGGGCAGCCCCAGCAGGTCCAGCGCATGCAGGTAGATGTCGGGCTCGGGCTTGCTCTCCTTAAACTGCTCGCCGCTCACCACATACTCAAAGGCATCCGACAGCCCGCACGCATTGAGCACTTCCTCGATGCTATCCATGGGAGACGAGCTGGCAAGCGCCACGCGAACGCCACGGCGCGGCAGCTCTCGAATCGTATCCACGGCGCCTGGGTTAATCAAAGCCTGATAGTCGCGCGGACGCTTATGCGCCCACTCGTCCCAACGGATCAACGCTTCCTCGCCAGTTAAATGCCCCTTCCCGGCGCGCTCAAACCAATCGACCAGCATACGCAGGAAGAACTGATGCGAGGTACCAACCTGCCCGTTCAACTCCTCTTGAGTCAGGTTAAGCCCAAGCTCCTTGGCAAACGCGGCAGTCTCGCCCAGGTAGTAATACTCGGTATCGACAATGACGCCGTCCATGTCAAAGATAACGGCGTCGAACGGAAATGCGGACACGGCACCCTCCCTAACAAAAGGGCGCCCGCAAGCGGACGCCCGAGCCATGCACTATCGGCGATTCTAACCCAGCAGCTTATCCAGCGCCACCGCAATGCCGTCTTCGTTATTATTGGCGGTCACCATCTGGGCCACAGCCTTGACCTCATCGACGGCGTTGCCCATGGCAACACCGGTTCCGGCCCACTCAATCATGGACTTGTCGTTCTGGCCGTCGCCAAACGAGACGACCTCTCTGGCATCGATGCCGAGCTTGGGCAGGGCACCCTCGAGCGCGCGGGCCTTGTCAATACCGGGCGCCGTGTACTCAAAGTACCAGTCGGCCGTAAACATACCCGAAAGCGTCTGGGTAAAGGGCGCGTACATCTCCTCGTAATGCGCTTGCAGATAGGCCGGGTCGCCCGCCGTCAGCAGCTTGTCCACGGGATAAGCATCAGCGACCTCATGCAGGCTCTCCACCTCGCGAATCTTAAGATCGCACGCGTCGCGCTCATACTTGACGATGTTTTTCTGCGAGCCATCCGGCAGCGTAATCATGCAATGGTACGAGTCCTCGACGTGCAAATCGCGACCGAGCGAAATCATAGGGATCACGTCAAAATTACGCAGGTGATCAATCAGGCGATGCAATTCGTCGGCAGGCATAGCCTGATCGAACAGCACCTCGTCGGTCTGGGCATCGACGACGTGTGCGCCGTTAAAGGCCACCAGCAGACCGTCATGGTTTTGAAGGTCGAGCTCCTGCGCCAAGGCGTGCAGCCCCCATGCGGGACGGCCCGACGCCAAGATGAGCTTAATGCCCGACTCCTGCGCAGCGAGCAGCTTCTCGCGCGTACGCGGGCTAATCACTTTCTGGTCGTTGGTGAGCGTACCGTCAATATCCATCGCGATGGCTTTGATTGCCATATATGCCTCCCTGTCATTGAATAACCTTGTCTGAGTCATCATACAGAACAGCCACCGCGACTCCGTTTGCAACGGGAAAAATGTCATATTGTCCCGAACATGAACGGCGTGTGGTCGTGAAGCTTTATCGCTCAGGTCAAATACGTCTGCTAGCGACGCTCATCCGTCGGTGCGCCCTCGACGATCGCGATGCCCGCCGATGCACCTAACGCGCTGGCGCCGGCCTCGATGAATGCGCAAGCCTCTTCGTAATTATGGATACCGCCCGCCGCCTTGATTGCCACGGCATCGCCGAGCACCTCGTGCATCAGCCGCACGTCCTCGAGCTTAGCACCGCCAAAGCTTCTGCCGGTCGATGTCTTAAGGAATCCCGGCTTGGCCTCCAGCGCGATCTCGCATACACGGCGCTTGGCGGCGTCGTCGCCGTCCAGCTTGCACATCTCGACGATTACCTTGTCAGTGATGCCATGCGCGCGACAAAAATCAGCAATGGTAGTCATCTCGCGCTCGATGGCATCAAAATCGCGGTTCTCGATCGACCCCTGATTCAAAACGTAGTCAATCTCGGTAAAGCCACACGCAGCGTATTCCTCAAACCTCGCAAGCTTCTCCTCAAGCGTCATAGTGCCCTGGGGAAAGTCGATGGCGCCGGCAAGGATGATGTCAGAGCCCTCGAGCATGGCGCGGCCCGTCTCGTACTCCTGAAGGTTCGCAAATACGCAGCGAAAGTTGTACTTTAACGCCTTCTCGACATACTGCTCAAACGTGTCCTCGGGGGCATCGATATAGTCGATGTATTTATTGATGGGTTTGGCAAGCGTCATGCTGGGCCTCCTTGTTCAGGACTGACAACCGATTCGTGGTTTCACGCGAAAAACCACGTTCAATGTACGCCCGACATGCAAGGACAGCGTCCGCATTCCGACAAGTGGTATGAAATTAGCTGTAAACGTATATTTACAGACAGCGAATGGCACCGCACGCGGATGCCGACAGCAAGACATCCCCCCCTCAATACACCCTCATGCCCATTTAAATAGCAAGGGACCCGTATCTGTTGGGATACGGGCCCCTTTCGGCCATGACCTATCTCAGCAACAAAGACTACTTGCGGTGAGCGCGGTAGAACTCGATCGCACCATCTTATCCGAGCCGGGGCACGTTCGCATAGCGTGGCGCGTGACGGTTGCAAAACCACCCCATTTGAAACAAACGCAAAAAAGTACTTGCAAAGACGCGTTCCGACATATAAGTTGATAAAAGACCGCCGTTGCGGTTTTAAGTAGATCGAGCATATGAAATTTCAGTTTTTAGCGTGTAAGAGAAAGAAGATCGGCAAAGTACAACCCCAAACGCAATGACAACTTAATGAGGTAACTGCCACATGTGAGGCACCCAGGGCATTGCTGTCTCGATTTTGAGCACGATGCCTTCCGCCTTGCATGGGCCGTTCCATCCCGCCCCTGCAGCAACTGCCTCACGGGCTCATTGAAAACCGCATAGCACCCCAACGTCAGCACATCACCCACGGCAAGCACATCACTCACGACAACCAACACATCAACAAACAGCACGAACATCAACCGATTGGAGAAGCTATGACAAACCACCACGCTGAAGACGGCGATAAGAAAAGCATTCTGGATGCCCGCATTGAGCGAGCATATGCAAACGAATATGACGCCGCCTTTGCCGCCGCGACCATCAAGAACTACGCGTCGCTACCGCTCGCGACGATCTTGGCCGACCACCCTCAACTGCTGAAGCGCTGCACAAAGATCATGGGCGACCCCGACATTCGCAAGCTGACAGACCCCTATGCCCCAAAACGCGACAACGATTCGTACGTTCTTACCGTAGGCTGCCTAGCCCATATGCTTACGGCGCTCGACACGAAACTCAAGCTCGAATGGGAACCCGACGAGCGTCATGAACTCGAAAGCAAGCGGAACACCCTGCGCACCGCACTGTTCCTTCCGTTGGACGGCCTCAAGCGCTGCAACGTCGAGCTCAATACACAGGCGCGGCAAAAGCCCGGGACCACAGGGCAGAAAACTCCAAGACCCCATGCGGCCATCGTCGACCGCAACCGATATAACCGCATGACCGCGCATTTTTCTGCCGAGGGAGCAGCCATAAGGACGCTGATCGACCTGCTGTGCCTCCTGAGCATCAACGAGCTATTTGAGGGCTATCTCGCCCTTGTTCCCGCGACGGCACCCAAGTCGGTAGCAAAGATCATCGAGACCTGCAGACGCCAGTTTGAGCGCCATCGCAATGGCAGCGAGATAAACGCCAGCATCGCGCAGTACTACGCGGCTCATTACAAAAATGACGGATGTGCCCCTGTCGAGCATCAGCTGCGGCTCGCCTACACCACGCCCGCCGCAACGCTCTATCGCTTTGGAGCCCTTGGCGCTTGCGAGCCGCACGAACAGGCAGCCTGCCCCACAACCGAGCTCGATCTCAGGCTCGGACGAACCCTGTAGCCCGCCAGCCCCTCCGCGGGCAACAATCCTATTCCACAACACAACCAACAGAAAGGAGTCCTCATGGACACCAATCATTCCCCCATCATCAGCCCCCTCACCATGCGTGAATCCGCCCGAGGCATCACGCTCACCAGCATTTACGATGAGATGCTCGCCCGTCGCGAGCTCTCCGTCATGGGAAACATCGAAACCCCGATGGCCCACGACCTATGCCAGCAGATCCGCCTGCTCGATGCCACCGACCCCAGCCGCCCCATCACCATATTTGTCGCCAGCGCCGGCGGAAGCGTGCGATCGGGCCTTGCGATCTATGACGCCATGCGCCTCGCATCGTGCCCCATCCGCACCGTCTGCCTGGAATTCGCCGCGTCCATGGGCGCCGTGATCTTTATGGGCGGCGACGATCGCCGTATGGCGCCCCATGCAGAGCTCATGATTCACGACCCGCTGATCCCCCAGGGGGCAGGCGGCTCGGCACTTGCGCTGCAGGAAACCAGCCGGCGTCTCATGCAGACCCGCAAGACCCTCACGCAAATCCTCTCGGACCGCAGCGGCCTCACGCCCAAGCGCATCCAGTCCCTCACTGCAAAAGACACCTACCTTTCGGCCGAGCGCGCCGTCGAGCTCGGCTTTGCCCACGAAATCCTCTCGACCACCAAGGAGGTCGCCCATGTCTAACCTCGCCAGCCGTCTCGCCGCATCTGAGTCCGCATCGTCCACCATCCTCGCCAAGGATCGAACGCTTTCCTGCGACACCCGCCAAACGGGACTCAACAACAATGCACTTGTGATCGGCCCCTCGGGAGCCGGCAAGACCCGAAACGTCCTCAAGCCCAACCTGCTGCAAATGAACGCAAGCTACATCGTGCTCGACACCAAAGGCACGCTCTGTCGCGAAGTGGGACCCGTGCTGGCAGCCCACGGTTACCGCGTGCAATGTCTCAACTTCGCCGACCTCAACACCGTCCCGGCCCTTGCGCCCGGCATCGAGCGCTGCGGCTACAACCCCCTGAGGCACATTCGCCGCAAGGCGGACGGCAGGCCCAACCAGCAGGACATCCTCTCGGTGGCAAAGGCCATCTGCCCCATCGAGGACAACAACCAGCCTTTTTGGGATCATGCGGCGGCAAACCTGCTGTCGTGTCTTATCGCCTACGTCACCGAACAGCTACCCGCCGACGAGCAGACGATCAGCTCGGTCATCAAGCTGATCGAGCACCTGCAGGACGGTGCCACAGGTCGATTGTTTGACGACCTGATCACGACCGACCCCCAAAGCTATGCCCTCTCGCTATGGCGGCGCTACGCCATTACGCAAAATGCCGAGCGCATGCACGCGAGCATCGTCGGCATCCTTGCCGAAAAGGTCATGTGTCTGGGATTCGACGGTGCGGCACAGCTCTATCGTGAGTGCCATCAGGCGGACTTCGCTTCCATGGGACACACCCCCTGCGCCCTGTTTGTAACCGTGAGCGATATTGACCGCAATCTCGATCCGCTGACCGGCCTCTTTATTTTGCAGGCGTTTATGGGCCTCATTCGTGAGGCCGATAGGCAGCCCGACGGCAGCCTGCCCGTGCCCGTGCGCTTTATGCTCGATGACTTCGCAAATCTGCAGATCCCCCAGATCGACAACGTGCTCTCGATTATCCGAAGCCGCAACATCTGGGCAACGCTGCTGCTGCAGTCGACCAACCAGCTCGATGCGCTCTATGGCGAGGCACGCGCACGCTCCATCATGGGCAACTGCGACACGCATCTGGTGCTGGCGTTCCAGGATCCCGAGAGTGCCCGGGTGTTTTCCGACCGCGCCGACGCGCTGCCCAGCACGCTCATGGCGACGCCGATCGATCGCTCGTGGCTCTTTGTGCGCGGTCGCACTCCCGAACAGGTCGAGCGCTTTAGGCTCGAAGACCATCCGCTCTACGGGGAGCTGCCCGAGGCGCAGCGAGACCATGCGGAGGCCGAGATCTAGGCGCAGGGTTCTCGCGGCGCGCGGCGCCCCAGCGATGTTCCACAAAGGCCGTGCGCCCCGGGACTACGGCAAAGCAAAGGGGCCCGCATCCGATAGGATACGGGCCCCTGACTATAAGGCGCGATGCGTTAACAGCAGCGACTACTTGCGATGCGCGCGATAGAACTCGATGAGCGCCTGGGTCGAAGCGTCCTGCTCGGCCTTGGCGGCGTCATCGTGGAAGGCCGGGGTAATCTGCTTGGCAAGCTGCTTGCCCAGCTCGACGCCCCACTGGTCGTAGGAGTCGATGCCCCAGACCGTGCCCTCGACAAACGTGATGTGCTCGTACAGGGCGATGAGCTCGCCGAGTGCGAACGGGGTCAGCGTGTCGCCGAAGATCGAGGTCGTCGGGCGATTGCCCTCAAAGCAACGGGCCGGGACGATCTGCTCGGGCGTGCCCTCGGCACGAACCTCATCGGCCGTCTTACCAAAGGCGAGCGCCTTGGTCTGGGCCAGGAAGTTGCCCAGGAACAGCTCGTGGACATCCTGGCCGCCGTCGGTCGCAGGGTTGGCGGTATTGGCGAAGGCGATGAAGTCGGCCGGAACCACCACAGTGCCCTGGTGCAGCAGCTGATAGAAGGCATGCTGGCCGTTGGTGCCGGGCTCGCCCCAGAAGATCTCACCGGTGTCGGAGGTCACGGCGCTGCCGTCCCAGCGGACATGCTTGCCGTTGGACTCCATGGTGAGCTGCTGCAGGTAGGCCGGGAAGCGGTGCAGGTACTGGCAGTACGGCAGCACGGCGTGGCTCTTGGAACCGAAGAAGTTGACGTACCAGACATTGAGCAGGCCCATCAGCGCGACGGCGTTGTTCTCGAGCGGGGTGTTGCAGAAGTACTCGTCGATGGCGTGGAAGCCCTCGAGGAACTGCTGGAAGCGCTCGGGGCCGAGCACGACGATCAGCGACAGGCCCACGGCGGAGTCAACGGAATAGCGGCCACCGACCCAGTTCCAGAAACCGAAGGCGTTGGCGGGGTCGATACCGAAGGCCTCGACCTTCTCGAGTGCGGTGGAAACGGCGACGAAGTGCTTTGCCACGGCCTCGGCGTTCTGCTCATCGGAGCCGTCGATGGCGCCCTGAGCCTTGAGCTGCTCGAGCATC
Source organism: Collinsella sp. (assembly GCA_048326155.1). Classification (GTDB taxonomy): domain Bacteria; phylum Actinomycetota; class Coriobacteriia; order Coriobacteriales; family Coriobacteriaceae; genus Collinsella. The sequence continues at coordinate 58,576 of DBFEQD010000051.1, forward strand.
CAGGTCTTGACCTCGCGGGCGTTGGTGAGGGTCTCGAGCGTGGTGAAGGTCTTGGAGACGATGATTACGAGCGTGGTCTCGGGATCCAGGCCCTTGAGCTTCTCGGCCTGGTCGTTGGGGTCGATGTTGGAGATGTAGCGGCAGTCGATACCGGCGTCGGCATAGGGACGCAGAGCCTCGTAGGCCATGACCGGGCCCAGGTCGGAGCCGCCGATGCCGATGGACACCAGATGCTCGATCTTCTTGCCGGTAACGCCCTTCCACTCACCGGAGCGCACGCGCTCGGCGAAGGCATACATGCGGTCGAGGACCTCGTGCACGTCGGCGACGACGTCCTGGCCGTCGACGATGAGCTGGCCCTTCTCGCTTGCCGGGCGGCGCAGCGCGGTGTGCAGGACAGCGCGGTCCTCGGTAGTGTTGATGTGCTCGCCAGAGAACATGGCGTCGCGGCGCTCCTCGAGCTTCACCTCGCGGGCAAGATCGCACAGCAGCTTGACGGTCTCATCGGTCACCAGGTTCTTCGACAGATCGAAGTGCAGGTCACCGGCGTCAAAGCTCAGCTTGTTCACGCGGTCGGCGTCAGCAGCGAACCAGGCCTTGAGGTCGATACCTTCGGCCTCGAGCTTCTCCTGATGAGCCTCGAGCGCCTTCCAAGCGGCAGTCGACGTAGCATCGATAGGTGCGGCAACAGTTGCCATAGAGTCCTCCTCAGCATACGGGCGCACGCCTCCATGCGCCCGGACATTCAGATGCCACTATTCTAGCGCAGGTCAAGACTACAATCAGCGAGCGTTGCCAATCGGCCCCCAAACGGCAACCGATTAAAAAGGGACAGGCTTATTTTGGCAGGTCAAACGCTTTACCAACCAAAAATAACCCGTCCTTTTATGGCAAATATTAGGCCGCGGCGCAGATGCTGCCGAGCAGCTCGCGCAGAGGAGACCCAATGCCCTCAAGCAGTTCGGGAGCGATAATGGCAAAAACGGGAACCTCGCCGGCACCCACGACGGCAGGCACTTTTCCCTCGGAGACGATGCACCCGTAGGGAACAAAGCCGTCCTCGCCGGCATCGAGCACGGCCATGCGACGAGCGAGTTCGCGCGCAAAGCCAGCAGCATCGGCATCGCCAATCGCTAGGACAAAGTCCACGCCTTCGTCGGTCGCCAGGGCCACGGCTTCGTCGATCAGCTCGTCTCCCCCATCGCCAACCGAGCCGCAGCGGAAAAGCACGCGCTCGAGCAGAGCTCGATCAACCGAGCCGAGTGCCGCCGAGACAAGCTCATCGCGCGTATGCTTGTCACCGCCCAGCACGACCAGTGCCTTGGTGCCGCCATAGTGGGCAACCAATCGCCCGCACCAGCGAGCCACGTCTCCATCCGCAACAAGGCGCGTCGGCATACCAAACCCATAATTGACCATCTTTCCCACAACCCTTCCGTGCGTATAGGCGGTATCAATCGTTAGGCTCATGCTACGAAGCAAGGTTTTCCGAGCTGTTTCGCACTCTTTAGAGCTGCGTTAAAACCCGATTCAACCGCACGGCCATACCTACCAAAAGGGGCAGGTTTTGACGATGTCCAGACGAGCGGGTATTATCGAACATGTATTCGATAAGAACATGTGTTTGATGGGAGGACGCGTGGGGCACGAGCGTCACACCTATATCTGCATCGACCTTAAGACGTTTTACGCCAGCGTCGAGTGCGTCGACCGCGGACTCGACCCCCTCACTACGTGCCTGGTCGTTGCCGACGAATCGCGCGGGCGCACGACCATCTGCCTCGCCATTACCCAGGCTATGAAAGACCTCGGAATCCATAACCGCTGTCGCCTGTTCGAGATTCCCGACGGCATCGACTACATCAAGGCTGTACCGCGCATGCAGCACTACATGGAGGTGTCGGCACAGATTTACGGTATCTACCTGGAATACGTCAGTCCGCAAGACGTTCACGTCTATTCCATCGACGAATGCTTTATCGACGTGACGCCCTATCTGGACCTCTACCATACCGACGCTGAAGGCTTCGCCTGCATGCTGCGCGACGAGGTCCTGGCACGCACCGGCATCACGGCAACGGTTGGCATCGGCCCCAACCTATTCCAAGCCAAGGTGGCACTCGACATTACCGCCAAGCACGTACCCAGCCGCATCGGCATACTCGACGACGAGACCTTTCGCAAGGAGATCTGGCCCCATCGCCCCATCACCGACATCTGGGGCATCGGCCCCGGCGTGGCGGCCCGTCTCGAGAAATACGGCGTCTACGATCTGATGGGCGTCGCGGCGCTCGACGAAAACCTGCTTTACGACGAGCTCGGCGTCAATGCCGAGTATCTCATCGACCACGCCTTCGGGCGCGAGCCGACAACCATCGCCGATATTCAGGCCTATCGCCCACAGGCAACCTCAACAACCACGGGGCAAGTGCTATCGAAAGGCTATGCCTATGAGCAGGCCTACACCGTCTTGCGCGAGATGGTCGACAACGCCGTGTTGGACTTAGTCGATAAGCACGTGGTCTGCGACAGCATCTCGCTCTTTGTGGGCTACGCGAGCGAACGAGCCGACATACGCCGGCTCGATGCCAGCGGTACAGCGCAATATGTGGACGGATGCGGACACCTACGCTCGAGCACGTCGAGTATCGAACCCACCGCAACCGCCGGCCCCGAGCTCGCGCCCCGTGCGCCCAAGCCCGTCCAGCGCGATGACGAACGGCGCCGCCTGGTGCGCGAGGCGCAGGCAATCGATGGTATCTTTGTGGGAGAGCACGGCGGCAAACCGCGCGGTGGCTATGCTGCGCTCTTTGCACACTCAAACGCCTCGCGAAAGCTGCCCGAGCGCACCAATTCGTTTAAGAAGATCATGGGCTATTTCGATGAGCTCTGGGCGCAGACTGTCGATCCCAAACGACCGGTCAAGCGCATCAACCTGGGCTTTGGCAACCTCATGCCCGAAGAATTTGCCACCATCGACCTGTTTAGCGATGTTAAGGCCGATGAGCGCGAGCGCGACCTGGCGCGCGCCGTCCTGGCTGTGAAAGGCAAGTACGGCAAGAACGCGCTCGTCAAGGGATTAAGCTTTACCGCTGGCGCCACCGCACGCGAACGCAACGATCAGGTGGGAGGACATCGTGCCTAAGTCCCAACAACAGCCGATGCGGCCACCGACACCTTTTGAACGTCTAGCGGACCCTGAGGGAAGACGTCGCTCCGCCGACCCCAAACTTACCGCCAACGGCGCCGTCCGCGCCGGCCGTGCCGCGCAGTTTATGCCCTTTGCCGCCCTCACGGGATACTACGAGCTCGTGCGCAAACAAGAGATCACTGTTGAGCCCAAATGCGAACTCACGGAAGAAAAAGCTCTCGAGCTTTCGAAAAAGCTCGAGGGCCTCAAACGCGGCGACCTGGTGCGCGTCACCTATTACGATACGTACGGCTATCGTAGCCGCACGGGCATTCTCGACGAAGTGTTACCCGCATTCAAGCTGCTCAAACTCAGGGATATCGCCATCAACTTCGACGATATCCAAGGCATCGAGCTACGCGGACGAGCCTAGACAAGGACGCGCATCCAAGGCAAGGCCTACAGCTTCATAACGTAGTAACCCGCATCTCTCACGGCCGCCACGAGAGCGCCGCGGTCGATCGGCTGCTTAGAGCGTACGCGTGCCGTGTGGTCCGTATACGTCACCGTTGCCCACACGTCATCCAGCGCATTGAGGGCATTCTCAACGTTTTGAGCACAGCCATCGCAGCTCATGCCGCCGATGAGCAACTCATCGCTATAGGGGTAGTGGGACGGATCGGTATCCGCAACCACTACCTTCTTGGCCTTCTTACCGCTCGCGCCATCGCTGCAGCAGCTCTTTCCGTGTGTCGAAGCGACAATGCGCCGCAGGCCAAAGAACATGCCAACGACAATCACGGCAAGCACAATGAGATTCGCAGGGTTGAGCAAGTCACTCATGCGTTCCCCTTTCAAGTAGCCCTATCTAGATACCCCCATGGGGTGTCCCCATCTTAACCCAAAAACATGTCCGTTCGGTCAATTAGTTTCCCTGTTCAAACTTTTTAGTTGACCAGGGCTTACTTTCGTGTATAAGTTTTCCTAGGCTAACAGTGAGGACCAGAAGGAGCGCCGTGACTCGAACCATAGACATTCCAACGTTTCAGGCAGCGGTCGTGCGCAACTGCTCCCCCACGCTCGCGAGCATCAAGCCGGCATCGCTCTTTACCTATCCCGGCGTTTACGCCAACCAAAACGGAAAACCCGGCGCCGCCCATATCGAAGGGCGACGCTCTCGCCTGCTCGCCGTCATAGCCCAATGCAACCGCGAGCTCCAGCCACTCGGGATCCATATGAGCGTTTTGGTCTGGCGCCCCTGCGGAGCGCTCATCTATGTGTACCGCCCTGCGGACCTCATGCGATACCTCTCCGACCCCCGCGCCACGACGGCGCTTGCCGCCGAAGGTTACGATGTCCACAACCTGCCCGCATCACTGGTGCATCTCGCCGCGCGCATCACGCTGGCAAGCAGAAATGCCGCAGAAAGCGCCTATGACGGCAGCGTCTGCGCACTCGCGCGAAATAGGCACTGCGATACGGGGTGCATGTGCGAGTTCCCCCACGAAATTGGCTATTTTTTGGGCTATCCCTACGAAGATGTCCATCAGTTTATCGTCCAGCACGGCGAAAACTATAAGGTCTTTGGCGCATGGAAGGTATACACAAACGTTGAGCAGGCGCTCACGACCTTCGATTCCTATCGCGCATGCACGCAATACCTTACCTACATCTATCAACAGGGCTGCACCCTGGGACAACTTGTCCAGGCAACCCGATAGAGCATACAAAACGCGGCCGCACGCCGCACAACCGAAAGGAAAACATATGAGCAAGATCGCAGTCGTCTACTGGAGCGGCACGGGCAACACCGAGGCCATGGCAAACCTCGTCGCCGAGGGCGCAAGCGGTGCCGGCGCCGAGGCAAAGGTCATCTCCTGCGCCGACTTCTCCGCAGACAAGGCCGCTAGCTATGACGCCATTGCCTTCGGCTGCCCCGCCATGGGTTCCGAGGAGCTTGAGTATGACGAGTTCCAGCCTATGTGGGACGAGGTCAAGGAGACCCTCGGTGACAAGAAGGTCGTCCTCTTTGGCTCCTATTCGTGGGCCGAGGGCGAATGGATGGACAACTGGAAGGCGGACGCCGACGAGGCGGGTGTTAACGTCGTCGATTCCGTCATCTGCTACGACGCCCCCGACGACGAGGGCGAAGCGGCCTGCAAGGCCCTGGGAGCGGAGCTGGCCTAACGAAGCCGTCAGAAAGTCGCAAGGCAACTGACAGCCGAGTGCCGTACAACAACAGTCGCTCATGCCCAAACAAAAACGGGGACCGGATATTCACATCCGGTCCCCGTTTGTTATATCGATAACCTCGACGCGCCGCTACGAGATATTGCCCAAGAACGCCTTGGTGCGTTCGCTCTTGGGATGGTCGAAAACCTCGCTCGGCGTGCCCTCCTCCACGATAACGCCGCCGTCCATAAAGACAACGCGGTCGGCGACGTCGCGGGCAAAGCCCATTTCGTGCGTCACGACGATCATGGTCATGCCGTCGCGTGCCAGGTCGCGCATGACACCCAGAACGTCGCGGACGAGCTCGGGGTCGAGCGCCGACGTAGCCTCGTCAAAGAGCATGACGTGAGGGTTCATCGACAAGGCACGGGCGATGGCCACGCGCTGCTGCTGACCGCCCGAAAGCTGGCTCGGCATAAAGTCGATACGCTCGGCAAGACCGACCTTGGTCAGCTCCTCGACGGCAATCTTTTCGGCCTCTTCCTTGCTGCGCTTGAGCACCTTTTGCTGCGCAAGCATGACATTCTTTTTGACTGACAGGTGCGGGAACAAATTGAACTGTTGGAACACCATGCCCAGATGCGTGCGCACCTTGTTGAGGTCGACACCCTTGGCGCACACATCCACGCCCTCAACGATGATCGAGCCGCTCGTGGGATGCTCCAGACGATTGATGCAGCGAAGCATCGTCGACTTGCCCGAGCCCGAAGGACCCAGGACTACGACGACCTCGCCCTTGTGCACATCCAGATCGATATCGCGCAGGACCACGTTATCGCCAAAGGCCTTCTGGAGATTCTTGATGCTGACGACGACCTCGTTCGAGTTATTGGTTTCGCTCATAATAGAACCTCCTTACAGACCAGCGATATGGTCGGCGGGCGTCGCGACAACCTGTCCGGCGCTCTTGGTGGGACGCTTCTTTTTGGTTTCGGCCGTGCCCAAAAGCCTCGCCTCAAGACCGCTCACCAAGCGTGCAAGCGGCAGGGTGATGACCAGATAGAACAGGGCGGCAACCACATACGGCGTGATGGAGCCCGTCGTGGCCACGATGGTGCGGGCGTTCATGACGATCTCGACCACGCCCACGGCCGCGAGCAGCGACGTATCCTTGTAAAGCAGGATAAACTCGCTGGTCAGCGTAGGCAGGACATTGCGGAACGTCTGCGGAATCATAACGTAGAGCAGCGTCTGGAAGGCATTCATGCCCAGCGAGCGAGCGGCCTCGTTTTGGCCCTTGGGGATCGACTGAATACCGGCGCGGAAGATCTCGCACAGGTAGGCGGACGAGTTCATGGCCATGACGATGACGCCCAACACATAGTCGTCCACCTTGACGCCGGCAAGCGGCAGGCCAAAGAACGCGATGTAGATCTGCAGGAACGCCGGCGTACCACGGATGATATTCACATAGATGCCGGCAAGGCAACGAAGGATGCGCGACTTGGAGATGCGCATGAGCGACAAGGCAAAGCCAAAGGGAATTGCCAGCGGAAACGCCACGAGCACGATCGAGAGCGACATGAGGAAGCCTTTGAAGACGATCGGCAGGCTCTGGACCAAAATGACCGGGTTCAGGAACAGGCGAAGGAACATGTTGGAATTCCATGCCTCGACCCACGGCTGCTCCTTAAGGTCGGCCAGGAAGTTATCGAATGCCGTCACGCCCTTAATCTCGACGGAAGGAATCTTGGAGATCTTCTTGGTCGAACCATCGGCCAAAGTGTAGGTGCCGCTAAAGGCCTCATCGCCGCCCTCGACGGGGAAGGTCACGCCGTAGACCTCGACACGGAAAAAGCCGCCGGCAGGCGCCGTCTCGCCAAAGTCGATCTTGAGCGTCTGGCCGTCAGCCTTGCACGTGGGCTTCATGGGCGTACGATCCATGAGGTCCTCGCCCGAGAGCATCGTCAATCGCGTGTCATCGGTACCAAACGTCGTGCCGTCGACAAACGTCAGCGAAAGACCGCTCAGTTCCTCGTCGGCATCGGCCTGAACTTCCCAGGTGATGCGCGTCTCGGTACCGCCGACCACAGCGCTACCCGAACCGGTATTGGGTCGGGCGGTAATCTTTGCGATCTCAAGCGCCTGGGCGGTCGTGGGCGCATATGCCCCCGCACACACCAGCGCGAGCGCCACGGCCATGACGCAGGCTAGCTTTTGGAGCAAGGCGGGCAGTGGAAAACGCTGCTCCGCGGCCCCTTTGTTCAGTCGAGACAAGGTGGCTCCTATCGTAGAAGTTGCCGGCAAAACGAGACGGAAATGCTCTCCGTCAAGAGAAGCGCAAAGGCCCTCTCCGCCAAAACGGAAAGGGCCTGCGCACAATCAAGTAGCTATTTTACTTGATGTTGTACTTAGCCATGAGGGCGTCGACGGTACCGTCGTCGGTCAGGTCCTTGATGGCCTGGTTGATGTCGTCCTTGAGCTTGGTGTTGCCCTGGTTGATGGCGATGGCGTACTCCTCGCCGGTGCTGATCTGCTTGATGGTCTGGCAGGTGTTGAACTGCTCGGCGGTCAGCTGGCTGGCAACGGAGCGGTTGGTGACTACGGCGTCGCCCTTATCGGACTGCAGGGCGCTGAAGCACTCGGTGGCGTCCTTGTAGGGGACGATCTTGGCCTTGGGGAAGTTCTCCTGGGCAAAGGCCTCGGCGGTCGAACCGGACTGGACGATGATGGTAGCGTCGGCGTTGTTGAGCTTCTCGCTGTAGTTGTCGGCCGTGATGTCGGTGTTATCGACCTTGGTCACGATAGCCTGATCGTCCATGTAGTAGGAATCGGAGAAAGTAACTTCCTTCTCACGCTCGGGCGTGTCGGTGATAGCCGCGATGGCGACGTCGTACTTAGCGCCCGAAGCGACACCGGGGACGAGCGTGTCGAAGTCATTGTTGACGTACTCGACATCCAGACCCAGCTTGTCGCCGATAGCCTTGATGAGCTCAAGGTCAAAGCCCTGATAATCGCCGTTGTCATCCTTGTACTCAAACGGAGCGTACTCGGCAGAGGTGCCGACGGTCAGCGTACCGTCCTTGACGAGCGCGTACTCCTTGGAGCCGTCGACCTTCTCGACCTTAGCGTCGTCAGAGCTGCTGGAACCGGCATCAGAACCAGAGGTGGCGTTGGACGAGCCGCAGCCCGTCAGTGCGAGGGCGAGCGCCATGGCGCCCGTGGCGGCAAATGCGCCAAGCTTCTTGAGCTTCATAATCAGTCTCCTTCCGGTGACCCCGTTTGATTCAGAGGTCTGCAAAAACTAATGGCTATTATGCACCCGCTTGAGAGAATCTGCAATTAGAAAACTGATTGAAACAAACCCATAACGTGAATGGAACACTGCACTTTGTGACAGTCATTACTGCTGCAACGACCTTAACAGTCTGATTTCAGCCGCATAACCTGCAAGTTCGTTCGGTGTCTCCAAAATGAATGGCAATGCGCGCAAGCGGCTATTCGATACAATATTCTGCATAACCTGCATACCGCCGCCAAACTCTTCACTACCCAAATAACCCTTACCGATGCATTCGTGGCGGTCCTTATGGGCGCCGCAAGGGTTCTTCGAATCGTTGATATGCACGGCGCGCAAGCGCTCGATACCCACCACGCGATCGAACTCGTCGAGTACGCCGTCCAGATCATGGATGATGTCGTAGCCGGCATCACTCACATGGCAGGTATCCAGACACACGCCCAGCTTGGCCGACAGCTCGGGGCGCTTGTCGGCAACACCCTCAATGATGAGCGCCAGTTCCTCAAAGCTGCGGCCCACCTCGGTGCCCTTGCCAGCCATAGTCTCGAGCAGCACAGTTGTCTGCTGGCCCTCAAACATCACCTGGCACAGGGTGTCGACGATCATCTGAATGCCGGCGTCGGAGCCCTGCCCCACATGCGCACCGGGATGGAAGTTGTAGTAGTTGCCGGGCAGCGCTTCCATGCGCCGCAAGTCCTCGGCCATTGCCTCCAGGGCAAACTCGCGCGCCCGCTCTTTGGCCGAGCAGGGGTTATAGGTATACGGGGCATGAGCCACGAGCGAGCCAAAGTCGTTTTGCTCCATAAGCTCGCGCAGGGCCGCCACGTCATCCATGTCAAGGTCTTTCGCCTTGCCGCCGCGCGGGTTGCGTGTAAAGAATGCAAAGGTATTGGCGCCAATGGATAGCGCCGTCTCCCCCATCGCCCGATAGCCCTTCGTCGTCGAAAGATGGCACCCAATCGTCAGCATCTCCAGCTCCCCCTCATCAGTTGCGGTGAAATAGTTCCTGTTTGGCCCCTATTCTGCCGCAAACAGGAACTATTCCACCGCAACTTATAAAAGGGGCATCAGAGATGCGGGCCACCAAGCACTGCGGCTACGGGCGCCAGCCTCATGATTCCCTACGCGTCAGCGCCAAGTCCTAGAGGGCTAGACGGATTGCATCGATAATGTGCGCGCAGCGCTGTGTGGCGGCAAGGGACATGACGGGACTCTCGAGTTTCCCCGCCCGGATGAGCTGGGTCGCATGCTGGATTTCGCCGTAGAAATCATCGACCTCAAACGGGGCATTTATTTCGAGCATTCGTCCGTCGGAGTATTTCACATGGGCGAGCTCGGGGCGATGGAGGCGCTCGATTTCCAACGAGCCCCGCTCGCAGGCAATCGTTAAGCGGCTTTCATATGCTGCCTTGCCGTCGCACGCCATATGAATGGGTATGCCGCCGACGCTCATACGGATCTCGTCGGCCCAATCAACGCGGCCGCCCGATACGTCACGCCAGCGAACTTCACGAGACGAAACATCGCACGCACCCGCAAGTAGATCCTCAAACCACCCGACCGCATAGCAGCCCATGTCATATAGACAGCCACCCTGCAACGGGTCGAGCAGATAACTCGAAGGGGGCTCACCATAATCGAGATTTTGCACGCTTTCAATCGAGACGATACGGCCGAGCTCGCCCGACGCAAGCAAGCCCTTCACGCGAGTACGCATCGGGCAAAACCGATTTTTCATCGCCTCCATAAACAGCACACCGCGCTCGCGAGAGGTGGAGGCAATCGAGAGAGCCTCTTCTTCATTCAAAACGGCCGGCTTTTCGCACAGCACGGCCTTTCCCGCGCGCAGTGCCCGACAGACCCAATGCGCATGCATGCCATGTGGAAGAGCCAAGTAGATTGCGTCGACATCGGGGTCGGCAATCAACGCATCATAAGCTGCATCGCCGTTATCGTCAGCCGTGGCATAACTGTGCGCGGCATCAATCGAAAACGCCCTGCAAAACTCCTCAACATGCGAAGGAGTGCGACCGGCGGCAGCCACAAGCCGTGCCCCGTCCACCTCCTTGAGCGACGATGCAAATCGATGCGAAATGCGCCCAGCGCCCAAAACGCCCCAACGAACCTCACGCAAATCATCACATGAATCCCGATGGCCCACGACAGCCCCCTTCAGTTGCGGTGGAATAGTTCCTGTTTAAGCCCTATTTTGCCGCAAACAGGAACTATTCCACCGCAACTTATAAAAGGGGCATCAGGAGCGCGTTTTGCAAAAAGCTTTAAGCGCGGCCGTTACGGGGCCAGGCTGGAAACGTCGGCGCACATCGTCGAGACGCTCGGGGATATCGATGTGCTGCGGGCAGTGACGTGCGCATTTACCGCACTTGACGCAATTGCTCACTAGCTTGGGCTCGTTCGTCCGCACCGCGCTCGCCGTAAAGTATTGAGACAGCCCCGTAAACCAACTATGCGCGTAGCTCGCGTTGTAGGCGCCAAAGCAACCGGGAATATTGATGCCCTTGGGGCACGGCATGCAGTAGCCGCACCCCGTACAGGGCACGCGATTCGATTTCTCAAACTCTCCCAGCACACGTGCGATGGTATCGAGCTGCTCTGTCGTCATCGAATCCGGCAGTGCGCGATCCGCCAATGCCGCGTTCTCGTCCACCTGCGCGGTATCGGTCATACCCGATAGCAGCATCGTGACCTGAGGATGATTCCACACCCACGAAAGGCCCCAAGCAGCCGGTGTCTTCAGGTACGGATCGCGTACGCCATCGAGCACGGCACGGGCCCGCGGAGGCAGCTTGCCCGCCAGGCGTCCACCCAAAAGCGGTTCCATCACAAACACCGCGAGCCCGCGCTCGGCGGCTGCCATGAGTCCCGCCGTTCCCGCTTGGTAGCGCTCTCCAGCGTAGTTGTACTGGATCTGGCAAAAGTCCCAGTCGTACGCGTCAAGCATCGTAAGGAAGTCCGCCGCACTGCCGTGGTACGAAAAACCTATCTGGCGAATACGCCCCGCAGCCTTTTGGTGCGCAATCCAGTCCTCGATACCCAACGCTGCCACGCACTCCCACTGCACGGGCGAGGTGATGTTGTGCATGAGGTAGTAGTCGATATGGTCAGTCCGCAAACGGTGCAGCTGCTCGTCAAAAAAGCGGTCGAAATCCTCCGCACATTTGCACGAAGCGTGCGGCAACTTGGTCGCGAGCAAAATCTGGTCGCGTAGACCCAGGCGCTCAAGCGAAGCTCCCACACAAGCTTCGTTACCGGGGTAGAGATAGGCCGTGTCCAGATAGGTTATTCCTTGCTCCACCGCACGGGAAATGATGGCATCGGCCGTCTTCGCATCGGGGTGTCCCGGCGCACCGGGAAACCTCATGCAACCCAGCCCCAGCGCCGAGATACGGTTGCCGCTTTTGGGGTCAACGCGATATTGCACTGCCCCTCCTCTCCCCTCGAAGCCCTAATGAGGCGAAACACAATGGTCACGTCGTCGAAACACATTGGAATCGTAATCGAGAACGTATCGTAACGTAGCAGAAATCGAGCCGTCACGGCACCGCTTTAACACCAGCAAAAAGCCCGATGAAAGGAGGCGAGCGTGACCACGCGCGAGGACGCCTACCCCTATCCCGGAGAACAATACATCCTCTCGGTCGACCGTTGCCAGATCGAGGTCATAGACCATCTGGACGAGCTTCCCGCCACAGGCGCTGTCATCTTCTGCACCTTCCCCAAGGTGCGCGATGGCGTCGTACACCCTGCGCGCGTTTTTGTGATCTGTCCCGCGGCATAAGCGCACAGTGCAATAGTTTCTTTTTCATAACAGCAGCCCCGCGCGCTTACCAAACGCCCCGGCGACATACAATCCATCAGGCGCCCCTTACGCGGGCGCCTTTTATATGGGGAGATGATTCACATGCAGATCAACAAGGTCGCCTTTATCGGCAAGGGCGGCGTCGGCCTGCTCTACGGCAGCATGATTGCCAAGGCCCTCGGCAATGACGCCGTCGAATACGTTATGGATGACGCCCGTTTTGAGCGTCACGCAGGCGATGCGCTCACCGTCAACGGCAAGCCCTGTGCGCTCAAGTCCGTCCGCGCCAGCGAGGCAACGCCCGCCGACCTGGTCATTCTCACGGTCAAGACGACCGGCCTCGACCAAGCACTCAAGACTATGGAGCGCGTCGTGGGGCCCAATACGTTCATCGCCTCGCTGTGTAACGGCATTACGAGCGAGCAGAAGATTGCCGAGCGCTTTGGCTGGGAGCATACCGTTCTTGGTATTTGCCAGGGCATGGACGCCGTGTTCCTCAACGGAGAGCTCACCTTTACCAATGCGGGCGAAATCCGCTTTGGCGCGGCGGCCGGCACCGAGCCCGCAACCGTCACCGCCATCGACGAGCTCTACACGCGCTGCGGCATCGCCCATACCGTCGAGAACGACATTGCGCACCGCATGTGGGCCAAACTCATGCTCAACGACGGCATCAACCAGACGTGCATGGCCTACGGCGGGACCTACGGAAGCGCCACGGAGCCGGGCTCCGAGCAGCGTCGCTGCTTTGTTTCTGCCATGCGCGAAACGCTTGCGGTCGCCAACGCCGAGGGCATTGAGCTGACCGAGGCAGACCTGACGCAGATGGTGCACCTCATCGAGGGAATCGACCCCACCGGTATGCCCTCGATGGCGCAGGACCGCATCGCGCAACGAAAAACCGAAGTCGAGGAGTTCGCGGGCACCATTTGCCGCCTGGCCGTCAAACACGATATCCAAGTGCCGCAAAACGATTGGCTCTACCAGAGGATTCGCGAAATAGAAAGCAGCTGGTAGCCTCGGCCGCATCGCGACGCGCGCAATACAAGCAGGCAGGCCTTCGCGAGGATTCCGTCTTCGCGAAGGCCTGTTGCATTTGGCTCGAGGCTAAAACTGAGGCCTATTTTGCGATTCCGGAACCTCGTCCTCGTCATCGCGGCAAAGTAGCACGCCGGCGCTTCCCAGCAGCGCCGCTGCAATCAAGGCGCCCACAACCACAGGAGCGGCGCCCGTAGCGGACTGCAAGCCGGCAGCTAACGCCACCGCCGGACCAAGACATCCGATCAAAAGGGCAACGACGGCAATAGCGACATCTCGAGCGTTCATGGGACCACTTCCTCCACGAGAAAGACTTTGCTTCTCGTGACTTAGTGTGCCCCGCGCCCATATGCGCGGCGTACTGCCACGGTAAGGGCTCTGTTAGCTCAAACGCATACATAGAACGGGCGTCCTTACGTTGCCCTAAAGCTCGGTAAAGACGCCCATCCGCCAAATATCCGTGATGCAGAAAAATTACCAGCCAGTGTAGTAGTCGGTGGTTCCGGCTGCGCAGCCGGAGTCATAGACCTTGCACTCGCCCTTGGAACCGGTAAACGTGGAGCCCTGAGCTTTATCACCCGCGGCCACGACGTAGTAGCCATCGGAATCGCGCCAAAAGCCCTCGGAATCCTGCGTCCATTCGCCCGTGCGGTGGTGATACAACACGTTGCTGCTGTAATAAGTCTCGCGGCGGCCGTTATAGTTATTGACGCCGCTCGAGCGCGTCAGGCCCGAGCCGTTCGCGTAATACGCAGCGGACGTGTAAGACGAGCCGGAGCCGGCGTTGTAATACGAAGCCTGAACGGCCTCAGCGGCCTCGGCTTCGGCTGCGGCAGCCTCGAGCGCCTCGCGCTTGGCATCCTCTAGCGTAGAGCGAAGCTCGTCGAGCTCGGTCGACTTGGCGTCGACCTCCCCCATCGTCAACAGGCTACTCGCGCCGTCGATGCAGCCCTGCAACACAGCGCGCTCGTCATCGGTAGCATAGTCGCCATACATATTCATAATGATCTGAGCGCGCATCTCCAGGGAATCGCGCTTCGCCCCCATCGAGGCGTTCCACTCCTGCATAGAGCCATAACCGTCACCGCGGTAGTCGACGGGCTGCACCAGCGTCGCCTCGGACGGCGTAGATCCGACCGTATCGGATAGTGTTGCCGCGTGGGCATCAGTTGCGCCGACGCCCGCCAAAAGTGCCACGGTCAGAGCGGCGGAAAGGGCGGCGGCTTTCGGTTTTCGTGAATCGATCCTCATGTAGCTGGAAACCTCCGTAGTGTGTTTTTGCTGCGTTTGGGCTGCGTGTGATTCGATCGCGCTGCATAGTACCCCGAGCAAATCGCGACCTGCGGTTTTACTCAAAAGGCGCACGTCAATTGCGTAAAACTCACATCCTCTCAACAGGAGTTTTCCACAACTCGAATGCATAAAGCGTGTCAAAAACCCTGTTTTTGCGCCCTCTCTATGCAAAAAAGGCGCCTGTGCAACTATTGTTCGCACAGGCGCCTTGAGCAGGCATTTTATGCAGTTATACCTATCGAGTCGCAAGGGGTCCTTGCACAAGTCGCCTTACTCGTCCAGCGCGGCGAAAGCCTGCTTCAGATCCCAAATGATATCCTCGGCGTTCTCGGTACCGATGGAAAGACGGATCGTGGAGGGCGTGATGTTCTGCTCGGCGAGCTCCTCGGCAGAGAGCTGGGAGTGTGTGGTGGTAGCCGGGTGCACGACGAGCGACTTGACGTCGGCCACGTTGGCGAGCAGCGAGAACACCTGCAGATGATCGATGAACTTCCAAGCTGCCTCCTGGCCACCCTTAATCTCAAAGGTAAAGATCGAGGCACCGCCGTTGGAGAAGTACTTCTGATAGAGCTCGTGATCGGGGTGCTCAGGCAGGCTCGGGTGATTCACCTTGGCAACATGGCTGTCACCAGCCAGGAACTCAACGACCTTCTTGGTGTTCTCGACATGACGGTCAACGCGCAGCGACAGAGTCTCGGCGCCCTGGAGCAGGACCCAGGCGTTGAACGGGCTGATGCAGGCGCCCTCGTCACGCAGCAGGATGGCGCGGACATAGGTTGCGAAGGCGGCGGGACCGGCAGCCTCGGCAAACGAGACGCCATGGTAGGAGGGGTTGGGCTCGGCGATCTGCGCATACTTGCCGCTCGCCTTCCAATCGAAGTTACCGCCGTCGACGATCACACCGCCCAGCGAGGTGCCGTGGCCGCCGATGAACTTGGTTGCGGAGTGGACGACGATGTTGGCACCATGCTCCAGCGGACGGAACAGATACGGGGTGCCGAAGGTGTTGTCGACGACAACCGGTAAACCGTGCTTCTTGGCGATCTCGGAGATGGCGTCGATATTGGGGATGTCGGAGTTGGGGTTGCCGAGCGTCTCGAGGTAGATGACCGTGGTGTTGTCCTTGATGGCGCCCTCGACCTCGTCCAGGTTGTGGGCATCGACGAAGGTGGTCTCGACGCCAAACTGGGAGAGCGTATGCTCCAGCAGGTTGTAGGAGCCACCGTAGATGGTCTTCTGAGCCACCACATGGTCGCCGGCCTGAGCGAGCGCCTGCAGGGTATAGGTGATGGCGGCGGCACCAGAGGCGACGGCAAGACCTGCCACGCCACCCTCAAGCGCGGCGATGCGGTCCTCGAAGACGCCCTGGGTGGAGTTGGTCAGACGGCCGTAGATGTTACCGGCGTCGGCAAGACCAAAGCGGTCGGCGGCGTGCTGGGAGTTGCGGAACACATAGCTCGTGGTCTGGTAGATAGGCACAGCACGGGAGTCGGATGCAGGATCGGCGCTCTCCTGGCCAACGTGCAGCTGCAGGGTATCGAAACCAAAGGTGTGCTCGGGGTTGTTGATGAACTGGCTCATGATGATCTCCTTGATCGAATAAAAGTAATAAGAGTAAGAGAAGTAAGTGGCTGTCTCCTGATCACGCCGACGGGCGCAAACAGGAGCCCGGCATTCGTCTTGGTAAGCAATTCATATGCGGGCCTCCTTTCGCATCCCGGTTCCGTGGTCGGCTTAATTACCTACCGCCTTTGTGTGTTTTGAATAGTACGAGCATCGTCTCCCCGGGTCAATCACTTAAAAGCGCTAATCTGTTATCGGTTTTGTAGATAGCACTCGAAAGGATGGGCGCCGATGACCCTCCAACAGCTTCGCTTTTTGATCGCCGCTGCAGAGTCCGGTTCGATCAACGCCGCAGCCCAGCGCCTCTATACGGCACAGTCCAATATCTCCAATGCCGTCAAAAGCCTAGAGCAGGAACTTCATATCGAAATCTTTACGCGCTCTAGCCGCGGTGTTGCACTCACCAACGACGGCACCGAGCTTTTGGGTTATGCACGCCAGGTCGTAGAGCAGGCCGACATGCTCGAGGCCCGCTACGAGGACGGCGGTACACCTCAGGCCCGCCTTGCCATCTCGGCCCAACACTACGCGTTTTCGGTCGAGGCCTTTGTCAACGTGGTCGAGCGCTGCCGCGACAGCAAGTTCGAGTTCATCATGCGCGAGACCACCACAGCGCAGATCATCGACGACGTGCGCGCGTTTCGCAGCGACATCGGCATCCTCTATCTGGACGACTTTAATACCCGTGTCTTGCAGAAGGCCTTTACCGATGCCCGAGCGAGCTTTCATCCCCTCTTTGATGCAAAAGTCCACGTGTTCGTCAGCGAACGCCACCCGCTCGCACGCCGTTCGCAGCTGTCCCTTGCCGACCTCACGCCCTATACGCGCTACAGCTTTGAGCAAGGCACCTCGAACTCCTTCTATTACGCCGAGGAACCGTTTAGCTATATTCCCTGCAACCGCAATATCCGCGTATCCGACCGCGGGACGCTCACCAACCTGCTTATCACCTCGAACGGCTATGCGCTGTCGACCGGCGTACTCTCCAGCGAAATGCAGTGGGGCATGGCCTCGATCCCGCTGGCAGACGCCCCGACGATGCATGTGGGCTACATCATGCACGACGAGCGCAGGCCCTCTCCCCTCTTGCAGCAATACCTCGATGAGCTCGACGGCATCATCCATGCCAATCAACTGTCGGAAGACGGGGTAGAAATCGTAGATTGCTAGCCCCCGACGGGCATGGCGCTACAATGGTCACTCGCACGAAACATACCCAACGAAAGGAACCATGTGAAGGTCATCATCTATACCGACGGCTCGGCCCGATCAAATCCGGGACGCGGCGGCTACGGCGCCGTACTCAAATACACCAACCCCGCCGGCAAGACCTTCACCTCCGAGCTTTCACGCGGCTACGCCAAGACCACCAACAACCGCATGGAGCTCATGGCGGTCATCGTGGCGCTCGAGGCACTCAACCGCCCCTGCGAGGTCGAAGTCCATTCCGATTCGCAGTACGTCGTCAACGCCTTCAACAAGCACTGGATTGACGGATGGAAAAAGCGCGGCTGGAAGACTGCCAACAAGCAGCCCGTCAAGAACCGCGACCTGTGGGAGCGCCTGCTCACCGCAAAGAGCAAGCACAAAGTGGAGTTCATCTGGGTTAAGGGCCACGCCGGGCATGAGCTCAACGAGCGCTGCGACGAGCTTGCCACCACGGCGGCCGACGGCAGCAACCTCGATATCGACACCGGCTTTAGCGAGAGCGACCTGTAACGGCGTTTTCGCACGCTATTTCCTGCCCCCTCGCGCTACACTCATCCTGTAAACCGAACGGCACGAGGGGGATACATGCTGCGTATAGCGACCATCGGCACATCCATGATTACCGACGACTTTATCCAGGTCGTCAACGCCAACGACCAAGCCGCGTTCGTGGGCACGCTCTCGCGCGATGCCAATCGCGGCGCCGCCTTCACCGCTAAGCACGGTGGCGAGCGTAACTTCACCGCACTTGACGAGCTTGCGTCCGCCGACGACGTCGACGCCGTCTACATCGGCAGCCCTAACGCGCTCCACTACGGGCAGGCCCTTGCCTGCATCGCCGGTGGCAAGCACGTCATCGTCGAGAAGCCCTTCTGCGCCACCGAGGCGCAGGCGCTGGAAGTCTTCCGCGCTGCCGAGGCAGCAGGTGTCGTGGCCCTCGAGGCCATGCGTCCCCTCCACGATCCCGCCTTCCACGCCATCGAGGACGCCCTGGGTGAGATCGCCCCCATCCGCCGCGCCTCATTGCGCTTTGGCAAATATTCCTCGCGCTACAACGAGATTCTCGCGGGACGCGCCACCAATATCTTCGACTGCAACATGGCATCGGGTTCCCTCATGGATATTGGCGTCTACACCGTCGAGCCCATGGTCGAGATCTTCGGCATGCCCTCCGGCCTTACGAGCATGGCTACTCTGCTCGACCCCACCACGCAAGAGCTCACCCATGGCCCCATCGATGGCTGCGGTTCCATCCTCGCCAGCTACGGCGGTGGCCGTATCTCCGTCGAGCTCGCGCACTCCAAAATTACGAATGACCTGCTGCCCTCGCAGATCGAAGGCGAGCGTGGCACTATCCAGATCGACCATCTGTCCACGCCCCGCAACGTCCGCATCGACTATCGCGGCGACGTCGTACGCGGCTCGGCGACCGAGGCACCGCGCGAACAGGGAGACAACGGCCGCGTGCTCGACCTGCCCAAATCGAGCAACACTATGGAATACGAACTCACAGACTTTATCACCGCCATCGGCGGCATCGATAACGTTAAGGAAGAGATTTGGGAGACCACGGCGGGACGCCACGAGCTTGGCCACTACCGCGATGTCACACTCGTCTCACTGCGCATCATGGATGCCGTGCGCCAGCAGGCCGGCATAACCTTCCCGGCCGACGCAGGCAAGCAGGCATAGCTATGGGCCTCTTCGATACGTTCTTCTCCAGCGTCACCGGCGGCAGTCGAGAGCCTCAAAAACCATCAAACGTCGAGCTCGAGCTGCGCCGCAGGCTTACTGTGCTCGCAAGCGACGAGGCCACTCAAGACACTCCCCTGCGCTATTTCCTGCGCTGGGCGGGGCAAGTCCAGGGCGTTGGCTTTCGCTTTACCAACACCAACCTCGCGCAGGCACGCGCGCTCACCGGCTGGGTGCGTAACATGGAAGACGGCTCAGTCGAGATGGAGATACAGGGGGCTCCGGCAAATATCCTATCTCATCTCGAGGCGCTTCATGCCTCCTACGAGCGTATGGGAACGCGTTTTCGCCTCGTAGACGCCCAGGCCCGAGCCCCACTTGCCAATGAAGACGGTTTCACGCCTCGTTATTAGTATTGTGTGCTAAATACGGTATCATTTACCTACGACCGTTGATAGAAAAGAGGCGAGGCGCATGGCGGTGCAAAGAAGGAATACCAGGCAGCGAAAGCTGGTTCTTGACGCCGTGCGCCAAAGCTATAACCATCCCACCGCCGACGAAATCTACAACGTCGTGCGCGCGCAGGATGACAAAATCAGCCGCGGCACGGTCTACCGCAACCTCAATCTCTTGGCCGACGCCGGCGAGATTCTCTCCATCAAGACGCCGGGCGGCAGCCGCTTCGATCGCACGATCGAGCCGCATGCGCATATCATCTGCACCTCGTGCAGCCGCGTCATCGACGTACCACTCCCCTTCGATGCCCAGCTCGACGCCAAGGCATCCGAGCAAATCGGCTGGCACGTCACGTCGAACTACACCATCTTCGAGGGTCTCTGCCCCGACTGCCGGTAGATGTTCGGGACATGCCTTAAAATCCACCTTTCTGCACTCTGTAGCAAAAAGAGATTCCTAGGCATGCCACATATATCTACTCGGCGAGCAGGCAGCGCAGTTCTTCTTCGACCGTGCGCACGTAGCGGACGCGGTCGTTGATGCCACACATAGAGGGATTGCAGCTCTCCATTAGATAAGGATGGCCCACGACGTTGAGCATGTCGCGGTCGTTTTCGTTATCGCCAAACGCCATCATCTCGTCGGGCGAAATTCCCAGGGCACGACCGTAATCGGCAAGCGCGGAACCCTTGCCCGAACCAAAGCCGATAAAGTCCGTCCACTCGGTTCCCGACGTCATCACGTCGACACGGTCGCTAAAGAGGCACTCAAAATACTCCAGGGCCGCCGGCTGATCCACCTCGGGCGTCTGGAAGGCAATCTTAATGACGTCCTCGTCGATGTCCTCGGGACGGTCGACCACCGCCACATCGCAGTGGACCTCATAGCGCAAATGGTCGACGAACGCATCGTTGCCGCTCATGGTGTAGAGGTGTCCCTCACACGAAAGGGTCACGTCGGCATGGGGATACGCAACCACGGCATTCGCGATATCCATAGCAAGGCTACGCTCCATGGAACGCTTGACAACGGCACGCCCCTCGCTCATCACTAGGGCTCCGTTTTCGCATACATAGGCGAGCTCATCGGCCACCGGGGCAAACAGGTAGCGCAAGCTCGCATATTGACGACCGCTCGCCGGCATAAACACGATGCCGCGACGATGCAGTTCATCGATGAGCTCAAAGGCCTCGGAACGCGGCTCGTGCTCCCCCGGATGCAGCAACGTGCCGTCCAAATCGCATGCAATCAGCTTGATTCCCTCAAGACCCATATGCTTTCCCCCAAAGCACCTCATCAACAGTAAGACGGACTTTGAATAGCTGCCTCTCAAAGTCCGTCTTACTCATACGCACGTTAACCGCGCGCCTTTTTTACGATCGCAAAGTCTGGAGCCATACTCACAACGGCATCCGCCGCGCTCGATGCAAAGCGTCGGTCCGCATCGAGTTCACGGGTAACCACCGAGAGCCGAACACCCTCGACACCCCGGAGCATGCGGCCCAAAACAGGCTGCACCGGCGTATACATGCGCACGGTATGCTCGTCCGAGTCGCCCCGGAAGAGCGGCGCATGCATGTTGCCGATCTCCCAGCACGCATGCGCGAGCGCAATCGGGTCCATGCGGTCAACTTCGACCAAATAAACCTCGGCGCTGCGCAGGCGCACGACAACCGCCATGGGCACTATGCCCGAACGGTCGATGACAAGCACATCGCCATCGGCAAGGCGATCGCCATCGGCAGCGCCCAGCCGAATATCGACCGTACGCCCCAGCTCCGTCACGCCCACAAATGTGCGGGCATCGGCCTGGTCCCAATCGAGTAGTAGCTCATCGACCCCAAAGACACCGCCCAGCTCCCGGCGAAGCAAAAGCTCATAGGACGGGTCGTTGAGATTTCCGAGACACGCTGTCGAAACCAGATTCACAGGCATAGCCTAGTCCTCGACCTCAACGAGCTCGATATCAAAGTTGAGGTCCTTGCCGGCCAGCTCGTGGTTGGCGTCGAGCGTCACGGCCTCAGGCGTTACGTCGATGACCACGGCGGGGACGGGCATGCCGCTCGGCGTGGACAGGAAAAGCTTCATGCCCTTCTCGATCTGCTCGATGTTGGGAACCTGTTCGGCCGGGAAGGTAATAACCATCTCGGGGTTGTGCTCGCCGTAGGCATCGGCAGCAGGAATGTGCACGGTCTTCTTCTCGCCCACCTGCATGTCGACAACAGCGGCGTCGAAGCCCTTGATCATCTGACCGGCGCCGCAGGTGAACTCCAGCGGCTCGCCGCGATCGTAGGAGCTATCGAACTGCGTGCCGTCGTCGAGCGTGCCGCGATAATGGGTCTTGACCTTCTTGCCCTGGTTGGACATGGAAACCTCCGTGATAAGGGCGGCGCACAACGCGGGCCGCCATGAACATATGGCGCTAACTATACCCTAGTCATACAATTCAAAGACAGTTTGCAAAGAAACGCTGCAACCGGAGGAACCATGGCATATCCCGTATTTGACCTACACTGCGACACCGCCGACCGCATCGGCTGGGCCACGCTCGATCTCGACCTGCGCTTTACCGCCGGCACCGACGGTTATTTCCCCGGCGACGAAACGCATCCGCAAGATTTCGACCTCATCGAGGGCAACGCCTGCGCCATCTCGCTCGCAAAGATCGGCAACACGCCGTGGGCGCAGTGCTTCGCCACGTTTGTCCCCGACGAGATTCCCACCGCCCACGCCGCGCGCTTCCAGGCGCAGATCATGGCGCACATGAGCGGCCAGGCAATGCTCAACCACGACCGCATGGTCAACGTGCGCAGCGCCGCAGACATTCGTCCCGCGCTCAAGGACGGCAAGGTCGCTTGCATCCACACCATCGAAAACGCCACGTTCTTTGCCGAGGACCCCGCGCTGATCGAAGTGCTCAAGAGCCTGGGCGTGCTCATGTCATCACTCAGCTGGAACGCGCAGGGGCCGCTCGCGAGCGGCCACGATACCCACGCCGGCCTCACCGCCGCCGGCATCGAGGCACTTACGCAGATGGAGCACGCCGGCATGGTGCTTGACGTCTCCCACCTCAACGATGAGTGCTTTGACGAGGTTGTCGCCCACGCCACGCGCCCCTTCGTCGCCAGTCACTCCAACTCCCGTGCGGTTTGCGACGTCAAGCGCAACCTCACCGACGACCAGTTCCGCACCATTCGCGACATGGGTGGCATCGTCGGTCTCAACTACTGCAGCGAGTTCCTTTCCAACGACGCAACCGACAAGACCGCCGCAGACGTCACCTTCGACCAGCTAGCGGCACATATCGAGCACTGGCTCGACCTGGACGGCGAGGACGTCATCGCGCTCGGCGGCGACTGGGACGGCGCCACTGTGCCCGCTTTCCTCTCCGATGCAGGCATGATGCCCGAGTTCCAGAACATGCTCTCCAAGCACTTTGGCAAGACCGTGATGCAAAAGCTCTGCAGTGACAACGCGCTTGCTTTCTTCGAGCGTTATTAATTTCACATCCCTTGAGTGGGCCGGCATGCCGAACGGTCGACATGCCGGCCCGTCCCCAATCTGAAGGACCGCTTTTGACGCAGCAGTTTACGATTTCCGTATCCCGACCGGATGGGACGCCCATCCCCGTCGTCGTTACCAAAAAGCGCGTCAAGAACTTCAACCTACGCGTCACATCGAGCGGCGAGGTCCACGCAAGCGCACCGCTCAGCGCCACTCGCGAGCGCATCGAAGCGTTTGTAAAGCGCAACAGTGCCTGGATTGTCAACCGACTTGCCCAGCGTGAGCGACGTCAGGCGACGGCGCGAGAGCCGCTCAGTCCCTCGTCCATCATTGCACTTTGGGGCAAGCCCATCACGGTACAGGATGCGCTCGATCACAACTTTGCATCACCCGCACCGCGACCCAAACAGGCCACCTTCGCAAGTTTTATGGGTACCGATAAATCGGACGAAGGCCCACAGACCAAGCGGCACGCAATCCTCGACGGCCTAACGTCCGATGAGCTCCAAGCCCACATCGACCAGCTCTATACGTCCGAAGTCACATCGGCGCTGCGCGATATGGTGCACGCATACGAAATCGCAATGGGTGTCGCCGTTTCTCGCGTTTCCGTACGCAGCATGAAAACGCGTTGGGGCTCATGCACTCCCAAATCCGGCGCCATTCGCATCGCACGCGAACTTGCCGCCTATCCCATCGAATGCCTCGACATGGTTGTCGCCCACGAGCTCGTCCACTTGCTCGAGCCAAGCCACAACCAGCGGTTCCACGTCCTGCTCGACACATACTGCCCCAACAATAGAGCACTGTCCCAGCGGCTCAAGCAGCCACCCATAGAGACATATTAGTACCGGTTAGCGCACGCGCTCGATCTCGACACCGCAGCTTGCCAGGGGAAGACCGACGGGCGCCCAAGGCTTATCGAGCTTGATGCGCACACCAAGCAGCGAGGGATAACGGCGCAGCAGCATCTGGGCCGTACCCTCAGCTGCCGCCTCGATGAGCTTAAACGTATGCTCGCGCAGATAGCCATCGACATCGTGGCACACCGAGCCGTAGTCAATCGAGGCGTCCAGGTTATCGTGCTCCCCCGCAACGCGCAGGTCGGCATAGAGCACCAAGGACACGATGAACTTCTGGCCCAGCGCGTTCTCCTCGGGATACACACCATGGTTGGCAAAAACCTCAAGACCTTCAACGGTGATGCGGTCGGCATGGCGAAGGTCGTCATAGCTCACGTGGGGCACCGCCGTTGCGGTGGATATTTCGCCCCTTCCACGGCGGGCGAGCTCGGCGCCTTCAGTCTTGGTTGCATTCTCGGGCAGTTTCTTGTTGCTCATCGCGATCGTCTCCTTCGTTTAGAACCCCGACCGCGCAAACTAACTACACGCGAATCGACAGGTTCTTTTTATCATCGCTCCAGTTGCAAGCATTGCGCGCGGGGCATGCAAAGCAGGCGCGCGACGCTTTGTCGGCTGCATAGAGCAGACGCTCAAGCGGTTGGCTGTTCACGCGCAGCTTTCGATGGCCCAGAATGGCCGTCTTAATGGCTGCGGCATCGGCCGGCTCAAACGCCACGTCATCGGGCATGCCGCCGAGAATCGCATCAGCGACGCGTTCGCTTGCAACATCATGGGATATACCCGATTCATACTGTTCATCTTTGCCGATATCGTGAAGAAGTGCCGTGGCGTAGATGACCTCGCGGTCAAATTCGAGCTGCTCCTCGAGATTCTTGATCCACATAATGCGAGAGACATCGAGCAGATGGTCAATACCGTGGCGGCAGAAGATGCGCCCCGATTCCAACTGCGCAATGTTGCCCAGATGCCGCCGGAACAGCCCGTTGGCACAAATGTAATCAATGCGAGGCATGGCACCAAAGGGAGCCAAGCCCGAAGCCATAAAGCCGCGACGTGACGTCCCCTCATCGGTCTTCGATGCAAAGTCGTTGACGACTCTCATAGTTAGCGTCCCAGCATCCTAAAGAAACGCTCCTCGAGCGCGGGATCGGTCTCAAAGACGCCGCGGCGAGCGAGCGTCACGGTCTTGGTGCCAGGCTTTTGCACGCCGCGCATGGTCATACACATATGCTCGGCTTCCATGAGCACAATCGCTCCCCGGGGAGCGAGATAATCCATGAGAGCGTCGGCAACCTGCGCACACAGCTGCTCCTGCAGCTGTAGACGGCGGGCATAAACCTCAACCGTGCGGGCGAGCTTGGAAAGCCCTGCGACACGGCCGTTGGGGATATAGCCAATGGCAGCCTTGCCGTAAAACGGCAGCAGATGATGCTCGCACAGCGAGTAAAACGTGATGTCGCGCTCGATAACCAAATCGTTCGAAGCGACGGCAAAGGTTTTGGACAGGTGCTCCTCGGCACTCTGGTCCATACCACCGGCGATCTCACCATACATACGGGCAACGCGCGCCGGGGTCTCCAGCAGGCCCTCACGAGTTGGGTCCTCGCCTATGCCCTCAAGCAACAGCTTAATGGCGGCCTCGACTTTTTCCTGATCGACCATCTGGGCCTCACTTTTCCGATTTTGCGTTCGCGCTATGGTACCACGCCCTTTGGCATCGGCCACAAGCTACATAGTATGGGTCGAATAGACCGGATCGTCCCGCCAAAGCTCCACAGCGTCGCAAAGCGCAACGCCCTCGCGCACAGCACGGGCGCGCGTGGCGTTCATATCAATCACGCGCTGATTGCTCGAGCCCCTAAAACGCAATGAGATATCGTACAGATCCTGAACAAACGGGCCATCCACCAACATATCGAGGCAGGCAAGGATACGGTCCGTCGCCTCGGTATGGTGACGACCACCCGGCATAAGCTCCTCGAGCACGTCGCCGGTAAAGCACCAAATGGTCTTGCCCGACCCCGCGGGATAGGCCGCACGCACGCGTTCGATAAAGTCAACAAGCCCCGCCTGATTCTCGGGCTCCATGGGCTCGCCACCCAGAATCGTCAGGCCATCGATAAAGGGATGATCGAGACTCTCGATAATTTTGTCCTCGACGGCGCGATCGAACGGCTCGCCCGCAGCAAAGTCCCACGCGACGGAGTTAAAGCAATTCTTGCACCCGCGACGGCACCCGCTCACAAACAGAGAAGTACGAACGCCTTCCCCATCAGCAATGTCGAAATACTTAATGTTCGCGTAGTTCATAGGTAACTCTCCCGGGAGGCCGGGACATATCATCCCGTCCTCAAACATTCTCGGCCTTCGGCCTGCGAAACTGCGGGCGGGACGATATGTCCCGGCCTCATGCAAAGGGTAACTCAATGAACGAAGCGAACATCGAGTATAGGGTTCGAGGTCCAATAAAAACTTTGTTGCAGCTCAACCGCTATCGCAAGTAAATCGCAGCTGCAGCTCGAATTATTTCCGCTAAGAACTTCGAGGAGCGAGCAGGCCGCGCGCTGCATCTCAGCTACGTCAACTTGGCTGAACCGAGAGGGCCGCTTGGGCATTTGCTCGATATGAGTTCCGCACGCAAAGAAGGCCACTTAATGTGGCCTTCGTCTTGCGCAGGACTGTCCGAAATAGCGAGCAAATGCCCAAGCGGCCCTCTCGGTTCAGCCCCGGAGCGGTATTAGAGATGCAGCACGCGGTCGCGGATCTCCTCGGTTCGACCCTGGTTCCAGAACTGGGTACCGATGTAACCGCACGTGCGACGGGCGACATTCATCTTCTCCTGGTCACGATTGCCGCAATTGGGGCACTCCCACACCAGCTTGCCGTCATCCTCGACAATCTTGATCTCACCGTCGTAGCCGCACACCTGGCAGTAGTCGCTCTTGGTGTTGAGCTCGGCGTACATGATGTTGTCGTAGATGTACTGCATCACGCGAATGACAGCCTTGAGGTTGTCCTGCATGTTGGGAACCTCGACGTAGGAGATGGCACCGCCCGGCGAAAGCTGCTGGAACATACCCTCGAACTTGAGCTTGTCGAATGCGTCGATCTCCTCGGACACGTGGACGTGGTAGCTGTTGGTGATGTAGCCCTTGTCCGTCACGCCCGGGATGATGCCAAAACGACGCTGCAGGCACTTGGCGAACTTGTAGGTCGTCGACTCAAGCGGGGTACCGTACAGCGAGAAGTCAATATCGCTTTCGGCCTTCCACTCCGCGCACTTGTCGTTCATGCGCTGCATGACGGCCATGGCAAAGGGCGTGCCCTCCTTCTCGGTGTGGCTGTGGCCCGTCATGTACTTAACGCACTCATACAGGCCGGCATAACCCAGACTAATGGTGGAGTAACCGCCCACGAGCAACTTGTCGATCGTCTCGCCCTTCTTCAGGCGGGCGAGGGCACCGTACTGCCAAAGAATCGGTGCGGCATCCGAAAGCGTACCCATCAGACGCTCATGACGGCACAGCAGGGCGCGGTGGCACAGCTCAAGGCGCTCGTCGAAGATCTTCCAGAACTTATCCATGTCCTGATGCGAGCTCAGCGCGACATCGGGCAGGTTGATGGTCACAACGCCCTGGTTAAAGCGACCGTAGTACTTGGGCTTGTTCGGGTCATAGTTCAGCGCGTTGGCCACGTTGTTAAATCCGTTACCGGAGCGGTCGGGCGTCAGGAAGCTGCGGCAACCCATGCAGGTATAGCAGTCGCCGTTGCCCGCGGTCTCGCCCTTCGACAGCTTGAGCTCGCGCATCTTCTTCTCGGAGATGTAGTCGGGCACCATGCGCTTGGCGGTGCACTTCGCAGCCAGCTGAGTCAGGTAGAAGTACGGGGAATCCTCGTGAACGTTATCGTCCTCGAGCACGTAGATGAGCTTGGGGAACGCCGGGGTGATCCACACGCCGGCTTCGTTCTTAACGCCCTCATAGCGCTGACGAAGCGTCTCCTCCACAATCATGGCAAGGTCATGCTTCTCCTGGGGCGTACGGGCCTCATTGAGATACATAAAGACCGTCACGAACGGCGCCTGGCCATTCGTGGTCATAAGGGTCACGACCTGATACTGAATCGTCTGAACGCCGCGACGGATCTCGTCACGCAGGCGGTCCTCAACAACCTCGCGGACCTTTTCGGGAGATGCGGAAACGCCGAGCTCCTCGAGCTCGCGGGCGACCTCGCCGCGAATCTTTTGACGGCTCACCTCGACGAACGGGGCAAGATGGGTCAGCGAAATCGACTGGCCACCGTACTGGGAGGAAGCAACCTGAGCGATGATCTGCGTCGCGATGTTGCAGGCAGTCGAGAAGCTGTGCGGCTTCTCGATCAGCGTGCCCGAAATAACAGTACCGTTCTGGAGCATATCCTCCAGGTTCACCAGGTCGCAGTTATGCATGTGCTGGGCAAAGTAGTCCGAATCATGGAAGTGAATCAGACCCTCATTGTGAGCATCCACGATCTCCTGGGGCAGCAGCACACGCTGGGTCAGGTCCTTGGAGATCTCGCCGGCCATGTAGTCACGCTGAACGGAATTGACGGTCGGGTTCTTGTTGGAGTTCTCCTGCTTGACCTCTTCGTTGTTGCACTCAATCAGCGACAGAATCTTGTCGTCGGTCGTGTTCTTCTGGCGCTTCAGGCTCTGAACATAGCGATAGATGATGTAATGGCGAGCGACCTCGTAGCAGTCGAGACGCATAATCTCGTCCTCGACCAGATCCTGAATCTCCTCGACCGACACGGTGTGGCCCGCGTTCTCGCATGCCTCGGCGACGTTTTGTGCCGCGTAAACCACCTGGCGGTCGGTAAGACGAGAGCTCTCCTCGACCTCCAAGTTTGCGGCGCGGATGGCATTGACAATCTTATCGATGTCAAAGACAACCTCGGTGCCGCTGCGCTTGATGATCTTCATCCTCTTGCCTCTTTCGCGTCGAAATCGTATTGCGCTTCAGAGCCAAACGATGCCCGGCAGGGCTTGCCCCTGTCTTGCGGCGCCGTCGCGCAATCTGTGTTTTCGAAAACCATAGGCCCTCATGCGGACAATCCTCGCAGCCAATCAAGGGGCTCGAAGATCCATCCAAATGGGGCGAATAAGGTCCTCGTTCTCTGTCCGCCATCTATCATACGACAAAGAGGCATCTATATCCTGTATTCTTTTTTTAGGTCAAACACAACATATAGTGTTTCAGCAGGTCAAAGCAATTAGTCATTTTGCAGACGCATTAATTATGAGGGGTTCTTGGCAAGTCGGTAAAACGTTACCAACACGGCTACCTGCATGGCAGTTATAAAACCCCCTTAGTCAAGCCGCTGACAAATCCTACCAAAACCAAGCCGCTCACGCCAAAAGAATCCAAAAGATTATGCTTGACCAACATGTTGCGGTCACGGTCGGCCAGGACGTATGCAACCTGCCGGCACCTCTACGGGGACCTTGGATCAATATTTGCTGGCATATTTGACGGCGTGCTTGGTAGCAAAACAAAACAGCTCAGAGGACATAGCCTCTGAGCTGCGAACATTTGGTGGGCGTTAGAAGATTTGAACTTCTGACCTCTTCCGTGTCAGGGAAGCGCTCTCCCCCTGAGCTAAACGCCCAAATGGAGCGGACAACGGGGCTCGAACCCGCGACCCCAACCTTGGCAAGGTTGTGCTCTACCAACTGAGCCATGTCCGCTTTCGAGGATTAATCTTACGTGATGCCCGCATCCTATGCAAGAACTTTTTTTGAAAAGTTTTGCGACGCTCTCGCGAGGGCATCAGTCGTCACGAAAGGCGCGAACAAACGCAGGCTCACAGCGAGATGCCCCTACATCTCACCGAGCATGATCCAGGCAGAGCTGTCCTGCGCGAGCCTGCCGTCTGCAAGCGGTGATGAGGTGAGCAGGACCCTGCCCGCCGGCAGCTCCACGGGTGCTGCACCGAAGTTCGTCACACACGCCCAGCCGTTATCGCGGCGATAGGCGATGACGCCGCCCTCAGCGCCCTCGGCACCATCCGCAAGACCGGTGCGCCCGTCAAGATCGAGCCACGCAAGATCGTTGGCGCACCCGCGCAGCTTGCGCCGCAGCCAGAGGGCGTCACGATAGAGCGCAAGCATCGATGTCGGGTCCACTTCTTCCCTATCGGCAGCATAATCGGAAAACCATGCAGGCTGCGGCAGATGGGGCGCCGCATCGGCGTCTGCCGGCGAAAACCCAAACGATCCGCCATGCGCGGGATCGTCCGCCGCCACCCACGGCAGGGGCACACGACAGCCGTCGCGCCCCTTCTCACGCTTCGGTCCGTGCGTATTGGTCGCAGTAGGGTCTTCGAGTGCAGCCCACGGGATATCAGCCACCTCAAAAAGGCCGAGCTCCTCACCCTGATACACGTATGCCGAGCCCGGAAGCGCCAGCTCAAGCAAAAGGGCCGCCCGCGCGCGGCGCTCGCCGAGTTCACGGTCCTCGTCATAAGACGACCCGTCGCGCAAGAGCCAGTCGAGCGCAATCTGGTGGTAGCGCGTCGCCTTGATTTGCGGCAGGGCATAGCGTGTCGCCACGCGCGGCACGTCGTGGTTGGAGAGTACCCAGGTCGAGGCGGAATCGGATTCGACGGCTGCCTTCAAGCCCTTCTCGATTGCAGTGTGCATGTCATCATAGGTCCAAGTGGCCTTGGCAAACTCAAAGTTGAATGTCTGGCCAAGCTCGCTGGGACGCGCGTAGAGATACTGGCGCTCGGGCAGCACCCACGCCTCGGCAACGGCACTGCGCGGCGGATTATAGCGGTCGAACACGCGGCGCCACTCGCGATAGATCTCGTGGACCTCATTGCGGTCCCACAGCGGATGGGTGCCGTCGTCAACCATGTCATCGCCCTCGGCGAGATGCCACCGGTCGAGGTCATCGCGGTCGAGATCCTTGGCGAGACCCTGCGCCACATCAATGCGAAAGCCGTCGACGCCTCGATCGCTCCAAAACGCCAGGACGTCGCAAAAGAGCGCGTGAACCTCAGGGCATGACCAGTCAAAGTCCGGCTGCTCGGGCGTAAACATGTGCAGATACCACTGACCGTCCGCAACACGCGTCCATGCGGGGCCGCCAAAGTTGGCATTCCAATTGGTGGGAGGCAGCTCGCCATGCTCGCCGCGACCATCGCGGAAGATATAACGGGCGCGTTCGGGCGATCCGGGGCCGGCGGCAAGAGCGGCTTTGAACCAGGGGTGCTGGTTGGATGAATGGTTGGGCACGATGTCGACGATGACCTTGATGCCGCGCGCGTGAGCCGCAGCGATCATGTCATCGAAGTCGTCAAGCGAGCCGAGACGTGGGTCGACATCGCAGTAGTCCGCCACATCATAGCCACCATCGACAAGAGGCGAAGGGTAAAACGGGCTCAGCCAGATGGCCTCGATACCCAGTCGCTCAAGATAGTCCATCTGCTGGGTAATGCCCGCGATATCGCCCAGACCCGAACCAGTCGAATCCTTAAACGAGCGCGGGTAGATCTGATAGATCGCGGCATCGGACATCCATGAGCGCGAAGAAGACTTTTCTGTAGCCATGGGGCGTATCTCCCTTGCAACGAGGTTATGCGAGATGCCCACGATGATACGCCCAAAGCGGACATTCGCGACAAACAACGCCACAGCCACGCCCCAAAACGATCGCTCCCTCGCGGGTTCGAGCCCAGGCGACGGGTACGAAAAAGCCCGGCTACCGTAGTAGTCGGGCTGTTACGTTTGGAGCGGACAACGGGGCTCGAACCCGCGACCCCAACCTTGGCAAGGTTGTGCTCTACCAACTGAGCCATGTCCGCATATGTAAAACAAAACGGGCGCCGGAGCGCCCGGATGTTGCCTGGAGGCGAAGCCCGGATTCGAACCGGGGGTAAAGGCTTTGCAGGCCTCTGCCTTACCACTTGGCCACTTCGCCGAAAAAGGACCGCCTAAACGGTCCGGAAATGCAATGGAGCGGACAACGGGGCTCGAACCCGCGACCCCAACCTTGGCAAGGTTGTGCTCTACCAACTGAGCCATGTCCGCTTGCGGATTATTAATTTACGCGAGTTGTCCAAAAGACGCAAGTACTTTTTTCAAAAAACTTGTCTGCCGCATGTTCTTAGTAGCTAAACGCGCTAAAGCGATTGGCTAGGCACACGATTCCAGTGCTCCGCTAAACAGCTTCACCATCTGCACGCGCGTGCCGGCGCCGTCCGTACGACGAGCAACCTCCACGTTATCGACGAGCATACGCATAAGCTTGATGCCACGGCCGCGTTCCTCGGATGCGACCGGTTCGCTCGTTTCATCGATAGAATAGCCGGCACCTCGATCAAGCACCTCAACCACAACGCGATCGCCATAGGCCTGAACCGTCAGGACGCACCCGATACCGCCCGCATGGTCATAGGCATTACCCAGCGCCTCCCCCGACGCCAATGCGACATCGTAGCGCTCGTCACGGCGCAACGGGAGCGATTCAAGGAGTTCGGCGATGCGATGTCGGTAGTATGGAAGATTCTCGATACCCTGACGGACCTCGACGCTCTTACTCCAGCGAGGCAGCTCCCCCACCGGAATGGCGGGAATAGACTCCCGTGCCGGCCCCGCGACATGAAGGATATCGACAAGACGAGCAATCTCCAAAAAGCGAACAACTTCACCTGATGCATTGACGAGCGAAAGCAGGCCTTCTCGCCTCATGAGCTCACGAGCGCGCGTAAGCAGGAATGCCAAGCCCGTCGAATCGATAAAGCTAACAGCCTGACAGTTGATGACGACACGACGCACGCCGCGGCCAATCAAAGCATCCAACCGCCGACGCAGCGCAGGCACCGTGGCGATGTCGATATCGCCTGGTGGCGTCAAAACCGCTATGTCATTCCACTCATTCATACGACCATGGTTCCCCAAAAGAGCTTGTTCGATGCATGCGTTTCCGCAACCGTGCGGATTCGACGCGCCCAGCGTCGCTGTTTAGGACCGGCCCCGTAAAAACTCAAGGGACACCAATGCAATGTCATCGTCCAGCGCCGATTCGGTAAATCGGTCAAGCTCGCCCAAGACCTTGCCGCAGATTCCCGATACGCCCTCACCCGAGACAGAGAGCAGAAGGTCACGAAGGCGCTGCTCGCCAAAGAACGCTCCGGTGCGGTCGCGGGCCTCAATCGTTCCGTCCGTATACATGAAGAGCATGTCGCCAGGAGCGAACGTAAACACGCCTGTCTCGTACACCATGCTCTCAAAGGCACCGATTACGCCCGATTGGCATCCAAGCAGCTCGACCTCTCCTCCACGGGCCTCGCCGCCACCCAGCGGCATCGACTCTGGCCTAATGACCATGGTCGGAGGATGGCCCGCCGAACAATACGTTGCGCGTCCGGCTTTAAGGTCAATCTTGGCGATAAAGGCCGTCACGAACGTCTCGACCCTCGAGAAGCCCATGAGCATGCTGTTAAGGGAGCGTGCCATGCGGGCCGGTCCAGCGCCCTCCCAGGCATATGCCGTCAGGGCCGTCTTGACGAGCGCAGACATCGATGCAGCCTCAATGCCTTTGCCAGACACATCGCCCAGAATCATGACGGCGCAGTCGTCGGGAAGACGGATGAGCGTATAGAAATCGCCGCCGACCAACGCCGAGTTCGTGGCCGACAGGTACACCGAATCGGTTGCGATACCCGGAACATCCCCCAGGGAATTTCTCATGCCAATCTGAAGGGTCTGAGCAATATGGCGCTCCTCGCGCTTTTGAGATTCGCCTTCGTAGATCAGTTCAAAGTCATGCGCCAAGTGCACCAGGTAGTCATATTCAAGATCATCAATCGGCTCTTGGCTGCCATCACGAAGCAGCAGTGCGCGCGTCGTCGGGCTCTTCGCAACAGAAGCAGGAGCAATCGCGTCGTTACTGTGCTTGCCATCACCCTCAGAGCGCGGGCGCCCCGCCTCGATGCCGGAGTCGACGTAGAGACCTTGACAAGGCAGACCATGCGCCCTAAGCCAACCTCCCATAGGCATCGATTCGTCAACGCGAGTTATACGGACGTGTTTAAGGTCCTCGGCACTCGTACCTCCCAAAACAGATGCCTCAAAGCCATCAGGTCCAGCCCCCAGACGTGCCGCTGGCGCCGTCGTGGAAAAGAAAAGCTTCTCGGGATCGTCCGGCAAAGCAACGCGACTGCCGCCTTCAAAATCTATGACGTAGGAATCCAGACTGGCGTCATACTCAACAGGGCAAAAATGGCAGTTAAGCATATTGCAGATCTCGGACGATACCGCCTGGGTAGCCGCGGCGGAATCGTCTAGAAAGGTAAACAGCTCATCACGTAAGACATTGAGCGAGCGGCCAAGCTCGGCCGTGCGACGAGAGCGAAGGCTCGATGCCATTCCGACCAGCTGGATAGACAGGTAATCGCAAATGACCTCAAGTACATTAACGTCATAGGCGAGCGGTGCCTGGGGGCGTTTCCAACCAACTTCCAACACGCCAAGGATCTGCGTACCGTAAAAAACGGGAAGACAGATCTCGCTGCGGTACGGAGGCATATCCTGCATGCGCAACAGGTGCTTAGAACGATTATCCAGGTCCATGAACATACCGGAGGCGGCCCTATCGCCCTCAAGGTCCTGCTGAATCGACAAGCGACAGGCACGCGACTCGCGAAGAACATACGTCGGAATGCCAGCGCCATACGGCAAAAACTCGGGCAGGTAGCTGTCGTGCAGCTCCTTGGAGACACCGCGAAGCTTAAAACCGCCGCTCTCAGAAAAATAGATAGCGGCACCCGAAGCATCGAGCGTTCCTACAAGTTGGTTTAAAACGGTATCAAGCAGACTGGGTAACTCATCGGAGCCCACGGTACTCATAATGACCGAGAGCGTGCCTGAGAGACGCTTGTTCGCCACTCTGAGCTCCGATAACGCACGCTTGAGTTGACGGTCGTGAGAATACTGCTCCTCGATACTGTGAAGTGCCACCAGGACGCGTGGCGCTCGGCGCCCAAAGATGCGTGGAGGCGTTACGGAGCCTGCACGAACCAAGACGGGGATAAAGGAGCCGTCACTCAGCTTGAGCATCAGTTCGCTCTCGGAGCCATCAGTTTCAAATGGCAGACGATGTTCCGTCGCACGTTCAAAAGCGGACGAATACAGGACGTCTTTAACATCTCCACCGACGGCATCGGCACGTTCTTCGCACATCAAACCAAGTAAGCGATTATTCACATGCAGAATGGTTCCGTCGAGCTCGCAGATGATGACAGCATCGCTCGTGATCTCGACTAGTTGGGCAACGTCTGCCCACTCGTTGCGTTCAAGCGTTTCCATCGTGGACCCCACCGTCTATCGGTAACAAAAAAGCCTCCGAAGAGGCTTCTCAAATGCGATGGTGTCGGAGGCGGGACTTGAACCCGCATGACCAAAAAAGCGGTCACTAGCACCTCAAGCTAGCGCGTCTGCCAATTCCGCCACTCCGACATGCTATGTTGTTGATTCACGGTTCGTTTTGTTGGATCCGCGCGTTCAACGAGGAAGATAATAACCTATGATTCGAGAACTGTGCAAGCACTTTTTTCAAAAAAGTTTACGAATTTGTAAATGCGCAGGTAGATCTATATGTCCGGGCCGGAATGGGGGCAACTTCCCAACGCGTCCTCGGGCATGCGGTACATTTTGATTCGCGCTTCGCGCTACAAAATGTACCGCCCCCTGCGGAATGCGTTGGGAAGTTGCCCCCATTCCGGCCCTACAGCCACATACTCCAAGTACGATTCTCAAACATATTCTGAGGCTGATATAAATTTGGTGGCTCGGCTTTGCCGAGCCCTTATATGGGGAGGCCGGAGCTAAAGCTCCGGCCTCACTAATTTTCCCATTAGATTAAGTGAGCGATCAGGGAATCGCACTCCCCCTGCCGAGTTACCGCAGGGCCCGTGCTGAACTTAGTTTTCAGAACATTCCGCAGACCAGGAAACCCCCTTATCCGCAGCTCCGAAGGAGCAGGATAAGGGGGTTTCCATGGTCGAGGACGTTCTGAAAACTAAGTCCAGCACGGGCCCGGACAAACAACCGACTACAGGTCGATGTGCGATTCCTTGATCGGGAACGGCTCGGCGAAGTGGCACGCGCAGCAGTGGCCCGGGGCAACTTCCTTAAACTCAGGCAGCTTCTCGGAGCAGATGCCCTGAGCGATCGGGCAGCGCGTGTGGAAACGGCAGCCGGTCGGCGGATCCAGCGGCGACGGCGGATCGCCAGCGAGGATGATGCGCTTGCGGGTCTTCTGGATATCAGGATCGGGAACCGGCACGGCAGACAGCAGCGACTGCGTGTACGGATGGTGGGGCTCGCTGTAGAGCGTCTTCCAGTCCGAAACCTCAACCATCTTACCCAGATACATAACGGCAACGCGATCGGAGATGTGCTGTACGACGGACAGGTCGTGGGCGATAAACAGATATGCGGTACCGAACTTGTCCTGCAGTTCCTTGAGCAGGTTCAGAACCTGGGCCTGAATGGACACATCCAGAGCGGAAACCGGCTCGTCGCAGATAATCAGCTTGGGCTTCAGCGCAAATGCGCGGGCAATGCCGACACGCTGGCGCTGGCCGCCCGAGAACTCGTGCGGATAGCGGTTGATGTGCTCGGGGTTCAGACCGACGACGTCCAGCAGCTCGCGGACACGCTCGATACGCTCTTCCTTGGTGCCCACGCCATGAATGGTCATGGGCTCAGAGACAATCTCGCCGATGGTCATACGAGGATTCAGCGAAGCATAGGGGTCCTGGAAGATGAACTGCATCTCGCGACGCATATCCTTGATCTCGTGCTTGCTCATCTCGGCAACGTCTTTGCCCTGGAAGAACACTTTGCCTGCCGTCGGCTTGGTCAGGCGCATGATGGTGCGGCCCGTGGTGGACTTACCGCAACCAGACTCGCCGACCAGGCCAAAGGTCTCGCCCGGATAAATCTCGAACGAAATGTCATTCACAGCAGAGACGACACGCTTGGAGAAGCGCTTGGCGAACATGCCGGACTCAGCGGGAAACTCCTTAGAGAGGTGCTCGACCTTCAGCAGCGGAGTACGCTCGTTGGTATCTGCCATTACGCCTCGCCTCCCTTCTTGGAATCCTTGCGCGTACGGGACGTCTCAGGAGCGTTCTTGAGGAACTCGGGGTCACCGGAGTAGTGGCACGCAGAGTAGTGACCAGACTCGGTGACAACGCGCTCGGGGCGCTGCTTGCGGCACTTATCGGTCGCATAGGGGCAACGAGGCGAGAACACGCAGCCCTCGGGCAGGTTCATGAGCGAAGGCGGGTTGCCGTGAATCGGCGTAAGCGGTTTCTTCTCATCGATAGCCTGCTCCGGGATGGAGCGAATCAGGCCCCAGGTATAGGGGTGGCGGCTCTCGTAGAAGATTTCCTCAGCAGTACCGAACTCGACGGGACGACCGGCGTACATAACCATGATCTTGTCGGCCATATCGGCGACGACACCCAGGTCATGGGTAATCATGATGATGGCGTTGCCGTTCTTCTCCTGCATTTCCTGCATAAGCTCAATAATCTGAGCCTGAATGGTAACGTCCAGGGCAGTCGTGGGCTCGTCGGCAATCAGAATATCGGGATCGCAGGCAAGAGCCATAGCAATCATGACGCGCTGACGCATACCGCCAGAGAACTGGTGCGGATACTCATTGACGCGCTTCTCGGGCTCGGGAATACCAACGAGGTCCAAAAGCTCGGTGGCGCGCTTGAGCGCCTCCTGCTTGGAGTAGCCACGGTGCAGACGAAGACCCTCGCCCACCTGCTTGCCGATCTTATAGACCGGGTTCAAGGAGGTCATAGGATCTTGGAAGATCATCGCGATGTCGTTACCGCGAATGTGCTGCATCTCTTCCTCGGTCATCTCGAGAATAGAACGACCGCGATAGCGAACGTCGCCGCCCTCGATCTTTCCCGGAGGCATCGAGATGAGGCCCATGATGGTCATGGCGGTCACGGACTTACCGGAGCCGGACTCACCGACGACACCCAGGGTCTCGCCGCGATCGAGCGTGTAGGACACACCGTCGACAGCGCGAACGACACCATCCTCGGTATGGAAATACATCTTAAGGTCATCGACCTCGAGCAGATGCTGGCCCTCGGGAACCGGCTGCTCCTTCAGGTCCACATAGTTCTTGTTCTTCTTCATCCTTATGCGTCCTTCATCTTGACGTCGAGGGCGTCGCGCAGACCGTCACCCAGCAGGGTGAAGGCGAGCACCGTCGAGAGAATTGCCAGACCGGGCATGATCATCATCCAGGGAGCAGTCAGCAGATACTGCTGACCATCCTGAATCATGGAGCCCCACGAAGGCGTAGGCGGAATAACGCCCATGCCGAGGAAGGACAGAGCGGACTCGGTCAGAATGGCGCCACCAATGTTCATAGTCGCGTAGACCACGATGGAAGCGACGGAGTTCGGGAAGATGTGACGCACGACGATACGAGCATCAGATGCACCCATCGCGCGCGCAGCGTCAACATAGTCGTTTTCCTTGACCGTCAGGATCGCGGATCGGAAGACGCGCGCAATCGAAGGCCAGCCGAGAATACCGATGGCGATAAAGACGTTCTGAAGACCACGGCCGATAACGGCGATCATGGCGACAACGAACAGCACGTACGGGAATGCCAGGAAGATATCCGCGCAGCGCATGATGATCGTATCCCAGATACCGCCGTAGAAACCGGCCAGAGCACCCATGACCAGACCGATCACCGTGGAGATTGCGGTGGCCATAATGCCGACGGAAAGCGAAACGCGTGCACCGTAGATAACACGGACAAGAATGTCACGGCCAAGGGCGTCGGTACCAAACGGGTGCTCGGCACACGGAGCCAGCAGCGACGTCTCGGCCATGGTGGTCGAGTCGGAAGCCGTCGGCGAACCGAGCCAGGGCTTAGCCCACAGATCTGCGGTCAGGGCAACCACAACGACGATGATGATCCAGCAGACACCGATAACGGCGAGCTTGTTCTTACGAAGACGCTTAAAAGCGTCGCCCCACAGTGTGCGGGACTTAGCGGGAGCAGATGCGGCCTTGGTGGCGGTAGCCTGCTCCTGAGACTGAGAATCAGTTTCCTGCATGAGACGTACCTCCCTTAGGCCTTATCCGACGGACCGCCAAGGCGGATGCGCGGGTCGAGGAATGCATAGCTAATGTCGACGAGCAGGTTGATCACCATGACGACGACGACGATGAGCGTAACGCCGCCCATAACGATGGGCCAGTCACGCATGCTAATGGCGCGATAGACCTCATAGCCGATACCGGGCCAGTTAAAGACCGTCTCGGTCAGGATGGCGCCCGAAAGCATGCCGCCAAAGTCGACACCAATATAGGTAACGACGGGGATGAGTGCATTCTTAAGCGCGTGCTTGATGATGATCGCGCGATTGGAGAGACCCTTGGCCTTTGCCGTACGGATGTAATCCTGGTTCATGACGTCAAGCAGCTGCGAGCGCATAATGCGGGCGGCGTAAGCGGTCGAAACCGAAGCCAGCGTAATGGTCGGAAGCACATAGTGCATCCAATCCTGATACTGAGAGCTGGAACCGCCGGCACCCGAGATCGGCATGGAGAATGCACCGCCCGTGGCGTCCTTGAGAATGACGCCAAAGAACAGTTGCAGCAACATACCGAGCCAGAAAGCCGGGACGGCAACGAGGATCGAAGTGGTGAGCGTTACCAAAATATCCCAGAAGGAATAACGCTTAACCGCCGAAATGATACCCGCACCGATACCCATGATTGCCTCGAGCACGATGGCGCACGCGGCAAGTTTGACCGTATACGGATACTTCTGGGCAAAGATTTCCGTAACCGGCAGCTTGCGCTGATACGAATTGCCCAGATCGCCATGAAGCAGGCCGTTCATGTAATACAAGTAACGGTCCACGAGCGACGTTTGAACGGGGTCGCCGTTCTCGTCAAGGATCGCGTTGCCATCCTCGTCCGACTGGACCAGGTGATAGCGGACGCGAAGCTGAAGCTCCACCTCGGGGGACAGAGCCTTGTCTCCACCGATCAGCTTGATCGGATCTCCCGGCACGATATTCTGGAGGGCGAACAGAATCAGCGTAACGCCCAAAAACACCGGGATGAACTGAAGCACACGTTTAACGATGTACTTACCCATACCACTCCCCTATCTAGGGATTAACCTAAATGGGATGCCGATCGCCAGACCGGCATCCCAAAATTACCATCAGCCAGTTTACCCCAGGTTAGGGAGAACTGTATGTTTCCCATGAGGTCTACGTAAATACTTGACCCTCACGGAAGCTGCAAACTCTTAGGCGAGCTCAGCGGTACCCAGCTCGGCATGCTTCTGCGGATCGACATAGAGGTGCTTGATGCGATCGGAGCCGACGATGGTGTGCGTGTAGAACATCACCGGGATGACCGGGCAGTCGGCAGCGACCATTGCGTCGGCCTCCTGCATCTTAGCGACGCGCTCTTCGTCGTCAACCGTGGTACGAGCCTCGTCGACCTTGGCGTCGAACTCGGGGTTGTTGTAACCAGAGCGGTTGTCGCCACCGAGGGAGTCGGAGTGGAACAGCGGATACAGGAAGTTGTCCATGATCGGGTAGTCGGCAATCCAACCCAGACGACCGAACTGATAGTTAAAGTTCTGATACTGCTCGAGCAGGGCAGACCACTCAGGGGTATCGGAAGTAGCGGTAACGCCAACCTTGGCGAGGTCGCCGATGATGGACTCCATGATCTCCTTGTGGCCACCGTCCTGGTTGTAGGAAAGGGTCACGTTAATGCCACGATCGCCGTTGGCGTCAGCGGGAGCAACCTTGTCGAGGTACTCGTTAGCCTTGTCGACGTCGTAGGCGCAGAACTCCCATGCGCCCTCCTTGTAGCCATCGATGCCCGGAGGAACAATGCCGTCGGCGGGGGTACGGGTACCCTTGAAGATGGTCTTGCAGATGGCCTCACGGTTAATGGCCAGGGAGATACCCCTGCGCAGGTCGGCGTTGTTGAACGGCTCGGCCGTGTTGTTGCAGGTCAGGTAGTAGGTGGAAGGCTCGGAGCCGAGCAGCATGCGCTCGCCGTCGCCCATGGTGTAGCCGTCCTTGGACACGCCGCGATCCTTCTTGGCGGCGTCGATCTGAGCAACGGGAACGTCGCAGACGTCGAGGTTACCGGCCTGGAACTCCTTGTAAGCAGTCTCCATGTCCTTGATGACCTGGAAGTGGATGCCATCGATCTTGGCCTTGTCGCCATAGTAATCGTCGAACTTCTTGAGGTTGATCTCCTGACCATCCTCCCACTTGCCGTCCATCATGAACGGGCCGTTACCGACCGGTGCAAGATAGAAGCTCTTGGCATCGGACTCGGCGCACTCGGGAACCGGGGCCAAAGCCGGGTGAGAGGCGACGAAGGGGAAGTCGGCGTAAGCGGAAGACAGCTTGACGACGAGGGTCTCATCGTCGGGGCAGGTAACACCGCTGAGCTCGGTAGCGTTACCGGCAAGCAGATCGTCATAGCCCTCGACCATGGAAAGGTGATAGGAGACCTCGGAAGGGCCATACTCGGTAGCGATGGCCGACTTGGTGTTGACCAGACGCTCCCAACCGAGCTTGAAGGACTTGGAGGTAACGTCGTCACCGTTGTGGAACTTGGCCTTCTTGATCTTGAAGGTAAACTCGGTGGCGTCGTCGTTGGCCTCGAAGGACTCGCAAGCCAGCGGAACGATCTCGCCCTTCTCGGCGTCATAAGAGGTCAGAGCGTCAAAGAGCTGGTACTCGACCTGAGTGCCCTGGTCCTCCTGGACATTGTAGGGGTCGATGCAGACCGGGTTGTTGATGTAGAAGTTCAGCGTCGAACCGGACTCAGAACCGGAAGCGTCGCCACCCTTCTTGCCACATGCGGCAAGAAAAGCCATGGAGCTCGCAGCAAGGGTGCCGCCGACAAAGGCGCGACGACCCATAACGGGCTGGTGGAACATAGAATCAGCCATGCCATCCTCCTTATGAGATAGGACAAAGAAATGTTCAGTCGGACACATGTCGAGGCAATCCGATCCGAACCATCAAAAC
The DNA here is from genome assembly GCA_048326155.1 of Collinsella sp. GTDB lineage: Bacteria > Actinomycetota > Coriobacteriia > Coriobacteriales > Coriobacteriaceae > Collinsella. Next base: position 100,794 of record DBFEQD010000051.1, read on the forward strand.
GCCGTCCGTTGCTATGGCTGGTTATGCACAACGGAGCAACGTTTTGCAATACAGTAGCGCATTTTATGCACGATTTGGGGCTAATTCCGGTTAACGGTCGAGAATTTCTTTAGTTGGGCGAAGTATGTGGTGATATTCTGGCTCTGTTACAAGTCTGTAAACAAAAAGGGCCCCGCACATGCGGGACCCTTTTCAAACGTATATACGCCGATGCTTAGTAGCCGACGATGCCCTGCGGGAAGAAGAACATGCACAGGACGACGCACACGGCAAAAACAACGGCCATAATTACCGTCAGGCGATCGAGGTTCTGCTCCATGACGCCCGTGGCAGAGCTGGAGTTATACAGCGAGCTAGCGATCATATCCGAAACGCCGGTGCCCTTACCGGAATGCATCAGGACGAGAATCGTCAGCGCCACGGCAGAGACAGCCCAAACGACAAACAGAAGAATCTGGAACGGACCCATAGATAAGCTCCTTAATAGAACAGTTCAAACTCCAGTACTGTACCACAATCCCCCGCTCTCCCCTACCTGCCACTCAAGGACGGGGTAGAAATGGCAGAAATAGCTCTTGATTTTCATCTATTAAAGTGATTTGAGGGCATTTCGAACGACATAGCGTCCAAGCCCCGTAAGACGGCCAATCTGTCGTTCACTAAAGCCAGCCTCATACAGCCTGCGAACAGCTTCGGCACGTTCAAATGGACCGGGAAGCCCCATAACATCATGGGGATCCATGCCGTCTAGGACTCCCCTAGCCTTGCGCTCCTGCTCAAATACCGTCATCGAACGGCCAGAATTCAATACATAGGTATCCTTGCGGCCCGATTTGCTAAAGGATTCAAAATTTCCCCGTCCGCCGATTAGACTAAATAGGATGCTCCGATCCAGGTGGCCGCCTTCACCAAGGTAGGCTTGATAGCTGCTCCATTGGTAGGCCTCCGGGCGGCAACCAAGCTCAATCGGATTATCGTGAATGTAGCGAATTGCCTGCATAAAATAGTCATTAGACTCAATAGGCTTACTTTTATAGCGATCCTGAAATACGGGGCCGCAGCGTCCGGTTACCCTGTTGAAAAACTGACCATAGAGGGTTCCTATGTAATGGACGACCTCCCACATATGGTCCTCGCGATCAGAAAGCAGCATATGCACATGGTTGTCCATGAGGCACCAGGCGCATAACGAAGCCTTGTACTGCGTGCATGCTTCACCCGCTACGGACATGAAAAACCAGCGTTGATAATCCTCTTCGAATAGGTACTGCTTGCCACAGCCTCTCATCATCACATGGTAATAGCCGTAGGGGGACTTTACTCTGGCCTGCCTTGTCATTGCTGGACCTCACAATCCGCATGCATGTTTGCGTCAAACTCTACCCAGATAGGCATTAATACAAGGTTGGCAACGAAAGAAAACTAGTCAGCGGCAAACCATCACAGGCAAACGGGAAGTCAAGCGATCGCGTGCCGAATGTTGGTGTAAGGGCCGCTTCCCTGGCCGTAGAAAGCAGGAAGCGGTTATCGCCTAGAATCTTAATTGCTGAAGTTAGGATTCGAAGAAAGGCAATAACCGCATATGGACACGATACACGAAATGAC
>DBFEQD010000052.1:0-26351 GCA_048326155.1 Collinsella sp.
TTCGGCCGTGCGCGGGCGCCCGGTCGGCGGCCCGTTCTGGGCGCGCCTCAATCGTAGCCCGAGACGGTCCCGGGCTGACAATTTCGACTGTAATGGACGTTCTTGTTTGACTAGTCGTTTAAGAACGTCCCCAACGACTACCAATCGTTTTCAGTTCGTAAACTTGTATATATGCATTTATATATGCATTTGCTGGAGGTAGCGCTGAGCGGTATCCTGTTAAGTCGTCAGCATACGATTCAACAGGGAAGGCAGATTATGCATTCTCCCCATCAACGCGACGCGCATCCACAGCCGGTATGCAGCCGTCGCATCTTTTTGGGTAGCGCTCTCGCTGCGAGCGCTACTGTCGTCGTCGGCGCACTTGCCGGTTGCCAGCGCCCCTCCACGCTGGAAGTAGTTCAGCCCACGACGGGTGGCGGTCGCGACGACCTGTCCGATTCCGTTATCGGCAAGGATAAGATCCGCATTGGCATGGAGGCGGCCTACGCCCCGTACAACTGGCAGGTCTCCGAAGCCAGCGAGTACACCATCCCCATCGACAACGTGCAGGGCGCCTATGCCGATGGCTACGACGTGCAGATCGCCAAGATCGTCTGCAAGGCCCTCGGCGGCGAGCCCGTTGCCGTCAAGCAGAGCTTCTCGGGTCTTATCGATTCGCTCAACAACGGCCAAATCGACCTCATCATCGCCGGTATGAGCGCCACGCCCGAGCGCGAGGAGTCCGTCGGCTTTTCCGATCCGTACTTCATTGGCTACTTTGGCCTGTTCGTAAAAGAGGGCTCGCCCTACCAAAACGCGACCAAGCTCAGCGACTTTAGCGGCGCTACGGTGCTCGGCCAAAAGGACACCATGCTCGATACCGTCATCGACGAAATCCCGGGCGTTGTGCACAAGAACCCGGTCGACTCCGTCCCCACGGTGTTTTCGAACCTGCTGCAGGGCACGTGCGACGCCGTGACCTACAACACCGAGAATGAGAAGGGCTATATGGCCCAAAATCCCGGTATCGTCCCCATCCATTTTGCCGAGGGCGAGGGCTTTAAGCAGGAGGTCGCGGCAAATGTCGGTTGCCGCAAGGGCTCGGACAAACTGCTTAAGCTCATCGACAAGACACTCAAGGGCATTAGCCAAGAGGAGCGCGACCAAATGTGGGACGCGTGCCTCGACCGTCAGCCGGCATAGGGAGGCAGCATGAAAACCATTAATCGCCTGGCCTCCTTTATCAAGGCCGACCACCGTTATGTGTACCTGGGCACGAGCGTTATCGCGGCGCTCGGCCTGGCGTTTAGCCAGCGCAACCCCACACCGCTGAGCTTCTTAGCCCCCACCGGTATCTTCCAGGATTGCCTTTGGGCGATTCTTTGGGCCTGGCTCGTCGTGTCGGCGGCGGCGCTGGTCACCAAGCTTATGCACTGGAGCGACTATCGCGAAACGTCGCCGTTCGCATCCGAGCGTTTCCGTCGTGGAGCACGCCTGGGCAGCTACGTCGTGGTCGCCATCGCGGCAGTTTTCTTTATCGACCGCTGCGTCATGTCGTTTATCGATCTGGTGCAGGTGAGCATTGTCTCGGATTCCAACCCCAGCGACTTTTTGTCGAGCCTGGTCTACATGACCTACAAGAGCGGGGACTTCTTCATTCGCGGTATCGAGATCACCATCGCGCTTGCGACCTTCGGCACTGTCATCGCATTCTTCCTGGCACTGCTCTTTGTGTTCCTGCGTATTCAGACGTTCGACCGCGTGGATAACGACCTGGTGCGCTTCTTTAAGAGTATCGGCCGCGGCTTTGCGACCGTCTACTCCACCATCGTGCGCGGCACGCCCATGATGGTCCAGGGTCTGCTCATCTATTACGCGGGCTTCACCGTTTTGCGCGGCATGGGCTTCGAGACCGCCCAGGCCAACCAGATCTGGAGTACCTTCACCGCCGGCCTCGTCACCATCTCGCTCAACTCCACCGCCTACATGATGGAGGTCCTGCGCGGCGGCATCGAGTCCATCGATCCCGGCCAAGCCGAGGCGGCGCGATCGCTGGGCCTGTCGCAGTGGCAGGCCATGCGCAAAGTCGTGTTCCCCCAGGGCATTAAAAATGCGATTCCGGCGCTCACCAACGAGCTCATCATCAACATCAAGGATTCGTCGGTGCTCTCGGTCATCGGCGTGTTCGACCTTATGTACGCTACTACCACGGTCGCCGGCGTGTACTACCGCCAGATGGAGGTCTACTGCGTGGCGCTCGTGGTCTACCTGATTTTGACGCTTGTGGCGAGCCGCCTGCTCGAAGCCTTTGGCAAAAAGCTCGGCGCCGAGGCTCCGGCCACGTTGCCCAGCTCCAACTAGGCTTAAGACGAGGAGAATCATCATGGCAGATACCGCCACTACCGGCGTTGCGGTCGCCGCACAAACCAAAGAGCCGCTCATCCGCGTCGAGGGCCTGCGCAAGAGCTTCGGCTCGCTCGAGGTACTCAAAGGCATCGACCTGTCCGTCAAATCAGGCGAGGTCGTCACCGTTATCGGCGCCTCGGGCTCGGGCAAGTCGACCTTCCTGCGCTGCCTCAACCTGCTCGAGACTCCGGACGCGGGCCACATCTGGTTCCACGGCCAGGACCTCACGGCCGAGCGCTGCAACATCAACAAGCTGCGCGAGGACATCGGTATGGTGTTCCAGGGCTTTAACCTGTTCAACAACATGGACGTGCTCGACAACTGCACGCTCGCGCCCGTCACGCTCAAAAAGATGAGCAAGGCCGAGGCCGAGAAGGTCGCGATGGAGCATCTGACGAGTGTGGGGCTCGAAAAGTTCGCGCACGCCGCCGTGGGTCGCTTGTCCGGTGGTCAAAAGCAGCGCGTGGCCATCGCTCGTGCCCTGTGCATGAATCCGCAGATCATGCTGTTCGACGAGCCGACCTCCGCACTCGATCCCGAGATCGTGGGAGAGGTGCTCGAGGTCATGCGCAAGCTCGCTGCCGACGGCATGACCATGGTCGTCGTCACGCACGAGATGGCCTTTGCCCGCACGGTGTCCGACCGCGTGGTCTTTATGGACAAGGGCGTGGTCCTCGAGGATGCCGCACCGGCGGAGCTCTTTGGCAACCCCAAGCACCAGCGTACCCGCGAGTTCCTCTCGCGTTATCTCGAGGACAAATAGCCGACCGCAAACGCTTACGTGGCAGGGCCGCTCCGGTGGGGCGGCCCTCGTCATCACAATCGAAAGGATGTCATGGCCGAGGTTTGGCGCTTCTTTGCGCACGAGGATGATTTTGCCGATATCGACGAGGTCGGCGCGTGCGAGCGCCTGGGCCGCGTGCTGTCGTTTCCGACGATTTCGAGCATGGATGCCCAGACGGTGGACTGGCAGGCGTTTGCCGACCTGCGCGCCTATATGCAGCAGGCCTGGCCGCGCGTGTTTGCGGCGGGCGAGGTCGAGCTCATCGACCATTCGCTGCTCGTGACGCTTGCCGGCATCGACCCCGCCCTCAAGCCGGTCATGCTCATGGGCCACATGGACGTGGTTCCCGTGGTGCCGGGCACCGAGACAGACTGGACGCACAATCCCTTTAGCGGGCACGTGGACGACACCTATATTTGGGGTCGCGGCGCCATCGATATGAAAGACCAGGTCGCAGGCATCCTGGAGGCCGTTGAGTATGCGCTGGCGCACGGCTGGCAACACGAACGAACCCTGCTGCTGGCCTTTGGCCAGGATGAGGAGACCACGCAGTGCGGCGCGGGTGCCATTGGCCGCGTGCTCGAGGAGCGCGGCGTTGAGCTTGAGTACCTGATCGACGAGGGTGACTATCGTATCGTTGAGGCTGCCGAGTACGGCGCAGGCGAGGGTTGGCTTATGCATGCCGATCTTGCCGAGAAGGGCTATGCCGATATTGTGCTCAAGACGAAGAGTGAGGGCGGGCATTCGTCCAACCCCTACGGCGGCACATCGCTCGAGGTGCTGAGCCGTGCCATCACCGCAATCTGCGATATCGAGTGGCCGACGCGCGTGACCGACTTGCTTGCCGCCCAACTCGTCGAGTTGGGGCTCTACACGGCCGATGAAATTGCCGCCAACGGGGATGCCATTGTCCGCGAGTGCCTCGCCAGCAAGAAGCTCTATCCGCTGGTGACGACCACCTGCGCGCCCACGCAGATCGAGGGTGGCAGCACCGGCGCCAACGTAATGCCGCAGGATATGTGGGCCAACATTAACTTCCGCATGCTCGAGGGCACGAGCGTGGCCGACGTTGTGGCCCGCTGCCGCGTCGCCGTTGCCGAGGCGGGGCTCGCCGACCGTGTCGAGGTCGAGCTCGGTCCTGGCAGCTCCGAACCCTCGCCGTCTCCGCGCATCGGCGGACCGGGACTCAGGGCGGTTCGCCCCATCGCCGCCCGCTATTTCCGTGATCCAAAGGGGACGGAGGAAAACGGATCATTCGAGCCAGTGGCAATTGTGCCCTCGACCGTGATCGGTGCGACCGACGCTGCCAACTACCAGCACATTTGCCCTGAGTGCATTCGCTTCTCGGCCTTTGTGGTTGATGGCGACGAGTGTGATCGCGGCGTCCACGGCACCAACGAGCGCATCACCCGCCGCGCCTACTTCCAGGGCATCCGCTTCCTCGTCGCTCTACTCCAAACGCTCTAGCCAAAAAGCAAGTCCTTGGTGCAATGGAGTCAGGTTTGTTTGCACCAATCATTCCGTGCGGGTTATATGCAGGTTTGCCTGCGCACGCTATCATGTATGGGTTAGACCGCAACTATGTACCTCATACGCGAAGGGATGCGCATGTATCTGAAGATCGACATGTTCTAGCTGGGCTTACCCCCGCAGTGGCGCCGCGCGCCCCATCAACTCTGCCGATTTTCGCCTTCACGCACATAAAGGAGTCCCGCCATGCGCGACAAGCTCGAAAAGATCATTAAGGCCTACGAGGAGCTCGAGAAGAAGCTTTCCGACCCGGCCGTCGCCTCCGACATCAAGGAGTTCACGCGTCTCAACAAGGAGTACGCACACCAGTCCGACCTCATCGCTGCCTCGCGCGAGTACATCGGCGCGCTCGATGACATCGAGGCCGCCAAGGAGATGCTCCGCGACACCAGCGATGCGGACGAGAAGGAGATGCTCCAGATGGACATCTCCGAGAACGAGGAAAAGCTTCCCCAGCTCGAGGAAGACATCAAGTACATGCTCATCCCGAGTGACCCCAACGACGACAAGAACACCATCGTCGAGATTCGCTCCGCCGCCGGTGGCGACGAGGCGGCCATCTTCGCCGGCGACCTGTACAAGATGTATCAGCGCTTTTGCGAGTCGCGCGGCTGGAAGACTACCGTGCTCGATTCCAGCCCCAGCGAGGCCGGCGGCTTTAAGTCCATTGAGTTCAAGGTCGAGGGCGACCGCGTCTACTCCGTTATGAAGTACGAGTCCGGCGTGCACCGTGTCCAGCGCGTCCCTAAGACCGAGTCCCAGGGCCGCATCCAGACTTCAACGGCTACCGTCGCCGTGCTTCCCGAGGCCGAGGAAATCGACGTCCAGATCAACCAGTCCGACCTGCGCATCGACACCTACTGCGCCTCCGGCCCTGGCGGTCAGTGCGTTAACACCACCTACTCCGCCGTGCGCATCACCCACCTGCCCACCAACACCGTGGTGCAGTCGCAGGAGCAACGTTCCCAGATCCAGAACCGCGAGGTCTGCATGCAGATGCTGCGTGCCCGTCTGTACGAGATGGAACTCGAGAAGCAGCAGGCCGAGCTCGGTGCCGAGCGCCAAAGCCAGATCGGCCACGGTAACCGTTCCGAGAAGATCCGTACTTACAACCAGCCCCAGGACCGCGTGACCGATCACCGTATCGGCTTCAACTCTACCTACAACGGCGTCCTTCTGGGCGATCAGCTCGGTACCGTCATCGAGGCGCTCGCCGCCGCCGAGCGAGCCGAGAAGCTGGCACAGGCCGTGTAGTGGGTTACGCGGTTTTACCAAACCGCGTAACGGCTCGACGCTGCAAACGCCCCTAAGCGGCAATCTGACGTTCAATCGTCGGTCGCGTACCGAAGTACGCTTCCCTCCTCTTTCACGTCACCTTGCTCGCTTAGGGGCGTTTTCGCTGACTTATGCTCAACCTGCGGCGCCTTAGAGGTAGTCATTGGGGACGTTCTTAAATGACTAGGTTGGGCACATTGCTTTGAGATGTTATTCAAACGGCTTTGATAACCTTTAAGCTGTCTACCTGCTGAAAGTAATCAATGGCGTGCATCTGCTATTGAAAATATTGCTCGAAAAATCGTCCGAGAAGTCGCGGGGTGATTTTTACCGCGTTGTTCGTCAAGTGATTTGGCAAGTTCTTGGTTAGATATTGGTCAGTTTTGGGTCAACCTTGCCAAAAGCTTGACGAATGCAAATTTAGACGTCAGCGAATGAACACTTTGAGCAAGCCCGGTACAAAAATCTGGGCTGATTCTCGATAATTGCCTTTAATCGTCCCTTGCCAAGCGCTGGCCTCGCGTACAATCTGCTCCGACATTCGCGCGCCGCCCGGCGCTTAAGAGGGGAGGGCCCCATGGCAAACGAGATTTGGACCATCAAGCGTTGTCTCGAGTGGACCAAGGAGTACCTGGCCGAGCGCGGCGAGGAGCACCCCCGTCTTTCTGCCGAGTGGCTGCTCTGCGCTGCCACGGGTTTGACACGCATCGACCTATATATGCGCATGGACGAGACGCTTAACGCGGCCCAGCTCGAGACCATGCACGCGGCCGTTGTTCGTCGCGCTAAAGGTGAACCGCTACAGTACATCACCGGCAGCACGCAGTTTCGCATGATTGACGTCGCGTGCGCCCCCGGCGTGCTCATTCCGCGTCCCGAGACCGAGATGCTCGTCGAGGAAGTCCTCAATTATCTGGATGCCGAGGTGCTGAGCCCCGAGGCTGCCGCCCGTCAGCGTGTTGAGCTGCCTTGGAACGATGAGGTCGAGGAGGCACGCAAGGCCGAGGCCGCGCTGGCAGACGAACGGGCGACCGCCGAGCGCCGCGCCGCTAACCTGACGGCTGCCGATGAGGCGGCGCTAGGCGGCGACGTACTGGGTAGCCGCGCCTATGCCGAGGAACTGGCCGACCGCGAGGCCGAGGAAGCCGCCGCGCAGGCAGCAGAAGCCGAAGCGGCAGAAGCAGAGGCCATGGAAACCCCCGAGCCCGAGCTCGACGAATACGGCATCGCCATTGAGGACAACGACCAACAGGCGACTCCCGCGCAAGATGCCGCCGAGGCTAACGTATCTGCCCCAGCCGAGCCCCGCACTGCCCGCGTTCTCGAGGTCGGCTGCGGCACGGGCTGCATTTCGCTCTCCCTTGCCTGGGAGCGCCGCGGGCACGTTACCTGCACTGCTACCGATATCGAGCCGCGCGCCATCGACCTTGCTACCAAAAACCGCGATGCGCTTGGCCTCACGTCCGACGAGGTCGCCTTCAGCCTCACCAACCTGGTGAGTTCCATTCCCCGCGAAGAGTGGGGCACCTTTGACGTACTCGTCTCCAACCCGCCCTACATCCCCACCGATGTCATGCGCTCGCTGCCGCATGAGGTCAAGGACTTTGAGCCCGATCTGGCGCTCGAGGGCGGTGCCGACGGTCTCGATATCTTCCGCCGCCTGCTCAACGCGGCGCCCTACATGCTGCGTGCCGGCGGCCTGTTTGCCTGCGAACTCTACGAGGGTGCGCTCGACGCCGCGGCCGAGCTCTGTCGTCAAGCAGGCCTTTCGGACGTGCGTATCGTCCACGACCTCACCGATCGTCCCCGCATCGTTCGAGCCATCGTCACCGAGCCCAAACAGCGTATTTAAGCTGAATAAATAGACATTTGCGCAAGTTTGTCCTTGCAATATACCGTAAAACTTCTACTATAGAAGGAGAAAGGTATGTCAAATCAGCTGCATCGGTACCGTATCGTGCTTGATTACATTGAACCTTGGCTTGATGAGCAGGATGAAGCTACGCTGAAGCAGATTTATGCAGACCTTTTGGTGCTCGAGAAGGAAGGTCCCAGCCTTGGTCGTCCGCTGGTTGACCGCGTAAAGGGCTCGAAGCTTCATCATTTAAAGGAGCTGAGAGTGACGTCGTGTGGTGGGCAGGTGATTCGCATCCTCTTCGCCTTTGACCCCAAGCGCCAGGCGGTATTGCTATTGGCGGGTGATAAGTCGCGAGCGGGATCGTCAAGGGCAAAATGGAACGGTTGGTATGCGATCAACATTCCAAGGGCCGAGCAAATATACCGTCGCCACGTAAGGAGGCTCGATCGAGATGGAACTGCATGAGTATATGGAATCTCGCGGGATAACACGCGACTCCATTACCGCCGAGCAGGAGAGGACTCGCGATCGTATCGAAGCCTATAAGCTTGCTCAGATTCGCAGGTTAAAAGATCTAACACAGGCGTCGGTCGCCCAGTCGATGGGCGTTTCTCAAAAACGTGTATCCGAGCTCGAGCGTGGGGAGTTGGGTTCGATGAGGCTCGACACGCTGAGCAGGTACGCAGAGAGCCTCGGCGGAAAACTGGTTGCAAGCATCGAGTTTCCCGATCGTACCGTTACGCTTGCGCGCTAAAAATCTTCAATTAACCCCCTCACTTTCACCGACTACTAGAGCCGCTCACCAAACCAACATGCGCTCTGGGCAAATAGGTTGAATGTTTCGTGCGAGAATGCCCCTCAGTAAACAAACTTGCACCAGAGCGTAAGGGGCTGGCATACACATGCAGACGGTCTATCGGGTATACGAGGGAACGCGCGAGCCGCATCGGCTTGCCGTCGAGCGCGCGGCCGAGGTGCTCGGCCGCGGCGGCCTGGCCTTGATCCCGACCGAGACCGTCTACGGTGTCGCCGTGGCAGTCAACGCCTTCTCCGATGCCGTCCCCCAAGATACAAGCGAATCCTTGTTGTGGCCGCGCGATCCGCAGGCCACCGTCAACGGCGCCGCGGTCCCCGCGCTCGGTACCGGCTATCGTCGCATCTTTACCCTCAAGCAGCGCGAGCTCACCCAAACGGTTGCCTGGCTGGTCGATGATGCCGGGGCGCTCGATCGCTATGGCGTGGATATCCCGGAAGATGCCCGCGTACTTGCGCGACGATGCTGGCCGGGAGCCCTGACTATCGTGGTCAAGGCGGCTCCCTGCGTGCCGACCTTTATGCGTGCTGCCGACGACACCGTGGCCCTGCGCGCTTCGGCCTCTCCCGTGGTCCAAGCGCTCATCCGCGCCTGCGGCAGTCCCCTTGCCTGCACGAGCGCCAACACACACGGCGCGCCCTCGCCGGCAAGCTTTGCCGCCGTCGAAGGTCGCATCCTGGAGGGGGTCGATGTTGCCGTCGACGCCGGCGAGACCCCGTGTCGCGACGCCTCGACCATCGTGTCGTTCCAGCACGGCGGGCTCCAGATCCTGCGCCAAGGCGCACTTCCCGCATCAGAGATCGAACGGGTCCTGTCCGACCCGATGCAATAGAAAGGTGTAAGCGATGTCGTTGAATCTGGGCAGCCTGGGCATGGAAGATGCCTCGTTTAACTTTGGCGGTTCCTACATCATGGCGCTCGACTGCGGCACCACCTCGGTACTTGCGACCATCGTCGACGAGTACGGCTGCATCGTCGCGCAGGCACGTCGTAGCGTCAAAACCAGCTTCCCGCGTCCCGGTTGGATAGAGCAAGACCCCATGGAGGTGCTTGCCAGCCAGATCGGCGTGATGATGGAGGTCCAGTTTAAGAGCGGCATCCATTCTGACCGCATCGCCGCCATCGGTATCTCCAACCAGCGCGAGACCACGGTGGTGTGGGACCGCATAAGCGGCCAACCCATCTATAACGCCATCGTGTGGCAATGCCGTCGCACCGCACCTCTGATCGACGAGCTGGTCGAGCGGGGCGCAGAAGAGCTGGTGCGCTCCCGCACGGGACTCACACTCGATCCGTATTTCTCGGCTTCCAAGGTGCAGTGGATCCTCGACAACGTCGACGGTGCGCGTGAGAGCGCGGCGGCGGGCGACCTCATGTTCGGCACCATCGACACCTGGCTCATCTACAACCTCACCGGCAGTCAGGTCTTTGCCACCGACTACACCAATGCCAGCCGCACGGCGCTCTTTAATATCCATACGCTCGATTGGGACGACGACCTGCTGGCGCTCTTTGACGTTCCACGTTCCATGATGCCCGAGGTTCGCTGGAGCTCGGGCGACTACGGCCGCGTTGCGAGCGACATCATGACCAACATGCCGCCCATCATGGGCGTGGCGGGCGATCAGCAGGCGTCGCTGTTCGGCCACTGCTGCTTCCATCCCGGCCAGACCAAAAACACCTATGGCACGGGTTGCTTTATGCTCATGAACACCGGCGACGAGGTCGTCGAATCCAAGAACGGTCTGGTCTCCACGATCGGTATCGCCGCGGACGGCAAGATCAGCTATGCGCTCGAGGGTTCTATCTTTGCCGCCGGTTCCACCATGAACTGGCTGCGCAACAACATGGGCATCATCTCGAGTGTGAGCGAGTCCGCGCAACTCGCCGCTTCGATCAACGACAACGAGGGCTGCTACTTCGTCCCCGCCTTCGCTGGCCTGGGCGCTCCCTGGTGGGACCCGCGTGCCCGCGGTATCGTGTGCGGCCTGACCGGTGCCTCGAGTCGCGCGACCATTGTGCGTGCGGCCTGCGAGTCCATGGCCTACCAGAGTTATGACGTGCTGCGCGCCATGGAGCAGGACGTGGGACTTTCGATTGAGCGCCTGTCCGTCGATGGCGGCGCCTCACGCAACGAGTTCATCATGCAATTCCAGGCCGACCTGCTGGATATCCCCGTGCTGCAATGCGAGACGGTGGAGACCACGGCAATCGGTGCCGCGTACTTGGCGGGTCTTGCCGTCGGCTATTGGGAAGACCTTGAAGAGCTGGAGCAAAATGCCCAGATCGTTAGGACCTTCCTTCCCCATATGTCCGCCGAGCGTCGCGAGCAAAACCTTGCGGGCTGGCGTGATGCAGTCAAGCGCTCGCTCAGTACCGCACAGTAGGGCTGCGATGGGCTGCTCGATACAACAAACCGCTAAACTTATGCACGGCGTGCGGCGGCAACATTGCTGCGCGCCTTGTCAGCAAGGCCGTTTTGCGGCCGCAACGAAAGGGGCAATCAACCCATGACCGTCACCTACGATGCGTCCCGTGTGACGCTTGTCGATCATCCGCTCGTCCAGCACAAGCTGTCGATCCTGCGCGACAAAAACACCGGCACCAACCAGTTCCGCCAGCTCGTGCGCGAACTCGCGCTTTTTGACGGCTACGAGGCCATGCGCGACCTGCCTATGGAAGACGTCGAGGTCGAGACCCCCATCACTACCGCCACGTTCAAACAGCTCGCCGGCAAGAAACTCGCCATCGTGCCCATCCTGCGTGCGGGCCTTGGCATGGTCGACGGCATTCTCGACCTGGTGCCCTCCGCTCGCGTAGGCCACATCGGTATGGAACGCGACGAGGTTACCCATGAGCCGCATGAGTATTACTGCAAGATGCCCAAGGATATCGACCAGCGCATCTGCCTGGTCGTCGACCCCATGCTCGCCACGGGCGGTTCGGCCGAGATGGCCATCAGCTACCTGCGCGAGCGCGGTGTCAAGGACATCCGCATGCTGTGCATCGTCGCGGCCCCCGAGGGCCTCAAGTCGCTGACTGAGAAGGACCCTGATGTGCATATCTATACCTGCGCCATCGACGACCATCTCAACGAGGCTGCCTACATCGTTCCCGGCCTGGGCGACGCCGGCGACCGTATCTACGGCACGCTCTAATCGCTGGACTAAGACGACCGCGGCTGCAAATACGAAGAAACGGTGCGCGCGGACGAACAAAAGGCGACCGCGCGCACTCCTGTTAACGGACGTTTTGCCCTGCAGGGTTCGAGAAAAACGTATTACCGTACCTGCGGCATAAAGAAGGTCTTAAGAAAACGAACAGGTGCGTATTAACCGATGCTTTTTCGGTTGTACTTTAGTGATTGGCTCGTACAATAGTCACCAATGTTTGGCGGGAACTGTTCTGTGAAGCGTTAAAAAGGAAAGTGAGGACGCCAGTGTTTCAGATAGCCGATCTGCTCGCTATCGTTGCAGGTGCCATCGCGGGCGCGGTCGCCTTCCTTCCCTTTGTCTTTACGCTCAAGCCGGTTCTTGACGATAAGCAGAATGCGGACATGCTCAAGGGTATGGTGAGTCTGGCGGTCTCGGCGATCGCCCTGCTCGTCTTTACCTTGGTTGTGTTTGTGTTGTTCGGAGAGGCATTTCGCATGTTCCTCCTGGGCGAGGCGATCGGCTTCGTGGCCTTTATGGCCGTCTGCACGGTTCGTGTCGCCAAGGCGCTGCGAGATCCTCATGAGGTCGAAAGGTAAGTCGTGGAAATTTTTGAAAAGCTGCCTGATGAGATTAATCATCTGGTCAGCGAGTTCAGCTCCACCCCTGTCGTGGGCGATCTGAGCTGCGGCATCACGCAGTACTCGTTTTGGCTGATCGTCTCCACGATCGTGCTCCTGATCGTCCTGGCCGTGTTCAAGAAGAAGCAGACCCTGGTTCCCAAGGGCTTCTTCGTCAACGGTTTCGAGTACATCATCGAGTACGTCGAGAACGATATCGGCAAGGGCGTCGTGGGTGAGAACTGGAAGAAGCACTTCCCGTTCCTGTGCTCGCTTTTCCTGTTCATCCTGATCAATAACATGATCGGCCTGATCCCGGGAATGAAGCCCGGCACCGGCGCAATCGGCTCCACCGCCGCGCTCGCCATCTTCGCTTTCGTGTACTTCATCTACTACGGATGCAAGGCTCACGGCGTGATCGGCTACATCAAGAGCCTCGCCCCGCAGGGCGTGAGCTTCCCGATGAACGTGCTCGTGTGGGTCGTCGAGCTTTTCTCGACCTTCCTGCGCCTTATCACGCTCGCCGTCCGTCTGTTCTGCAATATGTTCGCAGGACACGTGGTTATGGGCTCGTTTGCCATCATGGCGAGCATGTTCATGCAGCCGCTGCTTCAGCAGGTTTCCGCGGCCCACGCCGTCGGCGCCCTGCCTTCGCTGGCCTGGCTTGCCATCCTCATCCTGATCTATGCGATCGAGCTTGTGGTCGGCGCCATCCAGGCTTACGTCTTTACGGTTCTTACCGCCGTGTATGTCTCCGAGGCAGAGGAGGTCGCGGAGGAGGAGTAGTCTTCCGTTCGCGCCTTAAAGGTAAGGCAATTCGTTAAACCGCCGGTGCCCGTACCCATGGAGCCCGGCAGTTATAAAAAGGTTATCCTGCGTGAAATAAGACACGCACGACAAAGGAGGAATCGTGGGAGTTATCGGTTACGGTCTCGGTGTTATCGGCGCTGGTCTTGCTATCGGCCTGTCTGCTCTGGGTGCTACGGGTGCTATGGCCCGTCAGCCTGAGGTCCAGGGCCGCGTGTTCACCGTCTTCATCATGGGCTCCGCCTTCGGCGAGGCTCTGGCTCTGATCGGCTTCGTTGTCGCGCTGATCGTTAAATAGCACGGAGCGTCAAGTATGAATCTTTCATCCCAGAAGAGCGCGATCGCACTCTCCGCGTCCGCGGCCGCGCTGCTCATGCCGGTTTCCGCGTTCGCTGAGGACGGCGCTGCCGGTGCGGACATCCTCATCCCTAAGATGGCGGAGTTCATCCCGGCGCTTATCGCCTTCCTGATTATCTGGATCGTGCTGGCCAAGGTCGCCCTGCCGGGCATCATGAAAACCATGGAGGAGCGCGGCAAGAAGATCGAGGAGAGCCTCGACGAGGCCGAGAAGACCAAGCAGGAGGCTATCGCCAAGCGCGCTGAGTCCGACTCGATCGTCACCGACGCCCGTCGTCAGGCTGCCGACATCGTTCTCGAGGCCCGTAAGGACGCCGAGTCCGAGCGCGCCCGTATCATCGAGGCTGCTCACAAGGAGGCCGAGGAGATCATCGCCAAGGCCCATACGACCGTCGAGGACGAGCGCAAGTCCATCTACGCCGGTGCCGCGAGCTCCATTGCCGACCTGTCCGTTGCCGTCGCGACCAAGATCGTGGGCGAGGCACTCGAGGACGAGGCCGAGCAGAAGAAGCTCATCGAGCGCTACATCCAGGAAGCAGGTAGCCTGAATGCCGACTAGCCGCTATCAGGACAAGGTGCTCGAGACCTACGCGCGCTCCCTTCTGGAAGCCGCTAAGGCCGAGAACCATGTGTTCGAGGACCTCGAGATGATCGAGCGCCTGGCTTCTGCCAGCCCCGAGATCATCGCCGTGCTCGACACCATGTCCAAGCGCGACCAGCTCGACCTTCTTCCCAAGGTGGCAGCTGCCTTTAAGTATGTTGCCGAGGAAGACGAGGATGTAGTGGGCGTGACCGTCACCACGGCGATCCCGCTCGACGACGAGCTGCGTCAAACCATCACTAAGAAATGCGAGCAGGACTTCGGCCGCAAGGTATTCCTTATCGAGCAGGTCGACCCGTCTATCGTGGGCGGCCTGGTGCTCGAAGCCCGCGGCGAGCGTCGTGACATTACCGTCAAGACGCAGCTGCGCATCGCGCAGGAGACCCTCGCAAACTCTGCTAATTCGTACGGAGGTGAAGCCTAATGTCCGAAACCCTCAATGCCCAGGATATCGCCAAGAAACTGCAGGAGCAGCTCACGAGCCTCTCCGCGACGGTCGATACGCATGAGGTTTCAACGGTCGACGAGGTAGGCGACGGCATCGCGCGCGTCTCCGGCCTCAAGAGCGCCATGGCAGGCGAGCTTCTGGAGTTCAAGAGCTCCGATACCGGTGAGACCGTCTTCGGCCTTGCCCAGAACCTTGACCGTGACGAGGTCGGCGCCGTTCTGTTTGGTGCCGTCGACTCCATCAAGGAAGGCGACGAGTGCCGCACCACTGGCCGCATTATGGATATCCCTGTGAGCCGCGCCATGCTCGGCCGCGTCGTCAATCCGCTCGGCCAGCCCATCGACGGCCTGGGCGACATCGTCGCCACGCACCGTCGCCCCATCGAGTTCAAGGCCCCCGGCGTCATCGATCGTACCCCGGTGTGCGAGCCGGTTCAGACCGGTCTGCTCGCTATCGACTCCATGGTGCCTATCGGCCGTGGTCAGCGTGAGCTCATCATTGGCGACCGTAAGACCGGTAAGACCGCCATCGCCATCGACGCTATCCTCAACCAGCGCGGCAAGGGCATGGTCTGCATCTATGTCGCCATCGGCCAGAAGGCCTCCACGGTTGCCAACATCCGCGAGACCCTCGCTCAGCACGGTGCGCTCGACTACACCATCATCGTTTCGGCCACCGCTGCCGATTCCGCCCCTATGCAGTACATCGCGCCTATGGCCGGTGCCGCTATCGGCGAGTTCTTCATGTACAACGGCGAGGACGGCAAGCCCGCTAGCGAGACCAACCCCGGCGGCCACGTGCTCGTCATCTACGATGACCTGTCCAAGCAGGCCGTGGCCTACCGCCAGATGTCGCTGACGCTGCATCGTCCGCCCGGACGCGAGGCCTATCCTGGCGACATCTTCTACCTGCACTCTCGTCTGCTCGAGCGTGCCGTCAAGATGTCCAAGAAGAACGGCTACGGCTCCATGACGGCACTGCCGATCATCGAGACCCAGGACGGCGACGTCTCGGCCTACATTCCGACCAACGTCATTTCCATTACCGATGGTCAGATCTATCTGCAGTCCGAGCTCTTCTTCCAGGGTCAGCGCCCGGCAGTCGACGTGGGCATTTCCGTGTCCCGCGTTGGTGGCGACGCGCAGACCAAGGCTATGAAGCAGGTCGCCGGTAACCTCCGTCTGGACCTCGCTTCGTACCAGGAGCTCGCCGGCTTTACGCAGTTCGGCTCCGACCTCGACGAGGCTACTCAGAAGCAGCTGACCCATGGTGCCCGCATGACCGAGCTCCTGAAGCAGCCGCGCTACAAGCCGTTTGAGGTTGGCGAGCAGATCGTTACGCTGTTCGCTGGCAACGAGGGCTTCCTGGATGACCTGGAGATTGCCGACGTGCTGCCTTTCCGTGCCGAGCTCATCGAGTACATGGACAATGGCTTTGGCTCGCTGCTCGACAAGGTTCGCGCCAAGAAGATCGATGATGACACCAAGGCTGAGCTCTTGCGCGTCATCGGCGACTTCAAGCAGCAGTTCATGGCCAAGCACCATTCGGATGTTTCTGGATCAGAGGAGAACTAAGCCCCATGGCCAACCTTCGCGACATTAAGAAGCGAATCTCCTCGGTTACCACGACCAAGCAGATCACGCGCACGATGGAGATGGTCTCTACGGCCAAGATCCGTCGTGCCCTCGATCGCTCCAAGCAGGCCGAGCCCTATAAGGAGGCGCTGACCGACGTCATGTTGACGGTCGCCGGCGACGCCTCCTGTTCGGGCACCGATCCCATGCTGCAGAAGCATGAGAGCGTCAAGCATGGCCTGATTGTCGTTATTGCCTCGGACCGCGGCCTTGCCGGCGGTTTCAATACGACGGTGGAGCGCACGGCCGAAAAGCTCGCCGCTTCTTGGGCGAACGACGGCATCGAGTGCGAGATCATCGCGTGCGGGCGTAAGCCGGCCACGTATTTCCGTGACCGCGCAAACGTCGTCATGCACTTTGAAGGCAACTCCTCTGAGCCCGATTTCAATCAGGCCCGCATGATCTCCTCTCATATCTGCGATGCGTATCGTGCCGGTGAGCTTGACCGTGTCGAGCTTGTCTACCACCACGCCAAGAACCGCGTGGATCAGGAGCTTCGCGTCGAGCATCTGTTGCCGCTCGACCCCGAGATGATCGCTATGGCCCACGGTCCGCGTAAGAACGAGACCGACGCCCCTAAGCGCATCTCGTCCACGTTCGAGTTCGTGCCCTCTCCCGAGCATGTTCTCGGCAAGCTTGTGCCGTCTTATATCCTGACGGTCATCTACCAGGCCCTGATCGATTCGGCGGCTGCCGAGCAGGGTGCACGCCGCAAGGCCATGCACTCCGCGACGGAAAACGCCACCGCGATCATCTCGACCCTTACCCGCACGTATAGTCGCGTGCGCCAGGCTTCGATCACGACCGAGATTAACGAGATCGTCGGCGGAGCCTCAGCATTGGAGGAACAGTAATGGCTAATAACACCGTAAAGCTTGCGGTCGAGGAAGCCACCAAGAAGACGACTGCCGGTGATGGTCGCATCGTGCGAATCATCGGCCCTGTCGTCGACGTCAAGTTTGACGGCGCGGTGCCCCCGATCTACAACGCGCTCACGGTCGAGGCCGAGACCCCGATCGGTCACCTGAGCACGATCCTCGAGGTCGAGAGCCAGCTTCCGGGCGGCGTCGTCCGCACGGTCGCCATGTCCTCGACCGACGGCCTGCAGCGCGGCCTCATCGCCACCGATACCGGTGAGCCCATGAAGATGCCGGTCGGCCCCAAGACGCTCGGCCGTATTTGGAACGTCATGGGCAAGCCCGTCGACGGCAAGCCCATGCCCGAGGTGGAGGAGTTCTACCCCATCCACCATGCAGCGCCCCGTTTCGACGAGCTCACCACCAAGACCGAGATCTTCGAGACCGGCATCAAGGCCGTCGACCTGCTCGAGCCCTACATCCGTGGCGGCAAGACAGGCCTGTTCGGCGGCGCCGGCGTCGGCAAGACCGTTCTGATTCAGGAGCTCATCAACAACCTCGCCCAGGAGCACGGCGGCACCTCGGTGTTCACCGGCGTCGGCGAGCGTACCCGCGAGGGCACCGATCTGTTCCTCGAGATGAGCGAGTCTGGCGTTATCGACAAGACCTGCTTGGTCTATGGTCAGATGAACGAGCCGCCCGGAGCGCGTCTGCGCATCGGTCTGGCCGGCCTTACCACCGCTGAGTACTTCCGCGATCGCGGTCAGGACGTTCTGCTGTTCATCGACAACATCTTCCGCTTCTCCCAGGCAGGTTCCGAGGTTTCCGCACTGCTGGGCCGTATGCCGTCCGCCGTTGGTTACCAGCCCACGCTGGCAACCGAGATGGGCGACCTCCAGGAGCGCATTACCTCGACCAAGACGGGCTCCATTACCTCCGTCCAGGCTGTCTACGTCCCCGCAGACGACCTGACCGACCCGGCGCCTGCCACGACGTTTACGCACCTCGACGCCACCACGGTTCTTTCGCGTAGCATTTCGTCGCTCGGCCTGTTCCCGGCTATCGACCCGCTCGCATCTTCCTCCGACGCTCTCGATCCCTCGATCGTCGGCGAGGAGCACTACCGTGTCGCCGTCAAGGTCCAGGAGCTCCTGCAGGAGTACTCCGACCTTCAGGACATCATCGCCATTCTGGGTATGGACGAGCTGTCCGAGGAGCAGCGCCTTACGGTCAACCGTGCCCGTAAGATTCAGCAGTTCCTCTCGCAGTCCTTCCACGTCGCCGAGAAGTTCACCGGCAACCCCGGTGTCTACGTCCGCGTCGAGGATACCGTCCGCTCTTTCGCCGAGATTGTCGACGGCAAGGCCGATGACCTGCCCGAGCAGGCTTTCCGCTATGCTTCCACGATTGAGGACGTGCGCGAGCGCGCCCGCAAGATGGGGGAGAAGTAGGTTATGCGTATCCGCATCGTGTGCCCCGTGAGCTGCGCCTATGAGGGCGACGCTGCGTTTGTGTCGATTCCGTCCACGGATGGCGAGTTTGGCGTTCTGCCTGCTCACTCCAGCGAGATCTGCACGATCGACCGCGGTTACGTTCGCGTTTCCGATAAAGCCATGGGCACTGTCGACCACACGTTTGCCGTGGCCGGCGGCTATGCCCAGGTTGCGGACGATGTCGTGACCGTTCTCGCCGAGCGCGCTTGCGATTTGGCGACCGTCGATGCCGACAAGCTTAAAGCTGATATTCAAGGTTTTGAAGAGAAGCTGGGTAATTTGTCGGAGGATGATGCACGCCGCGCCTACCTCTATAATGAAATCGCATGGTGTAAGCTCAAGCTTGCCCAATAGTCAAACGATTTAGCGTTCGACCATTTGCGAACACATCATGCCCGGGATGGCCCAGCCATCCCGGGCATGCTTTTTGAAAGGGTAGACCTTGGATATTATCCGCGTTGAGGGTGGCCACGCCATCGGAGGCTCCGTGCCCGTTTCGGGCGCCAAGAACTCCGCACTCAAACTCATGGCGGCAACGCTTCTGGCGCCGGGCAAGACGACGCTGCAGAACGTGCCCGATATTTCCGATGTCCACGTGATGGGCAAGGTGCTCAAGGGCATGGGCGCTAAGATCGATGTTCTCGACGAGCACACGCTCGAGATTGATACCTCTCAGGTCGATTCTTGGGAGGCCCCCTACGAGCTCGTTGCCAAGATGCGTGCTTCCACCGCCGTGATGGGACCCCTGCTGGGTCGCTTCCATCGCGCCAAGATCGCCATGCCGGGCGGCTGCAACCTGGGTGCCCGCAAGATCGATATGCACATTCTTGGTCTTGAGGCCCTGGGCGTTGAGTTCGATACCGCCCACGGTTACATCAACGCTAATGCGCCCCAAGGTCTGCGCGGTACCACCGTCACGCTCGAGTTCGCCAGTGTCGGTGCGACCGAGAACCTCATTATGGCATCCGTGCGCGCGAAGGGTACCACGGTTATCGACAATGCCGCCCGCGAGCCCGAGATCGTCGATCTCGCCAACATGCTCAACGAGATGGGCGCCAAGATTGTTGGCGCCGGTACGCCCGTCGTGACTATCGAAGGCGTGGAAGAGCTGCATCCTGTTACCCATCGCGTGGTGGGCGACCGCATCGAGGCCGGTACCTTTATCGTTGCCGGTGCGTTGATGGCCGACGATCGCGGTGTCGATGTCACGGGTTTTTGCCCCATTCACTTGGGCATGGTGCTCAAGAAGATGGAGCTCATGGGTATCGACTGCGAGCGCGTCGAGGATGGCGTCCATGTGAACCGTGCCGAGCGTATCAATCCGGTCGACATCCAGACGCTTCCGTTCCCCGGCTTCCCGACGGACATGCAGGCGCAGATTATGGTACTCTCCGCCCTTGCCGATGGTAGCTCCGTTATCACCGAGAACATCTTCGAGAATCGCTTTATGTTTGCCTCTGAGCTGGTACGCATGGGTGCCGACATTCGTATCGAGAGCCATCATGCCATGATTCATGGCGTCAAGGGCTTCTCGGGTGCACAGGTTACCTCGCCCGATCTGCGTGGCGGAGCGGCCCTCGTCGTAGCGGGTTTGATCGCCGACGGGACGACCGAGGTTTCGGCTATCCATCACATCAAGCGCGGCTACGAGCAGTTTGTCGAAAAGCTGCAGGCGCTCGGCGCGCATGTCGAGCATGCTACCGTCCCCGATCCCGTCATCTACTAATACAGGTTGCCTATGTTTAATAAAAAGCCCCTCGCGGATACTAGCACCCGAAGACCCTCAACTGGTGCGCAGGCCAAGATCTACAGTCGCGATAACGTGGCTCGCTACTCCGAGCGCGCTCGTCAACGTCGTCGTAGCCACACGATTCGTCACGTCGCGCTCATTGTCGTGCTTGGCGTGCTGCTGAGTGCCACTACCGCTGCCGGCCTGTGGTTTGCCACCATTATGGGCAAGCTCGGCGATTCTAATGTCATTACCGACAATCTGCGTCGGGTTCTGGTTGACACCGATGAGGCAAAGGATCCGTTCTACGTGCTGCTTCTTGGCACCGACGGCCGTCCGGGCGAGGATACGTATCGTGCCGACTCGATTATCCTGGCACGCATCGACCCCACGCAAAAACAGGCGACGCTCATTTCCGTTCCGCGCGACACCAAGGTCGAGTACAAGGGCGAGACCATGAAGATCAACGCCTGCCATACCGTTGGCGGCGCCGAGGCCATGGTCGAGGCGGTCAACGAGCTGTGCGGTGTTCAGATTTCCCACTATGCCGAGGTCAGCTTCGACGGTATGCAGGCGCTGATTGATTCGGTTGGCGGTATCGACATTAACGCAACCGATGATGTTGACGACCCCGAGCACCTGGATATTAAGATTACCGCTGGTCAGCAGCATATGGACGGCGCTACCGCCCTTACCTATGCCCGCTGCCGCTACATCTATGCCGACGGCGATTACACGCGCATGCGCCACCAGCGTCAGGTGCTTGGCGCCCTTGCCAACCAGATTCTCAATAACTTCGATGCCACGAAGATCTTTGGCCTGGTCAATTCGCTGTCCGATATGCTCGTAACCGATATGAGCGTTCAGGATATCGTGTCTACGGTCAACGCCATGCGCGGTATGGATGTTGACGGTATCTACTCGGCCAACCTGCCCTCGTACGCCGACGACAGCACCATGATCGACGGTGTGAGCTACGTCTTTGTCTACGAGGACGAGCTCAAGGAAATGATGGAGCGCGTCGATGCCGGCAAGGATCCCAAGGGTCCCAACACCATGGGTCTCTCCGACGGTTCCAGCTCTACGATTGGCGACCTGAACAACAACACGTCTGACGACTACGCAAACGGTACCGCAACCTCATCGGTCAGCTCTGACGATTCCGATGACTCAAGCGATTCGAGCGATTCGGACTACTACGAAGAGCCGACCGGCGACGGCAACGGCTACGAAGCCAACTACTAAGTTACGGCGTTTTACCAAACGCCGTAACGGCTCGACGCTGCGCGCCGCCCAAGGCGACAATTCGTCATTCAAAAGGCAGGGCATGACCAGAAGGTCAATGCCCTGCCTTTTTCATGCCAACTTGTTCGCCTTGGACGTCGCTCGCTGACGTTGGCTCAACCTGCGGTGCTGACTACTCCCCTTGCACCAAAAACCGCCCCGTTCTCGGTTTTGAGGACGGGGCGGTTTTGCTTACCTGGATTGTTCGAGTTCCCTATGCAAAGCGGGCGACGAGCTCCTGGAGCACGTCGGTCATCTTGACGAGCGAACTAACCGGGACAAACTCGTTGACGCCGTGGTAGCAATAGCCGCCGGTGGAAAGGTTGGGGCAGGGCAGACCGCGGAACGACAGCTGGGCGCCGTCGGTGCCGCCGCGAATCGGCAGCACTTGGGGCTCAACGCCGCAGGCAAGGTAGGCTTCCTTGGCAACATCAATAAGCTCGGGATAGTCACGAACGATCTCGGCCATATTTCGATACTGCTGCTTAATCTCGACCGTCACGCGCTCCTCACCCAGACGCTGGTTGAGCATCGAGGCGGCGGCATCAATAAGGTCGAGTTTCTGCTGGAACTTGGCGGCGTCATGGTCGCGGACGATATAACGCGCTGTGGCGTGATCGACGGTCGCAGATACGCCCTCAAGGTGATAAAAGCCCTCGTAGCCTTCCGTATACTCCGGGCGCTGCACGTAGGGGAGCAACGCGTTGAAGTCGCAGAACAGATTGCCTGCGTTGATCATACGGCCCTTGGCGTCGCCCGGGTGGATGGACTGGCCCTCAAAGCGGACGGTCGCCTCGGCGGCGTTAAAGCACTCCCACTCCAGCTCGCCGATGGGGCCGCCGTCGACCGTGTAGGCGTACTTGCAGCCAAAGGTATCGATATCCAACAGCTCGGCTCCGTGGCCGATCTCCTCGTCAGGGCAGAAGCAAATGCCGAGTGCGGGATGGGGCAGAGAGGGGTCCTGAGCGATACGCGCGACAAGTGACATGATCTCGGCGACGCCTGCCTTGTCGTCCGCGCCCAGCAGCGTGGTGCCATCGCTGCAGACCAGGTCCTCACCCGCGAGGTCGTTCAGGGCGGGAAGCTTGGCGGTACTCATGGCAACGGGCTTACCGTCAACCGTGCCGCAGACCAGGTCGCCGCCTTCGTAGTGTACGATGTGCGGTTTCACGCCGGCACCCGGTGCAACTTCGGTGGTGTCGAGATGGGCGATCAGGCCCAGGGCAGGCTTGTCCTCAGCGCCCGCACTTGCGGGGATATGCGCGCAGACATAGGCGTGCTCGGTCACGTGGGCATCTTCCGCACCAAGCTCGCGCAGCTCTTTAGCCAGCACGTTGGCAAGGTCAAACTGAACGGCGCTCGAGGGTACCTGGTCGCAGTTTGCATCCTCGGACTGCGTGTTGATCTGGACGTAGCGCAAAAAGCGCTCGAGGACATCGGGGTTCGTGGTGGTGTTTTCCATAAAGACCGCTCCAATCTTGGTCGTCGTGTGCAACAAGAACTCTAGCACGGTATGCCACGGCATACCGCGACGCTTGGATGGGGTAGAATCAGCCATTGAATGCAGAAGGGACGGAAGATCATGGATACGACAAATAGCTCGCGCGAACTGCATCTGACGGTGGCGAACGAAGACTACTTGGAGTGCATGGTTCGCATTGAAAGCGAAGAGGGGGAAACCAACGGCGTGCGATCGGTCGACATCGCGCAGCGCCTTGGCGTCTCCAAGGCATCGGTCAATAAAGCGGTTTCGGCGCTCAAGGCATCCGAGCTTGTCGAGCAATCGCACTACGGCAAGGTAGTCCTGACCGATCGCGGCCGCGAGGTTGGCACGGCTATCTGGTACCGTCATCGCCTCATCCGCACGTTTTTGGTTCAGGAGCTCGGCGTCGAATTTGAGCGTGCCGATTCCGAGGCCTGCATGATGGAGCATGCGCTATCCGAGGACACGATGAACCGCTGGCTCGCCTATCTCGAAAAGCAAGGAATCAGCGTCGAGGAATAGCGGGATATATATGGATACTAGTTATTACAACCGCTTTGGTGCCGAGGAACTTACGCGCCGCTTGTCGAGCGAGACCTTGTTGGCGCAGGGCCCCATGGGCAGTGTCTTGTTGAGTGAGTACGATGCCGCCGACATTCCACCGGCGTTTTGGAATCTGGCGGAGCCGCAGACCGTTTCTCGTATCCATCGCTTGTATGTCGCCGCTGGCGCGCAGGTGCTCATTACCAACACCTTTCAGGCATCGAGCTATGCCCTCAAGCACGACCAGATTGCGCCGTCCGTGGCGGAGGTCAATCGCGGGGCCGTCGACGATGCCCGCCAGGCGCACCCTCAGCTGCTGCTGGGCTCGATGGGCCCGATCGGTATTGAGTGGTTTGCCGAGGACTCTGCCGAGTATCGTGAAATCCGAGGCATTGCGCGCGAACAGGCGCACGCCTTGCTCAATGCCGGCGTTGACGGTCTGCTGATCGAGACGGTGACGTCTATCCGTAATTTGCAGCCCATGCTTGCCGGCGCTCGAGATGCCGCCGACGGCATGCCTGTTCTGGTGAGTTTTGTCGTTGACGAAAAAGGCGACCTGTTGGGCGATGGCCTCAACATCGAGGCAGCCGTTTTGTACGCCGAAAAACACGGCGCAAACTCGGTTGGTGTTAATTGCTGTTCGCTTTCGGCTGCGAACGCGGCGGTGCCCAGGATGGTTGCATCGGCGACTACTCCCGTCACGGTGCGTCCCAACGTAGGCGATCCGGTCCAGACTCAGGATGGCCCCGTATGGCACGAGAACCCCGAAGCTTTCGCGCGCGCATGCATCGAATGGAGACATGCCGGTGCCGCAATGGTGGGCAGTTGCTGTGGAACCACGGCAATCACTACGGCAGCGATGGCCGAGGCGCTCGATATATAAAGGGCAAAACCGCTCCATACGGGGCGGTTTTTTATTGCCTGCATGTTCTCGGCAGCATTTGCCCAAATGGTGAATGCTGGTGCCGGCAGGTTGCCGAGTGCATGTTGCGGGTATACCCCATGCGTACCATGATCCAAACACTGTGAGGTGTCTGCGCGTGTGCGCGATAATTCATTTTGGAACTGACGGTTGGCGCGCTCGCGTCGATGAGGACTTCACTGCCGATAACGTTGCCCGTATCGCCGATGCCGTCGGCGAGTTGTGGCAAAAGACCAATCCGGGCAAAACGGTATATATAGGGTTCGACACCCGGCCCCTGGCGCGCGAGTTCGCTGAGCTTGCGGCGGGCGTGCTAGCAGCGCACGAGCTGGACGCCGTGCTCGCTTCGCGACCTGTTCCGACCCCTGCCCTTACGTGGGCGGCGGCTTATGACGGTGAGGCGTGCGGCGCGCTCATGGTGACGGGGTCCCATCATCCGCAGGGTTATCTGTGCCTCAAGATTCGCATGGGTGACGGCTCGACCGCCAACCAGGATGTCATCGAAGAGCTCGAAGAGACCATGGCTTCCGAGCCAATGGGGATCGAGGGACAATATCGCACCGCAGATATCATTCCAGACTATATGCAGGCGGTGGCATCATTTGTCGATGCCGAAGCCATCCGCGCCGCGCACCTGCGCGTGGTTGTCGATCCCATGGGCGGCGCAGCCCAGGGCTATCTAGCCGACTTGCTGCGCGAGCTTGGCGTTGAGGTGCACGAGATTCACGCCGGGCAGGCGTCTGACCAAGAAGATATCTGCCCCGACCCCGTTGAGCCTTGGGTGGACGCTTGCGAGCGCACGGTTATCGAGGACGGAGCTTGCGCTGGCCTGGTGACCGACGGCGACGCCGACCGTATCGGCGCGGTTGACGAGCGCGGCAGATATATACATCCGCATCAGATCATGGCGCTCGTTTTGGGCGACTTGGTTCAATTTCGTAATTTGGAGGGGCGCGTCGTCGTCAATCTTTCGTGCTCGACGCTCGTGCGTCGCATTGCCGAGGCGCTTGGCTGCCGCGTGACCGTCAAACCAGTCGGTTTCAAATATATAGCGGCGGAGATGAAAAAGGGCGGCGTCCTCATAGGCGGCGAAGAAGCCGGTGGTATCGGCATCGCCGCGCATATGCCCGAGCGCGATGGAATCCTCGCCTGTCTGATTCTGTGTGAGCTTATGGCAAAGACGGACGCGCCTTTGGGCGTTCTGGTCGACCAACTCGAGGACAGTTTTGGTAAGACGAGTTACGGTCGACGCGATTTGCGCCTTGAGGCCGAAGATGCCGAAACGTTACGAACCCTGCTGCCGGGCGTAAACCCCAAGTCGATTTGTGGCAAGGTGCCGCAAAACGTTAGTCATATGGATGGCTTGCGTTTGGCATTCGAGGATGACACGTGGTTGCTGGTCCGTCCTAGCGGGACCGAACCAGTGGTGCGCGTCTACGCCGAGGGGTTCTCGGTGGAAGAACGTGATGAGCTGCTCGATGCTGGCTGTGCTTTAGCTAGGGGGACGTATCCGCTTTAACCATGAGACTGCCTTATATAAAGAGATGCTCGGCGAGCGGTAGTTAACGGCTGGCAAACGTTAGTCGAATCCCAAAATGTGTAGGAAATGTGTACGCCCAGATTCCCGCCCACGGGGCCCCTCCGGTCTGGCAATATATCTCCTTGCCGCGCGGCCCGGTCGGACCGGATCAGCCGCGGGGCGTGCACCTTGAGAACCGGATACTGCGAGGATGGACACACAAGCTGTGTCGCATCCGGGCAGACATCGAACC
>DBFEQD010000053.1:0-114317 GCA_048326155.1 Collinsella sp.
CGTCGCGTGACGACGGAGGGCCGGAGCGGGGCGACAGGGCCGTGTGGGAGGACCTCCACCACAGGGACCCGTACCCGTTCTGGCTGGATTAATGGATGGAAACGGGTGTTCTATCGGGACACACATTTTGTCCTATAAGCCCACTTAGCCGCCCAAATCGGGTCTAGATGTTACAGATCGAGATTTTGTTTGAGAGGCCAAGAATTGGACCGAAAACACAGTCCCGGGATAACAAAAAAGCTCGCCGGCTAGGCCGACGAGCTGCAAGTTCTTGGTCGCGGGGGCAGGATTTGAACCTACGACCTCCGGGTTATGAGCCCGGCGAGCTACCAGACTGCTCCACCCCGCAATGTCTGGGCGCCTCATGTGCGCAAGAAGGAATATTACGCGGGAGTTCGGTAAACGGCAAGGAAAATCTCGTAGAGCATAATTCCTTCATATTTAAACCCCTCAGCCCCTATCACCGTAAACGAATCGCAGCCGAGCGCCGTCGACGGCACGTATACAATGGTGCGCGTCCTTTTATGCCAACACCGGGAGTAGACATGCTGCTCGCTATCGATATGGGAAACACGCAGACGGCCATGGGCCTGTTTGACGGAGACGAGCTGGTGCAGTCGTGGCGTATGCCCACCGACCGCTCCTATACCGCCGACGAGATCCACGTGCGCCTGATGGGCTTCTTTAAGATGTACGACCTCTCGCTCGGCGCGGTCAACGCGATCGCCTTTGCCGGCGTGGTGCCGCAGCTCTCGCGCGAGTGGCACGCCGTGGCCGACCGCATTGCCGCGGACGCCATCGTCATCGGGCCGAAAACGGCCGCCGTAACCAAGCTGCGGGCGGCGCGCCCCCAAGCCGTAGGCGCCGATCGCGTCGCTAACGCCGTTGCGGCCGAAACTTTCTACGGCGCGCCGGCAATCGTGGTGGACTTTGGCACCGCAACCAATATCGACGTCATCGACGAGGACGGCTATTACATTGGCGGAGCGATCGCGCCGGGCATCCGCATTTCGATGGACGCGCTCGCCGCCCGAGCCGCCAAGCTCGCCAGCGTGCCGCTCGAGGCGCCCGAGCATGCCATCGGCCGCGATACCGAGGAGTGCATCAAGGTGGGCGCCGTGACGGGCGCCGCCGCCATGGCCGAGGGCCTGGTCGCGCGCATGAAGCGCGAGCTGGGGCGCGAGGACGCCACCGTTATAGCCACGGGCGGCCTCGCCAGCATCGTCGCCGATTCGACCGACGCCTTCGACGTGGTCGACGGACAGCTCACCATTAAGGGCATCTGCGAAATCTACCGTCGCATGCAGGAGCAGAGGTAGGGCAGGGGCTTAAGTCGAGCACGAGCACGAGCGGCGAACTAGGCAATGCATCGGTCCTATTCCTCAAAAACGATAATTTTTCAGTTTTGAGGAATAGGCTTTCTGCTAGGCCTCGCCGCACAGCCACCTCGCCAGGTCCACGATTTGCACTCCGTCGCGATCCGTGGCCTCGTGATGCGTGCGGGCGAGAATCATCTTGGGATACGCATCGCCAATGCTCAGCAGTGGCGAAATCTCGCGTTCAAATGTCTTATCCGAGCTGATGTCGTCGCTCACCTGAATGTAGAGTTTCTCGCTTCGCTTGATTGCTACAAAGTCTATTTCCTTTTTATAGAGCACGCCGACGTATACCTCGTATCCGCGACGCAGCAGCTCGATTGCCACCATGTTCTCGTATACGCGTCCCCAATCCATATCACGTGTACCAAGAAGCGCATATTTAAACGCATGATCCGCCAGGTAATACTTCTCACCGCTCTTAAGGTATTTCTTGCCGCGAATGTCGTATCGACGAACTTTATAGAAGGCAAACGCATCGCACAGGTACCCCATGTACGTGCCGACCGTCTTGTTCGTAATCTTTAGCCCATCCGCATTTAATGCGTCCGTAATGTTGCGCGCCGACGTAATGTTGGAAACGTTGTCCATCATGTAATCGGCAATGCGTAGCAGTGCCGATTCGTTTCTGACGCTATGCCGCTGCACGATATCTCTCACAATGAGCGTCTTAAAGACGTTGGAGAGATATTGATAGCGCTGCTCCTGCAGTGGATAAGGGTAAGAACCAGACATACCGCCGGTTCTCGCGTACTCATCGAAGTCGCGGTCGACCTCGCCCTCGTCGCCATAGAGACGATACTCCTCAAACGAGAATGGGAAAACCTCGATCTCGAAGGTGCGCCCCGTAAAGAGCGTCGACAGATCGCTCGACAGCAAAAAGGCATTCGATCCGGTGATGAAGATATCGTACTGCTCGGATGCGTGAAGGCTGTTGATCGCACGCTCAAAACCGTCGCACATCTGAACCTCGTCGATAAGCAGGAAGTTTTGCTTGCCGAGCACTCGATGATCTTTTACATAGGCGAGCAACGCGTGATACTCGAGCAGGTTCTCGAACTCATCGAGGTTGTAGTTGATATGGATGACATTCGAATTGGACAGATTTGCCTCCACGTAATCGCGGAGAGCCTCGAGCAATTTTGATTTACCGCTACGCCGGATGCCCGTGATGACCTTGATGTCCGGCACGCCAATAAGGCTCGTCAACGTGTCCATATATGACGTTCTATTGATGAGTTTCACCGGGCCTCCTCGCGGTCTTTTATCGCTATTCCTCAAAAACGAAAATTTTTCAGTTTTGAGGAATAGACTCTATAGCGAATATACCTCGCGAAAGGCCGAGCTGCCTTAATCCTATTCCTCAAAAACGAAAATTTTTCAGTTTTGAGGAATAGGGCGCTGGCAACCCATTCCCCAGATAGTCGAAACCCTCCCCGGCACTGCCGAGGAGGGCTTTGTTGTCATCGTTGTCTTTGAGCGCGGGCGCCTCGCGTTACAGTCCGCGAATCCGTACGGCCTCAGGCGGAAACTCCTGCTCGCCGGCATCGGTCTTGATGGTCGCGCGACCCCAGATGTCCAGGCCCGCAAACACACCGACCGCAAGCGGCAAGCCGTTGGGCGACACCGCCGCAACTTGGCGACCGAGCAGCGGCACCATGTCGAAATACTCGCCCAGCACGGGAGCCAGCGGCCCTGCGGCGCCTTGCGGCGTGTTGGCAACAACCGCCCAGGCGTCCACGCGGGCCAGCACGGCGGCGGCCAGCGTCTCGACCAGCGCTTCGTCAGCCACGTCCACACCAAGCTCACCCAGCGCCGCACGCTCAATATCCACCGTCACGGCACCGAACATGCCTGCGGCACCGACGCCACCGTTGACGGAGACGCGTGCAAACGACGTCTCAAACGCAGGCGCACCGCACACAATGTCGCTCGGCCACTGGATACCCACCTTACCGGCAAGGCCCAACCCCGGCGTCGAAGCCGTGCCCACGAGCGCGTCCATCATGCCCATCGCGGCCACAAACGGCAGGCCGTGGAAGACATGCATGTTCACATCCGGGCGCACGACCAGCGAAAACGTCAACGACGCCTCGCCCGCGCTCCAAGCGCACCAGCCCGCGGACGCACCCTCGCGGCCCGCGTCACACGCGGCGTCAAGCTCGGTACCGGCGGCAACAGCATTCATCTCGATCATCTACATACGCCCCAATTCGCCCACGATATGGCCCACGCGGTCCTCGGGCTCCTTGACCTCGACGCCGTTGTAGCGGAAGAACCGCGCCGGGTCGTGCATCAAGTCCTCGAGCGGCACCAGCACAAAATCGCGCTCGCCAATGAGAGGATGCGGCAGGCGCAGCTTTTTGCCACCGTGGGTCTCGCCGTCCATCCACAGCAGGTCCAGGTCGATGGTGCGCGGACCGTTGGCCTTGGCCTTTTTGGAGCGGTCGCGCCCCAGCTCGGCCTCGATCTTCATGAGCTCATCGAGCAGCACCAGCGGCGCCAGCTCGGTCTTGATCTCGATGACGGCGTTGGCAAACGCGTCCTGGCGCGTCTCGTAGGCCGGCTCGCTCTCGTAAATCTTGGAGGAGTTGGACACGCAGGTGAGTGGAATCTCGGCGATCATCTCGCGTGCGGCGCGGATGTTGTCGCAGCGATGCCCCAGGTTGGAGCCCACGGCCACAAACGCGCGGCGCGGCTGCGGCTTGGCAACCGCCCAGTAACCGTTCAGGAACTGCGCAAAACCCGCGGCGTCGTGCACGCGCACGATGTTGGCACCGGCCTGGATGGCGCCCAGGCACACGCCAAACGTAGCGGCATCGCGCTCGGCGGCCTCGGTCACGCCCGAGACGGCGCCCACAAAGCGCTTGCGCGACACGGCGCACATGAGCGGATAGCCCAGTGACGCCATCTTGGCAGTCTCGCGCTGGATGACGATGTCCTCGTTAGCCGACTTACCAAAGCCCGGGCCAGGATCGATGCAGATGCGGTCGCGCGACACGCCGGCATGGATGAGCGTGCGGGCCTGGTCGGACAGAAAGCCCATGACGCGGCGCATGATGGGCGCCGAATCGGGCAGGGTGAAGCGGCGGAGCTGCGAGGTGGGCACGTAGGCTTCCTCGCGGCGGGCGCTGCGGCGCATCATGGCGGCCAGGCGGTCATTGGACTCCGATGCGGCCTCGGTGGCCACGGGCGCGGCCTCGGGCGCGGGCGCGACGGTCTCGGCGGCAGTAGCCTGCTCGGCGGCCGGCGTCTCCTGCTCGCTTGAAGGCTCGGACGTGGGCTCCGGTTCGCCAAACGGCAACGAGGGCTGCACCACGCCGCCCGGAAGCTTGGCCTCCGGCTTAGGCTCGCCCAGCAACTTGCCGCGACGGCGGCGAGCCGGCTTCTCGGCCTCACGCGCGGCCTCGGCAGCCGCCTCGCGCGCCTTCTCGGCAACAAACGCCGCTGCCGAGGTATCGAGCTGCACCGTTGCGTGCGTGCGTGCGGGTGCGGCGACCTCGCCGGCATGCATCACGATGACGCCGCAAGTGCTCGTCTTAACAAACTCGACCATCTTGGGATCGGTGAAGCCGGTCACGTCGTTGACGATCGAGGCGCCGCAGCGCACGGCCGCCTTGGCAACCGCCACATGACGCGTGTCGATCGAGACGATGGCGCCCTCCTTGGCCAGCGCGCGCACCACGGGCAGCACGCGGCGAGCCTCCTCGTCGGGGTTGACCGGGGTAAAACCAGGGCGCGTGGACTCGCCGCCCACGTCGATGATGTCGGCGCCGGCGTCGAGCATCGCCAGGCCGTACTCGATGGCGGCATCGGGGTCGAAGTGCTCCCCGCCATCGCTAAACGAATCGGGCGTCACGTTGAGGACGCCCATGATGCGCGGACGGTCAAAGCTGAGCTCGTACTTTCCGCACCGCCATGTCTTGCTGTCGTTCGCCATGAACATCCTCCTAAAATGCCCACGCCGCCGAGCTTGGGGAGCTGGCGGCGGGGTCGCTTTGCACTCAGTCTTTCTATTGTATCCGCGCACGCGGGCTAGAACGCAAACGCGGCCGCGATGTCGCAAGAAATCAGCAGGTCGGCATTTGCATCCTGATCGGTAGGCGCCAAATTGCAAATGGCCAGCGTATCGCCGGTAAAGTATCGCGTAAGGCCTGCCGCCGGATACACCACGAGCGAGGTCCCGCCTACAATGAGGGCATCGGCCGCGGCGATGGCGGCAACGGCACCGGTCAACACATGCTCGTCGAGCGGCTCTTCGTAGAGCACTACATCGGGCTTGATGCGGCCGCCGCACGCGGGGCACGCAGGCACGCCCGCGGCATCCTCGTGCTCGCG
This sequence comes from Collinsella sp., assembly GCA_048326155.1. Lineage (GTDB taxonomy): Bacteria > Actinomycetota > Coriobacteriia > Coriobacteriales > Coriobacteriaceae > Collinsella. Next base: position 5,715 of record DBFEQD010000053.1, read on the forward strand.
CGAGCAAATCCACTCGGCGCTATAGACCGCGCCGCACGACTGGCAAATGTTGCGATGGACCGATCCGTGCAACTCAAACACGCGCTGTGAGCCGGCCATCTGATGCAGGCCGTCGATGTTTTGCGTCACCACGGCGTCGAGCTTGCCGGCGCGCTCCAGCTCGGCTAGTTTGGTGTGGCAGCGGTTGGGCTTAGCGTTAAGCGCGATCATCTTGGTGCGGTAAAAGTCGAAGAACTCGGCAGGATGCGCCTCGTAAAAGCTATGCGACAGCATGGTCTCGGGCGGATAGGCAAACTGCTGGTGATACAGGCCGTCCACGCTGCGGAAATCGGGGATGCCACTTGCCGTGGAAACACCAGCGCCGCCAAAGAAGACCACGCGCTTGTGGGTGTCAAACAGATCCGCCAGCGCGGCGGAGGCCTGCCTGGGGTCCGATATTGCCTGCGTCATATGAGTCCTCCGTCCTTGTTAGTCGGGCAGCGTTGGGCGACGTCCCAGCATACGCCCTTTGAGTCAGCATGCGCGGAGCCCACCCCGCCCTTGTTGCGTTAATCTTAAGTCTGCCAACCCCGTCGAAAGGACACCATGCCTCAGACTTACACCTTTGCCTCGTGGAACGTTAACGGCCTGCGCGCCGTGCTCAAAAAGGACCCGAGCTTTATTCAGATCGCGCAAGAACTCGACGTCGATATCTTGGCGCTGCAGGAGACAAAGCTGCAGGAGGGCCAGGTCGATATCGATCTGCCCGGCTATCACCAAACCTGGAGCTACGCCGAGCGCAAGGGCTACTCGGGCACTGCGGTCTTTAGCCGCCAGGAACCGCTGCGCGTGCTGCACGCCGACGCGCTGCTACCCTACGCCGGCGAGGGCGAGGCGGCCGAGCTCGTCGCCCAAGCCGTAACCGAGGGCCGCGTCTGCGCACTCGAGTTCGACAAGTTTTGGTTTGTGGATGTCTACACGCCCAACGCGCAAAACGAACTCGCGCGCATCGATGTGCGCATGGCCTGGGACGATGCCTACCGCGGCTTTTTGAGCGCGCTTGAGCGCGAGACCGGCAAGCCCGTCGTAACTTGCGGCGACTTTAACGTGGCACACGAGGAGATCGACCTTAAAAACCCCAAGTCCAACCGCGGCAACGCCGGCTTTTCGGACGAAGAACGCGGCAAGTTTACCGAGCTGCTCAACGCCGGGTTTACCGATACCTGGCGCGCGGCAAACCCCGACGTCGAGGGCGTCTACAGCTGGTGGAGCTACCGCTTTAATGCCCGCAAGAACAACGCAGGCTGGCGCATCGACTACTTCCTGGTAAGCGACGCAATCGCCGACAACGTACGCGACACCGGCATCCGCGGCGACATCTTTGGCAGCGACCACTGCCCCGTCACCCTCACGCTAGAACTCTAGCCCCAAGTAATTCCTGGGGGACGGAGGAAAACAGATCATGTGACCCCTCTCCCCCTATAAGTTGCGGTGGAATAGTTCCTGTTTGGGCAGCAAATAGCCAAAAACGAGAACTATTCCACCGCAAGTTCGTGAGGGAACGCGAAATGCCTTACAGTAAATGCCCTACAGTCCGTATTTCACGACGACACGGTTAATGCGACGGCACCAAGGCTTGTACAAGGCGGCCAAGAACACGCAGGTCGCAAAGCCGTGCGTAATATCGAACGGCACTGCCGTGGCAAGACGCGCTACGGCACCCGCCCAAGTAAGCGGCTGCACAAAACCAATGATGTCATACGCGTTGATCACCACGCCGTACAGCAAACCCGAAGCAAAGCCGTAGGTCAGTAGCGCCGGCATGCGCACGGTTCCATCCGCACGGTCAAACGCACCGGCATGCGCCAGCGCACCGCCAACGTATCCCACGAGCCCCCAGGCATACATCTGCCATGGCGTCCACATGCCCTGTCCAAAAAAGAAATTGCTGGTCAGCGCCGCCAGCGCGCCAACCATAAAACCATTGCGGCGACCAAGCGCCGCCCCCGCGATAATGGCGATGGCGCTCACCGGTTTAAAGTCGGGAATGGGCCCAAACAGGATGCGCCCCGCCGCCGCCAGCGCCGCCAGCACCAGCGTAGGCATAATCTGGCGCAAACCCGGACGAGATGCCTCGTAACCCGCAAAGAACAGCGCAAGCACCAGCGCCACTACAACCAGCATGGCAAGCGCCGCCTGCTCAATGCCCGCCAGCAACGCCGCAGTCATCACTGCCGGCACCGCCAACAACAGCGGGACCTCCAGTTTTGCGAGCAGGCGCGCGACGCGATAATCCGTCATCCCATCACGCCCTATAAAACACGTTGTCGGCAAAGAAGTCAGCCGGGGGCTCCATGCAGGCAATCTCGCCGTCAAACATCATGGCGACGTCGTCGGCTACCTGCTCGACAAAGTCCAAATCGTGCGTAGCCATGATGACGGTGCCGCCAGCCTTCGCATGGTCACGCAGGGCGCGGGCGATGATGCGGCGGCTCTCCAGGTCCAAGCCCTTCGTGGGCTCGTCAAGCAGCAGCAGCTCGGGGCCGATCAGCAGCAGCTTTGCCAGTGCAAGCAGCTGGCGCTGTCCGCCCGAGAGGTCGTAAGGGTGGCGCGTCTCCAGGCCCGCCAGACCCAGGCGCGCTGTCTGCTCCCGTGCTGCGGCCTCGTCGTATCCGCAGGTCGAGGCCCATTCCATCAGCTCATCGCGAACCGTCTCGGCAACCAGCAATGCTTTGGGATTCTGAGGCAGCAGCGCAGCCGAGGCCGCTCCGCGCACCATGCGGCCGCGCTGCAGCTTGGCGGTCTTCGCCAGCACCGAGAGTATCGTCGACTTACCGCATCCGTTGCCGCCCACGATCGCATGCACCGCGCCAGCCGAAAACGACGCACCGAGCCCACGCAGCACCCAACCGCCCGCGCGATCGTAGCGAAACCAGCCTTCCGACAGGGTGGTAGCCGACCCGCCGTGCATTTTTTGGAGTATTCTGCTTCCATCCGTGCGCGGGAAGGCTTCCGAGCCGTTCTCGAGCGACGTTTGCGCCACAAATTCGGACGATTTGTCCAATTCTGAACTTTTTTTCGCGCTCGATACGTCCCCGGGCGGCTCCAGAGAGCCCAAATTGTCCTCACGCCTGCTGAATACTCCGTTTTTTGCACATCGGATGGCACCCCACCCCAACATCTCATCGGAAAACAGCGATTCTCGGCGTCCCAAAGAAGCCATATCCGCCACCTCGCGCACGCGACCGCCCTCAATCCGGTACGCACACGTCGCATACTCGAGCATCGGCCGCGGTTGATGCGTAGTCACAACAACCGTGCAGCCCAGCTCACGGTTCACGCGAAACAGCGCGTGCAGAAAATTCTTCTCGGCAACGGGATCGAGCTGAGACGTGGGCTCGTCGAGTAGCAGCACACGCGGACGCAGCGCCAGGACGGCGGCAAGCGACAGCAGCTGCTTGCGGCCACCCGAAAGCGTGTCAGTATCGCGGTGAAGCCAATCTTCCAGTCCAAAGAAATAGCTGGTCTCAGCTACGCGACGGCGCATCTCATCACGCGCTAGCCCCAAGTTTTCCAGGCCAAACGCCATCTCGTGCCACACGGTTTCGCACACGATCTGGTTCTCGGGATCCTGGAACACATAACCCACGCGCTCCGCCGATGCCCGCACATCCATGTCGGCGACGAGCTCGCCCAACACGCGCAGCTCGCCGGAGCGTGTACCCGCCGGCGCGATCTCGGGCTTGAGCAGCGACAGCAGCGTCGACTTACCCGATCCGGTACCGCCAACAAGCAGCGCAAATGCACCTTGGGGAACAGACCAGTCGAGCCCCTCGAGCACCGCAGCATCAGCATCGGGGTAGGCAAAGCTCAGGCCCCGTACCTCAATCGCAGGCACATCGGAGCCGCACGCCCCGCCCGTTACCGAGCAGCTATCCAACCGAGCCATCAGCCAAACCTCTTCTCATCAATCGCGTGCAACGCGCAAGGCAGCACCATCCAGGCAGCGTACACAACATAGCCCGGCCACGGCGCCGGCACCAAGAGCTGAGGATAAAACGAATACTGCGTCGTCGCGGTCCACGCCACTGTCACCGTGACCACGCCAAACAGCGCAAGCCCAACCAACGCGGCAACGTCGCTGCGCCCCAGTCGATACCGCGCATACGTCGTACGACGCGTCGCGGCACCCCACCCGCGCGAGCGCATCGCGTCCGCGCGCTCCAGCGAATCTTCCATGCCCCAGCCCATCAACACACTCGATGCCCGCAGGCGCGAGCGCACGGGGTCGGCCGGCACGCGGCCCGGCACATCAATCGCATCCTGCACCGCCATCACCGTACGACCGCGACGCAAAAACTGCGGGATAAGCCGCATGCACATCGAGATCATGAGCGCGATCACCGGCGCGGCATTACCCAGCAGCGCGAGCACCTTGTCGTAGCCAAGCATCGACGCCGCGGCCTCAAACCACAGTACGCTCGCCACAAACAACCCGCCCATGCACAGGCCGTATACCATACTCTCCAAATACACCGCACGCATGCCAATACGGAACAGCTCCGTCGAGCCCGAGGCGCTAAACAGCGGATTGAGCACCGCGATGATCAAGATCACCGGCAGCTGCCAGCGAAGCGCCCCCAACGTACGCGCGGCGCCGCGCATCGCAAACCCGTACGCCAACCCGCCCGCAAGCGACAGTGCAATCAGCACCGGCTGCATCGAGAACATGGTGAGTCCCAGCGTCAGCACCATGTAGAGCGCCGGCACCGCCGGATGCGACATCGAAAATGCCGCGACGGGCTCGTGGCCCGATTCCTCTCGCATGATATCCACGGGCACCTCCCATCCCTCGCTCAAACGCCAACGCCGCAGCGCCGACGCCATGCACGGCCAGCGCAAACGCCACGCCGGCGGCGCAAGCCTCAACCGCCGCAATCCAATCGTTACGCGCTCATCATATGCCTGCGGTATCATATTGCGCCGTGTATCGTTTCCAAACACACGTCTCTATAACGTAACAGGAGATCACATGGACGCAACCGCAATTATCCTCGCCGCCGGCGAGGGCACCCGCATGAAGTCGAACCACTGCAAGGTTTCGCACAAGATCCTGGGTAAGCCCATGGTCCAGTGGATCGTCGACGCCACCATCAAGGCCGGCTGCAGCCGCGTCGTGGTCGTCATCGGCAGCCACGCCGACGAGATGCGCGCCCTTATCGACGGCGCCTACGCCAACAGCGCCACCAAGGTCGAGTGCGTCGAGCAGACCGAGCGTCTGGGCACCGGCCACGCCGTAAAGGTCGCGCTCGAGGCCTGCGGCATCGCCGAAGGTCCGGTCGTCGTGCTCAACGGCGACCTGCCGCTCATCACCGCCGACACCGTCGCCAAGTTCGCGCAGACCGTCGCTACCGGCGAGCTCGCCTGCACCGTCATGACCATGACCCCGCCCGACCCCTTCGGCTACGGCCGCATCAAGCTGGGCGCCGACGGTCAGATCGAGCGCATCATCGAGCAGAAGGACTGCACGCCCGAGCAGGCCGCCACGCTGTTGGAGTGCAACGCCGGCTGCTACGCCTTCGACGGCGCACAGCTTGCCGCCCACATTAACGAGATCGGCAACGACAACGCGCAATCCGAGTACTACCTGCCCGACATGCTCGAAATCCTCAAGGGTCACGGCCAGGCGGTCTCCATCTTCCACTGTGACGACTACCGCGACGGCTTGGGCGTCAACAGCCGCATCCAGCTCGCGCAGCTCACCGCCATCGCGCGCGACCGCATCAACGAGCACTGGATGGCCGAGGGCGTCACCTTCATCGACCCCACGCAGGCTTGGATCGGCCCCGACGCCACCATCGGCCGCGACACCGTCGTGTGGCCGCAGACGCATCTGATCGGCCACGTCACCGTGGGCGAAGAGTGCCAGCTCGGCCCCAACAGCCGCCTCACCGACACCACCGTCGGCAGCGGCTGCATCATCGATGAAACCATCGCCATCGAGGCCGTCATCGAGAACGGCGTCGACTGTGGCCCGCGCGCCTACCTGCGCCCGGGCACCCACATGCTCGACGGATCCAAGGCCGGCACGCATGTGGAGATCAAGAAGTCCACGATCGGCGAGGGTTCCAAGGTCCCTCACCTGTCCTACATCGGCGACACCACCATGGGCTCCGGCGTCAACGTGGGCGCGGGCTCTATCACCTGCAACTACGACGGCGTCCACAAGCACAAGACCGTCATCGGCAAAGATGCCTTCATCGGTTCCGACACCATGATGGTCGCGCCCGCCCAGATTGGCGACGGCGCACTCGTGGCCGCCGGCTCCGTCATCACCGAGCCGGTCCCGGCCGACGCACTCGGTCTGGGCCGCGCCCGTCAGGTAAATATTGAGGGCTGGGCCGCCGATTATCGCCGTCGTCTGCACGAGGACGACGAGGCATAACGTTTCACCAAGCACAAAAGGAGCTGTTCCATGGGGACGGCTCCTTTTTCTATCGTGACCTGCGCGACCGGATGAGTGGTCGGTTCGTGTCCGTTGACGGTAAAGACGTTATCAAGACCCGATTAACCCCGCCGCACGGTTACAATGCAAAAAGGCATCTATATGGCATTCGATGTATAAAGGAGAAGGGTAATGCCGATTAATGATCCCGAGAAGTCGGAGAATATGCGCAAGTCCATCCGCGTGTATTCCGGTTCCTCCAACCGTCCCCTCGCTCAGAAGATCGCTGAGTACCTTGGGGTCGAGCTTTCGGGCCTTACGCTAAAGCAGTTCGCCAACGGTGAGATTTACGCCCGCTACGACGAGACCGTCCGCGGCGCCGACGTCTTCCTGATTCAGTCCGTGGCCGGCGGCAACGTCAACGACATGCTCATGGAGCTGCTCATCGCCACCGACGCTGCCAAGCGCGCATCCGCCCGCTCCATCACCGCCGTTATCACCCACTACGGCTATGCCCGCCAGGACCGCAAGGCCGGCCCGCGCGAGCCCATCACCGCCCGCCTCGTCGCCAACCTGCTCGAGCGCGCCGGCGTCGACCGCATCATCACCCTCGACCTGCACCAGGGTCAGATCCAGGGCTTCTTTGATATCCCGGTCAACCACCTGTCCGCACTGCCGCTGTTTGGCCAGTACTACAACGCCATGAACTTCGACACCGACAACCTGGTCGTCGTCTCCCCCGACGTGGGTCGTGCCAAGGCCGCCAAGAAGCTGTCCGACATGCTCGGCTGCGACCTGGCCATCGCCCACAAGGGCCGTCCGCGCCACAACGCCGCCGAGGTCATGGGCATCATCGGTGACATCAAGGGCAAGACCTGCGTCATCAATGACGACATGATCGACACCGCTGGCACCCTGTGCGCCAACGTCAAGGAGCTCAAGGCCATGGGCGCTGGCGACATCTACGTCTGCGCCACCCACGGCATCTTCTCCGGTCCGGCCATCGAGCGCCTGAACGACGCCCCGATCGTCGAGTGCGTTGTCACCGACGCCATCCCCGTCGAAGTCGGCGGCAAGATTAAGACCATCTCGGTCGCCGAGGAGTTCGCTCAGGCCATCTCCGCCGTTTACCACGAGGAGCCCGTCTCCACGCTCGTCGGCGGCGACTTCGCGCTGTAGTCGCTCGACCCTCGCATCCCTCCGGAAGCCCCGGACACGCCTGCGGGGTTATCACGCGAACGTCCTCGCCGCTTTGCTGCTGCGGGATGTTCGCTTTGATAACCCCTCCCGGCGTGTCCGGGGCTTCCTGCTGTCTCGGGGCAGCTGTTTTCTGAAATGACTTTGCTGCAACCTTTCCTCGCCTTCGGCGGGCGTGGTAGCCTTTGTCGTTGATTAAACTTTTGTGTAACGGAAGGATAAATATGGCAGCTGCACAGCCGCTTAAGATTCGCATGGTTGCCGGACTTGGCAACCCTGGCGATGAGTATGCCGAGACCCGCCACAACGCTGGCTTCAAAGCAATCGACGAGCTGGCCCGTCAGGCCGGCGTCACGTACTGGAAAAACCAGGCCGGCGCCGAGGTCGCGCTCATCAACATCAACGATCCCGAGGAAGAGGGCGGCAAACGCCAGATCGTGCTGGTCAAGCCGCAGTCGTACATGAATACCTCTGGCGGTCCCATCTCCAAGCTCTGCCGCGAGTACAAGATCAAGGCCGAGGAGCTGCTCGTAATCCACGACGAGCTCGATATTCCCGCCGGCGACGTGCGTGTTAAGGTGGGCGGCGGCCATGCCGGCCACAACGGCCTGCGCTCCATCATCGACAAGATGGGCAGCCGCGACTTCAGCCGCATCCGCACCGGCATCGGCAACCCTCCCGGCAAGATGGCCGTCGCCGACTACGTGCTTAAGCAGCTGCGCGCCCGCGAGGCCGAGGATTTCCAGGACACCTGCGCCCGCGCGGCCGACGCCGCCGGCCTGGCGATTGTGCACGGCGTAGTCTATGCCCGCGACCATGTCAACGGCGCCGCCTCCGCCAACGGCAAGCACTAAAACCTACCATTTAGGGACAGATTTATTTTGTCAGGTTTTACCTGCGGAAACGCCCCAGTTGCGGCATCGCAATAAACCGCGCGCCGCCATACGCACATAGCACCCCAAAGGGGGCCGGCCTCATCACAACCCGAGGCCGGCCCCCTTTGCCGTTTTACCCGATAAGACTGACCAAAATAAACCTGCCCCTATTTGGTAAGCCGCAGTGGATAAACCCTGCTTCCAACCGCCGAAGACACACGTAAGTGACATGTCCATGAGGGTATAATTTGCACCGTATGTCTGCACAACGCCTGTGCGCGTACGGTTTTATTCGGGCTACCGTCCATTTCCGTGGAGGCACGGTTCGGCGGCCCTAACAAGAGAGGGGTTCTATGTATAAGATCCTGGAGAAGACGCAGTTCTCGGAGAAGGTGTTCAAGTTCCGCATCGAGGCGCCTGCAATCGCCAAGCATGCGCACGCTGGACAGTTCCTCATGGTTCGCGCCAACGAGACGGGCGAGCGTGTCCCGTTTACCCTGGCCGGCTGGAACGGTGACGAGGGCTGGGTCGAGTTCATCTTCATGGTGATCGGCAAGACCACCGAGATGCTTTCCACCTACGAGGCCGGCGAGTCGCTGCGCGACGTCGTGGGCCCGCTGGGCGTTCCCACCGAGATGGCCGAGGGCCCCTGTGCCGTCATTGGCGGCGGCGTCGGCCTGGCAATTGCCTTCCCGGTCGCCAAGCACCTGGTCGAGACCGGTCATGAGGTCCACGCCATCATGGGCGCCCGCACCAAGGACCTCCTGCTCATGGAGGACCAGTTCCGCGAGCTCCTCGACGAGGACCACATCCACATCACTACCGATGACGGTTCCTACGGCGAGCAGGGCGTTGTCACCGCTCCGCTGGAGCGCCTGCTGCAGGACAAGGCCGTGAGCCAGGTCTTCTGCGTCGGTCCCGTTCCGATGATGAAGTTCTCGACCCTCACCGCCCAGAAGTACGACACCCCCATCACCGCGTCGCTCAACCCCATCATGGTTGACGGCACCGGTATGTGCGGCTGCTGCCGCGTCGAGGTGGGCGGCGTGACCAAGTTCGCTTGCGTCGACGGCCCCGACTTCGATGCCACCCTGGTCGACTGGGATGACCTTCGTGCCCGCCAGGCCGCTTACCGTTCCGAAGAGGGCGAGTCCCTCAAGGCCTATGAGGAAAAGAGCTGCGCATGCCACTAGTTAACGGTCGTTTCGTTGCCGATATGAAGTCGCCCCGCACCCCCGATAACGAGGAGCCGGCTGCCGAGCGCGCCTGCGACTTCCGCCCCGTCGACAAGGGCTTCACCGAGGAGATGGCGCTGGCCGAGGCCGAGCGCTGCCTCAACTGCAAGAAGCCGTTCTGTGTTGAGGGCTGCCCCGTCAACATCAACATTCCCCGTTTTATCGAGCAGATCCGCGCGAAGGACTTCGGCGGCGCCCTCGATACCATCCGCGAGGACTCCATGCTTCCCGCTATCTGCGGCCGCGTCTGCCCGCAGGAGAACCAGTGCGAGGGCAAGTGCATCCGTGGTAAGAAGTCCGAGCCCGTGGCCATCGGCCAGCTCGAGCGCTTCCTGGGTGATCGCCCCGAGCTCGCCTCCACGCCCAAGATGGCCCCCAAGAACGGCAAGAAGGTCGCCGTCGTCGGCTCCGGCCCGTCCGGCATCACCTGCGCCGGCGAGCTCGCCCGTAACGGCTTTGACGTCACCGTCTTCGAGGCATTCTTTACCGGCGGCGGCGTGCTGGTCTACGGCATCCCCGAGTTCCGTCTGCCCAAGGCAGTCGTCAAGCGCGAGATTGACGGCCTGGAGGACATGGGCGTCAAGTTTGAGTACAACTCCGTCGTGGGCAACATGGCCACGGCCGAGGAGCTGTTCGAGCAGGGCTTCGACGCCATCTACGTGGCGACTGGCGCCGGCCTGCCCAAGTTCCTCAACGTCCCCGGCGAGAACCTGCCCAACGTCTTCTTCGCGAACGAGTACCTCACCCGCGTGAACCTGATGAAGGCCAACAAGTTCCCCGAGTACGACACCCCCACCAAGCACGGCAAGAACGTCGTCGTCTTTGGTGGCGGCAACGTGGCTATGGACGCCGTCCGTACCGCCAAGCGCCTGGGCGCCGAGCACGCCATCATCGCCTATCGTCGTACCGAGGACGAGATGCCCTGCCGTCGCGCTGAGCTGCACCATGCCAAGGCCGAGGGCGTCGAGGTTCTACCGCTCGTCTCCCCGCTCGAGTTTGTCGCTGGCGAGGACGGCTCCGTGTGCGCCGTCAAGGTCCAGAAGATGGAGCTCGGCGAGCCCGACGAGTCCGGCCGCCGTCGCCCGGTGCCCATCGAGGGCGCCATCGAGGAGATCCCCTGCGACGTCGCGATCTCGGCTATCGGCACCAACGCCAACCCCTTCGCAAAGAAGATCGGTGGCAAGATGGAGCTCAACAAGTGGGGCTACATCGTCGCCGACGAGGAGACCGGCCAGACCACCGATCCCCGCATCTGGGCCGGCGGCGACATCGTCACCGGTGCCGCTACGGTCATTCTGGCGATGGGCGCCGGCAAGAAGGCCGCCGCTTCGATCACCAAGAGCCTGCTGGGCGAGTAATCACCTGCAGCGCTAGCCACCAAACGGCAAAGTCCCCGTCGAGCACGCGCCCGGCGGGGACTTTTTCTATACCGGCCGCCCGACCACCACAAAGGTACCTGTCCCCTTTGTGGTGGTTTTGGTCGGTTAGCCTTCGAGCTGCGCTACTTTGTAGCGGTAAGCCGCGGCGATGACGTCCTTGCAGCCTTCGCGGCCCAGCTTGGCGCGGTTGACGACGATGTCCTTACCGCTCGTCATCTTCCACTTTCCGGCACTGTAACGCTTGTAAAATGCCTCGCGCGCCTTCTGCTGCTGTTTAACCAGCTTAGCGCCCTTCTTTTTGTTAAGGCCGCGCTTCTTGCGCACGATCTCGACACGGTCCTCAAAGGGTGCGGTCACCAACACGGCAATGTGGTTGGGGTTGTTACGCAGCAGATAATCGGACAGACGGCCTTCGATAATGCAGCTCTCAGTCTCGCCCAGATCCAAAATCACCTGGCTCATCTTTTGGAACAACTTGTCCGAGTACGAGCGCGCGTCGTAGCGGTCGGGCAGAAACGCCATGTTCTCCACGGCCAGACGCTCATCATAGGCAGCCATCTTATCGAGCGACTCGCCCGCGCGCAGCGACGCACGTACCAGCAGCTCGTTATCGTACAGCGGAATCCCCAACTCGTCGGCAAGCATGCGACCAATCTCGTGGCCCTCGGCGCCAAAGTCGCGCGCGATGGTAATGACCACAGGATTCTTCTTATTCTCCAGATCGCTCATCGCGATTCCTTTCTCTATGTGACAAAGGGACAGTCCCTTTGTCACATTCTACGCTGCCACAATACGACGTTGATACGCCCTCACCAGCAGCGAGATGCCAAAGTTGAGCACAAAGTACATCGCAAACACCAGGCCGTAGAGCATAAGCACCTGCGACAGATCGATCGCGTGGGCCATCACGACGTTTGCCGTGTACATGAGCTCGGCCACGTTAATGCCCGAAAGATACGAGCTGTCCTTGATGACAGTCGTGCACTGGCTAAACAGCGCCGGAATGATCGTCTTAAACGTCTGCGGCAGAATGATGTAGCGCATGGTGGCAAAGAAGCCGAAGCCCTGGCTCTGCGCTGCCTCAAACTGGCCTCGTGGAATCGAGTTGAGGCCGCCGCGCACAATCTCGGCCATAACAGCGCTGGTAAACAGCGTAAAGGCGATGGTCGAAATCACAATGTCCAAACCCTGCACCGTAAAGTAGATAAACAGGATCCACAGCAGGTTCGGCGTGCAACGGAACAACTCGATATAGGCGCTCACCAAAATACGGAACGGGCGGGGCGCATAGCTTTTAACGAGCGCCAGCACCGTGCCAAAGATGAGCGAGAAAAAGATCGACAGCGCCGAGATCTCGATCGTCTTAACAAAGCCGCCCCAAATGTAGAGCAGGTTGGTCGCGTTGAAGATTTCCATGCGCTAGGCCTCCTCTACGTTGTCGAGTCCCAGCTCGGCCAGGCTCACGCCGCGCGGACGCTCCTTGGAGCGACGCTCGAGCCACTGCACCAGCATGGCGAGCGGAAAGCAGATGATGAAGTACATAAGACAGCAGACGATGTATCCCTGCAGGTAACCGTACAGACTCACAAAGTTGTCGGAACGGTACATAAGGTCGCCGCCGGCCACAAGCGCCAGCACCGACGTGTTCTTTACCAGGTTAAGCGCCTGGTTGCACAGCGGCGGCAGAATGATCTTGAATGTCTGGGGCAGCACGATGTACCAGTAGGCCTGCGCACGGGTGAAGCCCTGGCTCTGGGCCGCCTCCATCTGACCGCGCGGAACCGCCTCGATACCAGTGCGGATGACCTCCGAAATGTAGGCCGCGTGATACAGGCCCACACCCAAGAAGCCCAGCACGAACGGCGCGATGCGCACCGGCTGGTCGGCACCGGTTATGGCCTGCAAAAACTGTGGACCGGCCATGTACATAAAGAGCACCTGCACGGGCAACGGGGTGTTCTGGTAAAACTCCACGTACACGCGGCTTATGGCGCGCAGAACGCGCGAGCGAGTGGTAGAGAACACGCCCAGCAGCGTACCCAGCGCTAGCGACAGCAGCAGACCGGCAACGACCACCTGCAGCGTCACGCCAAAGCCCTCCCAGAAGGGCCCCATGTTTTGAAATGTCGTCGACCAACGGTCGGCGTCAAATAATCCTTCGAGCATTTGATTCCTTCCTTGGACGATGCGCCTATACAAGACCCCAGGTCTTGACCTCTTGGTCGAGCCAGCCGTCGGCCAGGCGATCGCAAATCACCTGATCGACCACGGCCGAAAGGTCGCAGCCCTTCTTGGTCGCCACGCCGTAGCCCTGCTCGCCAAACTTGACCTCGGGCTGCAGCAACTCAACGGTCTCGTTCATGTAACCGGCCAGCGTGGAGCGGTCCATGGCAAAGACGTCGATATTGCCGGCGTCGAGCGAACTCTTGATGATGGGGTAGCCGCTAAAGGCCCTAAACTCGGGCTTGCAGCTAAAGCCGTTGTCCTTGATCATCTGCTCGATGAGGCCCTGTGTGGTGGCACCCTGGCTCACACCAATGACCTTGCCATCCAGATCCTCAATCGAGGTAAAGCCCGAACGCTTCTTGACCATGAGTCCCACGTAGTCGGTACGGTACGGCGTCGAGAAATCCCAGCTCTTCTTGCGCTCGTCGGTGATGGTGTAGGTCGCCGCGACCACGTCGAGCTGGCCGTTATCGATCAGCGGGCCGCGCGTCTTGGGCGTTACGTCGGTAAACTCGACAAGCTCCTGGGCACGGGCATCCTTGTAGCTCACGCCAAAGACGGCAGCGGCGATCTGGTAGCACAAATCGACTTCCATGCCCTCAAAGCGACCCTTGGCGGTGTCGTAATAGCCGTAGCCGGGAACGTCCTTCTTAACGCCGGCATTCAGATGGCCACGCGACTTGATGGCCGCAAGCTTGGACCCCTTGTCGGAGCCCTCGCCGCTGGTGGAGTTGCCGCAACCGGTAAGCGCGGTCCCCGTCAGCGCAAGCATGCCGGCGCCGGCCAACTGCAAAAAGTGACGGCGCGACACGGCCGCCCTCGTCATATCCGTCATGTCCATCACCGCGCCTAGTGCAGAATCTTGGACAGGAACTCGCGGCAGCGCGGGTTCTCGGGGTTATCGAAGAAGTGCTCGGGCGTGCCCTCCTCCAGAATGCGGCCATCCTCCATAAAGATGACGCGGTCGGCCACCTGGCGCGCAAAGCCCATCTCGTGCGTCACGCAGATCATGGTGATGTCCTCCTGCGCGAGCTCAATCATAACGTCCAGGACTTCCTGGACCATCTCGGGGTCGAGCGCCGAGGTCGGTTCGTCAAACAGGATGATGGGCTGCTTGGTGCACAGGGCACGGGCGATGGCGATGCGCTGCTGCTGACCGCCCGAGAGATTCTGCGGATACTCGCCGGCCTTATGCGCCATGCCGACGCGCTTGAGCGCGGCAATGGCGATCTCGGTCGCCTCCTCCTTGCTCTTCTTTTGCAGCTTGATGGGCGCGAGCGTCAGGTTGCCCAGCACCGTCATGTTGGGATACAGGTTGAACTGCTGAAACACCATGGAACTATACTTGCGAGCCATCTCCAGGTGATTCTTTTTGGTGAGCGGCGTACCGTCGATGACGACCTCGCCCGACGTGGGCTCCTCCAGATAATCGACGCAACGGATGAGCGTCGACTTACCCGAGCCGGAAGGCCCGATCATTACGAGCTTCTCGCCGCGCTTGACGGTGAGATTGATATCTTTGAGCACATGCAGGTCGCCAAAGTACTTGTTGAGATGCTTGATCTCGATCATGTCTGCCATGAATGTCCCTTCCCTGCGTTTACACGAGTTGAACTATTGTACGGAAAGAACCGCGTTTCCGCAGCCCACACTACATTCCCGTAAAGAACCCGCAACCTTCCACCCACTCATTGGGGACAGACTTAAATGAGTACCTGCTCATTGGGCACTCATTTAAGTCTGTCCCCAATGAGTGCCCAGCCCACCAAAAAAGGGGGTGCAACCGCAATGGTCACGCCCCCTCAGCATCAACTATGTACCGCTCTGCCCTTACGCCAATTTTGCGCCGACGATCTTTGCTGCGGCCGGCTTGTCGAAGTTACCGCCGGTGGCCTTGCCCAGAGCGCCCATAACCTGGCCCATCTGCTTCTTAGAGGTCGCGCCCAGCTCGGCGATGACCTGCTCGATCAGGGCCTCGAGCTCCTCGCCCGAAACCTGCGCGGGCAGCAGGCTCTCCAGAATCTTGACCTGCTCGGTCAGGTTGTCGGTACGCTCCTGGTCGGTACCGGCCTTAATGGACATCTCCAGCGTCTCGCTCGTCTGCTTAATCAGACGCTTGATCATGCTGTTGACGTCTTCCTCGGTCACATCACGACGCTCGTTGACCTCGATGTTCTTCACCTCGGCCTTGACCTGGCGAATGATGGACAGGCGAACCTTGTCCTTAGCCTTCATGGCGGCGATCATTTCCTTCTGCAGCTCTTCGTTGGTCATCTGCAAATCCTCCTCAATAGTACGGGCGGCACTCGCACGAGCGCCGCCCCATGATTACTTAGTCGTCGACGAATCGTCGGTCGAACTCTTGGTGACGCCCTTCAGGCTGACGTTGTACGGCACGTCCTTGGGCATGGGGTTAACGGTGATGTCGGCATCCTTCTTGTACTGCTCCAACCACTCGCTGTATGCAGCACTGGCCGCCTGCGTCTTCACCACATTGGAGACGTACTTCTTGATGTCCTTGGGCACCTGCTTAATGTCATCGACCTGATTATCGACATGGAAGAAGTCGGTGCACTTGATGATGTGGTAGCCATACGTCGACTCGACGACGTCGCTCACATCGCCCTTGTTGAGCCCCTCGAGCGCCGCCTGGTAACTGTCGACGAAGGTGGTGAGCTTATCCCAACCCACATCACCCTTCTTCTCCTTGGAACCGGTGTCGTCGGAATACTGCTCCACGGCGTCCTCAAAGCTCAGCTCGCCGGAGTTGATCTTGTCCAGACACTCCTGCGCCTTAGCCTTGGCGGCAGCCTTGTCCTCGTCAGATGCGTCGGAATCGACCTTGATCAGGATATTCGACGAACGACGGGCATCGTTGTAGTTGGACAGGTTCTCATTGATGTAATCGACAATCTCGCTGTCCTTGGGCTTGCTGGTGGGTGCCACGGCATCCTTGAGCTTCTGCTGCGCCAGGCTCTCCTTAAGCGAATCCTTGTAGGTGTCCTCGGTGTAGCCGTAGGTCTTAAGGGTCTCCTTAAAGGTCTTGGCGCCGCCCGCGCTCTTGCACGCGTCCTTCCAAGCCTTCTCGACCTCCTCGTCCGACACCGTCACGCCATTCTCCTTCTGCGCCTGTTGAAGCAGGATCTGCTGCGAGTAGGAGTCGATGAGCTGCTTGCGGTACTTCTTGGGCGTGAGGTCATTGTCGACCAAGTACTGTGCCCAGTCCTTGTCCTTGGTGTAGCCGTAGGACGTGCGCATGCTCATGATCTGCTTGGTCACGGTGTCCTCGGTGAGGTTGGTGCCGTTGATAGTGGCAGCCACACCGCCAGTGAGTTTGTAGCCTGTACTAGTGTCCTCGGTCTGCGACATCAGGCCGGAGCACGCCATGGCCGAGACGGAGAGCAGCATCGCCAGCACGCCGATGACCACCAGGACAATCTTGACGGTCTTGGACACATAGGTCTTGCGCTGCTTCTTGCGAGAGCTGGAGGCGGCGCGGGACCGTTGCTCGGACGTCGGCGCAACCTCGGGGTTCTTTTTCTTATTTGCCATGTTTGGCCTTTCGCATCACGAATCGAACAAACGCCATTGTGTCACAACGCAGCCCCCGCGGCACACTTGGTGCATGGGGGACAGGTTAATCTGCACCATTTTGGTGCAAAGGGGACAGGTCTGGCAGTCGGCTGTTAGGGACGTTCCTTTTCTGCCGGCGGTTAGGGACAGTCCCCCAGTGCCGGCCTTAGAAGTGGCGACGGATGGCGTCGACCATGCCCTGCGGCGTGGTCTGGCCGAGTACATCGGCTGCGGCGTCGGCATCCATAAAGATATTCATGAGCGCTTGCAGAGCCTCGACCTGGCCGCCCGGCTCGGCAATACCCAGATTGATGATGATCTGCGCCGGCACGGGGGCGCCCATGCCCGCCATCGCGTTAAACGTCACAGGTGCGGCGGGCTTTACCACCGCGATATAGGGCTTGGCCACAAATCCCGGATCGGTGTGTGGGATGGCAATGTTGGCCGCCGGCATGGCAAGGCCCGTGGGATAGGCGTGCTCGCGCGTGCGGACGGCGCTGAACCAACCCTCGGCAATGTAGCCACGCGGAGCGAGCTCGTCCTCGAGCTGCGTAAACACCTCATCCGGCGTCGCACACTCCCAATCAAAAAACACCAGCTCAGGCGAGAATAGCGTCTCGGCGTTATCCGCCATACTGTCCTCCAAAGTTGCATGAGGTTCACAATGCCCCATATGATAGCGAAACGAGGCAGGCAAGGTTAGTCGAGGATCCCAATCATATCGAGTGCGCGGGCAGGCGTCAGGCAAACTTCGGGCATCGCCTCCAGCATGCGCCGGTCGCTCGTGACCACATAGTCAACACCCGCCGTCTCGCCCGAAGCGACGATGAGGTTGTCCTCAAGATCCGGCATACGCTTGCCAAGCATGCGCGCCATCTCGCATTCTGCCAACGAAAGCGGAGAGGCAGTTGCCACCTGCATCATGTGCTCGATGCAGGCCCATGACGCCGAGGCAAACGACACATTAACCCCATTCGCATTCCGCCGGGCTAGACGCCGAGGCAAAATATAGAACACATCCTTTGCCGTCGTGGGCGCATACAGAAGGTCGATCTTTCCCGCCTCGGCAAGTTCAACCAATCTCTTCGCTTCGTCGAATGCCCCCTCTTGCAGGTAATAATCGAGCCAAACGTTCGTATCTACCAAGAGATGCTTTGCCTCAATCATCGGCAATTCGCCTCGATGTCGGCAATCATCGCGTCATACATATCATCTCGTACGGCATCCCAGTCTTCCACAGATGATCCACCTGGCGCAAAATCCGAAGCGCTTAGCCCCAACGAGGAAAAAGCTAGGCCACACCCCTGCTCGGCCAGGCTCTCCGCACGGGGCGCCTCGCGCTTATCCGCCACCATAAATCCCGGCAACGTTTGATGCTCGACAAGATAGACCCAAAGCGCACGAATAGCATCGCTCGCCCCCAGTCCATTGCGAGTTAGGACCGCGTCGCCACCAGCCTTGAGCATAGGATCGATTCGTGTGTTGAGCTGCACCGTTGCTGTACCCATAGCGGCTCCTCTCTACTTGCTAGCAGTATAGCAAACATGAAAGGCCGCACAAAGGGCCCCGCCCACACACGGACGAGGCCCTTCCGATAGTAGTGTCGAGAAAGTTGGTGTAGCGCCCAATCTGAAGCGAGTCGGCCCGGCGTCCAGAAACCTGGAATACGGTTGATATTCTATGCCGCCGACCAGCATATAATAGGCAGCGGGCCAAAAGCCCATGGCTTCTAGCCCGCAGAAACATCGATGTTTCAAATAATCGCAGCTTGTGCTTCAAGCGCTTTTCTACGCTACCGGCGGATGTAAATCCCAATCGGGAAAGCAGTTTGCAAAGCCCGTGAGATTTTGGGTCAAAACATTGTTCTCAGCTTGCTTCAGTCGCTCATCCTCTTCAAACAGACTATCGAGCTCGCTCAATGCATCGAGGTCCTGCATTGCAGCATCGTTATGGTCGAAATCAGTCACTTCATCAGCCATCTTTTTCACTCCATTCATGGATTATCGAGACAAATCCTACCGGCTAGGCAACCTTCTCAAGCTTAAGCAGGTCGCTGCGCTCGGCCGCAGCTTCCTTCGCGCTCTTCCACTGATTAAGCGCCAGATCGATCTCGGAACAGCCTTCCTGAATGCGTTTGGAGTATTTGGCCTCAATCTCTTCTGCCTCCGCAGCGCGCTGCTTGCCCGAGAGGCTCGTCTTTACTAGACAATAGCCAGCCCCCGCAAGAAGCAGAATGCCAATAACCTGGTTTACAAACGCAAAGAAAGCTACCCCCAAAACAGCGAGGACAACGGCCGCTATCTTGTGGCTCTTGTTGCCCTTCGCAACCTTGACATCAAGCTCAGCGAGCTCCTTTTTCTTCTCTTCACCGACATAGCGAACATAATCGCCGCGCAGCGCATTACCCTCATCGCCGGTAACCGCCCTGCTTGTCCATCCGTCGAAGTCAAGGGTGATCGCCTGCGGAAATTCGGGGATGTCGCTCTTGCGATACCGGTTGAAACCACCGTTGATATAGGAACCCAAAAACTGAATCGCGGTCTTCTTCTTATGCACATCCACAGACGCACTCTGGTCGCGCATCGAGCGTGTCATCTGGTCGATGATGTTCATCGTCTGCTGACGCTTCTCATCGCGGCGACGATTGACGAGCTCTCGGGCGCGCTCCACGTCTCCGCCAAATGCCTTGACCGCAAGAAGATACTCCTCCTGGCGGCGCAAATTTCGCTCCTTGGAGTCATCGGAGTTAACGAGCTCCATCAAATGCCTGTCAACCTGCTCGGCAAGCGTCCTCTCGTCAACATCAGAAGCCTTGAGGTCGGCGAAGTCATTGGAGATGCTCTCGATTGCCTCGACTTTTCCGAGATACTTATTGATGTAGTCAAACTCCTTGACCACCACCTTGAGCGCCGGATATCTCGAGCTCATATCCTCCTCGTAGCCGGTAAAGTACTCCGCCCATGACTCTGACTGCTCATTCTCGAACTCAGGGCTCTGATTTCTGATCTGCTCGATCCAGCCCGCCATATAGTCGTCGCACAGGTGCTTTTCGTCGGTTCCGAAGATGCCGTTGATATAGGCATCGATGTAGACCATCGCATCGGCATCGATGCGGGCGGCGTTTTGCGTCGAGAAGTAGCGCGCTAACCATTCGTAGCACGTAGCCGTGCGGTTATTACGTCTGCAGATCAGAGCCATCGCAAGCGACGTGTGCTCGTTGTCACGTTTGACAGCCTCGCGTATTGCGCGCTCTGCAAGATCTCGGTTGTTGTTGATCCATGCCGCAAGGGCAACCAGGACAGGTGCCAGCCAGTAGTCCGGGGTAGAGATCATTAACTCCTCGGAGACCGTCGAAATCGTCGCCTTGCGCACGAGCGCCGCATCGGTTGCCTGGAGAATACCGACCATGGTGTTTCGAACCACTGAGTAGTTGCCGAACTTTTTGTCCATCTCCTGCCGGACGCTCACGAGCTCCGTAGTCGCCTGCTCAAGTGCGGCGGTACGACGCTGCTCGAGCATCATCTCGAGAAAGTCCTTTCGGAGCTTTTTAAGGTCCTTCCGCACTTCCTCCATTTGCGATTCGACCTTATCGACCTTCGTGGTCATCTGGTCAACTTTTGTTCCAATAGCGGCGATCCTGCGCTCGATAAGGACAGTATCTACTCCCGAATCACTCATCTGTACCACCTTTCAGTTTGCACTGTTTAGATCATCCAATAGCTTTGAGCGAATAAGCGCCCGCCATCTGCTTTATTGAGAGGCCATGCTTCGGTATTGCTCGGACACCTGCTGATAGGCCACAAGAAACTTCTGTTTGTATTGGCTTGCCTTCATCGAATTGACGATGCGACCGACGGGCTCCACATAGTGTTCGAAAAAGTACGAAGTCCTTCTTCGTAACGCAAACGAACCAGTTTTATAGGGGGACCCGGGGTTCTCTCTAATGCCCTTGAGTAGTGCAAGACACGTTTTGGGTGTATTGCAGTTAGCGGCAATATCTTGATAGAAACTCTCCCGCTCTGCAGTCATAAAGTCTTCCGAAGCATACCGCGCTATGCAGAACGGGCACACAGCATCGATAAAGTTCTCAAGTCGAGACCGATCCTCCATGCTCTGCATATTGGCGACCACGAGCGATACCATCTGAACCTCAAAGTCACGCATGTTGTAGAGCGTCGACTCAAACAAGTCGATCAAGTCACGCACCTCATCATATTCGAGAGGGATATCTTCGGCCCTTTTAAAGAAAACCGTCATCGAACCCGAAAGACCTTCGCAAAACTCATCGCAGTACGCAACCATAAACTGTGCCGCCGCGTTGTCTTGCATCATATTGAGCACGTCCGCGGCAAATTTGCGGGCCTCCGGGAAGTTGCCGCCCTTAAAAAACTTGATGGCATTGTCCTTGGCAAACGCGATTTTGCCCGTGGCCCCCAGACGCGCCCGCGAATAGTACATCTCGCGACCGCACTGGTTGCAATGAACCTTTCGAGTTGCGGGGTCAAACTCGACATCGGTGCTGCCGCAGCCCTCGCAAGTAATTCCGTTGATTTCCAATAGCTTCCCCCACTTCAACCATCAAAGTGCCCTGGCAAAAAGCAGCGCGAGCCCTTATTTGACAGCGGTCAGCGCCGCATTGCGCTTTTTCCAGATATTGCGCGCATCATGGACAAGGCCAACCGTAACATCTGCCGGCTCATCGGCACTCATGGAATTCGAGACCGCCTCAAGCGCGGCGGAGAACTGTCGCTCGATCTCTTGAACATGGGGCTGCGACATGTTGGAACTAAAGGAGATGTCATCCTTGAGCCCTTTGAGTTCGGCTTTAACCTGAGCGTCCTCCGCTACGGCAAGAAGCTGCCCCACATACGATCCGAACTGTGCCGTTTGAACCGTCTTTGCGACGGCGGCGGCAACCTTTTGGTCTGCCCGGCGGGCATAGGAGCCAAGACCCATCTGCACAAGGACAAGCACAACGAGAAGAACAACGTTTGCGACAACCGGGATCGTGCTGCCGCCCCACCCATACGCCACAAACGCAAAGTACGTATTGGCAAGAAGGGCAACAACAAAATAGGCACAGCCGGATGCAATCGGCAAATAATGGATTTCGGTCGTGCTTTTGACCGTGGACTGCTTATCGGACATGGTAGCCGAAATCGAAGCCACCGCAAAAGCCAAAACCCCAAAACCAAGCGACATAGCAAAGACGATAGGGTTCATCAGCGCGTTTTTGCAGACAAACATGATTACAAGCCACGCCACCAAGACGATTGCCTCGCCCAAAATGACACGTTTAACAGAACCGTTCATCTTTGTTTCTCCTTATTGGATCTTAGTTCCACAATCGGGGCAGAATTTGGTCCCTTCGGGCAACTCGGCTCCGCAGCTCGGGCACCTTGGCGAGGTCAACCGGTTCCCGCACTCAAGGCAGAACTTGGCACCGACCGGGTTAAGATGCCCACACGCCAAACACGCAACACCCTGCTCGAGCTTTTGTCCGCATTCCAGGCAGAACTTAGCACCCATCGGATTAACGTTTCCGCAACTGGGACACACGAGACCGTTTTGCATACCTGCGGACGCGGAAGCCGTTCCAACCATGGGAGCAACAGCGCCCATGGTCTGGTTGGCCAAGTTGGAGAAGCCAGCTCCAAATGCACCGCCCATGCCAACGCCCATGCCGAGTCCCATGCCGGCTCCCATGAGACCCGATGCGGCACTCCCCTCATTGCCCGCAGCACTCTCCATTACGTCCATGCCGCGCTCCTGCTGATAGTTGTAGCCTTCGCGCGCACGCTTCCTGGCAAGTGCCTCGGACTCGATGTCCATCTGGGCAGCGTTACCCTGTGCCTCGAGAATGCTCCGCTTACGCTGGATCTTCATCTCGTTGATGGCAGCAAGATCATCTTCGAAGGGCTTGATGCTGTTGAACGAGAAGTTATCGAGTGTGAGACCAAACTCATCGAAATAGTTAACGAGCTTGACCTGCATCTGAGACGAGAAGTCGCTCAGATGCGTCGCAATTTTAAGAACGGAAACCTCTTGGTCAACAATCGCCTTAGCAAGCAAGTCGGGAACATACTCAAGGATTTTTGCCCGCATAAAGGAGGTAAGTTCTTCTCGTGTATAGCGATCTCGCGTGCCCACGACCTTAACAAGGAACTTCCTCGCCTGAATGGGAACCAGACTCGAATCGTTCTGTTCGATATGCACGCCAAACAAACCGAAGGCGCGAACGTGAACGTTGACGTCTTCCTCAGGGTCTTGAACGATGATGGGCTCGGTCGTGCCCCAGCGTAGCTCGTTCATGTAGTTGGTATTGATAAAGTACACAACGGAATGAAACGCCGAGCTACCGCCGGTAAGCGAATGAGCGGCATTGCGGAACGGGGCGAATCGGCTGTCTCCCGTGTCGAGCTTGATCTTGCACGGACCGACAAACACGCTTACCTGAGAATCGCCGGCACCCGTAGCGTCAGTAGAACTGCCCGCCCCCATATTGTTGGTAAAAACGGCAATCTGCGATTGCGCAACCTGAAGATAGGACCCGTTGGGGAAATCCTCGTAGGGATAGCGGAATGAGACAAGCGAGGCATCTTCGTTGTTGCCAGGCTCCCATTTGATATTGTCGACAGAAAAGGCACCGAGTATTCCGCTGTGCTTTTCTTCCTTTTCGTTATCGCTATGGAACAGAGACATGCTGATTCCTTTCGTTAATCCCAAACCACGCGCTCCGCGTGTCTAATGAATTGCGAAATGCCGAGCCGACAGGTGCATCGAAAGCCCGTGCGTCTCAATCTATCCCCCAACTTAGCTCGGTTAATTATAGCCCTCAAGTCATCGCATTTAGTCACCCGCCGGCGAGCGGTAATAATGTCGCACCTTTGGTCAACTGACGAAGAACCGGGAGGGTTCGAACCCCAGATACCCTTTTGGGGCATACCCGCTTAGCGGGCGAGTGTCTTCGGCCTCTCGGTCAGCTCTTCGTAACGGCCGTTTTAGCTGTAACTAAACTCGTCGGATGGAACAAGGGGGAAGGTATAGGAGCCGCGCACGCCGTAATGCCAACATGTCTCGGCTAAAGTTACTAGCTCTCGTGATAGGCCATAATCGACCGGCACGGATACCCTTCAGAGCCGCATTCCGCAGACGCTACGACCTTTCCGTCTTTATAAAACTCGACGTACCAAACGTACGTTGCCGCCCCCTCCCAATAGCTTGGCCTATCAGCGACCTTGTACGTAATAGAGGCGTCATCTGTCACAATCAACTCGCGCTTGGCGTTTGCAATGAACGCATCCATGTCGGCGATCACGCCATCGTCGCCCGCAGCGGCCTCCCCATCGTCGCCGCTATCGGATGCCGCTTCAGATGGTGCTTGAGATGCGCCAGTTCGATCGTCTGCAGTGCCAGAGCCGTCCTTCAAAGAGCTCTCCGAAGGCTCCGCTCCTTTGAATGCCTTCCACATATCGCTGCTTGCAGACGGCTTTTCAATGTCGGCCTCCGGATGCTCCCCGGCAATCTCGTCAAGAATTTTGCACGCTTCTTCACGCCCCTGGACCATCGTCTCCTGTGGTTTGCCACCATCCTCGACGGTCCTCACCAAGTAGGCGCCATTCTGTCTATCGAATTCCTTATTTTGAATTTGCACCGCGTCTACGACCTCAGGACCCTTTGCAGTAAGCGAAATATAGAAGTCTGCCTGGTTACAATCCTGACTACAAGTAAATTTAACGATGCCGTCCTTACAGACAGTAATGACTTGGCTCTCACCCTGAGCAATAAAACCGTCATACTGATTCGTCATATTGCTGGAGCCTTCTACCATCTCTGACGAAGGCATAACCGAAACGGCCTTTCCATCAACAAAGCAGTAGGCACCTACAATCACCGAAATATCGTTCTGCGCATCGACAGACCCAATAAGCAGCTCGTCAATTCCGTCGCCGTTCAAATCATCGAAAGCATAGTAGTAGTTTAGAAAGCCGGGAGCATTCTGGCTGTCATAAACGAATATCTGCCCTAGCCCAGAATCATCGCCGCGCCCCAGAGCCCAGTCGTCGTAGTTGGCAGTACCAGCTCCCTTCTGCTCGCAATAGCTCACAAAGTCCTCGTAACGCGCAACCACGCCCTCGTAGGCCTTGTGCGCTTTCTTGTTAGCTGCCGCGACCTTCTTTTTAGACGACTTATTCTCGACTGCAGCCGGCTGTTCCTGCTGCTGCAGCTGAGGCAGCACAAAGGCCTCGTAAGCTTTGACCAGTGCGTAGGCGACACTAGCGGTAAAGATGATTGCTGCAAAAATGGCGACAAACGTAGGCACGGCAAAACGGCCGATCTGCCGACGCTGCATCATAAAGGCCGCAAAGGACATATGCTCAGAGGGCGCCGGAGAAGCGCTCTCTGCGCGAGATGCAGCAGGATCGCTCGTCGCTTTTCTATCAGCAGGCGCCTTTGGTGTACCTGAAGGGAGCGGCTGCTGAGCATTCGCCGGCGCATCATCCACATCCAACGGTTTTCCGCATGCGGAACAGTATCGCGCCCCGTCTTTGATCTTTGCCCCGCAGCTTGCGCAGTACATATATCCCCCCTAGAACTTCAGCATATCGAAACGATAGTCCACAGCCTGCAAACAGAAAAGGCCCAGGACAATTTGCTCGACTGTAAACCTTTTCTTTCACCTTTCAAATTCGCCTGACCCCACGCGGAAGGCATGCGACGGGCTATTTGCTAGGCGCGAGCCATGTGCAGCTTGATTGCCTTGAAGATGATGTTGGCAACCGAGACGATAGGCCAAAGTGCCACCATCGTCATCGGGGCTAATTCGGGAACAACCGGAACCGCTCCGTGAATCACGCTGCCCAACCAGTAAAAAAGCATCAGAACAACGACAGGAAGGCCCACGAGAACCACAAGTTCGATTAGCATAATCGTGATACCGATAATGCCGCCACCATAGACAAAGGGAAGCCTTACACCGCTGCGGTACAGCGAGATAATCACCTTCCAGGGACCAATCAGAAGCAGCGCCAGCAGAATCATATAGTCGAGCCCCAGTGAGCCCCCTCCCAGCACGTAATTGAAAAAGAGCACATAGAGCAGCGAAATCACTGACGCTCGCGTAAGGGACCCGATGGACTCGCGAAGTGAATCTTGCAGGCAAGCAGCGGCCTCTGCATCCTCCGCCGCCTGAAACTGAGCCTCGACAGACTGGCTCTCAATCGGCCGGGCCTCGACGTAAATCGCGTCTCCCGCCGTGCTGGCCGCAGCCGCGACCGTAGGCGTTCCGCACACGCCGCAGAACTTGGCGCCGTCGTTAATCTCTGCTCCACACTGTTTGCAATGCATGATCGGGTCCTTTCTCGTTACCCCTTTTCTTGACGATCACAAGATACGATTTGTCGTTTATCCGATATAGAGATTTTGACCGGGTAATTTTCCTAAACGTGCTACGCTATTAAACCTGCAGCTAGAGACAGGGGTTACAATGTTTGAGTTCTCCCAAACACGCACCGTTGAAGGTTCGATTCCGTTTAAGAAAGTCAACCTTATAGAGAACGAACCCAATAGGCCCGTTGGCGAGGCCCAGCTTGTCTTTGAACTCTACATGCCCACCGAGCTGGCCGGCAGCAAAAGCAACGAAGGGCCCGCACACAGCGAGCGCCATGCCGATCTGATCAGGCTGGCATCATGCATCGAACCCACCGCCGTTAAAGAGCAGCCCTTCCGCGCAAGCCTCTTTAACGTACTTGATTACGCCGAACAGACCGGGCCGCTTTTTGGCAAGCACGCAATAGAATCCGTACGCGATTGGGCCAATGCCGCGATGGCAGCACTTATTGCCATGCGCATCCAGGAATACCTCAACGGGAGCTGCACCATCGCAAAGGTTTCCGCATTGGAAAGAATCGAGAAATCAGTGGTAACCTGCGCGGCAAACGGGTCATCCTTCAAGATCTACACCACTATCCTGAGGGCGGGCGGAGATTATACCGACTCATTCAAAAGCCTGCCCATCGTGCGCAAAATCGAATCCGATGCGGGATATTTCTACGCCTTTATGTTTATGATCGACGAGGAAGAATCCCTCGTTGCGCTCAACGTGCTCTCTTTTGAACACGAGCTCACCGCTAATGACTTCAGTGTTTTGCAGGCGATGTTCTACATGGACGAAGACTCCAGCTCGGAGATTTCAGCGCGACTCAAGGTCAGCAATAGCGAGGAGAGCTTCTATGTAATCGATCCTCAAGCAGATATCCAGGAGCGCCGCGAAGAACTTGACAACGATGACCGCGATGCACTCACCGCTTTGGTGCAGGCGCTCGTGATCTCGCATCTCTCGGGCGCACACGTGGATGTGTTCCAGGGCAACGAGTCCACAGGGTTCCTCTCCTTTGACAGCTATCTCTCGTGGCTCTGGTTTGATTTTTCGCGCAAGCTGAGCACCGTCAAAATTGGCTATTGCGAGCAGTGCGGACGCGCCTACTCACTTGCCGGGCATCGTGGCGTCAAACGGCACTACTGCAGCGATCGATGCAAGACCGATGCCAAAAACGAGCGCACGCGCAAGGAAACGGCAAAGATACGTGAGTCGTTTGGAACGGGCGCCAGCGTACGCGACATCGCCAACGAGATAGAACGTCCCGCGGCCTACGTGCGCTCGCAGCTCAATAAATGGACCAAGCTCAAGCACGATCTGGATGAAGACATTGAGTCAAACGGCTTTGACAGCTCCGAGCTACTCAAACGCTGCACCATTGAGAAGCTCGACCTCAACAACCTCCTCAACGCCAAGCGCAAAAAGCAGATTCAGGACTATGCCAAACTCAAGCGCCTCGTTAAGTAGAAACGCTGTCATTTCTTTGCCATCCGATTGACGGGTGGAAAGTTACTCATATACGTGTTAGTAATATATATATTAGTAATACATATATGAGCGAGGCGCATCATGTTTGTTGGACGTCGGGAAGAGCTTGAATCCCTGGAAACCGCCTATCAAAAAGGTTCCTTTCAGTTTGCCGTAGTCTATGGAAGGCGTCGCGTGGGTAAAACCAGCATGCTTCGCGTCTTTACACAGCGCAAGCCCCATGTGATCTTCTTTACCGGACAGCAAACCGTAGCAAGCGAAAACCTCGCGCTGCTCAGCCGCGAGATACTTGGCGATAGCGCCGCAGGAGCAGCGTTCCCCTCTATCCAGGTTGCACTCGAATCCGTCTTCGAACACGCCAAAACAGAGCGAATCGTTCTGATTATTGACGAGTATCCCTACCTCGCCGAGAGCGATCCGGGCGTCTCGTCGTGCCTGCAAACGCTTATCGATCGACATAAAGACGCTAGCAAGCTGTTCCTCGTGCTCTGCGGATCGTCCATGAGCTTTATGGAACACCAGGTCCTAGGACACCAAAGCCCTCTTTATGGACGCCGCACCATGCAGCTGCGCATTGATCCCTTCACCATCTTCGACGCGGCACTCATGCTTCCCGATGCACCCATCGAAAGGGTCATCGAGCTGTATTCCGTTGTTGGCGGGATGCCGCTCTATCTATCGCAGCTCGATGGCACGCGTTCCACTCAATGGAACCTTGAGCATGCGCTGTTGCGTCAAGATGCGTTTTTGTATGCCGAACCCCAGAACTATCTGCTGCAAGAGGTCCGCAGCCCAGCTATCTACAATGCCGTCATAACCGCCATTGCCAACGGCTGTGTACGCTCCAAAGAGATTGCCGATGTTACCCACCTCGCAACGCCACAGGTCGCGCGGCTGCTCGACGCATTGATCGAACTGCGAATCGTTGAGCGCGTCACGCCTGTTGTAAAGGCAACAAAACGCCAGGTAGTCTATCGGATCTGCGATAACCTGTTTAGATTTTGGTATCGGTTTGTTCCACAGTACGCGGGAACAATTGAGGAGGGGCTCGGAGCCGCTGTGGCCGCGCGTATCGTCAAGCATGATTTGTCCACCTTTGTGGGTCCTGCATTTGAAGAAGTATGCCGCCAGTGGTTGATGCTGCAGGTTGTTGAGAGCGAGCTGGATGTGCTGCCCAAGGCAATCGGCTCTTGGTGGGGCACGAACTCGAACACGCGCCGGCAAGAAGAGATTGACGTTGTGCTTGAGGACGCCGATGGGGAGCTCATCGTTGGCGAGTGCAAATGGAGAAACGAACCCGTAGATACCGACGTTCTTGAAACACTCGAGCGGCGCAGCGCGCTGCTGGACCGGCCGATCAAACAGTACTTCCTGTTTAGCAAGAGTGGATTTACCAAAGCGTGTCAAAATAGAGCGGCTCAAACAAGCAACGCGAGGCTTGTTGGGCTCGAGCAACTACTATAAGAAAGGAGCTTGGAAACAGTTTTCCAAGCTCCTTTCAGTTTTTATTCGATTCCCACCTTTTTGAGCGTATCTTTGGTGACTTCCGCAACTTGATTGGGATCGACGTGGGATTCCCCTGAAATAGAACCGTAACCTGAGGTTGAGAAATCAAGGAAGTAGTATGTCCGGTAATTGTGCCCATAGCCAAATTGCTGATATAGAGCATTATAGTCCGTCTCGGAAATTTCCTTGCCCTCCGACGCATAATAGTCTTCGTAGCCATTGCCCTCGCTCGGCGCAACTCCCCAGGACTCGTAGTTGCTTACAAGCGAAAAAGCATCGCCTTTCTTGCCATATACCGAAGTATTGTCCCCGGCCAAAGCCTGCCTGCCAGCGAGCAATGCCGTAATCGCATTGCTCATCTCATATGTTCTTTGGCTTACGAGGATGCTGCCGCCATCCGCTTTAATCAGCGGAAGAAACATCGTTCCTCCGTTGCTGTTATCAAGCCAATTTTGACTGTAAAGTCTCTTGACGCCACCATCAGCTGCCGACCAAACCTCTACGGTGTAGGACTTCTGAAGTCCCTCTATATCTCCATTCCAAGCACTCTTTAATTCGTCATCGCTCATACCGTTCACAACGGTCAAGAACTCAGGCTGGCCATCCTGATCAAAATCAACGAGGTCGACAAGGCAAAGCCCTCGCATCGCATAGACAGAATCGGTCACCTCAACAATTTGTGGCCCTCCATAGCAGGCGAGGTATTCCTGGCACTTTTGCTTGTAAGCGGCATACGCAGCGGTATTGTCCGCCGCGGTGCCTCCATCCTTCCTGTCGCCTTCGTCTGTCTTTGCATCGGCCTCGTTGACCTTAGGCACCTCGAGGGAAACCTCTTTTACGGCATCAGCGGATTTAGAGTTATCAACGACTTCGACGGGGATAGCCCACTCGACTTTGGAATTAGAGTCCTTAACGGTGAGGGTATATTTTCCCGGTTTAACATCGGGAAACTGGCTTACCGTGAAGCCCTCGTCACCCTTAACCTCAGCGTTGGTGCTGTAGCCGTTGTCGCCGTTCAGGGTCACCGAGTACTTCTTGAGTTTCTCGCCCTTTGCGTCGGTCGGGGTGATCTTGGATTCTTGGACCACCACGATGGCCTTGTCCTGGCCGTAATGGGCAACGTCGCCGCCGGACTTGCTAAAGAACAGCAGGTAGCTAAAGATGGCAATGACTGCCAGGCCAACGACGACACCAACGATATAGAGCGCCTTGGGCTCCTTTTTCTGTGCGGATGCATTCGCCGCAGGAGCAGGGGCTGGCGCCGCGACGGGCTTGGCGACCGGATTGCTCAGTTTTGGTCGGTCGGCACGCACGGCTGGAATCGAAGGCGTTGCACCGGACGACACGTCGTCTTTAGGTTGGTCGTCTTCTTCGTCCGCTACGGGCTCGCTCTCCACGGGCGACTTTTCCTCCCCCGCCTCGATGCCGGCGAAAGGCTCCTTCTCCGTTTCGTCGCTAGCGAAAATCTCTTCCGCAGCCTCATTGATAACGGAAGGTTCTTCTGCCACTTCGTTGCTGACAGAGTTCAGCACCGCCTTTGCATCTTCGAGTGCATAGCCGCACTCGGTGCAGTATCGCAAATCGCCATCAAGCTCAAATCCACAGTTGGGACAGAACATGTTAGTCCTCCTTATCGACTTTCACCGTTGTACCGTCCTTGACCTCATCGGGGGTTACTTCGGACCCCACTTGAGACCCATCATCCCAAGACGCAACCAAAATCTCGCAATTGCCGTCCGCAAAAGAACCGAGCTCATAGTCTTCGGTGCGATACACCAGTCCCTTGGATGTCACATACAAGCATGTTGAGCCCTTGATTGAATAGTCTGAAGAATTGCTCCGCATGAGCATAGAATTGTAATCAGACGGATACTCTCTGCCCATTTCCGTAAGATACGGCCAAACTGCCGAACTCATAGAACTGGCAAGATCCTCGGTATCAATGCCAAACATGTCCTGAGGGCTGACAGTATCACCCGTATGCAAATCAAAAATAACGCCAGTCACATACGTGTCGCCATGCGGACCCCATCCCGTCGAATAGCGCTCGTCACGGATACAAAAATAGTTCTCATCCATGTATGTAACCGTCACGTTTCTCGATATGCAGGGAAATTCGCCGTCGGGGTACAGCTCAGCATCTGATTGCTCATTATCTGATGCTCGATTCGTTCGCTCCGCATCAATTTGAAGGGGCTCGAGAATCGCCTTGTTAATTTTGTCTGCGACGTCGTCTTTGGCGGAGCTCTTAAGTTGCGGATAGGACCATTCCATGTCAGTCCGCTCGCCCTGATTGAGCATAGGGTCGATCGGAGCAGACACCGTCAATGACTTTGCCTCCAACGTATAGACAACTTTTTCGGCCGCCCTCTCGTCCTTCTTGGGTCTTTCGGTCGCTTGCTCCTGTTGCACGGATTGCTGCTGGAGATTGGGCTCGATGACGTTCTTGTAGAGCATGAAAGCAGCGTAAGCGATGCCTGCCACGGCGATAAATGCGGCGATCATGATAGCAAACTGCGGCACCAGGCGGTTACCGACCTGACAGCGTTGCATAAAGAGGTTGTACATCTGGGAGTGACCGCTACCCGCGGTCTTCGAGACCGGCTCGGAACTCGGTTCTGCCGTGGACTCGACATTCGCGGATCCTATCGCAGAGTCCGTTTCGGTATTTGCGGACTCCAACATGACTTCAGCGGACGAGGACTCTCGCGCCAGCGGCTCGGCGCCGGGCCCTTCCTCGGCCGCAGTTTTACCCGAGAGTCCTTCCAAGGGCAGCCCGCATTCGGTACAGTACCGCGCATCGTCACTGATCTTGCTACCGCATTTGGGGCAAAACATGGGCTTTCTTCTCCGATTCCCTTTAGTCTCACTGAGTCGTAAGTTACTCACGTGCTGTACGCTACGTAGTTTAACCATTTCTTAAGCAAGCCAATGGACCGCTTGAACAGACGCATACCCACTCAAGTGACCCTATACCGGCTAGTTATCCTGGCTCATGGCATGAGTGTCAGTGTAAGAATTTTCGCTGAACAGGTCCGCCCCCTCGAAGTCCGAGCCGATGCTCAACTTGAAGCCATTTTTTGCCGAGATGGAGAAATCGCCGCTGATATCCATATCATGCTCGCGGCCAACCGCCCTCATTTTCCGAAGTCCCACCCGTCACGTTATCAGGAGCCCGAAGTCAAAGAGATAGTAAAAGCCGATTGGGGCACATGTGATTCCATATGCCCCAATCGGCTTTATAGTCGTTTACGCCTCAGAGAAACCTAGGTGACCCGTTTACACGCGTTAGCGCGCCGGGTCAACTGCCACCTTGCCGCTCTCCAGCACGTGAACGCGACCGTCGGCGAGCATCTGCACGACCTCGGGATACAGCACGTGCTCAATCGCGTGGATGTGCTCCTCGAGCGTGTCGACGTCCCAGCCCTCCTCAACAGCCAGCGCACGCTGGGCGATGATGGGGCCGTTGTCGTAGATCTCGTTGGCAAAGTGCACGGTCACGCCGGTCACCTTGACGCCGCGAGCAAACGCATCGTCAATCGCATGGGCGCCGGTAAAGCTCGGCAGCAGCGCCGGGTGTAGGTTGACCACGCGATTGGGAAACGCCGCCAGCAGCGGCGTGTGCACCATGCGCATGTAGCCGGCCATCACCACGTACTCGCAGCCGCGCTCGAGCAGCTCATGCACGATGACCTCGTCGGCCGCGATGGGGTCGGCATAGACATCCTTGGACAGCGTGAGCGTCTGAATGCTCGCACGCTCGGCGCGCTGCAAGCCCTTGGCCGAAGGACGGCTCGACACCACAAGCTCAATCGAGGCGTTGAGCTTGCCGGCGGCGATCAGGTCGATCAGCGCCTGCAGGTTGGTACCCGAACCGCTGATGAGCACGCCGATCTTGAGCGGCTCGGCCGTATCGGTGCCGGTCGGACGGGTGTAGGGCACAAAGCCCAGGCCCTCGGCAGCAGCCATCTGCTCGTTAGCGCTCATCGGAGTACACGACCTTACCGGAACCCTCGACGCACTCGCCCACGCGGAACGGCTTCTCGCCCAGCGCGACCAGGGCCTCGGTAACCGCGGCCTCGTCCTCGGGGGCAACGATCAGGCACAGGCCGACGCCCATGTTGAAGGTCTTGCATGCCTCGTTGGGCGCGAGCTCGGCCTGACGCGACACGTAGGTGATGACGGGCGGAACATCCCAGCCCATCTCGGCGCCGGTGCGGGTGACCACGGCATCGACGTCGTCGGCGAGCGCGCGGTTAAGGTTCTCGGTAATACCGCCGCCGGTGATGTGGGCAATGGCATGAACGTTGGCGCCATTGCGCAGCAGCTCCAGAATCGGCTTGACGTAGATGCGCGTGGGGGCCAGCAGGGCGTCGGCCAGCGATGCACCGCCGAGTTCCTCGAGCGAACGGCTTAGTTCCTCGGCCTTAGCGGCAGCCTCGGGCGTACCCGGCTTGATGCCGTCAACACCGATAACCTTGCGCACGAGTGAGTATCCGTTGGAGTGCACACCGGTGGAGGGCAGGCCCAGGATCGCATCGCCGGGGCGAACGTTCGCGGGGTCGAGCATCTTGGGACGATCGACAACACCCACGGTAAAGCCGGCGAGGTCGTAATCGGCGGGGGCCATGACACCGGGGTGCTCGGCCATCTCGCCGCCCACGAGCGCGCAGCCTGCGAGCTTGCAGCCGTCGGCCACGCCCTTGATGATCTTTGCCATGTGCTCGGCCTCAATGTGACCGATGGCGACGTAATCCAGGAAGAACAGCGGCTCGGCGCCCGAAGCCAAAATGTCATTGACGCACATGGCGACCAAGTCCTGGCCCACCGTCTCGTGACGGTCCATGATCTGGGCGAGCACGAGCTTGGTACCCACGCCGTCGGTGCCGCTGATCAGGATCGGGTCTTCCATATCCTTAAGCGCGGCGGCCGAGAACAGGCCACCAAAGCCGCCGATGCCGCCGATGACCTCGGGGCGGTTGGTGTCCTTGACCATCTGCTTAATAGCGTCGACGGCGCGGCCGCCCTCGGCGGTATCGACGCCGGCGTCCTCGTACGTCACATGCTTGCTGTCGCTCATCTGAGCCTTCCTCTCCCACTACCGTGGCGCCGCGCGGACGCCAAACGGTGCTCATAGTTGTGTTCATTTCGGCGCGCGCCATAACAGCACGCGCCGTCATATCAACAAAACAGCAGGTAAAACCTACCAAAATAAACCTGTCCCCACATGGCAGGTTTTAGGCCTCGCCGTGCTCCTCTTCCCAGCTGCGGTCGTCGTATTTCTCGACCACGGCGTCGTCGTCAAAGTGCAGCGGCTTGTCCAGGTTGCGGGGCTTAAAGCCCTCCATGAACTTGTCGCGGCCAAAGCTCTCGGGAATCGCCACGGGGTAGCGTCCGGTAAAGCACGCATCGCAGTAACCGCCCTTGGGCATGACCTTCAGCAGGCCCTCGACCGAAAGGAAGGCCAGCGAATCGGCGCCAATGTACTCGCAGATCTCATCGACCGTCTTGTTAGCGCTGATAAGCTGCGACTGCACGTCGGTATCGATACCGTAGAAGCACGGCCAGATGACCTCGGGCGAGTTGATGCGGATATGGATCTCCTTGGCGCCGGCGTTGCGCAGCATCTTGACGAGCTGCACCATGGTGGTGCCGCGGACGATGGAGTCGTCGATGACGACCAGGCGCTTGCCCTCGATGTTGTCGCGCAGCGGGTTGAGCTTCATGCGCACGCCCATGGCGCGCAGCTCCTGCGTGGGCTCGATAAACGTACGGCCCACGTAGCGGTTCTTGATAAGGCCCTCGCCAAAGGGAATACCGCTCTCGTGCGAATACCCCTCCGCGGGCGGCAGGCCGGAGTCGGGCACGCCGATGACCAGGTCGGCCTCGACGGGCTCCTCATGTGCCAGCTGACGACCCATGTCATAACGGCAGGCGTAGACGCTCTTGCCGTTCATGATGGAGTCGGGGCGAGCGAAGTAGACCTGCTCAAAGATGCAGTTAGCAGGCTCTTCGGCGGCAGGCACGCCCTGCTCGGACACAAGGCCCTCGGCGCTGATGCGCAAAATCTCACCGGGACGGACGTCGCGGACGTACTCGGCGCCCACAATGTCGAGCGCACAAGTCTCGGAGGCGACGACCCAGCCGCCGGCGCGGGTGACATGGGTGGTGGCGTCGACCGTCGCGGCGCCGTCCTGCGACGGCAGCTGCGAAACGGATGCGGCATCGGCCTGGTCCAGGCCCTCGTCCACCAGCTTGCCCAGTACAAGCGGGCGAATGCCGTGCGGATCGCGGAATGCGTAGAGCGCCTGCTCGTTGATGAGCGTCATGGCGTAGCCGCCGCGCACAAGCTCCATGGTCTTGCGAATGCCCTCGCGCAGATGGCCTGTACGCTGAGTAAAGTAGCCGATAAGTTTGGTCGCGACCTCGGAATCCGAGTTGGAGAGGAACGGCACGCCCAGCTCGATCAGCTGGCGGCGCAGCTCGTCGGTGTTGACGAGGGTGCCGTTGTGCGCGAGCGCGATAATGACACTATTGATGGTAGAGAGGTGCGGCTGAGAGGCTTCCCAGCTCTTGGCGCCGGCGGTGCCGTAGCGCACATGGCCCACGGCCAGCTGACCGGAGAGCGTCGACAAGTCGGCATTGGAGAACACGCGGTCGAGCAGGCCCAGATCCTTGCGGACCATAACCGTACCGCCGTCACCAACAGCGATTCCCGCCGATTCTTGGCCACGGTGCTGCAGTGCACGCAGGCCAAAGTACGTCAGTCGAGCCACGTCGCGATCGGGCGCCCAGACACCAAAAACGCCGCATTCCTCATGCAGTTGGTCGGAGTCCGGATCATACGTCGACATGGCGTTCACCTGTCCCGCGGCACGCTCGGCCGCGCGGATGGTTTCTTGAGACATGGCATCCCCTCAGAGCCTCGTTATTTGGCGTTACCTGCCCTATTATACGCACGGCAAGACAAGCACTCCCGCGCATGAACAGCGCTTTTTAAAAGCCCACCGAGCTTATAATCCGTTTTGCAGCCAAACATTTTATTGGGCAACCGCCTCGGGGCCGACGATCCCGCATACTTCCGTTGCGACGCGTCTCGCCCGTCGTTGGGGCTTGCGTTGTTGCAATTGGGACGTTCGTCCTGTCTTTTGGCAGGTCGGCGGCGTATCCTTGTACCTACAGCAAAACGAGAAAGGTTATGTATGGATCGAAACGAACTCGACCCCAGCGTCCCCAGCGCCACGGAGGTCAAGAAGATCCCCCTCATCATTAAGGTGTACGCTGTCCTGTGCATCCTGTCCGGCGTGGGCACGCTCCCTTCGGTCGGCGCCTTTATGTGGCAGGTCATCACCGCGCTCATCAACGGCAACGCCGCCGCCAAGCTCGGCGACAACACGCTCGTCGCGGTCGGCCTTATCGTCGCCGGCATCATGCTCTCTGCGGCAAGCGCCGTCATCCTGATCATCTTTGGCCTGGACCTTATCAAAAACCAGCGCCGCAACGCCGCTCGCCTGTCCTACATCCTTATTGCATTCACCGTCGTCGAGCTTTTGGTCGACGTGATGCTCCAGGGTATCGGGCCCTTCTTGCTGCGCCCTGCCATCCAGCTCGGCATCCTCGTCGCGCTTTCGGCCACCGTCGATCCTACGCTTCGCCAGGAGCGCGAGCTGCAGCGCCGCCTGCAGGAAATGCTCGATCGCGACGCCGCCGCCGAGGGCATGCTCGGGCGCGATGAAACCGGCGAAGGCTATATCAAGCTCAACTACTTCAACCTGTTCTGGGTATTCTTTGTCTGCTGCATACTCGGCCTGATCGCCGAGGACATCTGGCACATGACGGTCGACGACCCGGGCGTCTACCAGAACCGCGCCGGCATGCTGTTTGGCCCCTTCAGCCCCATCTACGGATTTGGCGCCGTGCTCATGACCATGGTGCTCAACCGCTTCTATAAAAAGAACCCCATCATTATCTTTTTGGTGAGTGCGCTGCTCGGTGCAAGCTTTGAGGTGTTCGTGGGCTGGTTTATGCAGACCTCGTTTGGCGTGGTCTCGTGGAGCTACTCGCATATGAAGCTCTTTGGCATGCCCGATCCGCTCGCCGTCCTTACCGGCGGACGTACCTGCACGGGCTTCGCCTGCCTGTGGGGCCTGGGTGGCCTCATCTGGATCAAGCTGCTGCTGCCGAGGCTGCTCAAGCTCATCAACATGATTCCGTGGAAGAGCCGCTACTCGGCTACCGTCATCTTCACCATCATTATGCTGGTCGATGGCGTTATGACGCTGCAGTCGCTCGATTATTGGTATCAGCGCGTCAACGGCACGGAACCGGATATTCCCGTTGCGCAGTTCTACGGCAAGTACTTCGATAATGACTTTATGGAGAATCGCTTCCAGAGCATGACCATGAGTCCCAAGGATGCGACGCGCGTGTAGCGCCCACTGCGTCCAAAACGCAAAATGCCCGCCGGTATCACACGTACCGGCGGGCATTTTTATAAACGAGTCTTTTATCGACGCAAGCCTCTACGCCTCGCGCTCGACCTCACTCACGCATTCGTTCTTGATGGTGCCAACGAGCGCCTGCAGCGCATCGACCACGTGCGGGCGAATGTCCCCGCCGATGAGCACGAGCATGATGTCGTCACCTACGGCAAGCTCGCCGCTTGCCAGCCACACGCGCACATAGCCGATACCCGGCATCGCGCGCGTCGCCTCGATGGCGGCCTGTACCTTGCTGGCGTCGTAGCCAAACACCATGCCGCCCACCTTGTGGCCCGGCGCCACGCCATCGGTCTCGACACCGCGCGCCTCGGCCTTGGGCGTCGCGCGCACCACACCGTTATGTGTCAGATACATACCGCACGCAGGTGCCGACGAATCGGCCTTGGCCTCGCGCAGCCAAGCATCAACCGAAGGCATCGTTTTGCCATTCTCGAGCATCATTTCCCCTTTCACCGTCATTGAGTAGCCAATTTGGGACGTGGCTTTTTAGCTATTCTCGAACAACTTATTCCTCGACCGGCGTGAGCACCATGACGGCACGCGTATTGCTCAGCGATAACGAACGACAGGTCACAAGCGTTACAACCTTGGTTGCCGAAGCGGCACGATCGGTGGCATCGCTCGCCACGGCAGAGGCACCGTCGAGCATCTCGGACAGGTAGTTCTTGAGCCCGTCGTCGCCCTCAAAATTGGGCGTGCGCGCCTTGGCATACGTGTCCTCGACAACTTTGGTCGCCAGTGGTCGCAGCTTATACGTAGCATCCCGTGTGATGTAATACACAAACTCGATGCTATCGAACGTCGCCTGATCAGTGGTGTCCGAAATCACGTTGAACATCGACCCGTCATTCATGTGGTGGCCGTAGATCGTGGTCTGCTGGTCAACCATTCCCGGCGCGGTGTCATCACTATCCAAGAAAATGGCACCGGACGCGTTAGATGTACCGTCAAACAGCGTGTTGAGGTACTTGGAATTATCAGTAGCCTGCACTACGGGATAGTTAATGTTGGTGCCCGGTGCGTAAATCCAACCGACGACCTCGGGATTTGTCTGGGCAAGAGCATTGAAATCGATAATCGGCACGCCGCTGGCGTCCTTATCACTTATATATTGCTTCTCGATTTTCTGATACGAATCGTTTGCCTGCTTATAGCCAATCTGCGCATTGATAAAGATGGCAGCGGCAGCAACAATCAGACCGATGCCGATGATGATGAGCAGAATGGGAATAATGGAGCGGCGCTTTTTGCGCGGCGGCTCGGTGTAATCCGACGGCGCGGCATGCGATGAAGACCGGGACGGCTTCTTAGCTGCGCTATAAGACGAGGGACGATACGCCGCCGGCGTGTCCTGGCGGCGGTGCGTCGCCGGCGTCACAGGACGCGGCGCGCGCTGCTGAGGAGAGGATGTCCGACCCTGCTGTGCCGCACGGGCAGCACCCGGCTTCGACGGATCGGGAATCTGAGAAGCCTTGAATCGTTTTCCCTGATAGTCGGACATGGCTCTCCTTATACTGCGGTGAAACGGCGGAACGCCTAGGCGTCGGCCATCTCCTGCTTCATCTTCTCGATAACCTTGCGGTACTCGGGGTCGCATGCGCCCAGAATCTGCGTGGCGTAGATGGCGGCGTTCTTGGCGCCGTTAATGGCAACGCAGGCCACGGGCACACCCGAAGGCATCTGCACCATCGACAGCAGCGAATCCATGCCGCCCAGGTCGCTCGTCTTCATAGGCACGCCGATAACCGGCAGCGGCGTAAAGGCAGCCACGACACCACCCAGGTGAGCGGCCTTGCCGGCGGCGGCGATAATCACTTTGATACCGCGATCGGCGGCAGTCGAAGCCCACTCGTGGACCTTCGCCGGTGTGCGGTGTGCGCTCGCAATGACAAGCTCATAGGGCACGCCCAGCGCCTCGAGCTCGGCGGTGCAACCTTCCATAACGCCCAGGTCGGACTTGGAACCCATGATGATCCCGACAACCGGCTTTTGATCTGCCATAAACAAAGACCTCCTGTTGAGAGCGGTGACGCGGCGGATCCGCGACCCTTAACTACTGAGAGTAGTATAGCTGCTCCCGTCCCTGCGGTCCCCGGGTGCCCCGCGGCGGGCTGGGTTTTTATCTTCGCTCCCCTTGCTTCGCAAAGTCGCTCAGACAATAAACCCAGCCCGCCGCGGGGCACCCGGGGACCTACCGGGAATTGCCATGACGTACGTTGGCTGAATTATTCGTGTGGGCCCTGCCGTTCGAACGAACGGCAGGGCCCACACTCATTTTCTATTCAGCCCTAGTCATCGCGCAAAGCCCCTTCGGCAGCACACGGTGCAGCCAAGTCACCGCAGGCCGGGGCGGGAGGCGGACCTTTCTCTCGGAAAACTTCGCGAAGCCCAGTTTCCGAGAGAAAGCGTCCGGCTGCCGCCCCGGCCGGCCAGGTCAACTACACCGTGTACTGCGGCAGGTCCTGCAGGGCGATGACGTCCATGCCCATGTCGTTGGCGCTGCCGTGACCCTGCTGGTCCTCGCGCACGGCCTCGATGGCACTCACGTACGTGTTGGCGGCAGACATCGCCGTCACGCAGGTCACGCCGCGGCGCACCGCCTCGGTACGCAACAGATAGCCGTCGCCACGCGAACCCGGGCCGTACGGCGTGTTGATGATTACCGCAATCTTGCCATCGGCGATCAGGTCACCGATGTTGGGACGCTCGCCGTCGTGCGGGCCGCTAATCTTCTCCACGACCTCGCAGGTCACGTTGCCGCCGCGCAGCACGCGCGCCGTGCCCTCGGTGGAGCAGATATCAAAGCCCAGGTAGCGCAGGATACGCGCGACCGAAAGGATGTGGCGCTTGTCGCGGTCGCACACGCTGATGAACACCTTGCCGGCGCTCGGGTCGGGCAGCTTGTAGTCAATCGCCAGCTGCGTCTTGGCGTATGCCTCGGGATAGCTCTTGGCGATACCCATGACCTCGCCCGTCGACTTCATCTCGGGCCCCAGGATAACGTCGGCACCGGGGAAACGACCCCAGGGCATAACGGCTTCCTTCATGCAGAACCAATCGAGCTGACGCTCGTCGCTCGGCAGGCCCAGGCTGGCGATGGAATCGCCTGCCATGATACGCGCCGCGCACTTGGCCAGTGGCACGCCGGTAGCCTTGGAGATGAACGGCACGGTACGGCTGGCGCGCGGGTTGGCCTCGATCACGTAGACGGTCTCGCCCTTGATGGCATACTGCACGTTGACCAGGCCGCGGACTCCCAGTGCCATGGCGATGCGGCGCGTGGTCTCGCGGAGCTTCGCCTGCAGACTCTCGCTAAAGCTGAACGGCGGAATGCAGGTCGCGGAGTCACCGGAGTGGATGCCGGCCTCCTCGATATGCTCCAGGATGCCTCCGATGTAGACCTCCTCGCCGTCGCACAGGGCGTCGACATCGGACTCGATCGCACCCTCCAGGAAGCGATCGAGGTACACCGGGTAGTCGGGGCTAATGCGCGCAGCCTCGGCCATGTAATCGCGCAGATGCTCGGCATCGTAGGCAATCATCATGCCGCGGCCGCCCAGCACGTAGCTCGGACGCACCAGCAGCGGGTAGCCGATGTGCGCGGCTACGGCCTCGGCCTCCTCAAACGAGGTGGCCTGGCCCGCCGGCGGGTACATGATGCCCAGCTTGTCGAGCAGGGCGGCGAAGCGCTCGCGGTCCTCGGCAAAGTCGATGGCATCGGGCTTGGTGCCCATGATGTTCACGCCGCTCTCCTCGAGCATGCGCGCCAGCTTAAGCGGGGTCTGACCGCCAAGCGTCACCACGACGCCATCGGGGCGCTCAACGTCGATAACGTCCATGACGTCCTCGTAGGTGAGCGGCTCAAAGTACAGGCGGTCGGACGTGTCGTAGTCGGTCGAGACGGTCTCGGGGTTGCAGTTGACCATGATGGTCTCAAAGCCGCGGGCCGCCAGCGCGTAGCTCGCGTGCACGCAGCAGTAATCGAACTCGATACCCTGGCCAATGCGGTTGGGGCCGGCGCCCAGAATCATCGCATTGGGCTTGCTCGCCGGCGTGGTCTCGTCGGGAGCTACGCACTTCTTGGCATCCGGGCTCGTGCGGTAGATGTTCTCGTACGTCTTGTAATGGTACTCCGTGGCGCTCGAGAACTCCGCAGCGCAGGTATCGACCGTCTTCATGCTGGGAACCACGCCCAGACCCTTGCGATAGGCGCGCACAAAGCGCTCGTCCGAGCCGGTCAGCGCGGCGATCTCGGCGTCGCTCGTGCCGTACTGCTTGAGCAGGCGCATCGCGTCGGCGTCGATATCCTCCACACGCAGGCCACGGATGCTCTCCTGGACCTGCACCATATCGTTGATACGGTTGAGGTACCACGGATCGATACCGCAGATGGCATGGATGCGAGCGATGTCCCAGCCACGGCGCAGGGCCTCGACCACAAAGAAGATGCGGTGCTCGGTCGGGGTTGCCACGGCCTGAGCAAGCTCGTCGTCGCTCAGCTTATCGGCACCCTCTTTGCCACCGGCGCAAATGCCCTGGTGGCCATCCTCCAGCGAGCGCATAGCCTTGCCAAAGGCCTCCTCAAAGGTGCGGCCGATCGCCATGATCTCGCCCACGGCCTTCATGCGCGTGGTGAGCGTAGGGTCGGTGCCCTTGAACTTCTCGAAGGCAAAGCGCGGCACCTTGACCACACAGTAGTCGATCGTGGGCTCAAAGCAGGCGGGCGTTGCCTTGGTGATGTCGTTGACGATCTCGTCGAGCGTGTAGCCCACAGCCAGGCGCGCGGCGGCCTTGGCGATGGGGAAACCTGTGGCCTTGGAAGCGAGGGCGGACGAACGGCTCACGCGCGGGTTCATCTCGATGACGATCAGGCGGCCGGTGTTGGGGTTCACGGCAAACTGCACGTTGGAGCCACCGGTCTCGACGCCGATCTTCTCCAGAATGGCGAGCGAGGCCACGCGCATGCGCTGATACTCCAGGTCGGAAAGCGTCTGCGCCGGCGCCACGGTGATGGAGTCGCCGGTATGCACGCCCATGGGGTCGAGGTTCTCGATGGAGCACACGATGATGCCGTTGCCGGCGTGGTCACGCATGACCTCCATCTCGTACTCTTTCCAACCCTCGATGGACTCCTCGACCAGCACCTCGTGGGCGGGCGAGAGCTCGAGGCCCTGGCTCACGATGGAGACGAGCTCCTCGTGGGTGTGAGCGATGCCGCCGCCGGCGCCGCCGAGGGTAAAGCTCGGGCGCAGTACGCAGGGATAGCCCACGCGCTCGGCGATGGCCTCGGCGTCGGCCACGCTGTAGGCATAGCCCGAGCGCGCGACCTCCAGGCCGATCTCGGCCATGGCCTCGTTAAAGAGCTTGCGATCCTCACCGCGCTCGATGGCGGCAAGGTCGCAGCCGATCATCTCGACGCCATACTTGTCGAGCGTACCGTCCTTTGCCAGCTCAACGGCGGCGTTCAGGCCGGTCTGGCCGCCCAGCGTGGGCAGCAGCGCGTCCGGGCGCTCTTTCTTGATTACGCGCTCGATAAACTCGGCGGTGATGGGCTCGACATAGGTGCGATCGGCAAGACCCGGGTCGGTCATGATGGTCGCCGGGTTGGAGTTGACCAGGATGACCTCAAAGCCATCCTCCTTGAGCACCTTGCAGGCCTGGGCGCCGGAGTAGTCGAACTCGCAGGCCTGGCCAATGACGATGGGGCCCGAACCAATAACGAGGATACGCTTGATGTTAGTACGTTTCGGCATGTTAGTTCTCCTCGGTCTCAGTCGCGGCGGTCTCGGCGAAATTCCAGCCAGCCAGGCGGTCCTTCGCGGTGTCGATGTCCAGGTAGTTCTCCTCGCCGTCCATGAGTCGCGTAAAGGCGGTAAAGAGATAGTGGGCATCGGTGGGGCCAGGCGAGGCCTCGGGGTGATACTGGACCGAGAAGCACGGGGCGTCGAGCAGCTGGATGCCCTCGGCGGTGCCGTCGTTAAGGTTCACATGTGTTAGGCGAATGCGGCCAAAGCGCTCGTTCATCACGACCGGCGCGATTCCGCGGCGCACCCAGACGCGCAGATCTCCATCGGCCGCATGCTCGGTCTCGCCGCCGGAAAGCTCGGGGACAAGCTTGCCCAAGCTGGGGAACAGCAGGCCAAAGCCATGGTTTTGCGCGGTGATCTCCACGCGACGGCTTACCAGGTTCATGACCGGCTGGTTGCCACCGCGGTGACCAAACTTAAGCTTTTCCATCTGGGCACCGCAGGCCAGGCTGATCATCTGGTGACCAAGACAAATACCAAAGACCGGCACCTTGCCGATCAGCTGCTGCACCTGCTCGTAGGTCTCCACCACGGCATCAGGGTCGCCGGGGCCGTTGGACAAAAAGACGCCATCGGGATTCATGTCGAGCACCTCACTCGCGGACGTATCCCACGGCACGACAGTAAGGTCGCAGCCGGCGCGGACGAGGCCCTCCAGAATGCCGCGCTTGACGCCGCAGTCGTAGGCGACCACTTTGTGACGGGCAGGAGCGGCAACCGCAAGTGCAAAGTCATGCGTGGCAGGCAGGTCGGCGGCCACAAACTCGTGAGGCGCGGGGCAACTTACGGTCTTCACCAGGTTCTCGCCTACCAGCGTGGGCGCTGCGGCCAGACGCTCGGCAAGCTCGTCGACGTCGAAGATCTCGGTCGAGATAATGCCCATCTTGGAACCATTGTCGCGCAGATGGCGC
The DNA here is from genome assembly GCA_048326155.1 of Collinsella sp. Classification (GTDB taxonomy): domain Bacteria; phylum Actinomycetota; class Coriobacteriia; order Coriobacteriales; family Coriobacteriaceae; genus Collinsella. The sequence goes on from DBFEQD010000053.1 coordinate 50,216, forward strand.
ACCAGAGCGCGGGTGTCGACACCCTCGATAGCGACGATGCCGCGAGCGCGCAGGTACTCCGGCACGCTGACGGCCGAGCGCCAGTTAGAAGGCGTGGCGCACATGTCGCGAACGATCATGCCGCGCATGGCCGGAGCGCTCGCAGGGCGCACGGCGTCGCCGGGGAAGGCCGACTGGACGTCGGTCTCGTCGATACCGTAGTTGCCGATCTGCGGATAGGTCATGGTTACGATTTGGCCGGCATAACTCGGGTCGGTCATGACCTCAAAGTAGCCCTCGAGCGAGGTGTTGAAGCAGACTTCGCCGGTCGCGGTGCCCGCGGCGCCGCATGCACGTCCATAAAAAATGGTCCCATCCTCAAGATACAGGATGCAGGGACCGCAGGTGCCCTTGCTGGTTTTGGCCAGCATACGCTGGCAAAGCTCGCTGGGCGCGAAGGTGCGGGCGGCAGCGCCCGCGGTATGGTTGTTCGCCATAATTCTCCTTCCCGGTCTCACAGGACCGGCTTAAAGGTGTGTAGTTAGGCCTCGCGGTATTGTAACCGCAAGCATGCCTCATGGCGTTAATTTCATCGAAATGTTTACGAAATGATAATTATGACTTTCTATGCATAATGATTTTTTAATCCCCGTCCCAGAAAAATCATCCCGCGTGGCCTTGTGGCTCACGCGGGATAATGGCCTCTTACTTTTTCTTGTCCTGTTCCAGCAGATCGGACGGTGAGCGATCGGGCTTGCCGCCGCGGAAAATCTCGCGGCCATGCAGACGATGTTCCAGGTCACGTTCGTCCTTTTCCTCGTCAATCTTGGTCTGGCTCACCACCGGGTCCTCAATCAACGACGACACCGAGTTCACCTGTTTTTGAATGCGCTCGGCGATGGTGTCATCCATACTCACGATGCGCATCTTCCAGTCGATATTCGTGGCGTTGGATGAGCTCTTGGTCCACACGAACGTCAGGATGGCGCTCTGGTGGCCCTGGGCGGGAAACATGCCAAAGAAGGAATCGTGCTGAATGTTGCTATCCTCGTCGATATAGGCGTGAACGTTATACACCACGCGGTCGATTTTATCGTTGAGCAGCGCGTTGGTCGCAAGCGCCGCGGCCTGAATCTGCCCGTTGGACAGCAGCTCGAGCTCGTTGGCAGACGATGTGTCCAACACCGTCACCTCGACCGTGCCCGTACGCTCATCGGCTTCATCGACGGTAAAGTCGAGCGGGAACTGCGTAAAGCCGTTGCCCCACTCAAGGCCGCCCTTCAGCGCCGTCGAAACGGTATCGACCGAAACGCTCTCGGACAGGTTGGCGGTGTTCAGACGACGCATCACGCCGTAGCCAATCTGCATGCCCACGATCAGCACCAAAATACCAATGACCACGGCCATCGCGGTCTTCGTAATGGTATGACTCACCTGCGAACCCGAAGGATCGTCCTCGGACAGCGGGTCGATATGTTTTGCCTGGCTCGCGCGGTCCTCGCTGCGCAGCTGCGCTAGCGCAGCTTTGTCACCGCGCTTGGCCGCAGCCTCCTTCTCACGCATGCGCTCGGTTCGCTTTTTGGCAAGCGTGGGATCCAAGACACCGGATGCATCGATTTCGGAGAATAACTCCGTCACTTCTTCCGGAGTCAAAGGGTTCTTGTCAGCCATAAACTTCCTGTCATATCAATCAGTCGAGCTCGTGCGCACGCGCACCTTCGAACTGCATTCGATAGTAACGGGCATAGGTGCCGCCACGGGCGAGAAGCTCCTCGTGCGTGCCACGCTCCACAACGCGACCATGCTCAACGGTCGCAATCTCATCGGCATGCTTAATGGTCGAAAGACGGTGGGCGATGATAATCGTGGTGCGGCCGCGCGCCAGTTCTTCGAGTGACTCCTGCACCGCTTCCTCGCTCTCGTTATCCAAAGCACTCGTCGCCTCGTCCAAAATCAGGATCTTGGGGTTCTTGAGAAACACACGCGCGATGGCAACGCGCTGCTTCTGTCCGCCCGAAAGACGGCTGCCGCGCTCGCCCACCACGGTGTCGTAGCCCTGTGGAAGCGACTCGATAAAGGCATCGATGTTGGCGCGGCGGGCGGCCTCGGCGATCTCTCCTGCCGTAGCGCCCGGCTTGCCGTAGGCGATGTTCTCGCCAATCGTACCGTCAAACAGATAGACATCCTGCTGCACCAGGCCGATGGCACGACGCAGGCTATGCTGCGTCACGTCACGCACATCTTGGCCGTCGATGCTAATGGATCCGGCAGCCACGTCGTAAAAGCGCGGCAGCAGCGAACAGGTCGTGGACTTGCCACCGCCCGAAGGGCCAACCAAAGCGATGGTCTGCCCGGGCTTGATGGACAGGTCCATATGGTCGATAACGGGACGCTCGTCGGCATCGCCCTCGCCCAGCTCAACATCCTCGTAGTTAAAGCACACGTCGTGATACTCCACGGCGCCGGCAGTCACCTGCAGATCCGTAGCGCCCGGCTTGTCCTGGATATCCGGCGCGGTCGAGAGCACCTCGTCCATACGCTTAAAGCCGGCGATAGCCTTCTGATACGTTTCGGCCGAATTGACGAGCGTCTCAAGCGGCGTGCAGAACAGCGAAATATAGAGTGCAAAGGTCGCCATATCGACTGCTTGCAGCTGGCCTTGGGCAACCAGCCAGCCGCCCAGCAGTACCACGATCACATAGAGCACACCCGAGAGCAGGCCATACGTCGCGGTATAGACGCCCATGGCGTGATACATATTCTCCTTGGACGAAAGATAGCGATTGTTGGAGGCGCGGAACTTGAAGCGTTCGGTCTCCTCATTGGCAAAGCTCTTGACCACGCGCATGCCTGCCAGCGAATCCTGCAGCTGCGCATTGATGCCGCTGATCTTTTTGCGGTTGTCGCTAAAGACCTCGCGCATGCGCATGTTCTGCCAAAACATGATGACCGCAAACGCCGCCGTCACCACGGCCATGGCGAGCGCCAGCACCGGGGCGATGGTAAAGAGGATCACAAACGAGCCGATAATCTCGATGCCGCAGATGATGATCCACTCGGGCACGTGGTGCGCCGCCTCGCAGATATCGAACAGGTCGTTGACCACGCGGCTCATCATGTCGCCCGAGCTGTTGCGGTCGAAGTACGCAAAGCTAAAGCGCTCATACTGGTCGAACAGGTCCTCGCGCATCTTGGACTCCATGCGCGCGCCCATCACGTGACCCCAATAGCTCACAAAGTAGCGACAGGCGCAACGGACGGCATACATCAACACCAAGCCCACCGCGATCATACCGAGCGCCTGCATAATGGCAGCCTGACCCTGAGTAAACAGCCCACCGGTCAAATTGCGCAGGATAATGGGGAACGCCAGGTCAATGGCGGCAAGCACCAGAGCACAAACAGTATCAGCAACAAAAAGCCCCATCTGGGGCTTGTAATACGAAAGAAACCTCTTAAACATAATCACCTTACGCGGTTTTACCAAACCGCGTTTCGTCTCGACGCTGCAAGTGCCCCATTTGGACAATCTGGCCTTCAATCGTCGGTCGCGTATATCCATACGCTTCCCTCCTCTTTTAGGCCACCTTGTCTCAAATGGAGCACTTTCGCTGACTTACACAAACCTGCGGGATCATCCCCGCTCGTTAAAGCTCCGCGCCCCCAAGGCGATGCGCGATGCTATCGCAGGCCAAGGCGCCTACGACGGTCTTGGCGTCTTCGATCTTGCCGTCGAGCACGGCGTCGATCAGCTCGTGCAGCGGCACCAGGTCCACGTTGACAAACTCGTCATCATCGGGGTTGGGCGCATCAAACTCGAGCTTGGTAGCCAAGTAGATGTGGATAATCTCATCGCAAAAACCGCAGGACGTGACAATCGACGTCAAAAAGCGAATACGACCAGCCCTAAAGCCCGTCTCCTCATGCAGTTCGCGCTTGGCGCAATCGAGCGGGTCCTCACCTGGATCGAGCTTGCCGGCGGGAATCTCGACCGTCACGCGGTCGATGGCGGTGCGGTACTGACGCACCAGTACAATCTTGCCGCTCTCGGTCAGTGCCACAACGGCCGCCGCGCCCGGATGGCGAACGATATCGCGGGCGCTGCGGTGACCGTTGGGCAGCTCAACCTCAAGACGGTGGACGTCGAGGATCTTGCCCTTCCAGGCGCACTCCTCCGAAAGAATCTTCTCGTGCAACTCGGCATCGTGCGGGTCGTCGTCGCCCAGCACCAGCGCCGGCTCGTCAGCGACCTCGCCACCAGGCTCGCCCTCGGCGTGCCCATACATGCGGCTGTCCTCTTCGACGATCTGCGCGTCCACGAGCTCTTCGTTCTTCTCGTCCATCCGTCTCATTCCTCTCGGATTTTAGGCATCCCAAGCGTCGCGGCCGCGCAGCGCGCGCAGGCCGATGTCGTGACGCAGGGTCTTGCCCTCAAAATCAATCTTCTCGCAGGCCTCGTAGGCAAGGTTGCGAGCGTTCTCGAACGTGTCGCCCAGAGCGGTCACGGCAAGCACGCGGCCACCATTGGTCACGAGCTGGCCGTCCACCACGGCAGTGCCCGCGTGGTACACGGTCACGTTCTCCATGGCCTCGGCATCGGCGATACCGGTGATGACCTTGCCCTTCTCGTAGCTGCCGGGATAGCCCGCGCTCGTCAGGACAACGGCCACGGCCCACTCGTCACGCCAGTCGAGCTCAATCTGATCGAGCTCGCAGTTGGCGCAGGCGAGCATGACCTCAACCAGGTCGTTCTTAAGGCGCGGGAGCACGACCTGCGTCTCGGGGTCGCCAAAGCGGGCATTGAACTCCAGCACTTTGGGGCCGGCGGGGGTGAGCATAAAGCCGCCATACAGGCAGCCGCGGTAGTCGATGCCCTCGGCAGCAAGCTCGGCCACGGTCTGCTCCATGACCTTCACCATGGTGGCGTGCTCCTCGTCAGTCACGATGGGCACCGGGCTGTAGACGCCCATGCCGCCGGTGTTGGGGCCCTTGTCGCCCTCGAGCGCGCGCTTGTGGTCCTGCGAGGTGGCCATGGGGCGCACAGTCTTGCCGTCGGTAAAGGCCAACAGCGAGCACTCGGGGCCGGTCAGCATCTCCTCGATGACCACGGTATTGCCGGCATCGCCAAAGGTGCCGCCAAAGCACTCGCGCACGGCCTCCTCGGCCTGCTCAAGTTCGGTCGCCACGATAACGCCCTTGCCCGCGGCAAGGCCGTCGGCCTTGACGACCAGCGGGGCGCCCTGCTCGCGCACGTAGGCGAGAGCCGAAGCCTCGTCGGTAAACGAGCCGTAGGCTGCCGTCGGAATACCCGCGCGCTCCATGAGCTGCTTGGAGAACAGCTTGGAGCCCTCCATCTGGGCGCCCTCGGCACCCGGGCCAAAGCAGGGAATACCCGCCGCACGCACGGCGTCGGCCACGCCCGCCACGAGCGGAGCCTCGGGGCCAATTACCACGAGTCCGCATCCGTGGCTCTGGGCAAACGCCGCCACGGCCGCAGGATCGCAGTCGTCGAGAACAACGTTCTCGCCGCAGCTCGCGGTGCCGCCGTTACCCGGCGCAATGTAGAGCTTGCCGGCGCGCGGTGATGCTGCGAGCTTGGCTGCCAAAGCATGCTCACGGCCGCCGCTGCCCAACAACAGGATGTCGATGGTTTGAGTGTCCGCCTTCAAGGGTGCCTCCTCTATGGATGAACGGCCCGCTCCGCGCGAGCCCTTTGCAAGCAAATATACCCCTCGGCCGCCCGTCCGGGCTGCAAAGGGGTATATCGCAATAACCAAATAGTCCCGATTACTTCCAGAATCGGTTGATGATCTGCTCGCGACCAGCGCCAACGCCAATGAACGTCACACGGGTGTGTGCCAGATCCTCGATAAACGCCACGTAGTCCTGAGCCTCCTGCGGCAGCTCGTCAAAGCTGCGACAACCGGTGATGTCGCACTTCCAGCCAGGGAGCTCCTCGTAGATGGGCTTGGCATGTTCAAAGCGCACCTGATGCTCGGGCACGCTGGTGTAGCGCTCGCCATCGACGTCGTAGGCCACGCACACCTTGATGGTGTCGAAGGCCGAAAGCACGTCAAGCTTGGTCACAGCGATGTCGGTGAGGCCGTTGACGCGCGAGGCATAGTTGGCGATAGGGCCGTCAAACCAGCCGCAACGACGACGGCGACCGGTGGTCACGCCGTACTCATAGCCCTCCTCGGTCAGCGTGTGGCCAGCCTCGGACTCATAGGAAAGCTCGGTGGGCATGGGGCCCGAACCGACGCGGGTGATGTAGGCCTTCATGACGCCCAGCACGCGATCGACGTTCTTCATGCCGACGCCGGAGCCGGTAATGGCGCCGCCGGCGGTGCAGTTGGAAGACGTCACGTACGGATAAGTGCCGTGGTCGATGTCGAGCAGCGTCGCCTGGGCGCCCTCAAACAGAAGGTCCTTGCCCTCATCGATCATGTTGTTGAGCAGCAGGTTCGTCTCGGTGATGTAGGGACGCAGGCGCTCGGCCATCGGCAGGTACTCGTCGCAAATCTGATCCACGGTGTAGGTGGGCAGGTTGTAGATGAGCTCGAGCTCGGGGTTCACGCGGGCGAGAGCGGTCTCCAGCTTGTCGCGGAACAGCGCCTCGTCCAGCATGTCCTGCATGCGCAGGCCAATGCGGGCCATCTTGTCCTGATAGCACGGACCGATGCCACGCTTGGTGGTACCGATGTTCTTCTTGCCGAGCTTCTGCTCAAAGGCGCCATCCAGATCGATGTGGTACGGCATGATGACATGCGCGTTGCCGCTAATCTTGAGGTTCTTGGTGGTGATGCCGTCGGCCTCGAACATGTCGATCTCCTCAAGGACAACCTTGGGGTTGACGACGCAGCCGTTACCGATCACCGACACGTGGTCGGAATACATGATGCCGGAGGGCACCTGGTGCAGGCCGTACTTCTTGCCGTTGACGACGATGGTGTGACCGGCGTTGTTGCCTCCCGAGTAGCGCACGACGGCATCGAAGTCGCCGGCGACCAGGTCGCAAATCTTACCTTTGCCCTCATCGCCCCACTGGGCACCGACCAAAACGGTTGACGGCATGTTTACTCCTTACATTCATGGACTGTCTACGCGCCACGCCGGCACGCAGAAGCACAAAACATTCCCAGTATACCCGTGCAACGGGCGCCTGTCCTACTCCTCGGCATGTGCCCCATCAAGCTCATAGAACTTGGTGGATGCCGGCAGGAACATCAGATCGACGTCGCCGATCGGGCCCGAACGGTTCTTGGCCACGACGATACGCGTAACGCCCTCGTCGGGTCGATCGTCGCGCGAGGCCTCGGCCTCGTCGGCGGAGCGGTCCAAGAACATAACGATATCGGCGTCCTGCTCGATGGAGCCCGATTCACGAAGGTCGGAAAGCTGCGGGCGCTTGCCAGTACGGGATTCGACCTGACGCGAGAGCTGCGACAGCGCGATGAGCGGGATCTTGAGCTCCTTGGCCATGATCTTCAGGCCACGCGACATCTCCGAGACCTCGACGGTACGGCTCTCGGAGCGGCGTCCCGGCGGAGGACTCACCAGCTGCAGGTAGTCCAGGATGATGATTGCCTTCTCCTTGTTATGGAGCATACGGCGGCTCTTGGCGCGAATCTCGGTCACTGTGGTGCCGGGCGTATCGTCAATCAGAATATCGAGCTTGGACAAGGTCTGCGTGGCCTCGTTGATATTGGCCCACTGCTCGGGGCTAATGCGGCCCATGCGGAAGTCACTGATCGAAATCATGGCGTAGGCGCAAATCAGACGCTGGGCAATTTCCTTGCCCGACATCTCCAGCGAGAAGAAGCCGACGGTATAGCCAGCAGCGGCGGCGTTAAGTGCCAGGTTCAGAGCGAACGACGTCTTACCCACGGCAGGACGGGCGCCGATAATGATGAGCTGACCCTCGCGGAAGCCCATGAGCATGCGGTCGAGTGACGGAAAGCCGGTGGGCACGCCCGCCGCCTGACCACCGGCCTGGCACACTTCCTCGGCCTCGTTATAGGCCTCGACCATAAACTCGGTCAGCGTCTTGTAGCTCGACTTGACCTCGCGTGCCGTGACCTTGAGCAGCTTGCTCTCGGCCAGCTCGACGACCTCTTTGGTGTCGGTGGGGGCGTTATATGCCAGCGCGTTGATCTCGTTGGTGGCGCCGATCAGCTCACGCAGCATCGAATCGCGACGAACGATGGCGGCATGGTGCTGCCAGTTGACGAGCGACAGGGTCTGGCCCATCAACTCCAAAATGTACGCTTCGCCGCCCACGGCATCGAGCTTGTTGATACTTCGCAGGTAATCGATCAGCGAGATGGAGTCGATGGGAATGCGGCTGTTGTACATATCGACCATCGCGGTATAGATGGTCTTATGAATGGGCCGGTAGAAGTCATCGGGCTGCAGCTCGACCTGGGCCTCTTCGACCACCTCGGGCGATAGCAGCATAGCGGCCAGTACATTGGCCTCTGCATCTTGGTTTTGGGGAAGACCCAACTTTGAGCCGCGGTCCTCAACCGTCAGCCCGGTCTCCCTATCGTCATATGCCATGAGCATCCTCATTCATATCGCTTGCGAGCATCCATAGTATCAGCCACGGTCCCAAAACGCGCCGCGCGCCGCCAATCATCACCGAACCAAACGGATGAACGGTCCTGTATATAGGACTTCGACACAACGATCACCATGACGCTCGCTCAGCGCAAAAAACAAAAGGGCGCCCTGGTTTCCCAGAGCGCCCTTCTTAGAACAAGATTGTTGCGTTGCAGCAAATGCTACTCGGCAGCAGCCTCAGTCTCGACCTCGGCGGTCTCGGCCTCGGCGACCTCAGCGGCCTCCTCGACCTCAGCCTCGGCAGCGAGCTCCTCGGCGGTAACGCCGACGAGAACGACAACCTCGGCCTTGATCTCGCGGTACAGCGAGATGGCAACGGTGTGGGCACCGGCAACCTTGATGGGCTTACCGAGCTCGACGCGCTTGCGGTCGATGTCCATACCGAGCTGAGCCTTGATGGCGTCAGCGATCATAGCGGCGGTAACGGAGCCAAAGAGGATGCCCTCGTCGCCGACCTTGACGTCAACGGTGACCGTCTTGCCCTCGAAGGCAGCCTTGGTCTCGTTGGCGGTAGCCAGACGGACGGCCTCGCGCTTGGCGATGTTGTTGCGACGCTCGTCAAGCTGCTTGAGGTTGCCCTTGGTGGCGGCAACAGCGAGCTTCTTGGGGAACAGGAAGTTCTCAGCGTAACCCTGAGCGACCTCTACGACGTCACCCTCGCCGCCCTTGCCCTTGATCTCATCGAGAAGAATAACCTTCATGATGCGTCTCCCTTCTTAGCCGCGGTCGCGGTTGCCACGAGAGGAAACCACGGGGACGGTGTACGGCAGGAGAGCCATCTCGCGGGCGCGCTTGATGGCGTTGGCGATGTCATGCTGATGCTGCGTGCAAGCGCCAGTGACGCGACGGGGCTTGATCTTGCCACGGTCGGTCATGTACTTACGGAGAAGCTGAGTGTCCTTATAGTCGATGAACTCAGTGTTCTCCTTGCAGAACTGGCAGTACTTACGACGCGGCTGACGTGCAGAAAAATCATTAGCCATGTCAAAATACCTTTCATTTGGCAACTTCGGCGAACCGAAGCCGCCTCTCACTCAAAAATAGGTGAACAACCCTTAGAACGGGATGTCCTCATCGTAGACGTCGACCGCGGGCGGCGTAGCCACCGGTGCGGCAGGACGTGCTGCGGGCGCGGGAGCTGCGGGGGCGTAACCGCCCTGATCGTAGCCACCCTGGCCACCACGGGAGCTCATAAACTCGATCTCATCGACGATGACCTCAAGCTTGCTCCGGCGCTGGCCGTCGCGCTCCCAAGAGCTGTAGCGCAGCTTGCCCTCGATCGCGACCTTGTTTCCCTTTGCCAGGAAACGGCTCACGGCCTCGGCGCGGGTGCCGAACATGGTGCAGTCGACAAAGTTGGGATAGTCCTCCCACTCGCCAGTCTGCGCGTTGCGGCGACGATCGTTCACGGCGACGCCAAAGGACAGAACCTGGGTTCCGCCGGCGGTGGCGCGCAGCTCGGGATCGCGGGTGAGGTTACCGGTGATGTTCACTCGATTGATGCTCATAACTCACTACTTCCTCTTGGGGCACAAGCCCAGTCCAAAACGACAGTCTTACTCCTGGTCGTCGCGACGGACGATCATGTGGCGGACCACAGCGTCGGTGATGCGCAGGACGCGATCAAGCTCGGCGATCTGGGTAGGATCTGCGTGGAAGTTGATGAGGGTGTAGTCACCATCGGTGAGGTCGTTGATCTCGTAGGCGAGCTTGCGCTTGCCCCACTCGTCAACGGAGTCGACCTTGCCAGCGCCCTCAGCGATCGTGGTATCGATACGCTTCATGACAGCGAGACGAGTCTCGGGGTCGAGCGACGGGTCAACAAAGAACAGCAGTTCATAAGCCTTCATATTGTCACCTCCTCTGGGCAAATGTGGCTTCAGGTCGTGAAGGTGCGCCTGAAGCAGGAAAAGACTTGGTAATAATATCTTTCAACCTCCCAGGCCGCAAGAATATGCAGCTACAACCTCATGACCTCCACATATGCCCATACTCGCACGACGTTTCATGCGCATTCCAACCAAATGCCGACCAAGAGCTTGACGGATTTGTGGACAAGATACGGTGCCGCGGGGACAAGCTGAGCCAAGCCGCAGGTCAACGGGCACAAGACTGTGGTCGCAAAATGCATACCAGTGGTCCACAGCACCACCCAAAGATTTTTAAAATTGCTGCCACGTCGTTTATAAATACCCATTTTGAACAATTCGCCGTATGCAACCCTGCTGGTCAGAGCCCGTTTTTGCTCTCCTAGATCCCGTCACGAAGCCAAGCGTTTCAAAAAATGCCAACTTTTCTGTTTGCACTTTGCGATTCCTCGTGTATACTGACTTTCGCATTTAACGGAGAGTTGTCCGAGTGGCCGAAGGAGCACGATTGGAAATCGTGTAGGCGTCAAAAGCGTCTCCAGGGTTCAAATCCCTGACTCTCCGCCAGTTAATTCCAAAGCAGGCCTTTGAGCCTGCTTTGTTTTTACCCCACGCGGAGGGGTGGCAGAGTGGTTGAATGCGGCGGTCTCGAAAACCGTTTGGCCTGTATAAGGTCACGAGGGTTCGAATCCCTCCTCCTCCGCCATTTAGATTGAGAAAGCTCCCAGATTGGGGGCTTTTTTCTTTTAAGTCCCTTACAAGCAAATACGGCGGAGGAGGAGGGATTCGAACCCGCCAGGGCGCAAAGCGTAAAGAAAACGCGCCAGTGGCGCGTTTTTAGCGCGGCGCGGTCGGCGTAAGCCGACCGGATAAATTTTGAGCTCCGCTCAAAATTTGGACATCCCTCCTATTCAGCCACGCCCCATCGCGTTCAGCATCAACCCAGATCCCCCAAACATGGAACCACCCAGTCCCGACCGTTTACCGAGCAATAGGGTCGCCAGACCCGTCAACCATGTACTATGTACGGGCATTGTCTAAACTCGCAATCAGAAGGACCCCATCTTGCCCGTCGTCGCCGCTATGACCGTTACCTCACACGCCACGGATGCCATGGTCGCCATCCCGTTTTGGCTCGAAATGTTCGCCGTCGTCGCGGCTTCAATCTCGGGTGTGCTGGTTGCGCGCGAGCACAAGCTCGACCTGGTGGGCGCGGTCGCGCTCGCGGTGGTCTGCGGTCTGGGCGGCGGTCTCTTGCGCGACATGACGCTGCAGGTGGGCAACGTCTACATCCTCAACCAGCCGATGGCGCTGCCGCTTTCCATTGCCACGGCAGCCATCATCTATATTTTCCCGGCAATCGTCGACAAGCCCGAAAAACTCATTCCGCTGCTCGACATCATCTCGGTCGGCATCTACGCCGCCACTGGAGCAGACAAGGCGCTGGTCTACGGCTTTGCGCCGGCGGTGTGCATCATGATGGGCTTTTTCACCGCGGTGGGCGGCGGCATGTTGCGCGACGGCTTCATGGGCGTGGTTCCGGGCATTTTCCAACGTACTAACTTTTATGCCATCGCCGCCATCGCCGGATCGACAAGCTATGTGTGTCTCGTTATGAGTGGCTTGGTCAGCAATGTCGCCGCGCTGGTCGTATGCGTTGTCGTGACCATGGGTCTGCGCTGGCTCTCGCTGCGCTTTGACATCAAAAGCCCCACCGAGGAAGACATCGCACACTTTTTGCACCGCAAAAAGTAGGTGGCGCGGGCTCATCCTTCGAAATGCAACCGAGAGGTTCTTTTAGAGCGCCCGCGCGTTGGGTACCCTGTTAGGTATATGCCGAACACCTAACAAAAGGATCAACCATGGCTTTCAATCAAACCGCGGCGGCGCCGTCACACAAGATGCGTCGGTGCCTGCTTATGGCATTCGCGCTCATCGCGTTGGCGATCACCGTGCTTCCCACAGCGTCGTTCGCCGGCACGGACACCGCAGGAAACGTACTTGCGACCGACAATGACGCCAATCCATCCGGCGTCGAAGGTGACCTGTACTGGGCAGGTCAGAGTCTCGAACTGGACGATGTCTCCATCGACCGCGATATCATCGGCGCGGGCGATACCCTCTCTATCCGCGACTGCACGGTGGGTGGCGCCGTCCGCTTGGCGGCACGCACTATCGATATCGCCAAGACCACGGTTGATGGCAGCGTGACCGTCGCTGGTCAGCATGTCGTGCTCAATTCCGACAGCACCGCCAACTGTTTCTATGCGATAGGCGAGACGGTTGCCCTGCGCGGCTCTACCAAGTCGGCAGCGCTTGCGGGCGACACGGTGACCATCGATGGCACCGTCGAGGGCGATGTCGAGGTTTGGGCAGACAAGCTCATCCTGGGCAAGAACGCCCACATCACCGGCACCGTGAACGCGCACGTCTCCGAGGACCCCGAGCGTGCCGCGGGAGCCGAGGTCGGCGCGCTCAAGATCGACCGCACCGAGAACGAGGATACTTCCACCGTTAGCGATGTCATCGGCGGTATCGTCGCCGCGGCACTCTCGACCTGCTTTGTCGCTCTGCTGCTCGAGCTCGTCTTTCCGCGTGCGACTGCCAGCGCCGCCAGTATGCTCCACCAGCGCCCCGTGCCCCTGTGGGTGAGCGGTCTTCTGGGTACGATTGCTATCGTCCCCGCCGTCCTACTGCTAATTATCTCTATCGCTGGTCTGTCGCTTGCCGGAGCCCTCATGTGCGGCGTTATTGGCATCGCGCTGGTGTCGAGTGCCTTTGCAGGGTGCGCGATCGCGCGCATGGTCGGACACAACCAAAACCGCTACGCCATGGCAGCCATCGGCGGCGTGATTGCAGGCGCCCTCACGGGGCTTCCCCTCGTAGGCGGCTTCATCAGCGGCGTGGCCTTTGTCTTTATGCTCGGCTACATCATCCAAATCATCTGGCGCAACGCCCACCTCAAGCCGCAACAGCCGGTTAACACGCCAGGACTCCCCACCGCTTAGCCACCAACCGCCACAAAGGGGACAGGCACCTTTGTGGCGGTGCAAAGGGGTCAGGTTACTTTGCACCAACAAACGAGGCGGGGCACTCGGTCATATCGACCGGGTGCCCCGCTTTTCATGGAGGGTTCTCTAGTAACTTTTTCAAAACCAATGATCATCAGGTCGGTAGGCCTACGCATCACTCGCTACGGAGGCAGTTCGCCATTGAGCAGAGGGGATAATTATTTTTCACGGCGACCTCCTCCCCGCTTGATGACGAGCGCGACAACAATAGCCGCCACTCCGATGGCAGCCAAAACCGCCACTAGCACCAACGTTCTATCTCCCGTCGAGGGCATAAAGCCTCGACTTGCTTCTTTGCTTGGGGTGTTGAGCACCGACAGCTCAATCGAACCCGTCCCGGCATCGGCGGTATCAACCCGCAGAGGGCTTTCGGCCGACACGGTCACCTTGGGCTTCGCGACTGCAACCTGTTTAACGTCCAATCCCTCGGCCGTAACCGTCACCGTACGTTTGCCTTCAAAGGCGGTGTAGCCCTTGGGAGCCGCGACCTCCTCGACGGTGTAGACACCCGCGTCAACACCGCTCAATTCCACATGGCCATCCGCGCCCGTGGTGACGCACGCGTCGGCATCCGTCGACCACGAGCCGTCGGTCGTTAGGATGCGCCCGCGGTCATCGATGATGCGCAATTTGGCGCCCTCGAGCGGTTTATCGTCCGAGCTTGAGCGCTTGATGAGGCTGAGTCCCCAGGTGTAGGCGCACGCGTCATCGCTCGGCGTGCGGGTGAATCCGGCGTCGCCGGACTGGTCGGCGAGGGGAGAGCGCGGATAACGCAGGTAGACCTCGTTGGGGTTGCCCTTGGTGGCGCCTCGATTGCAGTTGGCCCCCAACGGCGCATTGTAGACGGCGCCCCCGCGGGCGCCCGCGGTACAGGCGTCGGCCCCGCCGAGCGCGGCGACCAGGTCGCCGGTGCGCACGGTGAAGGTCTTACCGTCGACCGAGACCCCGCACTGGGCCGTGATGTCGGTCCAACCCTTCGCGGGCTCGGTGCCGGTGCGCCCGTCCTTACCGGTCGAGACGGCGTCGAAGCCGCCGTCCGCGCCCGCCGCCACGTACACGCGCATGCTCGCGGCGACCTTGGAGGGGTCGAGCCCCGCGCTCATGGTGTCGACGAACCGCACCGTATAGGTGTCGTAGGCGGCAAGGCCCGCCGGGACCGTGGCAGAGAGGCGCCAGTACAGGTTGTCGGCGACCGTGGCGTCGGCGGCCTTGCCCCAGGCGGCGGTGCTGTCCTCCAGCACGTGCTTGGCAACCTTGGGGGTCGCGGCCTTGGGCTTGACGGCGACGGAGCTGCCGCCGACCAGGGCCATGATCGGCGCGGTGCCGGCCTCGCCCTGGGCGATGGCGTCGTCGTCGGCGACGATGAGCCAGTAGCCGCAGGGCAGCTCGGCCGTCGTGCCCGCGTTAAGGGCCACGGAAGGCGCACCGGCATTGCAAATCGCACGGGCAAGCTTTGCCGCCAGCGTGGTCGTCATGTGCCCGTCGGCATTCATCCATTCGGCAGCCTCTTGCGCCGTCGATGCCGAGTTATCAAGCCCTGCATCATGAAACACGGGAAGGGCAGCTTGGCGAACCGTGTCATTCGTCCACGCTACATCAGTTGCGACCTTTTGGTCGGCATCGGCATCGTCGACAACGGTCGCCGAAAAGAGCTGGTACGCGTCGTAACGTGTCGCGACTGTACCGTCCACTGTAATGGCTCCGGTGTCGGCAGCACGGGCCGTTCCAGGGGCGATCGCAAAAGCGAAGACGACGGCCATGGACATCACTACGACGGCCAACATATGACGGAGCACTTTACTCACGACGACCACTCCGATCAAGATCACGATGGCGGCGAGCATGCATCCACGTCGCGGCAAAACACAGCATCGAAGCGCCAGCCAGATACGTCATGGTCAAGCCAGCCCCGCCCGCCTCAGGAAGCGTGGTCGAGTACTTGTTGGTAAAGGTCGGCGGAGTCTTGGAGTCACTGTCATAGGTGACTTCGGTTTCGAGTTTGTTCGTGCCATTAGTTACCTTAACCGTGACGTCGCGCGGGGTCGCGTCATAGGTGATGTGGTCCTTGACATTGTTCTCGGCGCCTTCGGGGACGACCTCGGAGATGGTGTAGGTATAGGTTCCTGCTTTGTTGTACTCTACGCTGAAGGAGACATTGCCCTCGGCGTCATTGGTCTTCGTCTGGAGTACTTTGCCCTCGGCGTCCTTGAGCTCGAACGAGAACTGTCCTTTCTTGAAGGTTCCGCCTTCAAGCACCTTCCTTGCCCTTATCGTCGCTTTACCTTCAAGGGGCGAATCGTACACCCAAATCTCTGCATCTGACGTTATCTCTGTATTGGCACCAAGCAAAGATTTCGCCGCATTCATGGCTTGTTCGTATTGCTCGTCGTCCGCGCCGCCCTTGAGCAGAATCCATGTTGGTTGGGCGGCGCGATATCCAGCAGGAGCCGCCGTCTCCTCAAGGCAGTAAAGCTTGCAGGAAGCCATGGCGTTCGAACTTGTTCCGAAAGTCACACTCCCGTCAGAGCCAGTCGTTTCGGTGGAAAATAACGTCTTTGCGCCATCAACACCGGCACCGCCCCGCGCCGCGTCCGTGTCAATCTCATAGAGCTTGAACGTAGCCCCAGCCAACGGCGCGGTAACGTCCTTTTCATCCACTTTGTGGACCACAATGCCGTACCCCGTTCCGCCTCCGGATGCGCCGGCATCTATATCATATTCACGCTCGTGTTTTTTATAACCGTCCGCAACACCTTCGAGCCGAGCCTCATTGGAAAGGGAAACCTTACCAGACTCACCGGACAGAACGTCATATTCGATTTTCAGGTACTTCTTGTCGGGAAGCTTCAACGTCAATCGCTGTTGCTTTCCGGCGCCCTCATCAACCAAATCGAGAGCTGTCTTGTATTGTTCTTTCGCCAACTCGCGCCAAGTGCCATTGTCACACTCAGACACGCTAAGCGACGAAGGCACAAACGTGCATTTGGAGTCCATCACATCGAACAGATCAAGATAGTCGGTTCCACTTTTTAGGTCCAATGCCGATTCGTTAACAAAAATGGTGTAGTGAATTCGCTTGCTATTACTTACCGACGCACCGGTCTTTGACAATACATTGTTCTTGATCTGTACGGTATCAGAGCCCGCCTTAAAGTCTTTACCATCCGAGCTTGCGCTTGCCGAGTTCGTGAGCTCGCCGAGATTCTTTGACGTATCGACTACCGACCTTTTAACAGCAGTCGAATACGTCAGCTTTGCATACCCTGTATTATTGCCCAGCCTTTCCGTTGGAATTGAAAACGTAACCATCTGGCGATCGACGACAGGCGTCAGCAAGGCATCCGGAACCTCGGTTTTTTCTCTCTCATGTTCCCATTCGCGGCCGGGCACCGCCGTCTCGTAGGGATTTGAATACAAAGAATATTTTGCCGAACCGGGGATATAACTCATTCCATCAGGAAGCTCATCTTTAACAACGACATCTTTACCATTAAGCTTGCCCGCACCATAACAGTCACCGGCCGACGTCTTAACTCGATTGGCATAGACCGTCCAGTCGACAATCCACGCACCTTTGTCGTTCGAGCCATCAACTGGTTTCCAATCAAACGCCTCATCCCACCGCGCCTGCGAACCATCTTCATTTATTTTTACGTTCTTCTCTACCGAAGGCTTCGTTTCGCTTTCAACATAGTAAAAAACGTAATCAGAATAGCCGCTAAACCCATCAACAGAGGCAAAGTTAGAGTACCAGCCAGGAAGTGCGTCGGTCACCGTTTTGTACGTAATAACCACTTCAGGGGACTTATCCAGTGCTTCCCTGACTTTATTCGTAATGGTTATTTGAATATTGCAGTTATGCTGGTTGCTTTTCTGTGACGGATCTTTGCCTCGCTCAAAGTCCCAGTCGACACCTTGGTCCAGTTTGGTATCCCCGATGGCAACCACATGCGATTGACCGCCAGTGGTATCCGGCCCCATGGTCTGCTTCCAAGCCGCCAGCATGGAATCTCTGATAAGAACGAATTCTGGGTTTTTCGCATTTACGTAATCACGGAGCTCTACGCGTAATTGCCAAGTTGCTTTTCCGGTCCGCTCCGCCTCATCTTTATTGAGCAGTGTTTTGCTTATGGTCTTGCCCGTCCAAGGGCGAGTATAGTATTCGGTACTTTCTCCAAAGGGCTGATCTGAATCTTCTTTTTTCACGCTTGCCGTGTTGCTTACCTTTTCGTAGGAATTCTCATCTTTCAACTTAGTTTGATAGACGATGCAATAGGTCGCATACCGATCTTCCTCTTTTGGATTAAACGTATATCTAAATGAATCCTCCGACTCACCCGGTGCTCCCTCGCCGATCTTATTAGTTTCGTCAGCATTCTCGCCCTTGTAGACCGTGTAGTTGCCAACATAAGCTTGTTTGCCATCGAGCGTATCAGTAAAGGTATAGCCGGTCATATCAGCCTTAAGCGACCCTTTGTTAAGCACAACCTTCCAAGTAATGGCAGACGGCGTTCCGGTACCGGGCTCTTTTTTAATCATGTCATACTGAAATGAATTCGAGACACCTTCAATCGAAGGAGATTGTTGGGGCTTTGCCTTCCCCCAGGTTGCCTGCACACCGTTCTTGCCTTGCATGGGCGTGCCGTTAGAGAGCGGCAGGTCCGCACCAACCGTCGTTTCGTACGTAACGGTATGGTCGCCCTGAGAAAGGCTACCCAGCGACAACGTTGCCGTTCCCGTTTGCCCCTCAATACTCACGGAAGAACCAATCGGATTTCCATCAAGCTTGAAGCTGTTCTGGTCAAATTCCAGATAGTCGCCGAGTTTATCAACCAGCTTTACATCCGTTGCATACGACTTAACACTCAGATTGATAGTCCAAGTTATCTTGGCAATTCCAGTAGTGCCATCTTGAGAAAAGACACCCGATTTACTTCCCTCGACCGCGCCGTCTTGAATCTCGATAGGCACAGCTTTGCCAACGCCCGGAAATCTCAGTTCGACTTTTGACCCATCATCCAGATTTTTGTCTTTGAGCTCAAATTCGAATTTAACCTTTACATAGAGTGAAGATGGATTGGCGTTGAGATAGCTGGGGTCGTAGTTAAAAATGACCTTGTTCTTTTCGATGCGCCAAGTTCCCATCTTTTGCGCATTCTCGGTATCATCAGTCATCAAGTCGCCGCCCGCGTTGTCCTTCACGACAATCGACACAGGAAAGGTATAAATCGCCTCAGGCCTCTCAGACGTAAGTCCAGAATTTTCTTTAAAGTAGGCTGCCATAAAACCGTAAATTGTATCGACTGTCGTAATCGAGGGTGAGCCCTCTTTACCGAGAGGCTGCTGACGATCCTTATCGGCATACAGCCCAACCGTAACGTCCGCCGTATTCTCATCAATCGCAATCGGCGTTGGCGTCGTTGCATCCTCGGCGCGCACTGGGGCTGCACCGTGAAAAACAGCGGCGGTGAGGCTAATCAAAATGAAGATCAGGGCCGCCATACCCAGCGACCGTGAGCGGTGTGCGTCCATAGTTGTCCCTTAATTCCTACAACACAGTGTGGAATACGGCGAATCGTCGGATCGAACACAAACCCCAACATCTACGAGAACCTACCTAGCGCATTGCAAGAACCCATTGGGGGGCAACTTCTAAGACGGTTCGTCTATGCCACAATGCATAAAATACAATATAGACACCAGTCATGTAAACCGCTGGTAAAGAGGTCTTTTAATGTAATACCAGTTGATTTTTATCTGTTAACGGTTTTGTATCAAAGCGGTTATATCCTGTGGAATTATGTATATGTTTAAACAACTTAACTTTGACCAGAAAGCCGATCGGAGGGGATAACCGCCCCCGCTGTGGTGCAAACGAACCTGTCCCCTTGCACCAAAAAGGGCGCCGACCATCGCGGTCGACGCCCTTTCTTGTTGGTCGCTATAAAGCTCAGCGCTTATTTGTTGACCTGACCGGCGCGGACGGCAGCCTTCTTGCGGTCGGTGGCGTTGAGCAGACGCTTGCGCAGGCGGATGTTCTTGGGAGTAATCTCGACTAGCTCGTCGTCGGCAATGTACTCCAGCGCTTCCTCCAGCGAGAAGGTGCGGGGCGGCACCAGCTGGACAGAGATATCGGAGGTCGAGGAACGCTGGTTGCCCAGGTTCTTGGTACGGGCGATGTTGACGACCATGTCGCCGGCCTTGCTGCGCTCACCCACGATCATGCCCTCGTAGCACTCGGTGCCCGGCTCAACAAACAGCTGGCCGCGCTCCTGCAGCGTACCCAGAGCGTAGGCAACGGCCTTCTCGGTGGTCATGGAAATCATGGCGCCGTTCTGACGGTTACCGATCTCGCCGGCGTAAGGACCATACTCCAGGAAGGTGTGGTAGAACACGCCCTCGCCGTGGGTAACGTTCATGATGCGGTTCTTAAGGCCCATGATGCCGCGCGTCGGAATCTTAAACTCGAGGTGCGTCACGATGCCCGAGGTATCCATGCTCGTCATGATGCCGCCGGAGGTGCCGAAGACCTCAACGACCTTGCCCGAGTACTCGTCCGGGCACTCGACGACGGCCTGCTCGACAGGCTCCATCTTGTTGCCGTTCTCGTCCTTCTTAAACAGAACGCGGGGACGGCCGACCTGGAACTCGAAGCCCTCGCGGCGCATAGACTCCATCAGAACGGACAGGTGCAGAATGCCGCGACCCGAGACCTCGACGCCGCTCTTGTCCTCGAGCTCCTCGATCTTCATGGTCACGTTGTTCTCGGCCTCGTTGAACAGGCGCTCCTTGAGCTGACGGGCGCCCACGATGTCGCCGTCGCGACCGACGAGCGGGGAGGTCGAAGCCTCAAAGACGATGGACAGGGTCGGCGGATCGATCTCGATGGGCTCGAGCTCGACGGGATTCTCGGGGTCGGTGTAGACATCGCCGATATCGGTGCGGTCAATGCCCACGACAGCGGCGATATCGCCGGCGCCGACTTCCTGGCACTCGGTGCGGCCCAGGTAGTCGAAGGTAAAGAGCTGCTTGACGGTAGCGGTGGCGCTGGAGCCGTCGTTCTTCACAACCAGGATCTGATCGCCCTGGTGAATGGTGCCGGAGTACACGCGACCGATACCGATGCGGCCAACGAAGTTGGAGTGGTCGATGGTCACGCACTGCATGGCCAGCGGGGCGTTCTCGTCAACCTCGGGCGCGGGCATGTCGTCGATGATCATATCGAGCAGCGGATACATGTCCATGTTGCCGTCGTTGGGGTCAAGGCGGGCAAAGCCGTTCATGGCGCTGGCGTAGACCACGTGCTCCATGGCGAACTCAAGCTGGTCGTCGGTAGCGCCCAGGTCGGCCATAAGGTCCAGGCAGTCGTTGTAGGCCTTCTCGGGGTTGGCGCCCGGACGGTCGATCTTGTTGATGACGATCATGATCTTGAGGCCGGTGTCGATAGCGTGACGCAGCACGAAGCGGGTCTGGGGCATGGGGCCCTCAAAGGCGTCGACCAGCAGCAGGGCGCCGTCGGCCATGCGCAGCACGCGCTCGACCTCGCCGCCAAAGTCGGCGTGGCCCGGGGTGTCGATGACGTTGATCTTGACGTCCTTGTACTCGATAGAGATGTTCTTGGCGAGAATCGTGATGCCGCGCTCGCGCTCCTGGTCGTTAGAGTCCAGGACGCGGTCCTCGACCTGCTGGTTGGCACGGAAGGCGTCCGTGGCACGCAGGAGCTTATCGACCATCGTCGTCTTGCCGTGGTCGACGTGGGCGATGATGGCGATGTTCCTCAGATTGTCTACGCGCATGTAGTTCCCCTATCTTCTATCCATATACAAACGGCACGCGTATGCGGCCCGCCCAGCGATACAACGCTCAGCGGGAATATTGAGCCTTTTACCGAAAACTCGTTTATTTTAGCGATTTTAGATGAGAGGGGTTTCCTCACCTGCAGGTTCAGGGTCGCTCCACATAAAACCATCGCCGGCGCCCATGCCCTCATACAGCACATATGCCGAAAAGCCGCTCTCGAGCGTGGTCTCAAAGAAGCTCACGAGCAGAGCGTCGTGATAGCCACCGTCAATCTCGACACAGCCGGTGTAGCCGATGGCATAGCGGGCGATGCGGCCCAGGCCCTCGTCCTTAAGGCCCATCTTGTGCTCGGAGATAAAGTTGGTGGCAGCCTCCAGGCACGCCTCTTCGCCGTCCTCGTCGAGCGCCGCAAGATATCGGTTGGAAGCAGCATCCTCGATCGCCACGACTACGCCCGGATTCTCGCCGGCGGCAAGGTCGTCCAAGAACGCGCCAATCAGGTCACACACCATGGCGTCGAGCTCGGCGGAGACGTTACCGGCGTCCTGCATATCCTGTGCCATCTCTAGACCTTCCCATCGAATCCGGCGTCGTTACAGTTCTTGTGCCTCGGCAGCGATCTTGGCGGCAGCGTCGCGGGCGCGCGTCATATCCATCGCGCGCTTGTCGAGTACCTTGATCTGGTTGGTCAGCATTACCGCATCGACCACACCCCAGATTACCAAGCCTGTTGAAATCGAAAACCCAAGCGCACCAACTGTACCACGAAGACGAGAACAGATTACCGCGACAAGGGCGGAGATGATAACCATCTTGATATAGGAGCCGCGGCGCTCGCGAAGCGTGCGGGCCTGCGTCACATAGGCGATGCGAGCCGCCTCGGATGCTTCCGAGCGCATTTGGGCTTCACGCGCGATGGCGGCCGCTTCAGCCGATACGCGGGTACCCATCAGCGACCTCTCCGCTCGCGTGCCAGACATTTAGAAATCATCGGGGGAGAGCGTATGGACGAACTCGTCGAACTTCTCGAACTCCTGCTCGTCGTCAACTTCCTCGGCATGGGCAGAAACGGTACCCAGGCGATTCATGATGTCGTCCTCCACAAACATGGGGGCATTACTGCGCACGGCAAGGGCAATGGCGTCACTGGGGCGGGCGTCAATCTTGCGCTCGTCACCATCGACCAGCACGACAATCGTCGCATAGAACACCGGCGGCTCGGCGCGAACGATCTCGATGCGCTCGAGTTTTGCATCCAGGGCATCAAGCGTGTCGAGCAACAGGTCATGGGCGATCGGGCGCTCGGCACGACCGCTGTCGATACCGCGGCTAATAGCCGCAGCCTCAAACGAACCAGTTTGGATAGAAAGGGAGCGCAGCGGCGCAGGGGAGTCCGATTTGCTGCAGCGCTCGCGAAGTACGATAAGCGATGGCACGGGACCGGCGGCCATGACGATGGTCTCTATGTCGACACGAACCATGGAACACCTCCGGTACGTAGCGGTTAACACGCGGCGCCTTCGCCGCATTGAATAGCTATACTACCCAATCTTTCGCACAGCACACAAAACCAAAATGAGTTTTATCACACACAAGAAAAAAGCCCCGAGGCCATGCCTCGAGGCTCTTCACAGTTTTGATGGTGGACCTGACAAGATTCGAACTTGTGACCTCCCGGTTATCAGCCGGACGCTCTAACCAACTGAGCTACAGGTCCATCATGGTGGAGGTTAGGGGGATCGAACCCCTGACCTCAGGCTTGCAAAGCCCGCGCTCTCCCAGCTGAGCTAAACCCCCACGGAGACAGTAATAAACACCCCAGCGGCGACTCGGCTCTCGCTGGGGTGTTTATTGCGAAAGAAAGTGGTGGACCTGACAAGATTCGAACTTGTGACCTCCCGGTTATCAGCCGGACGCTCTAACCAACTGAGCTACAGGTCCATCGCGCAAGGGATATATTAGACGAGTCGTTACGCGCGCGTCAACAACTTTTTTGAAAATCTTTGGGAGGCGTTCGCCCCGGCCGCGTGGCGGCACATGAAGTCGCCTGCTCGGACAGTCCTGACTCGCACGGAGAGCACATTAAGTGCTCTCCGGCTCGTGCGGAACTCGCGATCGACTTCATGTGCCGCCACGCGGCCGGGGCGAACGCGGGTCCAAGATTGTCAAAAAAGCGGTCGGCGCGCAGTGCGCCGACCGCCGATATATGGGGTCTGATATTTTCTACCAGCAAGTTCCTCTTACTCGTCGAGGAGATCCTCTGGCATGTCGTTGCCGTCGCCTAGGTCGACTGGGGCCTCTTCGGTGTCGGCTGCGGCCTCGGCGCCTTCGCCTTCGGGCTTTTCCTTAGCTGCCGTCATGCGGGCGACAGCGCACACACGGTCGTTGTCGTCGACGGTCATCATCTTGACGCCCTGGGTGGCTCGGCCGGTCTGGCTAATCTCATCGGTCTTGACGCGAATGACCGTCGCGCCTTCTGTCACGATGAACAGCTCGTGCTGCGGACCCACCGTCTTCATGGCCGCGAGGTTTCCCTTACGCTCGGTCATCTGGATGGTGTAGACACCCTGACCGCCGCGGTTCTGCTCCGGATAGTCCGCGACCGGCGTGCGCTTGCCGTAGCCGCGTTCGGTGATGACAAACAGGTCACCGTTACCGTTGGTAACCTCCATACCCAAAACGCTCACGCCGTCCTTCATGCTAATACCGCGAACGCCGCTGGTGTCGCGTCCCGTGGCGCGAACCTGGTCCTCGGGGAACATGATCGCCTTGCCCGCAGTGGTGGCCAGGATGATCTTGTCGCCCTCGCGCACACGGCGCACGGCGAGCAGCGCGTCGTCGTCTCTCAGATTGATGGCAATCAGGCCATCACGGCGGCTGCGGTCGTAAGCGCTCATCACGGTCTTCTTTACCATGCCGCTCTTGGTGGCAAACATCAGGTACTCGTCGGCGGGGAACTCGCGGCAGCTGATGACGCTCGCGATCTTCTCGCCTTCCTCAAAGGGCAGCAGGTTGACGATCGCGGTGCCGCGCGCCTGGCGCGTACCCACCGGCAGCTCGTGCACCTTCAGGCGGTAGACCTTGCCCTTGCTCGAGAAGAACAGCACGTACTCGTGCGTGGATGCGATAAACATCTCGTCGATGACGTCGTCCTCTTTAAGGTTGACGCCCGACACGCCCTTGCCGCCGCGCTTCTGGGCGCGGTAGGCAGCCACCGGGATGCGCTTCACGTAGCCGGTGTGGGTGATGGTCACGACCATGTCCTCGTCGGCGATGAGGTCCTCGACATCCAGATCCTTTTCGACATGGCTGATCTCGGTGCGGCGTTTGTCGCCGAACTTTTTCGAAATCTCGCGCATCTCCTCCTTGATGACGCCCAGGATCTTCTCCTCATGTGCCAGCAAGTCCTCATAGTAGGCGATGGCGCGGCGCAGACCGTCCAGCTCTTCCTGGATCTTGTCGCGCTCCAGGCCAGTCAGGCGGCGCAGCTTCATCTCGAGGATGGCCGTGGTCTGCTCGGGCGTAAAGCCAAAGCGCTCGATCAGGCGGCCGCTTGCCTCGGAGTCGGTCTGCGAGGAGCGGATAATGCTGATGACCTCGTCGATATGGTCGAGAGCCATCAGATAGCCCTCGAGGATATGGGCGCGCGCCTGGGCCTTCTTAAGGTCAAAGCGGGTGCGGCGGGTGACGACGTCAACCTGGTGGTCGATGTAGTGCTGCAGCATCTCGCGCAGGCTCAGGCATTTGGGAACGCCGTTGACGAGCGCCAAGTTGTTGGCGCCAAAAGTCGTCTGCAGCGAGGTGTACTTATACAGGTTGTTGAGCACGACCTGCGGAATGACGCCCTTCTTGAGCTCGATGACCAGACGGATGCCCTTTTGGTTGGACTCGTCGCGCATGTCCGAGATGCCCTCGATGCGCTTGTCGTTTACGAGCTGGGCGATCTTCTCCTGCAAGGTGCCCTTGTTGACCATGTAGGGAATCTCGGTAAAGACCAGGCGGCTGCGACCGGTCTTGGTGGATTCCACGTGGGCCTTGGCACGCACGGTAATGGAGCCGCGACCGGTCTCGTAGCTCTGCCTAATGCCGGCGCTGCCCATGATGATGGCGCCGGTGGGGAAGTCCGGACCGGGCATGATCTGCATAAGCTCGTCGACGGTGGCGTCGGGATTGTCGATCAGGTAGCAGGTGGCCTCGATCGCCTCGGTGAGGTTATGCGGAGCGATATTGGTGGCCATGCCGACGGCGATGCCCTGGCTGCCGTTGACCAGCAGGTTGGGAAAGCGCGCGGGCAGCGCCACGGGCTCGGCGAGCGACTCGTCGTAGTTGGGCTGCCAGTCGACGGTATCCTTTTGCAGGTCGCGCAGCAGCTCCATGGCGGGCTTTGCCAGGCGGCTCTCGGTATAACGCATAGCCGCCGCGCCGTCACCATCGATGTTGCCGAAGTTGCCGTGGCCATCGATGAGCGGTGTGCGCATGGAGAACCACTGCGCCAGACGAACCATGGCCTCGTAGACCGCGAAGTCACCGTGCGGATGGTACTTGCCGATAACTTCGCCGACCGTCCAGGCCGACTTCTTATGCGGGCGGTTGGGGTAGATACCGCTCTCGTTCATGGCGTACAGGATGCGTCGGTGCACCGGCTTTAAGCCGTCGCGCACGTCCGGCAGGGCGCGCGCCGTGATGACCGACATCGAGTACTCGATGAACGACTGCTTCATCTCGCGGCCGAACTCCGAAATCTGGAGCTGGCCGCCGTTGATATCCTCGCCGGCCGAGGCACCGCGATCGACCGCGCCGAAGCTCTCCTCGAGCTCGGCGTCGTCATCCTCATCATCTTCATCCTCGGCGTCGGGGTTATAGGAATCCGGATCGCCGTCCTCGCCCTGTTCAGCGCGGGCGAGCAGGCGCTTCAGATCATCGGGCATGCCGGCGTCGCCGGCCTCGTCCATACCCTCGTTGTTGTTGATATCGTCTGCCACGTTACCTCCTCATGGTTTGCGTGGTCCATTAGTTCCCTACCACGGAGACGGCTTACCGGGAACACCGGATAACCCTCCTAGGTTTTCCAGGTGCCCCAGGTTGCCCTGAAGGATGAGGGCGCACGCCTTGCGTGCGGCGCCCGAAATCCTGAAGGGCAAGATGGGGTGCCTGGGAAAGCTAGGCGTCCAAGAAGCGTGCATCATGCGCATGCTTTTCAATGTACTCGCGGCGATAGCCGACCTCGGAACCCATGAGCTCGCGCACGGCGCGGTCCGCCACCACGGCGTCCTCGATCGACACGCGCTGCAGGATACGGGTCTTGGGGTCCATCGTCGTCGAGGCAAGCTGCTTGGGGTCCATCTCGCCCAGGCCCTTGTAGCGCTGAACGGTATAGCCCTTGCGCTTCTTGGTGATCTTGCCGTCCTTGGCCTTGCCGTCCTCGTCGTTGTCGTCGGGGTTCAGGCCCAGGCTCTGAATGGTGTCGCGCAGAATCTCGTCTTCGGGCTGGCGGCCGTTGGGATACACGTAATGGATCTTGTTGCGCACCTTAATGCCAAAGATGGGCGGGCAGGCAACATAGACATAGCCGGCATCGATCAGCGGGCGCATGTACTTGTAGAAGAACGTCAGTAGCAGGATACGGATATGCGCACCATCAACGTCTGCATCGGTCATGATGATGATCTTGTGGTAGCGCGCCTTGCTGATATCGAAGTCGCCACCGTCGCCGGCGCTCGTCGTGACGCCGCAGCCGATCGCGGTGATCAGGGATTGGATGGTGTCGCTCGAGAACGCGCGGTGGTCACCCACGCGCTCGACGTTCAAAATCTTGCCGCGCAGGGGCAGAATCGCCTGGATGTCTCGGCGACGGCCGTCCTTGGCCGAACCGCCTGCCGAGTCGCCCTCTACGATAAAGAGCTCGGTCAGCTCGGCATCGCGCACCGAGCAGTCGGCGAGCTTGCCGGGCAGCGACGCCGTCTCGAGCAGACTTTTGCGGCGGGTCGCCTCGCGCGCCTTGCGAGCGGCGTTGCGGGCCTTGCAGGCCTGCTGGGCCTTCTTAACGATCTCGCGGGCGGGCTTGGGGTGCTCCTCCAGATAATCGGTCAGTCCATCGGTCACGATTTTGAGCGTGAGCGCGCGCATGTAGGAGCTGCCGAGCTTTGCCTTGGTCTGGCCCTCAAACTGTGGATCGGGCAGTTTGACCGAGATAACGGCCGAAAGACCCTCGCGCACGTCGTCACCGCTCAGGTTGGCGTCCTTCTCCTTGAGCAGGTTCTGCTTGCGGGCGTAATCGTTGATCACGCGGGTGAGGGCGGTGCGGAAGCCCTCGAGATGCATGCCGCCCTCGGGGGTGTAGATGTCGTTGGCAAACGACATGACGTTCTCGCCATAGCCGGCATTCCACTGCAGGGACACCTCGACCTCGCCCATCTTGGTCACGGGCGCATCCGGATCCGACTTGCCCTCGATATAGATGGGCTCCTTGAAGGCCTCGGGGACGTCTTTGCCGTCGTTGAGGAACTTGACGAAGTCGATGATGCCGCCCTCGTAGCAGAACTCCTCCACATGGGGAGTCGCCTCGCGCTCGTCAGTCAGCACAATCTTTAGATTCTTATTGAGGAACGCCGTCTCTTGCAGACGGTTGTGCAGCGTATCGAAATCGTAGACACAGGTCTCGAAAATCTCGTCGTCGGGCCAGAAGCTGACGGTGGTACCCGTCGAATCCGAGGTGCCCACGACCTCCATCTTCTTGACGGTCTTGCCGCGCGAGAACTCCATCTCGTAGACGCTGCCATCACGGCGCACCTGCACGACCACGCGCTTGGACAGCGCATTGACGACGGAGATGCCCACTCCGTGCAGGCCGCCCGAGACCTTGTAGGCCGAGTTATCGAACTTACCGCCGGCGTGCAGGATCGTCATAACGACCTCGAGCGTCGGGATCTTTTTGATGGGATGCTCGTCGACGGGGATGCCTCGCCCGTTGTCGACGACCGTGATGGAGTTGTCGGCGTGGACCGTCACCTGAATCTCGGTGCAGAAACCGGCCATGGCCTCGTCAACGGAGTTGTCAACGATCTCCCACACCAGGTGATGCAGGCCGCAGGCGCTCGTCGAGCCGATGTACATGCCCGGGCGCTTACGAACGGCCTCGAGACCTTCGAGAATCTTAATCTCGCCGCCATCGTAATCGTTTTCGTTTGCCACACGTCCTCCTTCAGCTAAGAAAATGTGTACAGCCTTACTAGTTTATCGTAAAAAAATACCCTCGGGAACGAGGGTATTTGGCTCTACAAGGCCACCAGATGCGATTTAAGGCTCTTTTTTGCTTTGCACGCCCTTGGCCCACTCGGCACTGGCTCTCATGGCATTCTCGAGGGCCTCGCGCAGTTTTTGGTCTTCGATGGGCGCCACTTGGCGCTCGATCTCGCCACGTTCGTCTTCGCTGAGATCGGCGTGCGGAGCCGGCGGGCGCTCGGTCACGGCCGGGCGCAGGCGCTCCTTGGCAGCCGGCGGCGTGTGACCGGGCGCGGTCGTTTTGAACACCAGACCGTCCACATGCGCGCCGGCCCGCTCCATGCGCGCCCGGATGATCTCGCGCAGCAGCGTCATCTCCTGCGTCCACGAGGGCGAATCGAGATACACCAGCAGCTCATTGGACTCGGGCAGGTAGCGCAGGCCCGTCACGTGGCGTCCCTCGCGCGTGCCTGAGCACACCGCATTCCAGGCACGATAGACCGCGCGCGACTCCTCGGCGGCCTCCATCTGTGCACGGCGCTCCGGCGTCGCGGCCGCCAGGATGCGTTGACGCTCGGCATCCAAAAAGCCGCCAAAGGCAACCGTTCCGTTCTCGCGCTCGTAATTAGCACGCCTCACCCATGCTCACCACCTTGGCTCGATCAAGCAGGTCATCGGTAAAGTACCCCAAGTTGGTGGTGGTTATGACCGTCTGGATGTCATCACCGATCAGCTGCAGAAAAGCGCCTCGGCGGCCGGCATCGAGCTCGCTCATCACGTCGTCCAAAAGCAGCAGTGGCGCGGTGCCCAGGATATCGCGCGCCACGGCCACTTCTGCCACCTTCCAGGCAAGCACCAGCGTTCGCTGCTGGCCCTGGCTGGCAAATGAACGGGCCGATCGGCCCGCGACGGAAAACTCAATCTCGTCGCGATGCGGACCCACGAGCGTCACGCCGCGGCGCATCTCCTCATCGGCACGTTCATCAAGGGCCGCGAGCATATGCTCGTACGCCCAGTCCTTAAGTTCCTCGCGCCCTTCGGCTTGAGGCAAATCCCCCAGCGTGGACACATAGGACACGTCTGCGTCCTCACCGGACGCCACCTGCCCGTACGCGGCGCGCACATGGCCCGCCAGCCGGTCGAGCAGGGCCAAACGATGCACGAGCAGGGCGGACCCGGCGCGAGCGATGGAGTCGTTCCATGCGCCGAGCATCTCGCGGCAGCACCAGGTCTCCTTGAGCAGGGCGTTGCGCTGGGCCACGCAACGCCCGTAGGTGCTCGCCAGGTTGGCGTAACGGGCGCTCAGTTGCACGCCAAAGTCGTCGAGGGCGGCGCGGCGCACGCTTGCGCCGCGTTTGACC
This sequence comes from Collinsella sp., assembly GCA_048326155.1. Taxonomy (GTDB): domain Bacteria; phylum Actinomycetota; class Coriobacteriia; order Coriobacteriales; family Coriobacteriaceae; genus Collinsella. The sequence goes on from DBFEQD010000053.1 coordinate 80,138, forward strand.
ATATCCAGATGATCAGGGCAAAACAGCACGTTCGGCAAAGCCCCGCGTACGCCGGCGGCCGAGCACCTCTTGCCGTTGCGGCTAAACGAGCGCTTGCCGTCCTCAACGCCCAGCCCCATATCGAGCACGCGGCCATCGCCCTCGAGCCTCAACTCGAGCCTGCACGAGCCCGTGCCGTCGTGCACGAGCTCGGTAGCGGTGGGATGTCTAAACGAGGCGCCGCTCGTCAAAAGCTGCAGCGCCTCTATAAGGTTGGTCTTTCCCGCCGCGTTGGGCCCCGCGAGCACCGTCACGCCCTCGTCCAGGTCAAGACGGTAGCTATCGAAACTGCGGTAGCGGGCGACGGAAAGGTTGCGGGCAAACACGGTCATGACGCAGCGCTAGATGCGAACCGGCATGACCAGGTACAGGTAGTTGATCTTATCGTAGGACTTAAAGATACCCGCCTGCGAGTAGCTCTTGAGCTCCAGCGTAATCTCCTTCTCCTTGGACAGGGCATTGAGGCAGCCAAAGATGTAGTGGTAGTTAAAGGCGATGGTGCCCGACTCGCCCTCGGCCTCGACATCGATCGTCTCCTGTGCCAGGTCCTGGTCATTGGAGATGGAGGACAGGCCCATCTGACCGTTCTCGACATCGATCTCGAACTTGACGGCGGGGTTCGCGCTCGCGATGACCGCCACGCGCTTGAGGGCGGCATTAAAAGCCGCCACGTCGATCTTGACGCTCGTCACGCACGAATCGGGGATGAGCTGCTTGTAGTTGGGATACACGCCCTCGATACGGCGCGACACGTAGGTGGTGTTGCCGGCCTCAAAGACAACCTGGGTGTCGGTGGCGCCGATCATGATGGTCGCCTGGCTGGCCATGATGCTCAGGGCGTCGTTGAAGGCGTCGGCTGGAACGTTGAGTTCAAAGGAGCCCTCGAGCGTCGAGGTCTCGACCTGGGTGTCGCATACAGCCAGACGGAAGGAGTCGGTTGCCACCAGGCGCACGGTGTTGTTCTCGACCTTCATGTGCACGCCTCCCAGGACGGGGCGGGCCTTATCAGTCGAAGTGACACGCCACACGCGGCCGACCATCTCGGACAGGATATCGGTCGGGAGCTCCACCGCGCTTTCGATGGCATAGGCGGGGAACTCGGGAAAATCGTTGGCGTCGAGCGTATTGAGGCGGAAGGAGCTCTTCTCGCATCCGATCTGCACCTGGCGCTCCGAGAGCTCAAAGGTAACCGGCGCGTCGGGAAGGGTCTTCGTAATGTTCGAGAGCATCTTGCAGGGAATCACCATCTCGCCCTCTTCTTCGACATGCGCGGCAATGCGATGACGAATCGAGATGGTGTAGTTAGAGGTTTGGAATTCCAAGATGCCGTCCTGCGCCTTAACGAGCACGCCCGACAGGATGGGAAGGGTAGATGCCGAAGCGACGCCTTTCATAACGACGCCGATGGCTTGCGTGAGCGAGCTTTGGCTGACGGTGAACTTCATCTTTTAATACCTTTCTATAGATATAAATATCTTAATAATAGTAATAGCACTGACGAAACTGTTGATTACTCCCAAAAGTGCTGGTCAACCCCAAAAAGAGAATCGACAGCACCCTGTGCGCAACCGACCGTGTTTTCCACGTTCAAAACCTGCGGAAAACTTTTCGTCGCCTTGGGGTGAGTTTTAGACACGTTATGCCCGGCGTTTCGACAAGTTTTCAACAGGTGTCTCTATTTCCCTACGAGCGCAGTGTAATTTTATCTCGTAGCGATTTGAGATCCTCGGTTACGGTACGGTCTTCCTGAATCATCTTCTGAACCTTTTTATAGCTTGTGCTGACGGTTGAGTGGTTGCGGTTGCCAAACTCCGCGCCCACCGCCGTAGTCGTCATCTCGCACATCTCGATGGCCAGATAGATGGCGATATGGCGGGCTTTGGCAATGTTGGCGTTGCGGCGCGGGCCGATGAGCTCCTCGTGCGTCACGCCGTACTGCTCCTCGATGACAGACTGGACCGTCTGCACGTTGATCTTCTTGGCCGACGTATCGAAGTATTGGCTTGCGATGGCGTCGATGTCGTCGAAGCTGAGCTCGCTGCCCTCGCGTTCGCGGTCTCCTGCCTCGCCGGCGCAGCGTTCGCAGAAGCTCTCGAGTTCGCGGATGTTGGTTCCCGAGACTTCTGCCATGTGCTTAAAGTGCTCGTCGGTCAGATGCCCGCCATCGCCGCCATAGGCCGCCAGCAGCGAGTCGTCACCCGCCTCGGGTGCGGCGGCTATCGTGTTCTCGTAGTAGCGCTGCAAGATCTTGTATTTCATCTCGTAGCTGGGCTCCGCCACCAAACAGAGCATACCGGCATTAAAACGGCTGGTAAGGCGCTCGTCCATGCTCAGGTCTTTGGGCGCACGGTCGGCTGCGATGACGACTTTTTTGTTGTTGCGGATAAACTCGTCCATGAGCTGGAAGAAGTAGTCCACGCTCGCGCGCTTGCCGATGATGTTTTGAATGTCGTCGATGATGAGCACGTCCACGTCGTGGTATGCCTGCATGATGGGGGCGTTACTCTTCTTTTGGCGGTCGAACTCCGTCATCAGGTCATCGAGGTACGCTTGCGAGTTGGCGTACTTCACCTTGATCTCGGGCGACTTTTCGGCGAGCTCGTTTTTGATGGCGAGCAGCAGATGGGTCTTGCCCAGCCCCGATTTGCCATAGATGAACAGGGATGTGCATGTGCCGCGTTCGTCCGCGAGCGCGGCAAACTTGAGGGCCGAGCGATAGGCATGGCTGTTTTCGGGGCCGTAGACAAAGTTTTCGAAGGTGAATTTTGAGTTGGCCGCGAGCGGCGCGCCATCGGTGTTCTGCTCGGCCGGTGTCGCAGCTGCGGGGACGCTCATGGGCGATGTGGAGGCTGGTTTTGCACTCTTTGCAGGCGCCCCGCCTTTCATCTGGTTCATCATGCGGCGGAAATCGTCGGCCGAAAGCGTGTTTTTGATTGCGATGCCCGAATCCTCGCCCGGTGTTGCGTCGTGCGCGATAGGCATGTGTGTGGCAGCGGACATGGGGGCCGCCGGCGTCGAGACGGTGGGCATGGTTTCACGGGAAACATCGCCGATTTGATGCTCGGGAGCCGACACTGCGGCGGCAGCCGGCGCCGCCGGGGGGACGACGGATGCCGCGGGTACGGCGTTATCTGCCGCGGCGCCCTGCGGTGCCACGATGTTGAGCGCAATCGGCGCAAAGGCGATCTCTTCCAGGTACGCCTCGATGGTCGGCTGATGCTTTTTGAGCTGGGCGATGGCAAATCGTGAGGGGGCCTCAATCGTCAAGGTGTCCTCGGTCAGGCTCACGGCGCGCGATTGCCCCAGCATGTTGATGAGGCGCACATCTTGGCCGTCGCGCTGGCAAAAGGCGATGGCATCTCCCAGGATGATGCTTGCTTCCTCGTCCACTGTCTCTCCCGTTCCTTAAGCCTGGGCCCGCACGCGAGCGCTTCCAATTTCGGTCAGATGGTATTTCTGCCCATGTTTGACTATCAAGCCCGTCTGCGCCAAATCGTTGAGCGTGCGCGACCAGGTGGGTGCGGAGTTTCCAAACGCCCGCGCCAAGTCCGTCGCGCCGCACTCTTGATGTTGGGCCAGATACCCTAATGCAGCGTTGCCGCGTTCGCTTATAAACACGTCCGACTGCGGTTGTGCGTATTGATTCGCCGCATTAGGATACATCATTTGAGCTGCTGGTTGTTGAGAACTCTGCATGGGCGGCACCTGCTGTTGAAAACTTTGCGGCCACTGTTGGTAAGGCTGCGGCGGCATCTGCTGAGTCCAGGGGTTGAGGTTTCCCTGCGGCATCTGCTGATACGGCTGCTGGTACGGCTGAGGATACTGCTGTGGATACGGCCGGGCATATCCCTGCTGCGGCATATATTGGGGAGGATACCCTTGTAGATACGGTTGGTAGCCCATTTGCGCGACGTTTGGCATGGCCGCCGTCTGCTGCACGGCGCCTGTGTCCGGATCTGCCGAGCCTATGCCCTCCGGCATGTTTTGCACTGGGTTGCCCAGCGGTGTCTGGGGGTCTTGCATGGGAAAACTTCCAGGCTGCTGCATCTGCTGCGCCACGGGCTGCTGTGCAAACGTGCTGGATAGGGGATACGCCGGCTGCTCCTTCTCGGGGCGCACGGCGGCCCCTCGCCCTCCGGCGCGCTCGATTTCCTGCACGCGCTTGGGGTTCAGACTTACCGTGACCACGGTGCCATTGCCCATGTTGTCCTCGATGGATACGGCGCCGCCGGCGTTTTCCAGGTACTCCTGCACCATGGGAAACCCGGCTCCGGTTCCGCGGATGTATCGCTTCATGTTGCTGTTTGCGCTGGTAACGCCAAAGTCGAACGCGCGCTCCTTGTCGTCGATCCCCGGTCCCTGGTCTGCGAATCGGATGGTGTCGCCGCCGTCTAGGATCGAGATGATGGGCTCTGCAAAGTGGGCGTGGATAAAGTTTTCGACAATCTCGCGGATAACCATGAGCGAGATGTGCCCGCCCTGCTCTTTCATGCACTGGTAGACGGTGTTGGTTGTCTCTTCCAGATAGGTGCGCACGTCCTTAGGTTCGATGACGATGACGCGCGGCGTCGACAGCATGTCGTCATAGACCGCGATGCGTGCGGCATACATGGCAGCCTGCGTTTTCGCAGCGGCCTGCTCTTCCTCGCCACGCTTTTCGCGCACGCCGGTGATGTGCTCGTTGTCGGGTGCCGGGTCTCCGGAATCGACCATGGTGTAAAAGTCGTCAGACATGCCGCTCGCAATCTTTCAAAAGGTTTCGAACAAATAGTAGCTCACCGTGCAATGTTTCTCATCTTTCGACAACTTTTCAAAACCTGTTGAAAACTTTGGAAAACAGGCGAAAAGTTCTCAACATTGCCAACATGACCTGTCGAAAACTCGATGAAATATCGTGAAAAGTTGTAATGCGGCGCAAATTTCGGTTGAGCTTATGGGGGAACCGTGTGAACTACGCAACCTTTTACCTTTGATTTCTTGACATTTGAACATTGATTTCCCTACAATCTTCAAGCTCACGTGTCTATATCTGCGTCCGCGCTCCCGCGGACACTCGAAATGCAGCAGGAGGAACTTAAGATGAAGCGTACGTATCAGCCTAATAAGCGTAAGCGTGCCAAGACCCATGGCTTCCGTGCCCGTATGGCCACCAAGGGTGGTCGTGCCGTGCTCGCCCGTCGCCGCGCCAAGGGCCGCAAGCGTCTCACTGTCTAGCAGCGATACACACATCTCGCATGAAGACTATTAAGTCTCGGCAAGATTTCGAGCATGTGTTCAGTCAGGGGCGTCGTTTCAATCACCCTCTGATTCGAATGACCATATGTGAATCGGTTGGCGAAGGCGACTCCGGAAGGGTCGCCTTCGTTGGTGCTAAACGGCTCGGTTGCGCAGTCGTGCGCAACCGTTCTAAGCGTGTGATGCGCGAGGCCGCCCGCAGCTGCGGATTTCCCGTTGCGGGTTATGACATCATCTTGTTCGCTACTCCCAAGACGAGGATCTCTTCGCCTCAGGAGATGGACAAGGCATTGCGTTCGCTTATGAAACGCGCCGGCGTTGCCGGGGAGGAGCGATGAGCAATCACGTTTTGCGACGTGTTGCCATCGCTCCTATTCGCATATATCAACAGGTTATTTCGCCCTTATTGCCTGACGCCTGCATTTATTACCCAACGTGCTCGCAATATGCCGTTCAGGCGATTGAGAAGTACGGTGTTTTGAGAGGCTGCTGGCTTGCCGTGAGGCGCATCGCTCGCTGCAATCCCCTGCACGTCGGCGGTTATGACCCTGTGCCCTAGCGGGCACTCGCTATCGGAGGAAAACTTACATGTGGGATTGGATCGTTAACATCCTTTTCGAGCTGCTCAAGCTCATCCAGACCTTTGCGGTCGACTGGGGCCTGTCCATCATCATCCTGGTGGTCATCATCCGTCTGCTGCTGACGCCGCTTATGCTCAAGTCGACCAAGTCGACGGCTCGCATGCAGGTGCTGCAGCCTAAGATGCTCGAGATCCAGGAGCGCTATGCCGACGATCCCCAGCGTCAGGCCGAGGAGATGCAGAAGTTCTACAGCGAGAACAAGTTCAACCCCATGGCCGGTTGTCTGCCGCTGTTGATCCAGATGCCTGTCCTGTTCGCCCTGTTTACGCTGCTGCGCAACCTGCCGGACTACTTTAACGACGGCACGTTCTCGTTCTTCAACATCCTGCCTGACCTTACCACCACGCCGAGCGCTTCTTTTGCCGATGGCTTTATGGTTGCGCTGCCTGCGCTGGTTTGCCTGATTCTGTTTGCCGTTCTCACCTTGATTCCGCAGCTTTATATGTCGCGCAATCAGACTGGTCAGCAGGCCCAGAGCATGCGTATGATGGCTGTTGTCATGACGGTCATGATGCTCTGGATGGGCTGGAGCCTTCCCGTTGGTGTTCTGCTGTACTACGACGTCTCGTCTGCTTGGCAGGTTATCCAGCAGATTTTTGTGACGCAGAAGGTTATCGAGAAGGCCAAGGCCGATGAGGAGGAGCGTCTTAAGAACGCGCCGCTGCAGGTTGAGGTCACTCGTCGAGAGAAGAAGCCGCGCCCGCACAAGAAGAAGTAGTGGGATATCAATCTTATTTAGGTACCTAACTTTTGGAGTACGTTATGTCTGAAGAGATCATCGAGGATATGCTTGAGGAGGTTGCCCCGCAGGTCGCGGGCGATTATCCCGAGATTGCACAGCGCTACAAGGCTGGTGAAGAGCTGACCGATGAGGAGCTCGACACCATTGCCGATGTTGCGATTTCCATCCTGCGTTCCATCCTTTCGCACTTCGATGCCGCCAACTCTCCTATCGATGAGTATGAGGGTGACGAGGGTGAGCTGATTCTGGATGTAACGGCTCCCGATCTTGCTGTTCTCATTGGCCGTCATGGTCGCACCCTTGATGCCCTTCAGGTTATGTTCTCTTTGCTGGTGAGCCGCAAGCTTGGCTTTAGGTATCCGGTTGTAGTGGACGTCGAGGGATACAAGAGCCGCCGTCAGGACAAGGTTGCCTCCATGGCTCAGTCTGCTGCCGAGCGCGCCATCCGCACTCACAAGAGTGTTTCGCTTCCGCCCATGAATGCCTACGAGCGCCGACTGGTTCACATTGCACTTCGTGGCAATGATGCGGTCGATACTCATTCTGAGGGTTCTGACCCTGATCGCCATGTAGTGATTGTTGCTCGATAATCTACTCGAGCTTATGCTAAGGGGACGTGGTTTCCACGTCCCCTTTTTTTGTCAAAAGTTCTCGATACACTGATTTTTGTCACATAGGAGTCGTCTTGTTTGTGTTATCTGATGAGCAGGCAAGCCAAATGCTGAGCCGTCTAATTTCGTATTGTAAAGACTATTCTTTGAAGGTCTCCGACGATAGCCTTCGTGTCTGTATCCAGCATCTTGATCTTGTTCTGGAGGCCAATAAGACTACCAATCTAACGCGCATCCTGAATGTTGATGATGCAGCCGTCCTTCATATTCTGGACTCACTTGTTTTGCTGCCCTTTATTGATAAAGCTCCTGAAGGTGCTTTGCTTGATATGGGTACCGGTGCTGGATTCCCAGGTATTCCGTTGACTATTGCAAGTGGACGAAAGGCTACCTATATCGATTCCGTTGGCAAGAAAGTCGATGCAGTTAATTCCTTTGTTAAGAAGCTTGGCCTTAAGCATGCTCATGCCGTTCACAATCGTCTTGAAGAATATGCTCGATCCCATAAGAAGCAATTTGCTGTTGTTACCGCCCGCGCGCTCGCACCATTACCGGTTCTTGTTGAGTATGCATCTCCTTTTCTAAAAGATGGTGGCCTCTTTGTCATTACGAAGGGGAATCCATCTGATGAAGAGCTTCAATCTGGTCTTGCGGCTGCAAAGATATGCGGCTTTACCACGCTTATGACGGACGACCTTGATTTGCCAAATGGTCTGGGTCACCGTGAATTTATTATCTTTAAAAAGACTCGTCAGGCATCTGTCTCTCTTCCGCGTGCCAATGGCATGGCAAAAAAGAATCCGCTTGCCTAGATGTTTCACGTGAAACATAATGGATAGTGTCGATTGCAATGTTTCACGTGAAACATTGCAATCGGTGTCGAATCGGATTGTTTCACGTGAAACATCCTCCATTCAACAGCTTTAAATACACCAGGAGGGACCGTGGGATTTCGCGACGTTAAGCGTTCTAAGAGCGCAAAAGACACGCGTATCATCGCTATCATCAACCAAAAAGGCGGTGTAGGTAAGTCCACCACAGCTGTAAATCTTGCAGCGGCGTTGGGTGAACTGGGCCGAAAGACGTTAATTGTCGATTTTGACCCACAGGGTAATAGTACGAGTGGTTTTGGAATCGAAAAAGAAGAGCTCGATCACTGCATCTATGATGCATTGCTGAACGATGTTCCGGCAGAATCGCTCGTTCTTGATACAAATTGCAATAAGGTTTTTGTAATTCCGGCTACTATCCAGCTTGCAGGTGCGGAAATCGAACTTGTCAGTGCGATTGCCCGTGAAACTCGCTTAAAGGATCTACTTGAGCCTGTTCAGGATGAGTTTGATTTTATATTTATCGACTGTCCGCCATCGCTTGGTTTGCTAACCATTAATGCGTTAACAGCTGCGGATAGTGTTTTGATTCCTATTCAGTGTGAATATTACGCACTGGAAGGTGTCACAAAGCTGCTTGAATCGATGAAGATGGTTAAAACACGCCTAAATAAGAGCCTTGATACTTATGGCGTACTTATGACTATGTACGATTCGCGCACATCGCTTTCGAACCAGGTTGTGGAAGAGGTTCAATCGTATTTTGGTGACAAGGCATTCAAGACCTTGATTCCACGTACGGTTAAAATTTCAGAAGCACCCTCGTTCGGTGAGCCTGTAATTACCTATGCGCCACAGAACAAGGGCGCAAAGGCGTATATGAACCTTGCTAAAGAGGTGATTAAACGTGCCTAGCCCTAAGAAGCGCGGTGGCTTGGGTCGTGGACTCAATGCGCTGGTCTCAGAAGCTGAATATGAGACTGGTGGATCTGCAGTGTCAGCATCAAATGCCTCTTCGGAAACTAAGCTTCCAATCGAAGACATCGTTCCGAACCCAAATCAGCCACGAATTCATTTCAATGAGACCGAGCTTCGAGAGTTGAGTGAGTCAATTCAGGAGCATGGCGTTCTTCAGCCGCTTCTTGTGCGCAAGCACGGTAATGGCTACGAGATTATCGCGGGTGAGCGCCGTTATCAGGCTTCAAAGCTTGCCGGCCTTGAAGAGCTTCCCGTCATCATTAAAGATGTTGATGATGAGCAGATGCTTGCACTCGCGCTGATTGAAAACCTTCAGCGTTCTGACCTTAACCCTGTCGAAGAGGCTAAGGGATATCGACAGCTCATCGATGCGAGTGGTATGACTCAGGAAGCCTTGTCAAAGGCTGTCAGCAAGTCTCGCTCTGCAATTACCAATTCGTTGCGTCTGCTTGATCTTCCAGAGGTAGTTCAGCAGATGATCTTCGAAGGCAAGCTGACTGCTGGTCATGCTCGTGCAATTCTTGCGGTTCCATATGAGGATGCACGCATTAAGCTTGCTGAGAAGGTTGTTGCAGAGGGATTGTCTGTCCGTGCGACAGAAAATCTTGCTCCATTGTTTTCTGCCGGAGAGACGCCCAAAGCGCCTCGCCCCGCAACACCTCAGTCTTTTAAAAAAGCTGCACGCGTTCTGCGTCAGGTGTTTAACACAAACGTACGCGTAAAGAGCTCGCGCGGTAAGAATAAGATCGAGATTGAGTTTAAGGATGAGGAAGAGCTGTCTCGCATTCTTGGCGAGATGATTCAATTTGATCAAGGAGGTCAGGATGAAGAATAGAGTTCTGACTGCTCTTGCTTTGGCTGCAACTGTAGCGGTTGGTGCAGTTGCGGGATTTAAGCTAGCAACAGATGATGAATTGCGTGGTCGCCTGCTTCGTGGAGCGCAGGATATCGTCGATACATCCAAAAAGAAAATGGATGTTATGACTGAGGATGTCGCTATGCGTACAGCGCAGGTAACTAAGAATCCCAAGATTAATCAAGATTGGGTTAATCATCAATGGGAAAATGTAGGCTTTTAGGTACCTAACAATTATTAGCCTTTTTTGAAGGGGTCCTTGTCTGAACGCCAGAACAAGGACCCCTTATTTATTGCGGAAAAGTTGTTGAACAATCGCGAGATGCAGATTAGTGATAGATATGAAATAGCCCCGGTTGCAATTTAACAACCAGGGCTGCTCGATGTTTCACATGAAACGTTTAGGGTGGTCTCCCCTACGCGTTTTTCTGAACCTTGAAGCGCTGTTTGAGTTGCCCGCAAGCAGCGTCGATATCGTTGCCGCGAGAGTTACGGATCGTGGTCTCAATGCCACGGGACTCAAGACGACGCTGAAGGTCTTCCACCTTATGAATCGGCGACGGCTTGAGAGGGCTGCCCTCGATATCGTTGAGCTGAATCAGGTTGACGTGGCACAGTGTACCCTCGCAGAAGTCGCAGAGCGCCTGCATCTCGGGGTTGGTGTCATTGACGCCCTCGATCATGGCATATTCGTATGTCGGACGGCGGCCGGTCTTTTCGGTATAGAGCTGTAGGGCCTCGTGAAGGCGCAGGAGTGTGTACTTCTTAACGCCAGGCATAATCTTGTTGCGCGTGGACTGGATGGCGGAGTGCAACGACACAGCGAGCGTAAACTGCTCGGGAATGTCGGCAAACTTGCGAATGCCAGGAATAACACCGCTGGTAGAGACAGTAAGGTGACGGGCTCCAATACCGATACCGTCGGGATCGTTAAGGATGCGCAATGCCTTGAGAACCTCGTCGTAGTTGGCAAACGGCTCGCCCTGGCCCATGAAGACGACGCTCGTGGCACGCTCGCCAAAGTCGTTGGATACATGAAGTACCTGGTCGACGATCTCTTGAGCGGTCAGAGAGCGCTTGAGGCCGTTCAGGCCGGTGGCGCAAAAAGCGCAGCCCATGCCGCAGCCTGCCTGGGTGGAAACGCAGACGGACAGCTTGTTGCGACGAGGCATGCCGACGGTCTCGACGGAGATGCCGTCGTGGTACTCGAGTAGGTATTTACGAGAGCCATCCTTAGACACCTGTTTGGTGAGCTCGGTCGGCGTGTCGAAAGCAAATGCCTCCTTCAGCTGCTCGCGGAAGGCCTTGGGAAGGTTGGTCATGTCATCAAACGAACAAACGTTCTTCTCAAAAACCCATTCGATGAGCTGCTTTGCGCGAAAAGCGGGTTGGCCAAGTTCGGCGACAAGTTCGCGAATATCGTTTTGGCTCAAGTCGCGAATGTCCTGAGATTTAGTCCTGGGATTCATGGAAGCCTTTCGATTTTGGGGAAACGTAGAGGGTATCGCTACAATATGGTATCAGCTGCAGAAATTATAGAGGAGGAGTCTGCCCATGCCGGGTAAAAGCCTAGAGAACATGCACGTAGCGGTCTTGGCGGGCGGTCATTCCGCTGAGCGCGAGATCTCGCTCAATTCGGGAAAGAATGTCGTGGTGGCACTGAAGGAGGCCGGCTACACCTCGGTTGAGCTGCTCGACGCCGCCGCCGATGACTTCATGGTGACTATGGCGACCGGTGGCTTCGACGTGGCGTTTATCGCCATGCACGGCGCCGGCGGCGAGGATGGCGCCATGCAGGGGGCCATGGAGACGCTGGGTATTCCCTACACGGCGTCGGGCGTGCTCGCCAGCGCATGTGGCGCCGATAAAGAGGTTTCAAAGCTTCTGTATGCCAGGGCGGGCATCCCCATTGCCCCAGGCCTGGCGCTTGAGGCGGGCGACGAGGTCGATATCGATCGTATCGTCGAGATTTGTGGCGAGCGTTGCTTTGTAAAGCCCGCCGTCAACGGCTCCAGCTACGGCATCTCGCTCGTTCACGAGCCCTCAGAGCTGCCGGCGGCAATCGCCAAGGCTTTTGAGTACGGCGATAAAGTGCTGGTCGAAAAGTGCATCGAGGGAACCGAGATCACCGTGGGCGTGTACGGCGAGGACGACGTGCGCGCGCTGCCGATTGTGGAGATTCGCAAGCCTGAGGACTGCGAGTTCTACGACCTGGATGTAAAGTACGTCGACCCCACGGATATCCACCGTATCCCGGCGCAGATTTCGCCCGAAAACTATGCACGTGCCCAGGAACTTGCCTGCGCGGCCCACAGGGCCCTCGGCTGTCTGGGCATTTCGCGCAGCGATTTTATCGTGAGCGAGGACGGCCCTGTCATTCTCGAGACCAACACCATTCCCGGCATGACCGATACGTCACTGTATCCCGATGAGATTCGCCATACCGACGACATGACGTTCCCGCAAGTGTGCGACAGCCTGATCCGTATGGGTCTCCGTCGAGCGGGCGTTGCATGCTAATTGAGGACGCCGTATCTCCTGGAACGCCGCAGTTTGTCATCGATTCTTACGCCACGCTCGCCGAGCGCGCTAAGACGCAGTCGTTTGGCCTCATCGAGGAGGACGTAATCGTCCTCGATACCGAGACCACGGGTCTTTCGGTGCAAGACAACGAGTTAATTGAGATTTCCGCGGCCCGCCTTTCGGGCCGCGAGATCATTGACCGCTTTGATACGTTCGTGCATCCCAAGCAGCTAATTCCTGCAGAGATTACCGAGCTCACGAGCATTACGAACGCCGATGTGGCAGATGCTCCGTCGGCCGTCGAGGCCGTCGCGGCACTCGCCGACTTTGTGGGCGGCTGTCCTGTTGTCGCGCATAACGCCACGTTTGACCGGTCGTTTATCGAATCGGTCAAGGGCGGCGTCAACGTGAGTGATATCTGGATCGATTCGCTGGCGCTGTCGCGCATTGCGCTTCCGCGCCTGACATCGCACAAATTGTCCTTTATGGCCGACTTGTTTGGGTGCGATTCGGTATCGCACCGTGCGAACGCCGACGTTGATGCCCTGTGCGGTGTGTGGCGCGTGCTGTTGGTCGCACTTACCGACCTGCCTTTGGGTCTTATGGCGCGCTTGGCGGACATGCACGCGGACGTGCCTTGGTCATATCGCCCCATTTTTTCTTTTTTGGCTGGACAGAACCCGGGTTCGATATTTTCGCTCAGCGCCGCTCGTGCCGATGTGCTCAAGGCCGATCGCGCAGACGATCGCGTTGATGCGGACGAGCTGCCGGTCCTTAAGATGCCGAGTCGTGAAGAGATCGAGGCAGATTACGCCCCCGGCGGCCTGGTCAATCGCATGTACCCCACCTATGAGCCGCGCGACGAGCAGATCGCGATGGCGGTTGAGGTTCGCGATGCGCTGGTCACGGGCACCCATCGCGTGATCGAGGCGGGCACGGGCGTCGGTAAGTCGATGGCCTATCTCGTGCCCTTCGCCGAGGCCGCCCGCCGAAACAACATTACCGTCGGCATTGCGACCAAATCGAATAATCTTGCCGACCAGCTTATGTACCATGAGCTGCCAAAGCTCGCCGAACAGCTGGACGGGGGCCTGTCGTTTTGTGCACTCAAGGGCTATGACCACTATCCGTGTCTGCGCAAGCTCGAGCGCATGAGCCGTGGTCAGGTTGAGATCACCACCAAGCGCGATCCCGCTGACACGCTCACGGCGGTTGCGGTGATCGTGGCATATGTGTGCCAATCTGCCGATGGCGACCTCGATTCACTCGGCATTCGCTGGCGCAGCGTCAACCGTCCCGACTTTACGACGGCTTCGCGCGAGTGTGCTCGTCGTCTGTGTCCGTTCTTCCCCGACAAATGCCTGGTTCACGGGGCGCGCCGCCGAGCGGCACATGCCGACGTGGTGGTCACTAACCATTCCCTGCTGTTCCGCAACGTGGCCGCCGAGGGGAGGATTTTGCCTCCGATTCGTCACTGGGTGGTCGACGAGGCCCATTCCATCGAGCGCGAGGCTCGTCGCCAATGGGCGCGCGTGGTTTCGGCCGATGAGTCGCGCGTGCTGTTTGAGCGCTTGGGTGGGTCGAGTGCCGGCGCGCTGAGCCAGGTTTCCCGTGATTTGGCCACTTCCGAGGGCTCCACGCTCTACCTGGGACTCACTGCCAAAGCGACGTCGACGGTTGCCCGCGCGAGCATGGCGATTGCCGATGTGTTCGATGGTGTGCGCGAGCTTGGCCGCCGTGCCCGCGGGGGCTATGACAACGCGAATCTGTGGATTGGCCCCGAGCTGCGCGAGTCGGATGACTGGCACGATTTTTTGCAGTCGGCCCATACCGCAATTGATGCGCTGGGCCAGGCGGATAAAAGCGTAGACGCGCTGGTGCAGGCCGTCGCCGCCGATAAGCCCGAGGTCGTCGTCGACCTGGGCGATATTTCGCGCCGCCTGCACGAGTTGGTCGAGAATCTCAAGCTCATCATTGAGGGTACGGATGAGCACTATGTGTACTCACTGCAGGTGAACCGTCGGCTGCGAGCGGGCGGGGAGTCTATGACCGCCGAGCGCATCGATATCGGCGAGGCCTTGGCGAACGAGTGGCTGCCCGAGGTGCACACGGCCATCTTCGCTTCGGCGACCATGACGGTGTCCAAGAGCTTTGAGCATTTCAACCATGCTGTCGGCCTCGATCGCATCGGTGCGTCGACATCCTCATCGCTGCACCTGGATTCGAGCTATGACTTTGACTCGAATATGGCCGTGGTCGTGGCGGGGGACATTCCTGATCCGCGCGATCGCGAGCACTATTTGTCAGCGCTCGAGCGTGTGCTGGTCGATGCCCATCTCGCCATGGGTGGATCGGTGCTCACGCTCTTCACTAACAGGCGCGATATGGAGGACCTGTATGCCCACGTCGAGCCCAAATTGGCGCGAGCGGGCCTGGAGCTCAATTGCCAGCAGCGCAACTCGTCCCCGCGTCGCCTGCGCGATCGGTTTATCAACGAGCCGACCTCATCGCTCTTTGCGCTTAAGGCCTTTTGGGAGGGCTTTGACGCCAGCGGCGAGACGCTGCGCTGCGTCATTATCCCCAAGCTGCCGTTCTCGAGCCCCACAGACCCGCTCTCATGCGAGCGCAATCTGCGTGAAGACCGCGCTTGGGCGCGCTATTCGCTTCCCGAGGCCGTGCTCGAGGTCAAGCAGGCAGCCGGTCGCCTCATTCGCTCATCGACCGATTGTGGCGTACTCATCTTGGCCGACCCGCGCCTGGTGACGAAGGGCTATGGCAAGAAATTCTTAACGTCGCTGCCCACGAGTTTCTATCAGCGCATCGAATCGGCGCAAATCGGGCACTATCTACAGCTGTGGCGCGCACGCCACGAGCGGCTCCGCTAAAGCGGACAGACGAGGGATTTTGCCATATCGCACAGGCGCTCTGACAGGGCGGGGTCATCCAAGATGCGGATGGCCCCGCCCGCTGCGATTACCTGGCTTAACAGCCAGCGCTCGGAGCCGTAGCGCACATTCACTGTTGAGCTGTCCGCCCCATTGGGTTCAATCGACATGATGCCGGGCCAGTCTAGGCGCTCTGCCAAGGTGCGCGGCATGAGAAGTTTCGCGCTCCGCTCCGCCTGGGCGAGGGAGTCATGGAGGGTCGCGGGTTCCGGTGCGTGGCGCACGACGGAATCGTCGGTCAAGACCAGGCCCTCGATTTTATCCATACGATAGGTACGCTGTTCATCGACCGCGACATCCCAGGCAATCAGATACGTTTGGTCGCCGTTTGTTGTGATGCGCAAGGGGTCGACCAAACGCTCGCGCGCTTGTGTGTCATCCATCGAGCGATACGAGATGCGGCAGCGAACGCCGTCCCGAATGGCGCAGCTCAGCTGCTGCCAGTGCGATCCGTGGGCGACGGTGTCAAAGACGCGCTGGTTGTAACCGAGCTCTTTGGGAAGAAGAGCTCGCCGTATTCGAGCCGCCGCCTGGGGTTCGATCCCCAATGATTCAAGTTCATGGTTGAGCACAGCGCCTTCGGCGGCACTCAGACGCAGCGGTAGCACACGCCCCGCGTCACCGGTGAGGACCACGCACTCGCCGCGGCGTTCGCAGATAATACGTGCGCCCGATTCTCGGTCCGCAAGCGTCGAGACGATCTCGAGAATCTCGTCGAGCGATGCCCCCGTGATATCAAAGCGGCTGCAAAGCTCGTCTCGTGTCATGCCATTCTCGCCGGCGGCGTAGAGGGCCTCCATGATGTCGATGGTGCGCGAGAGTCTTTGCTCGCTGGTGAGTTTACGCACGGGCATGCTCGTGCACCGTCCTTTCGATGAGGTGATTCCACGCCTGCTTGAGAGCATCGGGGGCGACGGGCCTCATGCCATCCATGGCATGGGCCATGCAAAACGAGGCTGCGGCTTCAAAGTCGCGCACGTCAACGGTCCAGGTCCACTCTGCTTCGGTGCGCATGAGTTCGCCTCGTCCGCGTGTGAGACCGCTGATCATATCGGCCTGCGCTTCACGCGCGAACGAGAACGTAGCCGCAACGGGTGGGCGGTCGGCAAAATCAAACTCAAAAAATAAGTAATCGTTGAGGTTGAAATCCGCGGGGATGGCGTAGGCCTTCGAAGGTCTCCAGGCGCGAACGATACGGTCGCAGCGGAATGTCCTGATGTCGTCGGTGGCATTGTCGAGGCCGCAGAAGTATGCCGTACCCTCGCGTTCGAACATGCCGTAGACGCAAACGGTTCGCTCGCGTTGCTCGCCGCGTCCGTTTTGGTACAAAAAGCGCAGCGCGCAACGCTCGGCAAAGGCACTCCATACCGCATCGACGGCGGGAGAGCGGCGGATCGGTGCCTCTCCTGTCGTCGACATGCCGGTGAGGTAGGCAATCTTGGAGCGAATGTCGGCAAGAGGCGCGGCAAAGGTGGATGAGCCTGCCGCGAGTGTCTGATCGATGGCATTGAGCAGGATGTCGGCATCGTCTGCGGTGATGAGGCCGCCCGCGGCAAACGTGTGCTCGCGGTCGATCGTCCACGCGCTCTCCTCGGTTTCCTGCGCTCCGGCAGCACGAACCTCCCTGATAACGATGCCGCGTTCGAGCAGCTTGTCGCGATCGCGGCGGAACTTGCGCTTGTCTGAGTCGATATTGCCCGAGCCGTATCCCAAATCGGAATCCAGGACGATTTGCTCGGTCGTCAGCGGTTCGGGAGAACTGTTGAGTACAAAGAAAAGGTTGAGGATGCGCTGAGCCGTTTTATCGAAACCGGGCTCGGGTGCCCCCTTTTTAATTGTCGCGGTCGCGTCGCTTGCCGTCATAGAATCCTCGCATGAGAAGGTCGTTTGATGCCATGATTTTAGTCCGATATGGAGATTAGGCTATATCCTTGTCCGCTTGGGGCGTTAAGATGCCCAGAATTCGGCCGTTTGCGCCCGCTCGGGGTATACTTTCGACTATATACGGTTCTAATGTGCATACATTGGGCCTATTTGTCGGATTATGGATGTGGAGCGCATATGGCGAACACCCAGAACTATATTAACCACCTGCTGCAGAACACGGGCATCACGCCGGCGTGCAGCGAAGAAGAGCGCTTGGCTGCCGAAGATATCGCTCAAATTTTCCGCAACCACGGCTTTGATCCCGAGGTGCAGGAGTTTAATGCCCCAGCGCCGAGTAGGATGGCGTTTGCCGTTACGGGCATCCTGGCATTTGCCGGTGCCCTGCTGATGGGCATTGGCGGCGGTATCGGTTTAGTCGGCACCCTGCTGGCCATTGTCGGAGCCGTGCTCTATGTGCTCGAGCGAACCGGTCGTCCCGTGATCTCGCGCCTGGGTAAGACGGGCGTGAGCCAAAACGTCATCGCCTATCACAAAGCCTCGGGCCCGCTTGCGTCTCCGCGCAACCGCCCGGTCGTCGTGGTAGCGCACTATGATTCCCCCCGTGCCGAGCTCCTCGCTCGCGAGCCCTACGCTCCGTATCGCGCGCTCATCGCCAAGCTCCTGCCTTTCGCCACGATCGCGCCCGCGGCTGTCGCCATTCTGCGTATCCTGCCGCTCCCCGGCGTGCTCAAGGTGCTGCTGTGGGTTGTCGCGATTCTGGTCTCCCTTGTGGCACTGGCCAACGCCGCCAATATCATCTCCAACCGTTTTGTGCTTCCCTACACGTCTGGCGCGGTGTGCAACAAGTCCTCTGTTGCCGCCATGCTCGGTGTCATGGACAACGTTGCCCCCTATCAGGGCGAAAACGAGTTCCCCGACGACATTCCATTCGATACCTATTTTGGCGAACAGAAGCGTCGCGCCGAGGAAATGGCGCGCGCGGCGGCCGAGTATGCCGCGGCCCAGCAGCAAAACGACTACGGCAACACCATTGAATATGAGGAGCCTTCCTACGACGAGGACGAGTTTGGCCAGCCGGTGGCGCCTGTCGACGCACCCGAGCAGGACGAGGCTTTTGATGGGCAGATCGATGGTTTTGAGGGTGCCTCTGCCGATGAGACGCTGATTGGCGCCATCGTGCCCGAGGATCAGAATCAGGCTGTCCAGGCCGAAGAGTTCAATGACGAGGTTCCCGCTGCTGAGCCGGCGGAGGAGCCTGCCGCGGCCGAGCCCGAGCCCAAGCTCTATCGCAACGCCGCCGGCAACATCCGCTTTGGTTCGGATGCCATCCGTGCGCTCGGAATGCTTCCCGAGTCCTGCACGCTCGATTACGAGGAGGGCGAGGAGCCGACGTTTGAGCCCGAGCCTGCGCCCGTTGTCACTGCGGATGATGAGTCTGCCGCGGTTACCGCTGCCGTTGCCGAGCCCGAGGCGGTGCCTGCGATCGATCCCGCGGCAGGACTGGACATTTTGGCTCCCGCCGCGCCGGCGCAAGACGTTGCGGACGAGTCTGACGACGATTACGTTGAACAGCCGAGGCGCGTGTCTTACGAGAGCGATACTGATTTCTCTGCCGAGATTCCCGCGGCAACGCCCCATGCCGATATTGCATCCGCGTTCTCTTCGATTGGCGCCAGCGCTTCCAGCTTCTTTAAGGGTGCGTTTGCAAAGGGCAAGAAATTTGTCGACGATTTCGAGGAGAAGCGCGCTGCCGCACGCGAGGCTGCCGAGCAGGAGGCTATCGCTCAGCAGCAGGCAGCCGAGGCGGCACGTGAGCTCGCGGCGCAAGAGTTCGAGCAGAACGAGGCTGTGCAGTCCGTGCCCGTCGACGCCGCCGAAGCTACAACGTCCTTTGAGTCCCAGCAACCGACGTCCGCGGATGTTGTTGAGGCAACAACGTCTTTCGAGGCTCAGCAGCACGTCGATAGCACCATGTCGTTTGATGCCGCGAAGTTCGATTCCACGATAACGTTTGAAAAGCAGGGCACCGCGATTGCCGAGTCCCTTCCTGTTTCCGATGAACAGGGCGACGCGGTGGACGATGACGAGCCCATTGATGCTGCCGAGGACGAGCCCGTCGAGGCCAACTCTGGCGAAGAGCAATACGCGGCAGCCGAGCAAGCTGATTCGACCGAGGCCGAGCAGGAGGAAGTGCCTGCGGTTTCCGAGACTCTCGAAACGGATGAGTCGAGGCCTTACTCCACGCAGATTTTCACCATGCCGACCCCGAGTGGTTCCGGTGCCACGGTTGCCAATGTCGCTCCCACCCAGGACGAAACGGTCGATTCCCTTATGGCCCAGATTTCCTCCCAAGCATCGCCGCGTCCGCAGATGAATGTTCCCGATCCGGCGTCGGCACCGTCGCCTGCACCTTCCTCGTCTCCGCTGGCTTCGGTCCCCGATCCGTCGCTGCCGTCTATGAAGCAGGCAAACGTTGCGTCTCGCACGTCGCTGTTCGACCTTCCCGATCCCTCTGCCCAGGTCAACGACCCCTTTGCTACTGCCCAGGGTCCCGAACCCACATCGGCACCCGTTGCGTCTTCTATGCCCGTTGCGTCGGGCGCGCAGCCGATCGAGACCATTTCGGCTCCCGCCCCAGCGGCACCCAAGTCTCGCAAACGCGGCCTGGGTGGCCTGTTCGGTCGTAAAAGGAAAAACGAGCAGGACAGCATGAGTGATTGGCTGGGCGTCGAAGACGATTACGATGCCAAGAAGTCCGGTCGCGGTATCGGTTCGTGGGATAACTTCGAGGACGATAACGATGGCTGGAAGGGCGGCGCTACGTCTTCCGATGGCGCTTCTTCCGAAGATATGCTCTCGGCTGTCGCCTCTATGGGCGATGATGAGCTGCTCGGTCACGATATCTGGTTTGTGGCAACGGGCGCCTCGGATTGTGATGGCGCCGGCATGAAGGCCTTCTTGGCTTCGCATCGCGATAAGCTCCGCGGCGTATTCTTCATCAATCTTGAATCCGTCGGCGCCGGTAGGCTTTCGGTGGTGACGGTCGAGGGCGAACAGCAGCTGCTCAAGGGCGATCGCCGCATCATGAACCTGGTCAGCAAGGTGTGCAAGTCGTTCCATGTCGATTGTGGCGCGCTCGAGATGCCCTATGCCAAGACCGATGCCTATGCCGCGCTCGAGGCGAGCCGCCGAGCCCTCACCATCGCCGGCGTGGACGGCACGCGTCTGGCTTGCGCTCGTACCGAGGACGACCTGCCCCACAATGTCAACCCGACGAACATTGCCACGGTATCCGAGGTCGTGACCGAGGTTATCCGCCGTTCGTAGACGGAGCTCTAAGGAGTCAACGTGTTTTCGTATATTAAGCGCCATTGGCCTGTCTACGTGATTTTGACCTTGATTGCCATTGCGTTAGGATTTGGGGCCGCCTACATCGTGGGTGCAAAGGGCTCGACCCCCGCCTCCGCAATCAGCGAAGAGGTGGAGCAAGAACAGAGCACGGGTGCCGATGGGATTCCTGAGTCCGAGCAGGCAATCGTTGATGGTGGATCTTCGTCTGCAGAGTAGATACGGTGATTGAAAGCGGGCGAGCCGGGGGACTGGCTCGCCCGCTTTTTCATCGTGCTAGCGGTTCTTTGGGATCGACCTAAGGCGAGCGAACCATAGGGCTGCGGCACCCGAGGTCAGGAGCGTGGTGATGCAAGCGGCGATGGGAGCTGATCCTGTTGCCGGTAGGTCCTGCGGTAGAGTACAGCGTTGAATGACACGGTCCTCGTCATGTGACTCAAGTTTATCGCCGCCGCCGTTGCGGCAAAGATCGACGCGCGCGCTGTTGGTGAGTGCGGTTTGGGGCGTATAAGCCGACGTTGCCTGCATGTGCACGACTGCGCCCCGAGCGTCTGTGCCAAGGATTGCTTTGGCATCGTCAAGGTCGTCGTGCTCATCTTTGAGATCATCGCGGGTCCAAGAATCCGCATCGCTTCGAGTCGTAAAGTCGGCGGCTACCGCACCGTATTCAATTCGAATGCCCGTTACGACGGTATTGGACGCAAGGTCGAGTTCTTTCGCCTCGAGTGTGGTGGATTCCGTGGTCGAGACATCCGCCTTCCAGAGGTGCCAGCCGTCGTAATCGACGAGGCGGCAATCCTCACCCAGACTTTCCCTTACTTCGTCGGACTCAAGCCAAGGATTTTCGTGCCCATCGTCAAGTGTCGCGTTTGCCGGCTCATCGACGTCTGTCGAGTCCAACGGTGTCGTGCGATACCACACGTTGCACAGACCATTGAGGTCGCCGATGGCGACGGGGGTTTCGATTGAGATGAATCTCGCTGTGCCGTCTTTGGCGCACTCAAGATCATCGGTAATCGTAAACTCATCAACCCAAGTAGCGGAATCGTTTCGAGCATCGATGGTATAGGAGAAAAGCCCATCACTATTGGTTTGCGTCGTGGCGCGGTTTTTACCATCGCCGTTAGCCAACAGGCCCTTTTCGATAGGTTGGACAAGTTCCTGACGCTTGTCGACCTGTCCCTTGATCTCGATGGGCGCATCCTTCATCGCGACGGGTTGGACTTCTCCCGTATCCTTTATTTCAAACGTTATCTCCTCGGCAAGGTCATAGGTCCGCGGAGACATCATTTCGCGCAACGAGTAGGTGCCGGGTGCAAGATGTTCGACGCGGTGCGGCTTGTCGGATGAGGTCCAGGAGTCTATTTCGGTTTTATCGGGACCATATAAGGTGAGTTGTGCGCCTTCCACTTCCTGCTCACCGCTTGCATCGACCTTGGAGATATCAACCTTGGTGTAATCGTCGGATACGTTAAGCCGTGCTTCTACGACGGGTGTTTTCTGGTCGGCATAAGCGAGGTCTACGATATGGGGCGTCCGGTCGAGTAAGAAGCCGGTCGGCGCTTGAGTCTCGACGACCTCGTAGCGTGCGGTGCCAGATCCCAGCGGGAGGTTGTCCGCGTGTGCTTCTCCAGTTTCACCCGACGTGACGGTCGCGACGGTCTCACCGTCGATCGCGGCAATGCTACCGTCGGGGCGCACGATATCACCCGAGGCACGGATCTCAAAGACGGCGCCCGCGAGGCTGCTGCCGTCTACGGCATCGGTTTTAACGATCCTGATGTTTCCGGTCGCGGCGTGGTCATAATACGAGGCGATTGCAACGGGCGTTAGGTTCATGTCGGCGGGTATGTTTACCTCGATCTCTTCGCCGACAAGATAGGGCTCTTTGGCCGAGGTTTCGCGTACATAATAGGTGCCCGGCACGAGCGATTCGGGCAGTGTGACGGTCCCGGTCGCGTCAGTCGTAAAGGTGTCCATTACGTTATGTGCTGGATACCAGCAAGTTTGTGAGACAGGTTCGTGATTGCTGTCGAGGAGTTGAAAGGTGAATCCGGCTAGTGGAACAGAAGCGCCTGTTTGGGCATCGCGTTTTACAATCTGGAGATGCGTCGACAGAGCGTGGTTGTCCACGATATATTGAAGCTCGGCGCCGTTGGAAATCTGATTGGCCTCGACGGTCCATTCCCCTGCACGTTTAAAACCCTCGGGGACGGTTTCCGGAACCTCGCGAACCGTGTAGCCGGCGCGGTCGTATGGGATGGCTCCATGGACACCGGCGGGTCGCTTGCCTGCGCCGAACCATGCTTCGGGCTGATCTTTGGTGGAGGCAAAGCCATAGACGTTTGTGGTCAGTGTGCCAACAACCTGCTGAGAGCTGTTGCTGACAACCTCAAAGACAACACCACCCGCCGGCTGCTCCAGGCCGGATTGGTCGCTATTGCCGTAATCCTTGAATTTGGAAATCTCAAGGTTAAACGCAATGGGGATATCGGAAACGCGAGATTCGATCTCGACCACGCCTGAATCGCCGAGCTGGTCGGCTCCAACGGTATAGGTCCAGCTGTCGTTGGATGGCAGGTAGCCCTCGGGGGCTTTTGATTCGTAGATGGTAAAGGTTCCTAAGGGGACATTGGTGAGGGTGGCCCGACCGCTTTCGTCGGTCGTGAGGATTTGTGCCCATCCAGGGGTTGATTGCGACACACACGTGAACTCTGCTCCTGCGAGTGAAGATCCCACCTGGGGGTCGGCATTCGTCGCGGCATCGAGTTTTACGATACGCAGGTTGATGGTGCCGGGCTGTTCATCAATGGCGACCCGCCCGCCGTCATTCCCCGTGGTAAAGGCGATGCGATCACGACGGGGGACATAGCCGGCCGGCGCCTTCGTTTCAACTAGGTAGTATGCCGTGTTGGGTAGGAGTGTTGCTTGCGCTCGACCGTTGCTGTCCATCTGGATGGTGCCGACACGCGCGCCGCTGGCGCTCTCAAAAATATCGAATGTTGCCCCGTCAAACTGATAAGTATTGTTTCCGCTGGTAATGGCAGCGTTTGCAGACTGCTTTTGGAAGGAAACAGAGACCGCCGGCAGTACATAGAGCATGTCTTGACGTTTGCTGCCGCCCGATACGGCTCCTAGATAGCGCCGCGCGCGGTGCGGAGCGGCTTTGATGCTTCCTGATTTTGCGTTGTCGTGGAGCCACCGCGCAGCCGCCACGACTTCATTGTCAGCGGTAAAGTGCCCACTCTTGGTTTTGCCCTGAGCGGTCGTGTAGGAATAGGTACCGTCGACATGGGTAGTGCCGTTGAGCATCCATACGGCAAGCTGGGTTGCGGCGCGGGCGCGATCGGGTGAAAGATGGTAACCGCCAAACGACGTGGCGGTAGGATATCCGTGACAAACGATTGCCGCGAACTCGTCGTCGAGCCACACCCAGCCTTGATCAAAGTTGAGCCATGGGCCGCCCGGCTTGGTGGGGCCGGGGCGCTCCTGGTTCATGCAGTAGGCAATCGAGGCGTCTTGAGCTTCATACTTGCCGATGAAGAAGGGCCCACAATCATCGCTAATAGTGCGGAAGCCGAGTTGGTCGTAGCCATCGACGGCAAATGCGGCTCTCGGTGCCAGGCAGCCGAAAAGCAGGAAGAGGAGCAGGAGCAGCGGACCTGTTGCGATTGCGCTGTGGACAGAGTGCGTGGGTGCGTTGGACATGGCTGCTCCTTATCCCTCGTGCGCCGCACGGGGAGGCTGCGACGCGTAGGATGAGGCTACCCCCGAGCTTCATGCGGGTAAGTACCGGAGCCTGACCAAAAGCTTGCCCATTTCCTGACAAATTGAGCTCAAATACAACAATCAAGCAAAAGTGCAGGTAGAAGATAGGGAGAACTGAAGGTCAAAGGTCCTCATCTCCACAATTGACGCGATTTTCAAACGAATCTCCACAGCTAAAACAAGCATCGCCACCCTTGTATCGAACAAGACAACCGCGTTATACTAGCCAACACACAAGCGGGCATCGCCAAGTGGTAAGGCATCAGCTTCCCAAGCTGACACTCGCGGGTTCGAGTCCCGTTGCCCGCTCCATTCGAATTTCAGGCACGGTAACGTTTCGTTACCGTGCCTTTTTTAATAAAGTGCCGGGACTCGAACCCGACAGGGTGCGAGCGTTAAATAAACGCGAAGCGTTTGTAGCGAGCAGACGAAGGCGCCGGCAGGCGCCTGAAGCCGGTGCGGATTTGCGAAGCAAATACGCGGACGTCCCGTTGCCCGCTCCATGGAGCAAGGAAGATTTCGGGAATGGTAGATTCAGCCCGCTTTGCTCCCACACTTCCCCGGATCTCGGTATGCCACTGAAGCCGGTGCGGATTTGCGAAGCAAATACGCGGACGTTCCGTTGCCCGCTCCAATTCCAAAATGTTAGGTTAATGCCTACTGCCCATACTTGCACCTGCGCACGGTACAATGGTTGGGTTACGACCAACGTGCCAATAACCAAAAAGGAGCCGCTATGATCGATCGCTATACCCGCCCGGAGATGGGACACATCTTCTCCCTCGAGAACAAGTACGCCATTTGGCAGGAAATCGAGGTTCTGGCCTGCGAGGCCCAGGCGGAGCTCGGCAAGATCGGTATTTCCAAAGACGAGGCCCAGTGGATCCGCGACCATGCCAACTTTGAGAAGGCGAAGGTCGATGAGATCGAGGAAGTCACGCGCCACGACGTCATTGCCTTCCTGACCAACATGAAGGAATACATCGATGCCGATGTTCCCGAGGGCGACCCCAAGCCCAGCCGCTGGGTTCACTATGGCATGACCAGCTCCGATCTGGGCGACACGGCCCTGTGCTACCAGCTCACCCAGGCCTGCGACCTGATCATCGAGGACGTCAAGAAGCTCGGCGAGATTTGCAAGCGTCGCGCCTTTGAGGAGCGCAACACGCTCTGTGCCGGCCGCACTCATGGCATCCACGCCGAGCCGATGACCTTTGGCATGAAGTTTGGCTCTTGGGCCTGGGAGCTCAAGCGCGATCTGGATCGTCTTGAGGACGCTCGCAAGAATGTTGCCTTCGGTGCCATCTCCGGTGCCGTCGGCACCTACAGCTCCATCGAGCCGTTCGTCGAGGAGTACGTCTGCGAGCACCTGGGCCTGGTTCACGACCCGCTGTCCACGCAAGTAATCAGCCGCGACCATCACGCCTATCTCGCCGGCGTTCTCGCCACCACCGCAGCCACCTGCGAGCGCATCGCTACCGAGGTCCGCAATCTGCAGAAGACTGATACGCTCGAGGCGGAGGAGCCGTTCCGTAAGGGCCAAAAGGGCAGCTCCGCCATGCCGCACAAGCGCAATCCCATCACCATGGAGAAGGTCTGCGGTCTGTCGCGCGTCGTGAAGTCCAACGCCCAGGTCGCCTTCGATAACGTCGCCCTGTGGCACGAGCGTGACATTTCGCACTCCTCTGCCGAGCGCGTCGCCCAGGCCGATAGTTTCATCGCGCTCGACCACATGTTCCAGTGCCTCATCCGCGTTATCGACGGCCTGCAGCTGTACCCTGCTCGCATGATGGCCAACCTCAATAAGACCCGCGGCCTTATCTTCTCCTCCAAGGTCCTGCTGGCCCTCGTCGATACGGGCATCACCCGCGAGGATGCTTATGCCATCGTGCAGGAAAATGCTATGGCCACTTGGCACGAGGTGCAGGATTGCGTCTCCGGCCCCACCTTTAAGGAGCGTCTCGAGGCCGATCCGCGCTGCACCGTCAGCCAGGAGAAGCTCGACGAGATCTTTGATCCGTGGGACTTCCTCACTCGTATCGACACAGTCTTTGATCGTCTGGAGCAGCTGAGCTTCGAGTAGGTTCGGGCATAACGTTAGATTTTTAGGGCGCTTTGCTGGTAATGTGTGTTGCCGGCAAAGCGCCTCGTTGCATTTAGGGAAAGACGGGGATAATAGTCGTCTCGAATAATATTCTGAGAGGGGATCGCATGATTTCGTTTGATTACAAGCCTCAGGGCGTGTGTGCTCGCAATATTCACCTTGACCTTTCCGATGACGGCAACAAGGTGATGGGCGTTGAGTTTACCGGCGGCTGCGATGGCAATCTCAAGGCTATCTCCAAGCTGGTCGAGGGCGTTCCTGCCGATCGCGTAATCGAGGTTCTCGCCGGTAATACCTGCGGTATGAAAAAGACCTCCTGCGCCGACCAGCTTACACGCGCTATCGAGGCCGCTCGCGCCGAGATCGCCTAATGGGTATCGCCGATCACATCAAGAACGGAATATCGCGTCGCGGCTTTGTACTCGGTGGGGCTGCCGCGGGCGCTGCCACGGTGCTTGCCGGATGCTCGAAAAAAACGGGTACCAGCGATGATGCCGCCGGCGAGCCGCAGGTTATCAAGGATGATTCCAAAATCATCTCGATTACGGATGAGTACGAGGCAGTCGACATCGATCTTGAGCCGGCGGCGTCGTGGACGCTGCCTCTGGGTACGCTGCTGTACTACTGCGATGGCGACTATGCTGCGGCAATGATGGCGCCCGCATCGGCACTGCACGCCAACACACTCGGTGTGCTCAACCTGGGCGATGGCTCGCTTACCACATTAATCGAGGATCCTATCGAGGGCACGGGATATGCATTCTACGATGTCCGTGCCGGCGACAGCGTATTCGCGTGGGTTGAGATGAACTTTGCCAATTCATCGTGGAAGCTCTATGGTCAAAATCTGTCGGGCGCTTCGCTCTCTGGCGACGTGGTTGAGCTCGATCGAGGTGGCAAGGACTATGATCCGCCGCTGTTTACGGCGTTCGGGTCATCAGTCATCTGGTATAAAATGCCCTCGGCAGGTGGCAATAAAACGAGTAGCGATTCGTTTTGCTATCGTCGCTCGCTTGATGAATCCAAGGCCGAGGTAATTTGGAAATCGACGGGGCGCTTTGCATCGGCCCCGCGCGCGAGCGACGGCATTTTGACCATCTCGCCGCGTGTCCGCAACGACGAGGGCGTCTACTACGGCATAACGGCAATCGATCTGACCGACGGCAACAACACCAAGCGTGCCCAGCTGGTCCTCCCTTCGTCAGTCTCGCCTTTCGAGGCCGTATATATGGGCGATACCTTCGTGTTTTCTATCGAGGCGACCTATAGTGGCGTGGGCAGCCTGGGCAACATGGGCACGTATATCGGTAATGAGGGAGGGCCGTATCTCTTCCTGTCCCGTGAGCCGCTCGCATGTGCGGCTGGCAAGAAGAATAAATACCTTGTTAAGGTACAGGCGTCGCATTTCCTGATCGACACCTCTGCCAAGACCTATGGCTCGCTGCTGTCGCCCGACCGCGCTTTGGAGTATGGCGATTATCCAGCTACGGCGGGAAAATCGAACTCATTCCTCACGTACGCCACGGTGCGCAACAGCCAGGGTATACCAGAGGCGGTCACCGCACGCCTATTCTCTCTTTAAGCTTAGAGGGGTTAAAAAGGCGCCAACAGGGGAATAAACGCGTTGTAATTGTGAGTACCGCCCGCCGAGCTGCCGCGTCATAGCGGCATCCGGCGGGCTCAGGTGCGTTAAAATGGGCTTGTTCTTAGCTAATTGAGACAGGGGGGCCGTGTTATGGCTTCAGATGCAAAAAAGATTCTGCTGGTCGAGGATGAGAAGGCAATCCGTGACGCCGTCGCTGCCTATCTCGAGCGCGAAGGCTACTGGGTTGTGGGCGTCGGCGACGGCCAGTCCGCGATCGAGGAGTTCGAGAAGCATCAGTTCGACCTGGTCGTGCTCGACCTTATGCTCCCCAAGATCCCCGGCGAGCGCGTTTGCCGCACCATTCGCGATACCTCGGATGTCCCCATCATCATGCTGACGGCTAAGGGCGAGATCGAGGACCGTATTATCGGTCTTGAGCTCGGCGCCGACGACTATCTGATTAAGCCGTTCTCGCCGCGCGAGCTCGTCGCCCGCGTTCGCGCTCTGTTCCGCCGTGCCCATCAGGCCGACGAGCCCGCCGTCGAGGTGCTCGACTTCGGCGATCTGGTCATCGATATCTCGGGCCACAAGATCTTGGTCGAGGGCAAGGAAGTCGATCTGACGGCTTCCGAGTTCAAGCTGCTCACCACGCTTGCCCGCCATCCCGGCCGTGTGTATAACCGCATGGAGCTGGTCGAGAAAGTGCTCGGGTATGACTTTGAGGGTTATGAGCGCACCATCGATAGCCACGTGAAGAACCTTCGCGCCAAGCTGGGCGATGATCCCAAGAAGCCCAAGTGGCTCTACACCGTCCATGGTGTCGGCTATCGCTTCGAGGCTCCGGCCAAGACCGATAAGTCGGACGAGAAATAGGGAAATCACATATGACACCTGCGCGCTTTGAAATCGGACAAAAGCACAAGCAGGAGAGCGAGGCGGGTTCCAAGGCTAGTTGGAACACGCCTCGTTCCGATTCACGGCCAACGATGAGCTATCCCTCGCGCATGGCACTTGCTTTTGCTCTGACATCGCTCATGACGGTATTGGTGCTGGTGGGCGTTGTCTCTGTTGTGTGGGGCACGGTCTTTTCGGATTACACACGCTCCAATATCGTCGAAATCGCAAATTCCGCTGCCGAGAAGTTGGCAACCTCATATGAGGAAAACGGCTCTTGGACCGCGGGAGAACTGCGCACGGTCGCAACGTCGAGTTTGGTTTCCGACGATTTGGGCATGCAGGTCGTCAATAAAAAGGGCGTGATCGTTTATGACGATTCCTGGCCCTCGGCAAGCGCCACCGCCGATGTACGCGAAAACCAGGCTACGACCGACGACACGAGCGGCAAGAGGGCATCGCATAGCCCGGTCTCGTCTGCTCCAACCGACTCCGATAGCGTTGCTAACGTCGAGATTGTAACGTCTTCCGGCGAGCATGTCGGACAGGTAAAGCTGTGGGCCATCGGCTCCGACGCTCTGCTCACCAAGGCGGACTCTGCGTTTAGGGAGAAGACCTTTAACGCCATGGCCCTCGCCGCGGTTGTTGCAATCTGCATTTCGGTCGTTATCGGATCGCTCGTGTCGCGCATGCTCACCAAGCCGATTCATCGCATCACCAGTACCGCAAAGCAAATCCGTGACGGCGACCTGTCGGCTCGCACGGGACTGCGCGGTGATGACGAGATCGATCAGCTGGGTGAGACCTTCGATGAGATGGCCACTTCGCTCGAGAAGGATATGAAACACGAGAAGCGCCTGACCTCAGACGTTGCACACGAGCTTCGCACGCCGCTTATGGCCATGCTCGCAACGGTCGAGGCCATGCAGGATGGCGTGTATCCCACCGACGATGAGCATTTGGAAACCGTTGCTTCCGAGACGCGTCGCCTGGCTCGTCTGGTGCAGCAGATGCTCGACCTGTCGCGCATGGAAAACAGCACGGCTCCGCTCAACCTTGAGCCGGTGGACATGGTTCCTTTCGTGCGTTCCATCGTTAATGCCCAGGAGCGCCTGTTTGTCGACCGCGATCTGCGCCTGCGTTTTGCGGACGAGACCCAGGGTCACGACGATGTCGTCGAGGCCGATCCCGACATGATCACGCAATGTGTTATCAACCTCATGAGCAACGCCATGCGCTACACCCCCGAGGGCGGTTGGGTCGTGGTGTCGGTGCTAAGTGACCGCAAGCACGTCAGCATTGCCGTTTCTGATACCGGCATCGGTATTGCCAAGGACGATCTGTCGCGCATCTTCGGGCGGTTTTGGCGCGCCGATGCCAGCCGCGCCCGCGAAGCTGGCGGCCTGGGCGTTGGCCTCGCCGTGACCAAGCAGATCGTCGAGCGTCACCATGGCTACATATCCGTGGAGTCGGAGCTTGGAAAGGGTACGACTTTTACAATTCATCTGCCCCGCGAGCACACGGCGGACGCGGCATCTACTACAATGGAGCACTAGCTTTTCGCTATTCGGTGAAGGAGGGGCCGCGTCCCTGCCGCTCCGAGTTTGCGAAAACATGCGGGAAAGAACCCGCATTTCTGTCGTATTTAGGTAAGGAGTGACTCACGTGACAACGATGGAGCGTCGTCCGGATTCCCGTGGCAAGGTTCGTGATATTTACGATGCCGGTGAAAACCTGCTGATGGTCGCCACCGACCGCATTTCTGCGTTCGACTTCATTCTTCCCGACGAGATTCCGTTTAAGGGAGAGGTACTCAATCGCATCTCGGCATTCTGGTTCGATAAGTTTGCCGACATCGTCCCCAACCATCTCGTTTCCATCGACCCGGCGGATTTCCCCGAGGAGTTTGCTGAGTATCGTGACTACCTCGCTGGCCGCGCCATGCTGGTTAAGAAGGCCCAGACGATTCCTATCGAGTGCATCGTCCGCGGCTATCTGACCGGTTCGGGCAAGAAGACCTACGACGAGAACGGCACCGTCTGCGGCATCCAGCTGCCTGAGGGCCTGACCGAGGCTTCCAAGCTTCCTGAGCCGCTGTTCACGCCGTCCACGAAGGCCGAGATCGGTGACCACGACGAGAACATCTCGTTCGAGCGTTGCTGCGAGATCGTGGGCGAGGACATCGCCACGCAGATTCGCGACCTTTCCCTCAAGATCTACAAGGCTGCCGCCGAGTACGCCGCGACCCGTGGCATCATCATTGCCGACACCAAGTTCGAGTTTGGTGTCATCGATGGCAAGGTCACGCTGATCGACGAGTGCCTCACGCCCGACTCCAGCCGTTTCTGGCCTGCTGCCAGCTACGAGGAGGGCAAGATCCAGCCTAGCTACGACAAGCAATTCGTCCGCAATTGGCTCAAGGCCAACTGGGATATGACGGGGGAGACCCCGCACCTGCCCGCCGAGGTCATCGATGGCACGTCCGAGCGCTATCGCGAGGCCTTCCAGATCATCACGGGCTCCCAGTTCACAAGCATGAAGGAGAACGCATAAGTGAGTACCCGTAGCGCCACGAACAAGCGCACGCAATCCCACGAAGTTACCGGGGTTGCGCGCAAGTCTGCCGCATCTGCTAAGCCCGCCCGCCAAGCAGCGAGCTCCGTTCGCGTCGTGCCGGCTTCGTCTAAGGCACGCCGCAAAGAGCTCGAGAAGGGCGAGAACCTCGAGGGCCTCTCTAAAGAGGAGAAGCGCGCCCGCAAGGCTAAGCAGCGCGCCAAGGAGGACCGCATCTATACGGTGTCGAATATCCTCCTCAAGCAGGACGAGGACTACACCAAGCGCCGTCGCATCTGGTGGATTGTGCTCGCCATTGGCATGGTGCTCGTCGTGGCAATTTGGGCCTCGCTGTACTTCGCTCCCGCTGGCATGGTGTCCAGCCCTGTCCAGATGGTCGGCATTGTTTTGTCTTACGTCATCATTTTGGGCGACTTTATCTATGACTTCGCTCGTATTCGTCCCTTGCGCAACATGTACCGCGCGCAGGCCGAGGGCATGTCCGAGAACAAGCTCAACGCTCTTATTGAGCGCGCGGCTGCCGAGGAGGACAAGAAGGACTCCAAGAAGAAGTAGCGTTTGCATACATACTTATCGCTAAGATATAAGGCGCGTCGTTTTTGCGGCGCGCCTTTTTACTGTTCTATAGATAGATGGAGTGGCACATGATTCGAGCTGCCCTGACGGTCGAAGAGGCTCTGGAGGGCATGAAGGCCCTGGAGCCCAAGATTAAAAACTACGCGCGCCTGGTCGTCCGCAAGGGCGTAAACGTCAAGCCCGGCCAGGAGGTCGTCGTTCAGTCTCCGGTCGAGTGCGCGCCGTTTGCGCGCGTGGTGGTCGCGGAGGCCTATGCTGCCGGCGCCGGCCACGTGACGGTCATTTGGGCCGATGATGCCGTGACGAGGCTCACGTACGAGCATGTCGAGAAAAGCTATTTTGAGCAGACGCCCGAGTGGAAGCGCATGCAGCTGGATTCCTTGGCCCAGGATGGTGCCTGCTTTGTCTTTATCGAGGGTGCGGATCCTGCAGCCCTCAAGGGCATCGATCCAGCCAAGCCGGCCGCGGCATCCAAGGCGAGGAATACGCAGTGCAAAGTTTTCCGCCGTGGACTGGATTACAACATCAACCCGTGGTGCATCGCCGGCGCTCCGGTCGTGGCATGGGCGCACGAGGTGTTCCCGGGAGACGCCGATGAGGTTGCAATCTATAAGCTGTGGAATGCGATTCTGCACACTGCGCGCGCCGATGGCCAGGACCCGGAGAGCGACTGGGAACTCCATGACGCCGCATTCGAAAAGAACCTGCGTTTCCTGAACGACAATCGTTTCGACTACCTGCATTACACCGCGGCAAATGGAACCGATCTGACGATTGGCATGACGAAGGGTCACGAGTGGGCCGGCGGCAAGGGCAAGACGCCCGATGGGCACCCCTTCTTCCCCAACATTCCCACCGAGGAAGTCTTCACCTCGCCCGATCGCATGCGCGCCGACGGTATCGTGTACTCGGCCATGCCGCTCATCCACCACGGCAATAAGGTCGAAGATTTTTGGATTAAGTTCGAGGGCGGCCGCGTGGTGGACTACGACGCCCGCGTGGGCAAGGCAACGCTCGCAAGTATCATCGATACTGACGAGGGCGCTGCTCACCTGGGAGAGGTCGCGCTCATTTCCAAGAACACGCCGATCCGCGAAAGTGGTGTTCTGTTCTACGATACGCTCTATGACGAGAACGCTAGCTGCCATCTCGCGCTAGGTGTCGGTTTCCCCGAATGCATCGAGGGTGGGTATGACATGTCCAAGGAGGAGCTCCTGGAGCATGGCGTTAACGTCTCGAGCACGCACGTCGATTTTATGATCGGCACGGACGACATCGATATTACGGGCATTATGCCTGATGGACGTGAAGTTGTGATTTTCCAGAACGGCCAATGGAGTTGGGAATAGTCCCAGACCGTGGTACAATGCCACCCGCGGGCCGTTAGCTCAGCTGGCAGAGCAGGGGACTTTTAATCCCAAGGTCCAGGGTTCGAACCCCTGACGGCCCACCATAGAATAGAAAAGCGACTGGCGGATGCCGGCCGCTTTTTTGTTACCGCGGCACGGGTTCGAACCCGAAAGGGCGCGGAGCTGAGTAAACGCGTGAGCGTTTGCCAGCGCAGCGCGCAAGGCGCGAAAGCGCCGCAGCGTTCGCGTGCGAAGCAGGCTGAACCCCTGACGGCCCACCCAAAGATTGTTGAGACGGTCAACTACGGCTGGCCGTCTTTTTTGTTGTCGGTGCACGGGTTCGAAGCCGTATCTATCTATATATAAGAACGCTTGGCGAACAAAACCTGCCTTTTACCGACGGGAAACAAATAGCTGATGCTTTTGGAGTAAAGTGGCCCTCCAGAGATGACCGATGCCTTAACACCTATAAACCAGCTGGTCATCGCCAATATCAGAAGCAAATGCTTCAGTTTTAACCTCAGTGATGCGACTGAGGGACCTATTCATTTGTGAACAAAATATGGAGTGCGCGATTCCCGCCCCCGGGGCCCCTCCGGTCTGGCAATATATCTCCTTGCCGCGCGGCCCGGTGGAACCGGATCAGCCGCGAGGGCGTGCACCTTGAGAACCGGATACTGCGAGGATGGACACAC
>DBFEQD010000054.1:0-3064 GCA_048326155.1 Collinsella sp.
GGCCGCAGGTGCACGCGTGGCACAGTGAATCTGGGACAAAGGATTACATTCGCGTGATTGGAATCATGCTGGCCGAGAAAGCCGAGAGAAACGAGGACGTTGAGACGCTCATCAATATGCTTGGACGCACCAGCCGGCCAAAGGTACGCGAGTACCTGCGCACGCCGTGCGTGAAGCTGCCGGATGGAGCTGCCGCCCTGCTGCTGGCGGAAGCGAAAAGCTGGTGCGGCGCGGTAGTCGGGTCAATGTAGCAGGCGGTGACTACGGGGCGGCGTGTTCCGCGCTCGCGCGGATCTAAGCCGACTCGTTCACCGGCTGCGGAATTGACGCGGCGGTGAAGCCGAAGACCAGACTGGGAAGAGGGTCGATGTGAGCGCAAGCTCCCATCGACCCTTTCCTTGCCCAAGTCTGGAGTGGATTTGACACACGTGAAACGGGGTTAGGGGGGCCACTACGACGGCCCCCCTAATAGTGCCGTGTGCCGTGTGCCGAATCGCAGGTAGATTGAGGGGTGGCTCGGAGGGGCGAAGTCCCTCCGTTCGGCGCTCGCGCCGATGGCCCGAGGGCCGTGAGCGAAGCCGCGAACGGGCAAGGGCTGGGGGGTCTCGGGGGGAACGCCCGAGCGGGTGCAGGGCTGGCCCTGCCACGTCCTTAGCGGAGCTAAGGTCTAACGTGCTAGACTTTAGTCGGCTAAAATCTGACGCAAGGCGGTTCCGACATGGCACACATAGCGAAGTACAAGGCAACCTCGGTCGGTCACATGCTCGCCCACTACAGGCGCGACGAGTCCAGTCTGGGTCGCGACAACATCGACCCGAAGCGCGTGAAGAACGACATGGTCGTTGCCCACTACACCAACAAGGACGGGAAGCTCGTTGTGGGGCGCGTGGTGCCCCGTGAGGGCGAGCCGAACTGGGGCACGGTGGAGCGGCGCATAGAGCGCGTGAACGAGGCCCAGAAGGCCGCAGGGAAGCGCGCAACGCGCAAGGACGCGGTTGTCATGGCCGACGTGGTGGTGACGCTTCCCGATAACGTCCGCAAGGGCGATGAGGATAGGTTCTTCCGTCTCACGTACTGGTACCTGTCGAACAAGTTCGGCATCGACAACATGATGGGCGGCTACGTTCACAAGGACGAGGTGCTGAAGGACGGCACGCCTGCTCGTGACCACATGCACGCGCCGTTCACGCCGATTCTGGATGGGCGCTTCAACTACAAGAAGATGTGCCCGCGCTCGTTCTACCAGTCGATGCACAAGGAGCTTGGGGACTATCTGGAAAGGTGTCTGGGCTACCGCCCAGAGGTCGAGCTTGGCGAGGATACGCGGGCGCGGCGCGTGTACACCGACAAGTCGGTCGATATCGACAGGGTGCGCGGTGCCGTGGACAAGGCCGTCGTGGAGCCTGCGCAGCAGGAAGCAGAGCGAATCGTTGCAGCTGCACGTGCGCAGGCTGCGACGATCGTGCGCGATGCCGAGATGCGCAAGGCAGAGCTTGTGACGCAGATTGCCGACAAGGAGGGAGACCTAGCCGAGCTGGACAGCCGTCTCTCGGACGTGCGCATGGACATAGAAGACGAGCAAGACCGATTGGAGTGCCTTCGGCAACGAGCGGGAGGAGTTGCGCGGGACGTTGAGGAGCTTCGACCCATCGCTGCCGAGGTTCGGGGCTGGGAAGCTGCGGGAAAAGCTGAGCGCGGCACAATCCTCGATTCAATCGCTGCTCGATGCGCAGGAGCGGCGAGAGCAGCTAGAGCGGCAATTGAGGAGCTTGGAGACCGCATCTGGGCGCTGATGCGTCCCAGGAAGGCGCAGCGCGGCGAGCGCAGCCTTGATGACGTGATGAGGGAAGCAACGGAAGCCGCGCGCGCGTCGGAAGCGTTGGGCCGTAACCATGTCGCGCCGACGAACAGCAGGCAGCGCGGGCAAGCTCGGTGAAACGTAAACTATAGTTTACGTTTTGGGAGTCCATGATTGTGGACTCTACCAGCGGTTTGTTTGGCAAAAAAGAAACCCGCCCGCCGTTAAGACGGGCGGGTGGGCTTACAATGGTGGCCACAGGTGAAGGGATGGCCGTCCCGACACCGCCGACACGAGGTAGCAGCTCGCATCAACACCACCTGCAATTATACGTGCAATACGTATCAGGGGGCAGGAATTCGAGACGTTACCTCCCAAAAAAACGGGAGGTTTTCTTTTTTATGGCAACCGAAAGTAAACAAATTGATGGGGTCGTGGATGACCCCGAGAACGGCGGCTTGAAATCCGGCCCTTGTCTAATAGCCGGATTTCATGCACTTTCGTGCACTTCCCCTAGCTACTACAACCCTTATAGGGGTGTAAATAAAAATACGCTGTCGGTCGATATGGTTCGACTTTCTCTTACCTTCAAGGGTGACCGTGGCGAGTGGTTGAGCCGCAATGGAGCGCAACTCACAGACTGCGACGAGATGAGCGCTTGGACGTCGAAAATCAGGCCGGGCGGGTGGTATGAGCTGTGGAGTTTCGCTTTGGGCGGCAGCTCGGTCGCACTCGGCATCGGGTTTATGGAACCGTCCTGCAAAGTCAACATGCACAAGGGCTTTATCGAGTTCAACCCGAACAAGGTTGCTGGCGATAAAAGGTTCCACGGACTTCTTAAGACGCTTGGGACGTGTGTGTCCAAGGCTCGGCTCAAGCGCTTTGACCTCGCCTACGACATTCCGGTGAGCCGCTACGACTGCCGCTTGAGCAAGGACAGGCGCATGTACAAGTCCGTCATATCGAATGGCATCACGGAGTATCTGGGGGTCAAGAACACGCCCGCATACGTCAAGGTCTACGACAAGGCCGCCGAGCTGCATCTTGATACGGACAAGGTGCAGCTGACGCGCATCGAGATGACTTGTGATGGCGAGTGGACTGCGGAGCAGCTTGAGGAGCACTGGCCGCAGGTGCACGCGTGGCACAGTGAATCTGGGACAAAGGATTACATTCGCGTGATTGGAATCATGCTGGCCGAGAAAGCCGAGAGAAACGAGGACGTTGAGACGCTCATCAATATGCTTGGACGCACCAGCCGGCCAA
>DBFEQD010000055.1:0-3205 GCA_048326155.1 Collinsella sp.
CGCGCAGAAACCCGTATGCCGCCCTGAAGAACTCCCCAACGCCGCCCTCGAATCCTTTGGGCATCGTCACGACCAAATCGGCTAGCGGCTTTGTCTTGGCACCTATCTCCAAGCCCTCGCACAGCTCTCGGTATCGGCCAAGGCTCCCGCCATCATACTCGGGCGCGAGGTTGTAGACGGGCAAGTCCCTGTCGATGTGGTCGCGCTCGCCTATCGAGCGCTCGTAGTGGGCGAGCATCCTGCCCGCGTCCCGATTCGAGTAAGTAGCCAGATGCATCGGCGGCGGCACCTCTCTAAGCAATGTCTTAGTAGCAGGTTAGTAAGACTTGCGTCTTACACCCTGCCCCGAGTGTACCACTCGGGGATTCTCCGACCGTTCGCGGCGGCGCTCTCGGTCTCCGCACGCCACATGGATGCGGCGCTTGGCACGGCACGCGGCGGCGCGTGCATGGATGGGCTTCGCCCCTCCAAACCACCCCACGAAGGGGCTTTGCGCCCCTTTCGAAACCCGCAGGTCTCATCGGGTTCGGGTTCGTGGTTCGGCACCCCCCTGCGCGGGGGTCGCAGAAAGCCCCGCGCAGACAATCCCCAAATCTCCCGTCCTTGAGACATAGGCAAGGAAAGGGTCGATGGAGCAGAGCGTCCATCGACCCTTGTTCGAGTCTGGTCTATCCAATTGCCCGCCGCGTCAATTCCGCAATCCGTGAACGAGGGTTCCGAGATCCGCATTCGCGGAACTCTCCACCCCCGTGGTCACGCATTGCTACATTGACCCGTCTACTCTCACACAATCGTTTCGCCGCTGTTGTCGCGACGCTTTTCATGGTCGAGCTTTGCGGCCTGCTGGATGGCGTTGCGCCGTCGCTCGATGAAGTTTCCGATTGCCCAAGAACACTTGAGGTCGAGGGCGCGGCTCCACATGTCGTTGTTCTCATCGCACCAAAGTTGGAACTCGTAAAACTCCGCCACGTTGTTCTCGATGATGTATCGGCGCATCTCCTTCATCATCGCGTGCAAGTCCTCAAGCTCGTTGCACCAGTCGTGCCAGTTCGCACCACCGAATTCGAGAACGTCGCGCCAGTCGTATTGAACCTTGTCCGAGCACTTCTCGTGCGTCAGGTACAAGGCCATGCTCGCCTTGCTCTTCGCGTACTTAATCGAATGGGTGTGCAGAAATGCGAAGTCCTCTTTGACCGTATCGTAGTCCACGGGCTGGGGGTACTCGACTAAGCCGTGATAGTGCGCAACCTTAACCTCACCCTCGATGTGGTCTGGGTTCCTGCGCTCGTCCGCAGCCGTCCACACATCCCTGTCGTGAAGTGGCGAGACTAGAAACGGCAGTCCGAGTTCATCGCACTCGTCACGCCAGCCAACCTCAGCGGTATCGGGGTAGAAGATGAACATCCAAACCTTGTGACGCTTCCCAGCACCACGGTTTTCTTTCTCCCACTTGCGTTGCGCTTCGCGCTGCTTCTCTTTGTCCTTGTATGGCATGATGCTATAATTCTCCTTGCAGAAAGGACTGGTTAAACCGTCTGCTAAAAGCCCCTAAGCCGCCAAGCAAGAGGGGCTTTCTTTTTGCCTTTTTACGCTATGGCCATGAGACCATCGGCGAGGATTCCGCGGGCATACGCGCCCGTCGACTTGCCCTCGGCCTTCGCTTCCTTCTCAAGCGCCCGTTTCATGGCGGCGGGAACCTTGAGGGACAGCGTTACCGTCTCGGGCGCTGCTTTCGGGAGTTTCCCCTCGACGATTTCGCCCACATTCACCCATCCGCTTGGCCACTCGTCGCGTTCGAGAGCGCTTTCCCAATCGGCAATCATCTCATCGGTAACGACCTTGCCGTTCTCGGCAACGATTCCGTTCATGTCTACCTCCATCCCAGCTCACGCTTGAACTTCTTCGTCGGCGGCACCATCGCGTGGAACACGCACCAAACGCCGTCGATATCCATGAATCCAATCAGCTCGGCAAACCTCCCGTCGGGAAGCGAGCCGACCGAAATCCAGAGCGGCGGGTCATCCGTGCCGTTTCTCTGGCGGCACCGAATCGGGTTCTCCCACGCATACGCGACCTCATCGCTGGTAAGCCCGTGCTTGAGAGCGTTCCCGTGTACTCTGACCACTGCCGTTCTCCTTTCTTTCCTAATAAGTATACCAGAGAGGTATACCTGATTAAAGCACCTGATTATCGATTGGTCGCGCTGGGGCTTCGTGCCCGTCAAGCTCCCTTCTGGCACCCCTCATATCCCCGACTTCATCCAACAGAGACCACTCGTCCATCTCCCTCGACAGCTCGCCCATCTCGCCAACCTTCTCCCTGGCACCGTCAACGAGCACCTTCTCCGCGCGCCTGCCGTCACGTGCCGTCATGAAGTCGCGGCCGGCCGCGAGCGCGGCCTTGCAGATCGGGTTCGCGGCGAACTCGATGAGCTTGGCCTTGAAGCTCCCGAGGAAGCCCCTCACGGACAGCGCTTCGGCAATCTGCGCCAGCTCGGTCTTGAGCTTCTCGAACCTCGCCGCAAAGCCGTCAATCTTGGCCTTGCACTCGGTCACCTGCGCTCGAACCCTCGAAAGCTCCCTGTCGGCCTTCTCGACCTCGGCGAGAGCCTTGTCGCGCTGCGCAGTCACAAGCTCATAGTCATCGTGGTCTAGGCTCGACCACTTCCTGTTCTTGTCATCCTCATCGAGCAGCACGCCAACCCGCTCGACACCGAGCGCGGCGCACAGGTGCTTCTCCATCTCTGGATGCAACGCAGCCATATCGGCCTTCGTGAAGAGCTTCGAAGCCGTGGCGGTGCGCCGCATGACGGGCTTCCCGTCATCGCCGACCAGCGGCACGCGCCTGTACCTCACGGTGCCCTTGGAATCCCTCTTGACCGTTCCAGCCCTGTGGTCTGGATTCTTCTCCTCGTCCCGCGCCGTCCACCTGAGCGGGTGCGCCTTGTCGTTCGTCATCACCGCCGACTCGACAATCGGGACGAACGCGAAGTGCATGTGCGGCTGCGCCCCGGGCTCGTCCAGATGCACGTAGGCGCTCACGATTCGCCCATCGCCCACCCTGTCGCGCAGAAACCCGTATGCCGCCCTGAAGAACTCCCCAACGCCGCCCTCGAATCCTTTGGGCATCGTCACGACCAAATCGGCTAGCGGCTTTGTCTTGGCACCTATCTCCAAGCCCTCGCACAGCTCTCGGTATCGGCCAA
>DBFEQD010000056.1:0-50838 GCA_048326155.1 Collinsella sp.
CGCGGCAGATTTATACCCGTGCCCGAGCTCGAAGAGCCCTATGGCCGCCTTCCTGGCCTCGGCATCATGCTTCACCCTCAAATCAACGCGCATAAAGAAAGCCTCCCATTTCTCATGTCCAAGAAATGGGAGGCAGTTCACACGCGCTGCAGGGTCTTTTTGCATGTCATGTTTAGTTGTGGCCAACGCCTTAGAGAGCGGCAACGACCTCGATCTCGACCAGACCGCCAGCCGGAAGGGCGGCAACCTGGAAGGCGCTGCGCGCGGGGAACGGGGCCTCAAACTTGGAGGCGTAGATCTCGTTCACGGCGGCGAAGTCGGCGATGTCGGCCAGGTAGACCGTGGTCTTGACGACATCGGCAAAGGTAGCGCCGGCAGCGGTCAGCAGGGCCTCGACGTTGGCGAGGGACTGCTTGGCCTGGGCCTCGACGCCCTCGGGCATCTTGCCGGTCGCGGGATCGATGCCCAGCTGGCCGGACAGGAACACCATGTTGCCGGCCTGGATACCGGGGGAATACGGGCCAATGGCTGCGGGTGCGTTATCGGAAGACACGACGGTCTTGCTCATGTTTTTCTCCTTACGATCAATTGAGAGAGCGTGAGCGCGGTGTTCACACCGGGAGGCACAGTTCGGTCTGAACACCGCGCTTGATTTGGATAGTACTCAAGGTTTCTGTTTGATGCAAGAATATTATCAGCTTGCGAGAATATTTTATCGCCCAACGGTTTCCCCGAACCGCTGAACGGTTCTCATGTGGAGCAGCCAGTCCAAGCTGCTGAAGACTTTGTCCTGCTTAGGCTGCGGGCGTCGCCCACCGCAGCGACGCCACTATACTTTTGAATATCTGAGCATTTTGAAAGGCAGGATATGACCGCAACCGCCAGCCGAACCACTAACCGCAGGCCCGAGCTTTTGGCCCCCGCCGGAGGCCCGGAGCCCTTTGCCGCCGCGCTCGCCGCCGGGGCAGACGCCATCTACTGCGGCATGGGCAGCTTCAACGCCCGCCGCAAGGCAACCAACTTTACCGACGAGGCCTTTGAGCAAGCCTGCCGCGCCGCGCATCTAGCCGGGTCGCGCGTCTACGTCACGGTCAACATCGTCATCAAGCAGTCCGAGATGGGCGATGCACTGCAGCTCATTCATCGCTGCTCCACGCTGGGCGCCGATGCCTTCATTATCCAGGACTGGGGTCTGTTCTTTGAGGCCAAGCGCACCATGCCCGGCATCGAGACACATATCTCGACCCAGGCGAACATCCACGACGACCGCGGAACCCTTTGGTGCCGTGAGCAGGGCGCCGACCGCGTGACTCTCTCGCGCGAGCTCTCCATCGACGAAATCGCCGCCATTCACGACGCC
Organism: Collinsella sp.; assembly: GCA_048326155.1. Taxonomy (GTDB): domain Bacteria; phylum Actinomycetota; class Coriobacteriia; order Coriobacteriales; family Coriobacteriaceae; genus Collinsella. The sequence goes on from DBFEQD010000056.1 coordinate 1,361, forward strand.
GCGCCCGATGTGGACCTTGAGGTCTTTAGCCACGGTGCCATCTGCTTTTGTTACTCGGGCCTGTGCCTGCTCTCGAGCTTTGCCATGGCGGGCCGCTCGGCCAACCGCGGCATGTGCGCCCAGCCCTGCCGCCTGCCCTACGAGCTGATCGACGAGAACGGCCGCTCGCTCTCCCCTGCCGGTCGCGAGCGTGCGCTATGCCCGCGCGACACCAACACTTCGCAGCTTGTTCGCCGTCTGTATGACGCCGGCGCCGCATCGCTCAAGCTCGAGGGCCGCATGAAGGCCCCTGATTACGTGTACTCCATCGTCGACGTGTATCGTCATCAGATTGATGACATGCTGGCCGATGTTTCGACCTCCAAGGATGAGGATGCAGCCCGTCAGCGACAGCTCAAGCGCTGCTTTAACCGCGACTTTACGCACGCCTACCAAGACGGTACCTCGGGTGACGAGATGATGAGCTACGAGCGCTCCAACAACCGCGGCCAGATCGTGGGCACGGTGCTGGGCAGCCGCCCGGCCAACCGCGATGTGCGCGGCCTCAAGCCCGACGACCGCCGTCGGCGCGCCGCCATCGCCCGCATTGAGTTGTTTGAGCCCGTGGGCAAGGGCGACCTGCTGGAGCTTCGCCACGATAACGAGTTTGACCAGTTCCTGACCACCATTGCCGCCGATGATGCCGCCGCCGGTGACATCATCGAGTGCCGCGTGCCTCGCAGCATGCCCGAGGGCTGCCGCGTGCGCGTGATTCGCAGTCAGCGTGCCATCGACGCCGCCGGCGCCGCGCTCAAGCGCGATGTGCTGCGCCGCCGAGCTGTTGATGTGTCCGTCGTGGCGCGCCTGGGCGAGCCGTTTACCGTCACACTCACCTGCTGTGACAACCCCGCGCTCGCCGCCACCGCCACAGGCTTCACCGTCGAGGCCGCCAAGACTCGCGCCGTCGAGGCGGCAGACCTGGTTGAGCATGTGGGCCGTATGGGTTCCTCGCCCTTTGAGGCTGCGAGCTTTGACGTTTCGCTCGACGCCGGCTGCGGCATGGGCTTCTCCGCCGTGCACAAGGTGCGCGCCGCCGCCTGTAAAGCATTGGAGGAGACCATTCTGGCGCCGTACGAGGAGCGCGCGAAAACGCTCGAGATTCCGTTGCTCGACAAATGTACGCGCGCCATGCCCGAGCATTACCGCGATGAGCCGCAGATCTGCGCCGCCGTCACCACGCTCGAAGCCGCCGAAGCGGCTCGCGCCGAGGGCGCCGCGCGCATCTATATGACCACCGACGCGCTCGAGGCTGTCGGACTCTCCCCTGCCGATGCATTTGAGCAGGGTATCGTGCCCGTACTCGACGAGGTCTGCCGCGCCGTCGACCACGAGCGCGTCGATCCTTGGATCAATGCCGGAGCCACCGTCGCCGTCGGCAATATCTCCGAGCTCGCCGTAGCCGCGCATGCCGGCGCCACGGCCGAGATTCGCTCTTGCCTGCCGGTGCACAACATACCCTGCATGGAGGCGCTTGCCGAGCGCGGAGCCGGCGCATTTTGGCTCTCGCCCGAGATCACGCTCGACGAGATTGCCTCGCTCGGCGCCGCCGCGCCCGCGGCTCTGGGCATCACCGTCTTTGGCCGTCCGCGCGTTATGACGAGCGAACACTGCATTCTGCAGGTTGCCAACGGCTGCATTCACGATTGCGCCAACTGCCGTCTGCGCGCCCGCAAGCTCTCGCTCAAGAATATCGACGGAAAGGTCATGCCCGTCCGCACCGACATCCACGGCCGCTCTCGCCTGTACGATGCCTACCCCATCGACCTCACGCCGCAGGTTCCTCAGCTGCTCGATGCCGGTGTGCGTCGTCTCATGGTTGACGGAACGTTGCTCGAGACGGATGAGGTGGGCCGTGCCGTCGCCCGCGTCCGTCGTGCCGTCGAAGCGGCGCAGGCGGGCCGTAAGCCCGCCGCCCGTCTGCGCGGGGCGACCTCGGGCTGCATGTTTGTGGGAATCAGCTAACCGAAAGGCTTACACGTGAACGAAGAACCTCAAGTCCTCTACTGCGACGCCTGGCTCATGGCCATCGACAAGCCCGCCGGCATGATCGTCCACGGCGACGGCACCGGCGAGCGCACGCTCACCGACTACGCCAGCGACCTGCTGCTGGCGATGGGCGACGGCTTTGCCGCGACCGACATGCAGCCGCTCAACCGCCTGGACCGCGACACCACCGGCGTGGTGCTGTTCTCGCTCGACAAGCAGACGCAGCCCGCCTTTGACCAGATGGTGATCGACCACGCTTTCGAAAAGCACTATCTGGCGCTCGCCGAAGGCAAAATCGACTGGAACGAAAAGCTCATCGACAAGCCCATCGCCCGCGACCGTCACGACAGCCGCAAGATGCGCGTCGGCGCCAGCGGCAAGCCGTCTCAGACGCGCGTGAAGGTGCTCAAGCGTCTTAAGAGCCGTCGTGGCCTGCCCACGCGCTCGTATATCGATGTCGAGCTGCTCACCGGCCGCAAGCACCAAATCCGTGTGCATCTGGCGAGCGAGCGTCATCCCCTGGTTGGCGACGGCCTGTACGGCACGCCGCGTCCCTGCGGCCTGATGCTCCATGCCCACAGCGTGTCCTTTACGCATCCCGTAACCGGTGAGCACATCCACATCGAAGCCCCTTGCCCCTGGGAGCCCTAAAACCTGCCAAAAAGGGACAGGTTTATTTTGGCAGGTTTTATCTGACAAACGTCAAAACCACCACAAAGGTTCCTGCCCCTTCGCGGTGGTTTTGGCCTTAGCCCGTCCCCTGCTGTTAGACCGTGATGACGTTGTCCATTGCCCGGTACTTGGCGGGGACATCGCCTGCGGTAATAATCGTTGCGTCACGGAAGTCCGCGAACTTGACGGGCGCCACCATGCCAAATTTACTGGCGTCCGAGATTACGAAGCGCTTGGCCGTATGGCGCATCGAGATACGCTTTACTTGTGCCTCCTCGATATCGGGCGCCGTGAAGCCCTGCTCGGCGGCAATGCCGTTAGAGCCCCAAAAGCCACAGTTGAAGTTGTAGCGGTCTAAGGTTGCCAAGGCATCGGGGCCAACGAGCGCCTCGGTCTCGGGTTTGAGCTCGCCGCCCAGCACCACGGTACGCATGCCGCGCAAAGCAAGGCGTTGAGCATGGAGCACGGAATCGGTCACATAGGTGACATCTTCAAGGTGTGGAAGATGCTCGATGAGCCTGAGCGTCGTCGAACCCGAGTCGATGTATACAAAGCTCTCGGGCTCCACAAGCGCCGCCGCACGGGCGCAGATACGCTCCTTGTCGTCGTTATGGAGGTCGCTGCGCTCATTAAGCGTTAGGTCGCGCGTCACGTGCGCGCGCTCAAGACTCGTCGCTCCACCGTGGACCTTGGCGATGCGATGCGCTCGGTCGAGCGTCTGCAGGTCGCGCCGAATGGTAGACGCCGTCACGCCCAGGGCTTCGGCAAGCTCCGGCACGGTAACCGAGCCGGCCTGCTGCACCATCGACACGATCGCGTTGAGCCTATCTTCCGCAAGCATCGTTTACTCCTCCTCGGGGTACACGACTCCCCAGTCGGCGCGAAGCTTGGTCATAAGCTTCATAACATCAGAAGCATAATCCAGCAGCTCGCGCTTAGAGTCGTCGCCGGCAACGACCTGCTCAAGATCGGCCATCTCATAGCAAAGGGCGTAAGCCTCGGTGCCGGCGTGGACCTCCTCGCGGTGGCCGTCCGCAGTCCACACGATGGTCGCGTGATCGGCGCGCGGATACTCGTTGACCTCGATATAGCACTTGTCGAAGCTAATAATCGAGCGCTTGGGTTGCTTGGAGTGGAGTGTGAGGCTCACAACGCCCAGCTGCTGCTCGGCATTACGGCAGACGATGCCGCCCGCAACGTCAACGCCGGTCTCGCAGGTGTTGCCCAGCGAAATGACCTCAGCGGGCTGGCTTGCCATAAAGAGACGCATGACGGACAGGGCGTATACGCCAATATCGAGCATGGCACCGCCGGCGAGGTTGCGATTGTAGAATCGGTTGGTCAGGTCGCCGTACTCCTTGTAGCTACCAAAGTTGAGCTGAGCGAGGTTCATGCGGCCAAACTCGCCGGCATCCATGCGGCGGCGCAGCTCCTGATACAAAGGCATGTGGAGCACCGTGGTGGCGTCCATGAGGACCACGTTGTGCTCGTCGGCAATGGCGCGGGCCTCGTCAAGCTCAGCGGAATTGAGGGTAATGGCCTTCTCGCAGAGCACATGCTTACCGGCTGCCAGAGCGGATCGCAGGTAGGTGATGTGAGTGTTGTGCGGCGTGGTGATATAGACTGCGTCAATGTTCGGATCGGCGTAGAGGTCCTCGACCGTTTCATAGACCTTCTCAACGCCATACTGCTCTGCAAAAACTTGAGCCTTGGACAGTGTGCGGTTGGCAACGCCCGCAAGCTTGCGGCCGGCAAGAGCGAGAGACTGGGCCATCTGGTTGGCGATAACACCGCAACCGATCACAGCCCAGCGGAGCTCGGGAGCCGTAAAGATGTCGTTAGGGAACGGCTTATCCTGGACCGAAGCAAATGCTGCTTTGGCGGCTGCCGCGGCGTCGAATGGAGCCTGCTTGGAATCTGCCATTATGTGTCTCCTGTGTCATAGAACGTCTTGCATTTCTGACAGCTCTATATTCGCACAAACACGCGCGTCTGTGCGCGTTCTTGCGTATCTCACCGCTAAACGGTCATTATTGCCCCGTAAACGGCTCATATATACGCATAGGTGCGTAATTAAACGCAATCTAACGCGCATAAACGCGCACACAAGCAATTTATACAGCACGACCCGCTCATTTATGCTTACCCAGTTAGGGTACTCATTTAAGTCTGTCCCCAATGAGTACGGATAGAAAAAGACCCGGGTGCCGTGGGGCATCCGGGCCTTTGCTAGCAACTTGATGTTGCGGGCAGCTTAGAACTTGTGGCCGCACTTCTTGCAGACGCGCAGCTTGTTCTTGCCGTCCTTCTCGTGACCGACGCGGGTAACCTTACCGCACTCGGGGCAAACGAGATTGACGTTGGAGGCGTCGATGGGAGCCTCCTGCGAAACGATGCCGCCCTGCTGGTTGGCAGCGTTGGGCTTGACGGCCTTCTTGACGACCGAAACGCCCTCGACAACGACCTTGTTCTCGGCGGGGAGAGCACGCAGGACAACGCCCTGCTTGCCGCGATCCTTACCAGAGAGAACCTGGACCTTATCGCCCTTCTTGATATACATATATCTCCCCTAACTACAGGGTCTCGGGAGCGAGCGAGACGATCTTCATGTACTTCTTGTCACGAAGCTCGCGAGCGACGGGCCCGAAGATACGGGTGCCGACGGGCGAACCATCGTTGTTGATGACAACGCAGGCGTTCTCATCAAAGCGAATGTAGGAGCCATCCTTGCGGCGGATCTCCTTAACGGTGCGAACGACGACGCAACGGACAACGTCCTTCTTCTTGACGTTGGCGCCAGGGGTAGCCTCCTGGACAGCACCGATGAACACATCGCCGATGCCTGCATAACGACGCTTGGAACCGCCAAGCACCTTGATGCAGCGAATCTTGCGAGCGCCGGAGTTGTCGGCGACGTTCAGCATGGTTTGCATCTGAATCATGGTAGATGTTCCTCCGAACTAAGAACCGAAGAGAGGTGCGCTGCCTTTATACGGCCTGTGGTATGCAAGCCAGGCATACGCACATCTTCGGAAACGTACAAGTCGTAAGAGCGACTGCTTATTTAGCGCGCTCGACGACCTCGATGAGGCGCCAACGCTTCATCTTGGACATAGGACGGGTCTCCATAACGCGGACGGTGTCGCCCACGCCAGCCGTGCACTCCTCGTCGTGAGCGTGCAGCTTCTTGGAGCTGGTCATCATCTTGCCGTACTTGGGGTGACGCTTGCGCTCGGTGATGGTGACAACAATGGTCTTGGCACCGGAGACGGAGGTAACGACACCCGTACGGACCTTACGCGAGTTACGCGAATCAGTCATGTTCTCTCCTTAGGTCCTACTCGGCGACAGCGGACTTCTCCGCTGCGATCTCGCGGGCGCGCTGCTCCGTGAGGACGCGAGCGATGTCCTTCTTCACGGTGTTGACGCGAGCGGTGTTGTCCAGCTGGCTGGTGGCCATCTGGAAACGAAGGTTAAAGAGCTCGGCGCGCATTTCCTTCAGCTTCTCAACGAGCTGAGCGTCCGAGAGCTCACGAATCTCTGCGGGCTTCATTAGTTCTCCTCCTTGGCGGCGGCGGCGTCCTCAGCAGCCCACTTGGCCTCGAGAGCGGCCTCCTCAGCCATCTCCTTCTCGATGCGCTGCTCAGCGTTCTTGGCAGCAACAATCTTGGTCTTGATGGGGAGCTTGTGCTGCGCAAGACGCAGAGCCTCGCGAGCGACCTCCTCGGGAACACCCTTGACCTCGAACATGATGCGGCCGGGCTTGACGACGGCCACCCACTCCTCGGGGTTACCCTTACCAGAACCCATGCGAGTCTCGGCAGGCTTCTTGGTGATGGGCTTATCGGGGAAGATCGTGATGTAGACACGACCGCCACGCTTCATGTAGCGGGTCATGGCAATACGAGCGGCCTCGATCTGACGGTTGGTGATCCAATGGGCCTCGAGAGCCTGGATACCAAACTCGCCGAAATGCAGCTCGGTATTACCCTTGGCCTGGCCCTTCATGGAGCCACGCTGCACCTTGCGGTGAAGAATACGCTTAGGGGCAAGCACTACTGACCCCTCCTCTCGGAGTTACGACGACGAGGACGGGAAGAGCCCTCGAGTGCAGGGTTGGGAACAGGCTGGCCCGGGAGCTTCTCGCCCAGGTAGATCCAGACCTTCACGCCGCAAGCGCCCATGGTGGTGCTGGCGACAGCCGTGCCGTAGTCGATCTTGGCACGGAGGGTGTGCAGAGGCACGCGACCCTCGCGGTACCACTCACGACGGCCCATCTCGGCACCGCCGAGACGACCGGAGCACTGGATACGGATGCCCTTAGCGCCGGCCTTGCGGGCGGACTGGACAGCCTTGCGCATAGCGCGACGGAAGGCAACGCGGCCCTCGAGCTGCTCGGCGATAGACTGAGCAACGAGGTTGGCGTCGAGCTCGGGGCGCTTGATCTCGACAACGTCGACGGAGAGCTGGCCCTTGGAGACGCCAGCGACCTTCTCGAGCTCGGTGCGGAGGGTATCGATCTCGGCACCCTTCTTACCGATGACAACGCCGGGGCGAGCGGTGAGGATAATGACCTTTACCTTGTCGCCAGCGCGCTCGATCTCGACGCGGGAGACAGCTGCGCGGGAAAGACGCTTCTCGAGGTACTTGCGGATCTCGAGATCGTTACCGAGGGTCTTAGCGTAATCCTTCTCTGCGAACCAGCGGGAGCGCCAGTTCTCGGTGATGCCAAGACGGAAGCCGGTGGGGTAGACTTTCTGACCCATACAGCTTTACGCCTCCTTTCGAGGAGCAACGACGACGGTGATGTGGGAAGTACGCTTCAGAATGCGAGAAGCGGAACCCTTGGCGCGGGGACGGATGCGCTTAAGCGTCGGACCCTCGTCAACATAGGCAGCGGCGACAACAAGGTTGTCGGCACGCAGACCGTTGTTGTTCTCGGCGTTCGCAACGGCGGAACGGAGAACCTTCTCGACATCCACGGCGACGGCGCGGTCGCAGAAGTGGAGGATGTCGAAGGCCTGAGCGACAGGCTTGCGGCGGATCAGATCGACCACCAGGCGGGCCTTGCTGGGGGAAACACGCACGTACTTAGCGACGGCGCGAACCTCGGTGGCCTCAGTTTCAATAGACTTAGTTGCCATTTACGGTTAACCCCCTATTTGGCCTTGTGGCCACGGAACGTACGAGTCGGCGCGAACTCGCCGAGCTTGTGACCAACCATGGACTCGGTAACATACACGGGCACATGCTTGCGGCCGTCGTGGACGGCGATGGTGTGACCAACCATCTCGGGGAAGATGGTGGACGCGCGGGACCAGGTCTTCACGACGTCCTTCTTGCCAGCCTCGTTCATCGCGGTGATACGCGAGAGAAGGCGAGTCTCCACGAACGGGCCCTTTTTGAGACTTCTGCTCATAAGTGCTTTCTCCTAAAACTCGGTATCCGAAATTACTTCTTACGGCGACGAATGATGTGCTGGTTCGAGACCTTCTTCTTCTTGCGCGTACGAAGGCCCTTCGTCGGCTTACCCCAGGGGGTAACAGAGGGACGACCAGAGGTGTGGTTCTTGCCCTCGCCACCGCCGTGCGGGTGGTCGACAGGGTTCATGACGGTACCGCGGACGGTCGGGCGCACGTTCATGTGACGCTTACGGCCGGCCTTGCCGATGACGATGTTGGAGTGATCGGCGTTGCCGACCTCACCGACGGTGGCGCGGCAGGTAACGAGGATGCGGCGCATCTCGGAGGAAGGCATACGGACGATAGCGTACTTGCCCTCCTTACCCATCAGCTGGCAGGAGTTACCGGCGGAACGGGCGATAGCAGCGCCCTTGCCCGGCTGGAATTCGACGGCGTGGATAAGCGTACCGACGGGGATGTCGGCGAGGGGCAGAGCGTTGCCCGGCTTGATGTCGGCGTCAGAACCGGACATGATGGTCTGACCGACCTCGAGGCCCTTGGGGGCCAGGATGTAGCGCTTCTCACCGTCAGCGTAGTGCAGCAGAGCGATGCGAGCAGAACGGTTCGGATCGTACTCGATCGTGGCAACCTTGGCGGGCACGCCGTCCTTGTTGCGCTTGAAGTCGATCACGCGGTAACGACGCTTCACGCCGCCGCCCTGGTGGCGGGTGGTGATGCGGCCGTTGTTGTTACGACCGGCCTTCTTGGGCAGGGGCTCGAGAAGAGACTTCTCGGGCTTGGTGCAGGTGATCTCGGAGAAGTCGGAGATCGTCTGCCAACGCCTACCAGCGGAGGTCGGCTTAAGGTGCTTTACAGCCATTACAATCCCTTTCAATAGGAATCCGTTAGCCATCGCAGACAGGGATTCGAGGTTCTGCCTCGGGTGCGATGACACCGGACGTATACACGGTTCCGGGCGTGTCCATTTTATACGCCCAAAACCTTGAGCTCCCGCCTCCCCTATTTGGGAGGCATGAGCTCACTCAACAGCAGCGAGTCTTAGGCCTGGTTGCCAAAGACCTCGATGGTGTCGCCCTCGGCCAGCGTGACGATGGCCTTCTTCCAAGAACGGGTCTTGCCGGCGACATAGCGCACGCGCTTGGTCTTGGGCTTGACCGTCAGGGTGTTCACGCGAACGACCTTGACGCCGAAGATCTCCTCGACAGCGTCCTTGATCTGATACTTGTTAGCATCCTTGGCGACCTCGAACGTGTACTTGTTCAGCTCCATGCCGGAGAAGGAACGCTCGGACACGATCGGACGGATGATGATCTCGTGGGCGGTCATTTATGCAAGCACCTCCCCGAAGTGAGCGGCGATGTCGGCGGGCATCAGCACAGCGTTGTTGTTGACAAGATCGTAGGTGTTGGCCTCGTCAGCGGTGATGATGAACGTCTTGGGAATGTTGCGGAACGACAGGTAGGCGTTGACGTCCTCATCGCGAACGATGATGGTCAGACGCTTGCCCTCAAGACCGAGAGCCTTGAGCATGGCGACGGCAGCCTTGGTGGAAGGCTTCTCGAAGCCGTAGTCGTCGACGAGCACGAGCTCGCCATCGGCCAGCTTGGCGGACAGCGCGGAGCGCATAGCCAGCTTGACCTCCTTGTTGTTCATACGCTTAGCGTAGGAACGGGGCTTGGGGGCGAAGACAACGCCACCGTGACGCCACTGGGCAGCACGGATGGAACCCTGGCGGGCACGGCCGGTGCCCTTCTGACGCCAAGGCTTCTTGCCGCCACCGGAAACCTCAGAGCGACCCTTAGCAGACTGGGTGCCCTGACGCCAAGAGGCCATCTGGCACTTGACGATGTGGTGCATAACGTGGATGTTCGGCTCGATGCCGTACACCTCAGCGGCGAGCTCGGCCTCGGCGACCTTCTTGCCCTCGCTGTTCTTTACTTCAAACTTTGCCATTTAAGTGTTCTCCTTGGTATGACGCTGGGCTAAATGGGCTGGGCCCTTAGGCCATACGGATGGCGACGAGACCATTCTTGGCACCCGGGACAGCGCCCTTGACCAAGATGAGGTTCTGCTCGGCATCGATGCGGACAACGGAAAGGTTCTTGACGGTAACGCGCTCGTTACCCATGTGACCGGCCATCTTGACGCCCTTGAGGACGCGCGCAGGATAGGCGCACTGACCGATAGAACCGGGGTGACGCTGGAAGTGAGAACCATGCGTCATAGGACCGCGGCGCTGACCCCAGCGCTTGATGCGACCCTGGAAGCCCTTACCCTTGGAGGTACCGATGACGTCGACCTTCTCGACATCAGCGAAATCAGCGACGGTGACGACCTCGCCGACCTTGTGCTCCTCGCCGTTCTCGACGCGGACCTCACGAAGGAAGCGGACAGGCTCGACGCCAGCCTTGGCGAAGTGACCAGCCATGGGCTTGTTCACGTTCTTGGCCTTGATGTCGCCGAAACCGATCTGGACGGCGTCATAGCCGTCGGTTGCCTGAGTTTTAACCTGCGAGACAGCGCAGGGGCCAGCCTGGATGACCGTGACGGGAACGACGTTGTCGTCCTCGTCCCAAACCTGGGTCATGCCAATCTTGCGGCCGAGAATCATGCTGATCAAGATATGATCCCAACTCTCGCGTGGTCTTGGGACAATGCGTACACCACCGAGCGTACGCCCCTAGAGGACCACTACTTACACGACGTGCTCCCCAGCCTTGTATTTCGCCCGGACTACCTGACAACCCTATTAAGCAGGCATTTTGTCCAGCCAGAATACTCCCCTGGTTACACACAGCTGTTTAGTATACACGGCTGCGGGCGTATCCATCGAGATTCATATTTCACTCACATTGTTTACGCAGGTAAAGTGCGTGGCACGTCCCCAGTGTGCGGCGGAGGGGGCGGGCCTGAGACATATTAAGGTTGCTGCTCTACAGTCCTGCTCACGACGGAGAGCACATTAAGTGCTCTCCTGTTCGTGCGGAACTCGCGACAACCTTAATATGTCTCAGGCCCGCCCCCTCCGCCGCACACTGGGAACGCCACGTTAATGTCTGCTTAACTCTGCTCGCTCAGCTAATTACTTTGTTGAGGGTCCACTATTTGCTGGAGGGTGAACTTGCATTGCACTGGCTCACCTTCTGCTTGTAGCTTTGCCTCATCATAATTGAAGATCATGATGGCGCAGTTGGGGAGTTTTGTTGGGAGCTCGAAGCCCTCTGGGGCTGCAGCCTTAATGAATTGGCGGCTGGCGCTGCCGTGGCTTACTGCTAGGAGGGTTTCTGTGCCCTCGGCGCCCATGAGATTGGTGAGGGTGTCTACCATGCGCTCTTGCAGCGCGCGGCTTCCTTCTCCTCCGAAGGGGACCAGGTCCTCGCCCGGATCCCAAACGTCAGTGGGCAGGGCGTCGTGGGGGCCTTCTTCGAAGGTGCCGTAGCAGCGCTCGATGATGCCTTCGCAGGGCTCGACTGCTGCGTCCGGGCCGAGGAGTTCGGTAGCGACGAGCTGAGCAGTGTCCATGGCTCGGCCTAAGGGCGAAGAGACCACTTTGTCGGGGACGACGCCGTGGCCCTTAAGCCATGCGGCTGCCATCCCGGCTTGCTGACGGCCCAGATCGGTCAGCGGCGAATCGCAGCGGCCCTGGACCAGCTTTTTGACGTTGAACTCCGTCTGACCGTGGCGGAGTAGATAAAGCTTCTTCATGCTCTCCCCTTCTGCATAACCTGCTTTGCCGGCACAGCCTTACTCGTGGGTATGCCCTACGTAGTCTTCGTCGATCGTAATCTTGGCAATCGACTTGGGATATTCCGATTCGACCCGTTGTGCCAGCGCGTGCTTTAAGTCTTCGGCACTCATCTGCAGATCCGAGGGACGCACGCAGTCAAAGATCACGTTGGTGTGCGTAGGACCCGGCACACAGCGTAGGTCATGAATCGAGAGGCGGTTATCGATCTCCTGAGCCATGGCGTGAATGCGCAAGCGCATGCTCGCCACCTTGGGGTCATCGGTCACGATGGGATCGTAGTGAAGCGTGACGATCATGCCGTCTTCGTCCCTAAACGACTGCTCGATGTTATCGAGCGTGTCGTGGCTTTCCAGCGGGCTGGCCTCGGCCGCCATCTCGGCGTGCGCACTTGCAAACTTCCTGCCCGGGCCGTAGTCGTGAACCATCAAATCGTGAACGCCCAAAACGCCGGGATAGCTCATGATCTTGTCTCGAATGTGCTTGACCAGCTTAGGATCGGGTGACTGGCCCAAAAGCGGGCTCACCGTATCTTGAATAAGTTCAAGGCCGCTCCAGCCAATATAGGCGCCAACGGCAAGGCCAACCCATGCGTCAAGATTGATGTGCGTCACCTGCGAAACAATCGCACATGCCAGCACGGCGCCTGTGGCAAGGACATCGTTCTTGGAATCCTGCGCGGTCGCATGCAGCGTCTCGGACTCAATGCGATCGCCGAGCTTTTGGTTGAGGGCCGCCATCCAGAGCTTTACGACCATCGAAAGCACTAGAACTGCCACCAGGGCAAGCGAGAACTCGACAGGTTCGGGGTGGACGATGCGCTCAAACGAGGACTTCACCAGTTCGATGCCAATAAGCAGCACGAGCGCCGCCACGACCAAACCCGAGAGATACTCGTAGCGACCGTGGCCGTAAGGATGCTCGGGGTCGGCCGGCTTGCTCGCCAGCTTAAAGCCCAGCACGCTCACGATATTCGAGCTTGCATCGGACAGGTTGTTCATGGCATCCGCCACAATCGAAACCGATCCCGACAGCACGCCAATTACGCCCTTCGCAGCGCATAGTGCCACATTGGCGAGAATACACACCACGCCCGTCAACGTGCCCACGCGCGCACGGTCGCCCTGCGCACGCTTAACAATCCACTCGACCATCTACATCCGCCTCCACGGTGCTATCTATATATCTATTGCTCAAACGGATTGTAGTGTAGCCACTTTGCCCCACAGATACAAAAAGGCCGCAACCCACACGGGCCACGGCCTTAGAATGTGGCAAAGAAATCGTCCTTGTGTCGCACAGGTTTACGCGCTTGCCTCGGCCACGCTCTTCGAGGTTTCGGGCAAATCGGCTCCGTCCCCCGTCGCCCGCCCCTTCGCCGGCACCACGCCAAAGCAGTAGCTCAGCGCCGCAGACACCGCAAATGCCACACCGCCGGCAGCGCAGCACCACAGCAGGTTCGGGATGCCGCCCGTGGCAAAACCAATGACCATAAGGACATTCGTCATGCCGATGGTATAGGCCGTAACGTGGCCCACGGCCGCAACAAGACCTCCGACGGCGCCGCCAATGGCCATGCACGTCAGGCACCTGCCATATTTAAAGCCGCAACCGTACAGCGCCGGCTCGCTTACGCCGCCAAGAACACCCGAGATCGAATAGCCCAGCATGAGAGCCTTCTCGTCCTTATCCGCAACGCGGAGCGACGCGCCAAAGGGCATGCCCCAAACGGCGAACGTTGCCATCGTCGCGGCGATCAGGATGCACGAATCCGTTCCCACACTCATAAACTGCGCATAGGCGAGCGATAGGACGACGTTACTGACGCCCGCGATCTTAAGGAACTCCCAGCCCGCGGCAAGCCCCATGAGCGTGAGCAGCGACACGATGCCACCGGAATTGCCAAGCATAAACATAAGCTGGCCCAACAGCATGCCCAAATAGCTACCCGCCGGCGCCGTAATACACAGCGAAACCGGAACCATGACAAGCATGGTCGCAAACGGAACGAACGAAAAAGCCACGGCCTTAGGGATAACGCGCCGAAAGAAACACTCCACTTGCCAAAGCACGGGCACCGAAATGAGAACCGGAATAACAGTCGTCGTGTAATCGTTGACCGGCGCGGGAAGCAGGCCATACACGGAAGTCATCGATGCCCCCGTCGTCGATGCGGCATCGACGAGCTTAAGCAGATCGGGCGCAATCAATACGCCGCCCAGCATCATGCCCAGCTGCTCCGAGCAACCGAGCTGGCGGGCAGCCGCCCAACCAAGATAAACGGGCAAAAAGTAGTAGCCGGCGTTATAGAGCCAACTGTAGAACAGGCGATAGATTTCGGAATCGGCAGACCACAGGCCCAGCATGCCTTCACCCATAATGACGGCGACGGTGCGGAACAACGCCGCGCAGACAATAAACGGCAGCGCCGACATCATGCTTTTGGACAGATAGTCCACCACGGCCATGGCGTTTGATGAGACCGTCGTTGTAAACGAGGTGTTAGAAACTTGTGACACAGGAACCCTTTCCCAATGTGACATGCGGACTGTCCCTTTGTCACATCGTGCGGTACCGGCCGATTGCGCGGTACTTTTCGTAGCGGAGGTTTGTGAGGGTCGCGTCGTCGAGTTGCCCAAGCGTATCGAAGGCATCAAATGCCGAGGACATGACGGCACCGGCGATCTCCTCATGCGACAGACCCCTATCGTCAACAATGCCGTCGATGATGCCGAGCGCCAACAGGTCGGGAGCCGTGAGCTTAAGCGCCTCGGCGGCCTCATTCGCGCGCTCGGTATCCTTCCACAGGATCGACGCACAGGCCTCAGGGCTCACGACCGAATAGGCCGAGCTCGAGAGCATCAGGATGCGGTCGGCCACGGACAGCGCCAGCGCGCCACCAGAGCCGCCCTCGCCTGTCACCACCGAGACAATCGGCGTCTTAAGGCCGCTCATCTCCATGAGGTTCTGGGCAATCGCCTCACCCTGGCCGCGTTCCTCGGCACCGATGCCGCAAAACGCGCCCGAAGTATCGACCAGGCACAGAACCGGTCGACCAAACTTTTCGGCCTGGCGCATCAGGCGACGCGCTTTGCGGTAGCCCTCGGGATGTGCCATACCAAAGTTGCGACGCATGCGCTCTTTGGTCGTGGTGCCGCGCTCGATGGCGATGACCGTTACGGGGCGTCCGTCTTTCCAGCCAATGCCAGCCACCACAGCAGCGTCGTCGCCAAAGTAGCGGTCGCCGTGCAGCTCCACAAATCCATCCAGGCCCAGCGAGATCATCTCGCCTGCCGCGGTGCGATCTGCCGAGCGGGTCTGCTTGACAATCTCGAGCGCGGTTTTTGGTGCGGCCGAGCGCTTGAACAAGTGTCCCAGCTTTTTGCCGCGGCGACCCGTATGCACGATCTCATGCGGTGCCCCCAGGCCGGGCGCGTGCCCTTCGTGCAGCGCCAGCAGCTCGCCTACCGTGAGCGCAATCTCGCCACGCGGAACAACGGCATCGCAAAAGCCGTGCTCCAGCAAAAACTCGGAGCGCTGGAATCCCTTGGGCAGGCGCTTGTGCATGTTCTGCTCGATCACGCGCGGGCCGGCAAATGCCGTCAGGGCATCGGGCTCGGCCAGGATAATGTCGCCCTCCATGGCAAAACTCGCGGTTACGCCTCCGGTCGTGGGGTCGGTGAGCACCGTGATATACAGGCCGCCCGCCTCGCTGTGGCGCCTAACCGCCGCAGAAATCTTGGCCATCTGCATAAGCGATGTCACGCCCTCTTGCATGCGCGCACCGCCCGAAACGGTAAAGCCGACAACTGACAACCCCAGCTCGGTCGCATGCTCAAATGTGCGACAGATCTTCTCGCCCACCACGGAACCCATCGAGCCCATCATAAAGTTGGCGTCCATAAAGAAGAGCGCCGTATCGCAACCGCAGATTTTGCCTCTGCCGCACACAACGGCATCGCGCTCGCCCGAACGCTCGCTCACGCTCTTGAGCTTGTCGGCATAACCGGGAAACGAGAGGAAGTCCTCCGACGCCAGATTGGCATCCCATTCCTCAAACGTGCCCTCGTCAACCGTCATGCGCATGCGCGCGCGACCGCTCACGCGAAAGTGTTTTCCGCAACGAGGGCAGACCTCGAGGTTGTCGTGCAGACGCGCCTCATCGATCACGCGGCGGCACTCCGGGCACTTGATAAACACGTGGCGCGCGGGAAACTCGGCGCACGACTCGGTCATCGGTCCCTCGAGGACGTTGACCGTCTTCGCTTTTCTATTCATCAGCATAGAGATGCCCCATCAGATCGGTGTGATACATGCCCGACAAGAACTCGTCGTTTGCCAGCACGTCGAGCTGAAGCTCGCTGTTTTCGCTCACGCCCTCAATCACGAGCTCGCCCAGGGCCGAGCGCATCTTGCGAATGGCGCCGTCACGCGTGGGCGCACACACGATGAGCTTGCCAAGCATGGAGTCGTAGTACGGCGGAACTTTCGCACCGGTAAACATGGCGGAATCCCAGCGCACGCGCGGACCACCCGGCACACGCAACGCGGTGACCGTTCCGCATGACGGCAGAAAGTCCGGCGTTTCGGCATTGATGCGGCACTCCATGGCGTGGTTGCGGACCGGCATGTCCTCCTGCTCAAAGGGCAGAGGCTGGCCGGCTGCCACGCGCAGCTGCCACTTGACCAAGTCGGTATCGGTCACAAACTCCGTAACCGGATGCTCCACCTGCAAGCGCGTGTTCATTTCCATAAAGTAGAAATTGCCGTCGTCCGAATACAGGAACTCGATGGTACCGGCTCCTTCGTAGCCGACGGCACGAGCCAGGTCACGCGCTGCCTTGTGCATGCGAGCACGAATGTCGTCGTGTCCGTCGAGGCACGGCGCGGGGCTCTCCTCGATTAGCTTTTGGTTGCGCCGCTGCACCGAGCACTCGCGCTCGCCGAGCGAAAACACATGGCCCTGCTTATCGGCCATAATCTGTACCTCAACGTGATGCGCCGGCGCGACGAACTTCTCCATGTAGCACTCGCCGTCGCCAAAAACGGCCTCGCCCTCGGCGCGTGCTTCAATAAAGGCCTTTGCCGCATCTTCCACGCGATCGACCTTGCGAATGCCGCGACCGCCGCCACCTGCACGCGCCTTAATGAGCACGGGGCAGCCAATGCGCTCGGCCTCGGCCGTTGCCTCCTCGGGGCTTTTGAGCAAATCGCAGCCCGGCACGATGGGCACGCCCGCCGCGGCAGCCGTTCGACGCGCGGCGTCCTTATCGCCCATGCTGTCGATCACCTCGGCCGAAGGACCGATAAACGCCAGGCCATACTTGTCGCAGTCGCGTACGAAGCTCGCCTTCTCGGAGAAAAAGCCATAGCCGGGATGAATTGCCTTGGCTCCCGACTTTACGGCACAGGTGAGCACGGCATCGTCGTTGAGGTAGCTCTCGGCAAGACGCGGGCCACCGATGCAATATGCCTCGTCGGCAAGCTGCACGTGCAGCGCGTCCGCATCGGCCGTGGAATAGACGGCGACGGTCTTGATGCCCATATCGCGGCACGCGCGGATAACACGGACCGCGACTTCGCCACGGTTGGCAATGAGCACTTTGTCGAACATGAAGCCTTCCTTAACTTTCGTGCATGAGTGCAAAGGACATATCGGCGCGGCAGCAAACCTCACCGTTGACGCTCGCAGTACCCGTCGCAAAGCGGAACGGCCCGCGCGCACGCGTGATGGTGCACACCAGATCAACCGTGTCGCCCGGGCGCACCGGACGCTTAAAGCGCACCTTATCGAGGCTCGTATAGAACGGCGTCGCGCCGCGCGCCTCCTCATCGCCCATCAGCAGCACGCAGCAGTTCTGGGCGAGCATCTCGCACTGAATCACGCCGGGGACGACCGGGTTTCCCGGAAAATGCCCCTGCAAAAAGTACTCGTCGCCCGTGATCGTGATCTTGCCGTGGGCCTCGTCGCCCACCAGCTCGGCCTCGTCGAGCAAAAGCATCGGCTCGCGATGCGGTAACAGCTTCTTGAGCTCTTCTTTGTTCATGGATATCACCTATCCGATCCTCATGAGACAGCTGCCAAACTCCACGAGGTCGCCGTCGGCCACGCAGATCTCGAGCACCTCACCGTCTGCCTCGGCCGTCACCTCGTTGAGAACCTTCATGGCCTCGATGATGCAAAGGGTCTCGCCAGCCTTGACCTTGGAGCCCACGTGCACAAACGGTTCGTCGCCCGGCGCCGGGGCAGCATAGAAAACGCCGACCATGGGAGCGGTCACCTCGGTGCCCTTGGGCTCCTGTGCGGCGGCAGGTGTCTGCGCGGCGGGCTCCGGTGCGGCAGGCGCGACTGTGGGAGCTGCAACTGGAGCGGCCATAGCGCTCGGCATAGGCATGGGCACGGCAACCGGCTGCGCGGCGCTCGCGCGCTCGAGTTCGACCGCGGTGCCATCGGGCTCCTCAACGCGTACGCGCGTGAGGCCGCGGTCCTCCATAACATCGGCTATCTCGGCAAGTCTTTTGGAATCCATGCTCTAGCTCCTCGTATATCTACGCAGCGCGATGGCGGCGTTGTGTCCGCCAAAGCCCAGGTTGGTCGAAAGCGCCCAGGTAAGGTCGGCGCGAACCGCGCGATTGGGCGTGTAGTCAAGATCGCAGGCGGGATCGGGCGTGTGGTAGTTAATGGTCGGCGGCACCACGCCCTGCTCGAGCGCCATGGCGCAGGCCATGACCTCGATGGCGCCCGTGGCACCGATCATGTGGCCGGTCATCGACTTAGTCGACGAGACGTGCGCGGCGCGCGCCGCGTCCTCGCCGAGCGCACGCTTAATGCCCGCCGTCTCGGACGAATCGTTGAGCTTGGTCGATGTGCCGTGGGCATTGATGTAGAGACCCTCGGAAGGCTTGACGTCGCCTTCGGTCACCGCCAGCGATATCGCGCGGGCAATGCCGGCAGCCTCGGGATCAGGGCTCGTGATGTGATAGGCATCATCGGTGTTGCCGTAGCCCACGACCTCAGCATAAATGTGCGCACCGCGCGCCTGCGCATGTTCCATGCTCTCGAGCACGAGCACACAGGCGCCCTCGCCCATCACAAAGCCATCGCGGTCTGCATCGAACGGACGGCAGGCCGTCGCGGAATCGGGGTTGGTGGTCAATGCGCGGCAGGACGTAAAGCCCGCAACGGCATCGGGGATAATTGCGGCCTCGGCGCCGCCCGCGAGGATCGCGTCGGCATAGCCGTGCTTGATGGCGCGGAACGCCTCGCCCACCGCATGGGCCGAGGTTGCGCACGCGGTCACCACGGGCAGGGTCGGGCCCTTTGCCTTGTGGCGGATTGCGATATTGCCCGATGCCATGTTGGGGATCATCATCGCGATCATATAGGGCGATGCGCGACGAGGCCCGCGATCGGCGATCGTGTGAACGTTGTCGACAAGCGTCTGCATGCCGCCCACGCCTGAACCCACGTAGACGCCCAGGCGCTCGCGATCGATGGCGCCCTCGACATCAAAGCCCGCATCGTGCATGGCCTCGTCTGACGCCGCCAGGGCAAACTGGACGCAGGGGTCCAGGTGCTTGGCGTCACGCTTGCCAAAGTACTCGTTGCCGTCAAAGCCCTTGACCTCGGCTGCCACCTTGACGGCAAACGCATCGGTATCGAAGTGCGTGATCGGGCCGATGCCGCACGTGCCGGCGCACATGGCCGCCCAGGTGGCAAGCGCGGTGTTGCCGAGCGGCGATACGGCACCGATGCCGGTGATTGCAACTCTCTGTTCCATCATGGTCTCCTCATCCAAGCCGTTGTGTGGCTCTGGTTTCTACATCGCCATTCCGCCGTCGACGCGCACGACCTCGCCCGTAATGTAGGCAGCCGCATCGCTCGCTAAAAAGCGCACCACACCGGCCACCTCCTCGGGCTGCGCCATACGCTTAAGGGGAATCTGCTCCTCGGTTGCCGCACGCACCTTCTCCGAGAGCTTTGCCGTCATATCGGTCTCGACAAACCCGGGGGCGACCGCGTTCACTCGTACGCCGCGTGGCGCAAGCTCGCGCGCCGCCGCCTTGGTCAGACCGATGACGCCCGCCTTGGAGGCGGCGTAGTTGGCCTGTCCGGCATTGCCCATCAGGCCCACAACCGAGCTCATGTTGACGACGCAGCCGCCGCGCTGGCGCATAAAGGTCTTGGTGAGCGCACGCGTCGTGTTAAACGTTCCTTTAAGATTGACATCGAGCACGCGATCGAAGGCGTCATCGCCCATGCGCATGAGCAGGCCATCGCGGGTGATGCCAGCGTTGTTGACGAGCGCCCAAATGGAGCCAAAGTCGTTGAGGACCGCTTCCACGCACGCGTTGACGGCAGCGGGGTCGGCCACGTCACATTGATATGAGCGCGCCGTGGCGCCAGCCGCCTCGCAGGCGTCGCACGTCTCGCGCGCCGCATCGACGCTGCCGGCATAGACGACGGCGATATCGTAGCCATCCTCCGCCAGACCGATAGCGCAGGCGCGGCCGATACCCCGCGAGCCGCCCGTGACCAGTGCCACGCGACGTGAGTCGTTGCGCTCGAGCGCGCCATTGTTCAAGTTGCCCATGTCATTCCTTTCGGGTTACAGCCCTGTGGACTATGCGAGCTCGTCGGCAATAGCTGCGACCTGCTCGGCCGTCTCGCACGAATACACACGAACGTCGCTCAACGTACGCTTGATCAGGCCGGACAGCGTTTTGCCGGGGCCGACCTCAATAAATGTGCCGATGCCTTGATCCTGCAGAGCATGCAGCGTATCGACCCAGCGCACGGCATTGCTCACCTGATTGGCCAAGACATCCGATGCCGTCTGGGGGTCCGCCGGATAGGGCGCCGCTGTCATATTTGCCAAAACAGGAATGAGCAACGGGGACGGCGCGTGACCGGCCTCAATATATGCGGCAAGGCCACAGGTCGCCTCGGCCATATAGGGGCTATGAAATGCACCCGACACCGCGACCTTCATGGCGCGGCCGCCAGCCTCTTTTACTAGGACGTCGAGGGTCTGCAGCGCATCGGGCGCTCCGGCCACAACCGTCTGCTGGGGACTGTTGTAGTTGACCGGCCAGCAGTCCTCGCCGGCCTGCGCAGCCAGGTTCTCGACTTGCGCAGCATCAAGTTTGATGACGGCGCGCATGCCGCCAGGGTGACGCTCGGCCGCCGTGGCCATCAATGCCGCGCGCTCACACACGAGCTCAAAACCCGCTCGCGTATCGAATGCCCCCGCAAAGCTGAGTGCAGCGACCTCGCCCAGCGAGAATCCCGCACAGGCGGCAGGCACCACGCCGCGCTCGCGCAGGGCGACGGCGACAGCCAAGTCGTGCACGAACACGCAAGGCTGCGTGTTCTCGGTCTGCGAGAGCTCCTCCTTGGAGGCGCTCCGGCACTGCTCGCTCGTCCCCGGGCGCACCTCGTCGGCAATGGTGAACACCTCGGCGGCCGCCGGCGATGTCTCGATCAGGTCGACGCCCATCGCGGGGTGTTGGGCACCCTGGCCGGCAAACAGAAACGCTACGCTACCCATGCGGACGCACCCTTCAGGACGCGCTCGGCGCCATCGACCAGATCGTCAACGATTTCGCGTGCGCTCTGGCGCTCGCTAACCATGCCGGCAATCTGTCCACACAAAAACGAACCCTCTTCGTAGTTGCCGTCCTTGGCGGCCTTACGCAGCGCACCGGTTCCCATAGCACCGAGCTCCTCGGCACTCGCGCCGGAACCCTCGCTCTTGGCATAGGCGTTGGTGAAGGGGCTCTTGAGGGCGCGCACTGGATGTCCCGTCGAGCGACCGGTCGCACGCGTTGAAGTGTCGTTGGCCTTCAGGACCATCTCTTTGTACTGCTCCGAGACGGTGCACTCGTCTGCGACCAGAAAGCGCGTACCCACTTGCACGCCTTCGGCGCCCAGCATAAAGGCGGCCGCCACGCCGCGGCCGTCGGCAATACCGCCGGCGGCCAAGACGGGGATGTCAACCGCATCGACGACCTGCGGCACCAGTGCCATCGTCGAGGTCTCGCCAATATGGCCGCCCGATTCGGTACCCTCGGCAACAACCGCCGTGGCTCCACGACGTGCCACGAGGCGCGCCAGCGCCACCGAGGCAACGACCGGGATGACCTTGATGCCCGCCTCGTTCCACGCCTTCATGTACTTGGCGGGATTGCCGGCGCCCGTCACGACGACCGGCACTCGCTCGTCAATCACGACCTGTGCAACCTCGTCGGCGAACGGGCTCATGAGCATGACGTTGACGCCAAAGGGCTTATCCGTCCTGGCGCGCAGCTCGTGAATCTGGTCGCGCAGCCAGTTGGCGTCGGCGTTCATGGCCGCAATGATGCCTAAGCCACCCGCCTCGGACACTGCGGACGCCAGCGAGGCATCGGCAATCCAGGCCATACCGCCCTGGAACACGGGCTTTTCGATGCCGAGCAGATCGCAGAGAGGAGTCTTGAGCATCTCTACTTCTCCAATGCCGCCTCGACCGTATCGGCGAACTCGCCGACCGTCTTGGGGTTCTCCTCGGTATCGAGCTGGATGCCAAACTCGTCCTCGACGGCGACGAGGATCTCGACGGTGCCCAGGCTGTCGAGACCAATCTCCTCGAGCGTGGACTCGGGCTTCATCTCAACGTCGTCAAGACCAGCGGTCTCGCGGATAACGTCGCAAACGCGCTCGAAGGTCTTCTGATCTGCCATGGTAGTTCTCCTTTGGTTGTGCCCTAGGGCGTTTTTATTTCCTATGTGCGACTACTTCCAACGAAGCAGATAGCCACCTATATCCAGACCGGCGCCAAATCCAACCAAGGCGATCGTGTCGCCCGTGTGAAGTGCACCGGCGTTTGCCAGCCGGTCGAGGGCAAGCGGAATGCATGCGCTCGAAATGTTGCCGGTCTCGCGCAACGTGCGAACCACACGCTCGTCCGGCACGCCCAGACGCTTGACCGCCTGGCTCAGGATTCGTTCGTTAGCCTGATGGAATACAAAATGATCGATGTCTTCGACCAAAATGCTCGCATCGATCGCAAGCTTATGGACCGTGTCACAGATGGCGTTGACGCCGAACTTGAACACGCGGCGGCCATTCATGGACAGCACGCTCGCGCTATCTGCGGAAGCCTTAAACGGCGAGGTACCGACCAGACCGGGAACGCGCAACGTCTCGACGTCGGGCGCCGTCGAAAGCTCAACGGCAAGGGGGTTGTCTCCCCCAGCTTCAATCACTGCGGCGCCTGCCCCATCGCCAAATAGCACGCAGGTGGCACGGTCGGTCCACTCGAGCGCGCGCGTCATCTGCTCGGCAGCAACAACAAGCACGCGCTCGGCACGGCTGCGGGCGATATAGCCCTCGGCGACATCGAGCGCAAATACGAAGCCGGCACAAGCCGCCGAGACATCGAAGGCAGGGCACGTCGCGCCTAGTCGCTCAGCAACGGCGCACGCCTCGGCGGGAACAAGGTGGTCACCCGTCGTCGTCGAGCAGACGATCAGATCCAGCTGGCTCGCGTCGATTCCGGACACCTGGAGTGCCCGCTCGCTCGCTGCTACGGCAAGGTCGTCAAGTGACTCGGTGGTGCAGACGTGGCGGCTCTTGATACCTGTGCGAGTAAAAATCCACTCATCCGAGGTATCGAGGAACTCAGACAGCTCGTCATTGGAAACACTGCGCTCAGGAAGTGCCGAACCTGTTCCAAGAATCGTGAAACCCATCACTAACCTCCTTTGAGTTGTTGACGTGTTTACATCGACCAAGAGAGGATAACGCATTTCAGTCTTTGTTGACGTGTTAACATTAAATTGTCCAAATGCGACAAAGGCTTCACATTGTGTCTATCTCTCGACACCATTGCGTCATTCACTTATTCAATAAGGAGGTAGCAGCCGCTATGGATGCCCAATTAACGATTGTCGATGTAACCGGATCGACCAACGATGACCTGCTCGAGGCAGGAAAACAGGGTGCGCCGCACGGCACAGGACTTGCCGCCCGCGCGCAAACGGCAGGACGCGGCCGGCGCGGCCACAAGTGGGATTCAACCGCCGGCAACCTATTGCTTTCGATTGTCCTGCGTCCATGCGTTAATCCCGCAAAGTACTCTGGTCTTGCCGCCGTCAGCGGCCTAGCGGTGCTCGAAGCACTCGAAAAGCAAGGCCTTGCAAGCGAAATAGCCCTCAAGTGGCCCAACGACCTGGTCGCGCGAGGACGCAAGCTCGGCGGCATTCTGGTCGAGGCCGCACGCGATAACGAAGGCAAACCTTTCGCCGTCTGCGGCATTGGTGTCAACGTAAACTACACGCCCCAAGAGGTGCCCGATGGCGGCCTGGCGGCAATTGGCCTCTCGGACCTCAACGAGAGCGTTCCCGCCGTCGACATGCTCCTCGATGAGGTCTATCACGCAGTTATAGACGCTGTAGATACCTGGGCAGAGCGCCTCAACGCCATGGAAGAAAACGCCGGACCGCTCGCGCCCGTCCACGACGAATATGTCGCACACCTCAATTGGATTGGGGAGCACGTTATCGCCCGCTCCCCCGCTGGAGACGAGCTGGCACGCGGCATATTTAGAACGGTCGACGATTGCGGCCGCGCAAGCATTGAGACCGAGAGCGGCTTGTGCGTCTTCCACTTCGAAGAAGCGTCCTTGCGCCCCCTGAGCGAATAGGGCGCCGCAGCCATCAGCTCGGCAGACGAATTCGCTATCCCAAAATCTAAACTCAAAACAAAAGAGCCCCGCTACCAAGATGGCAGCGGGGCTCTATAAGCTATGAGCGATATCGCTTAGAGCTTGATGTCGATGTCGACGCCAGCGGGGAGGTCGAGACGCATGAGCGAATCAACGGTGCCCGAGGTGGGGTCGAGGATGTCGATGAGGCGCTTGTGGGTGCGCATCTCGAACTGCTCACGGGAGTCCTTGTTCACGTGCGGCGAGCGGATAACCGTGTACAGGTTGCGCTCGGTGGGCAGGGGGACAGGACCGGAAACGCGAGCGCCGGTCTTCTGAGCGGTCTCGACGATGAGCTTCGCGGACTGATCGACGACCTCGTGATCATAGCCCTTGAGGCGAATGCGGATCTTCTGGGTAGCCAACTTAAACCTCCAAAGAGTGCGAGAGATGTTCTCGCGGATTACGTAACAGGGAGCTCGAACTTAGGCGTTCTTGCTCATGACCTCGTCCACGATGGACTTGGGCGCGGGCTCATAAGAGTCGAACTGCATCGTGTAGGATGCACGGCCCTGGGTCTGGGAGCGAAGGTCGGTAGCGTAACCGAACATCTCGCCCAGCGGCACCTTGGCGCGGATGAGCTTGCTGTTCTTGCGATCCTCCATGCCCTCGATCTTGCCGCGGCGACCGGAGAGGTTGCCCATAACGTCGCCCATGTACTGCTCGGGGGTCTCAACCTCGACAGCCATGATCGGCTCGAGCAGCTGCGGATCGGACTTCTTGAGGGCGTCCTTGATAGCCATGGAACCGGCGATCTTGAAGGCGGCCTCGGAGGAGTCGACCTCGTGGTAAGAACCGTCGAACAGGGTGACCTTAACGTCGAGGACCGGGAAGCCGGCGATAACACCGGTGTTCAGGGCCTCCTGGATGCCCTTGTCGATGGACGGGATGTACTCCTTGGGCACGACGCCGCCGACGATAGCGTTGACGAACTCGTAGCCGAAGCCCTCCTCCATCTTCTCGAGCTTGATGACGGCGTGGCCGTACTGACCGCGACCGCCGGACTGACGGACGAACTTGCCCTCAGCCTTCTCGACGTCGTGACCAGCGGTCTCGCGGTAGGCAACCTGGGGCTTACCAACGTTAGCGTCAACCTTGAACTCGCGGAGCAGACGGTCGACGATGATCTCGAGGTGCAGCTCGCCCATGCCGGCGATGATGGTCTGGCCGGTCTCGTGGTTGGTGGACACCTGGAAGGTCGGGTCCTCCTCGGCGAGCTTGGTCAGAGCCAGGGACATCTTGTCCTGCTCGGCCTTGGTCTTGGGCTCGATGGCAACGTCGATAACGGGCTTAGCGAACTCGATCTTCTCGAGGACGATCTCCTTGCCCTCGGCGCACAGGGTGTCACCGGTGGTGGAGTTCTTGAAGCCGACGCAAGCGACGATGTCGCCAGCGGCAGCGTCGTCACGGTCGATACGCTCGGCGGCGTTCATCTCGAGGATGCGGCCGAGGCGCTCGCGCTGACCGTTGGAAGCGTTGACCACGTAGGAGCCGGACTCGGCGCGGCCGGAGTAAACGCGGACATAGGTGAGCTTACCGACGAACGGGTCGGTCATGATCTTGAAGACCAGGCCGGAGAAGGGCTCGTCGAAGGAAGGATGACGCTGAATCTCCTCGCCGGTGTCCGGATCGGTACCGGTGACGGCCTCGACGTCGAGCGGGCTGGGCAGGTAGTCGACGACAGCGTCGAGCAGCTCCTGAACGCCCTTGTTCTTGTAGGCGGAACCCACGAAGACGAGGTTGAGCTCGTTGGCCAGAACGCCCTTGCGCAGAGCAGCCTTGAGCTCCTCGACGGTGAAGTCCTCCTCCATGAGAATCTTCTCCATGAGCTCGTCGTCAAAGCTGGCAGCAGCGTCGAGGAGCTCCTCGCGCTTGGTGGCAGCGATGTCGGCAAACTCAGCCGGGATCTCGTCCATCGGCTCGGGGTAGGTCATGCCCTTCTCGTCGGCCTTGAAGTCCCATGCAGTCATGGTGACCAGGTCGATGACGCCCCAGAAGTTGTCCTCGGCGCCCATCGGGACCTGAGCGGCCACGGCGTTAGCGTCGAGACGATCCTTCATGGTCTCGATAGCGTTGAAGAAGTCAGCGCCCACGCGGTCATACTTGTTGATGAAGGCGATGCGGGGGACGTTGAAGGTGGAAGCCTGACGCCAAACGGTCTCAGACTGGGGCTGAACGCCGGCAACGGCGTCGAAGACGGCGACAGCGCCATCGAGGACGCGCAGGCAGCGCTCCACCTCGGCGGTGAAGTCAACGTGGCCCGGGGTGTCGATGATCTGGATGCGGTAGTCCTTACCGTCCTTGTTCCAGAAGCAGGTGGTAGCAGCGGAGGTAATGGTTACGCCGCGCTCCTGCTCCTGAACCATCCAGTCCATGGTGGCAGCGCCCTCATGGACCTCACCGATCTTGTGGGTCTTGCCGGTGTAGTAAAGAATACGCTCGGTCGTGGTGGTCTTACCGGCATCGATGTGAGCCATGATGCCGATGTTACGGGTATCGGAAAGCTTGTACTTAGGCTTAGCCATGTTAGTTCCTTACCTTAACTTACCAACGATAGTGAGAGAACGCGCGGTTGGCCTCGGCCATCTTGAAGACGTCCTCACGCTTCTTGACGGAAGCGCCCAGGCCGTTGGAAGCGTCGAGGATCTCGTTGGCGAGACGCTCGGCCATGGTCTTCTCCTTGCGAGCGCGGGAGAAGTTGACGATCCAGCGGATGCCCAGAGCGGTGGAACGACGGGAGTTGACCTCCATCGGGACCTGATAGGTAGCGCCACCGACACGCTTGGGCTTAACCTCGAGCGTGGGCTTGACGTTGTCCATAGCCTTCTTGAAGGTAGCGAGAGCGTCGCCACCCTCGGACTTCTCGGCAACGATCTCGAAAGCGGTGTAAACGATGCGCTCAGCGGTGGCCTTCTTGCCGTCAAGAAGGACCTTGTTGATGAGCTGAGTCACCAGGCGGTTGTTGTAAACGGCGTCAGGCTGAACCTCACGACGATTAGCTGCTGCACGACGCGGCATGTGAAATCTCCTTAAGTGTCTACCGTGCGGCGCTTAGGCGGCACACGGCGAAAGTATCAAAACGTTATCTGGCTTATTTAGCCTTGGGGCGCTTAGCACCGTACTTGGAACGGGCCTGCATACGGTTCTGGACCGGAGCAGCGTCGTAGGCGCCACGGATGACGTGATAACGGACACCAGGGAGGTCACGGACACGACCGCCGCGGACGAGCACGATGGAGTGCTCCTGCAGGTTGTGGCCCTCACCCGGGATGTAGGCAGTAACTTCGATGCCGTTGACAAGGCGAACACGGGCAACCTTACGAAGAGCCGAGTTCGGCTTCTTGGGGCTCGTGGTGAAGACACGGGTGCACACGCCGCGCTTCTGGGAGTTGTGCTGCAGAGCAGCGTTCTTGGACTTCTTGGGCACGGAACGACGGCCCTGGCGAACCAGCTGGTTAATAGTAGGCAAAGCGTACTCCTTCTCGAATGATTCCAGCTTTCTGTAAAGTGCAACGGCTTGAATCGAGGGGTCAGCATCCCCCTACGAAACACGCAGTTCGATAGGATACGTGGCGTTAGCTGTGCCGTCAACAGACCACGCCGCCGGGCGTATCCAAAAATTGGTACATTTCCGCAAAGCCTACACAAAAGGAATCCCCTCCTGTGCGCTTGGGAGGATTCCCGGATCGGGCGGCCCAGGTTTTAAGTTTGCTGCTCTACAGTCCTGCGCAAGACGGAAAGCACATTAAGTGCTTTCCTTTGCGTGCGGAACTCGCGACAAACTTAAAACCTGGGCCGCCCGGTCCGGGAATCCGACGTGCTCGTTGGGGCAACGCCACCTGCCAAAAAGGGACAGGTTTATTTTGGTCGGTTTTATCTGGGGAAACGTCGCGCTCCGGCGGTGATCTGCTTTCGTCTTTCGCATGGAAATCGGCGGCGTTTTCGGAAGTATATCGCTCGGTCTAACCGTCCATTTAATGCAAAATGGGCCGCCTCCCCTAGTAGGAAGCGGCCCCAAATCTTACGAATAGATGATGGTAAAGGGTACTTCTGTTTCGGTCTCTCCTGTTGATGTGTATCTCGTGCCCTCAAGCGTTACTGAGACCACTTGATCGACATTGATCAGTTTTGTCGGCACCCAAATGTTCTCTCCGCTATTGCGTGCCATCGAAACATAGAAATTGTACGCCCCTGCGTCGTCATCTTCGATAATCTGCTCCGATCCATCCTTGTAGCTGACGGTCAGTTTATGATCAACTGCTTCATAGCCCAGATCATCGATGTGCGTCTGGATGGAAAACGGGCTAATCTCGAGAGGCGAGTCATCAGAGCGGAGTTCCTTTGTATCGACGTGCGCTCCGACGTTAAACTCTGGCGTCGATACCTCGATCACCTTCGCATCCTCACCTTTGCCCTCCGTCCAGCTGATATTCCAGGTGACCGCATGTCCCAAATCTCGCTCGCGATTCCACGAGGCAAAGTACATCGTGCCATTAATGACCGTGTCGCTTGATGTGTCCTTATCAATTGTGCAGCGTGTGTCAGCCCATTCCTCGCCGAAGTTCATGCTGGGTGTACCGATGCCTTGTTCTTCTTCACCATAGAGAACAAGTTCGCCTGTCTCTGCTGCCGGCTTGTAGTAGTTAACGCCATTTGGATTGGACAACGTAAACGTCACGGCTCCGCAGCCGTTTTGGTCGATTGCCATCTCATGGATATCAAGCGTATAGCCGTTGCCCTCGACGGACAGATTAACCTCCTGGACTGCGCCTTCCAGGCTTTGGGGCGCGATGCCATCGCCAAACTCTCTGGTGTAGGTATATTTAGTTCCCGATGAGCCGCCGTTGGTCCAGGTAATGGAATCCCCGTTGCCGTGGTTTCCCCAAGCTGAGGCAAAATAGCTGGAATTGATAACTGCGTAGGCGACCCCTCCGGTCGCCAACACTCCGACAAGACACCCGATTACGGCAACATAGAGAGGCTTCGCGTGGCCCTTTCGATGAAGCGGCTCACCCGCAGCAGTATTAAGGACGCGATCTGCAAGATTGCTATCGGCTTGGATGGACTCGAAGGCCTGCTTGATTTGATTGGATTTCACG
Organism: Collinsella sp.; assembly: GCA_048326155.1. Classification (GTDB taxonomy): domain Bacteria; phylum Actinomycetota; class Coriobacteriia; order Coriobacteriales; family Coriobacteriaceae; genus Collinsella. The sequence goes on from DBFEQD010000056.1 coordinate 31,071, forward strand.
GTCGCCCTCCTCTAGGATGAACTTGAGCTTCGACCTGCCGCGAGCCAAACGCGTTCGAACGGTCGCGGCTGGTACATGCAACAACTCGGCAATCTCTGAGGTCGAAAAGCCCAGATAGTAATAGAGCACGATGGGAACGCGGAATCGCTCCGGAAGTCGCATAACGTCTGACAGGACCGCCTTGGTCTCATCCTGCGCCGCCGAAAGCGAATCGGCCAGGTTCTCAATATCCTCCACACGCCTCCATGGCTTTCGAAAGAGCGATTTGCATTCATTGATCGTGACCCGGATAAGCCATCGACGAAGATGTTCCCAACTTTCAAAATGTCCATCGCTTTTAAGCAGCTTAAGAAAGACATCCTGGGCAACATCGTCGGCGTCGGCACGATCGCGCAGGTACGTCAATGCGATTCGAAACACGACATCACGGTGATCCTCGACCGCCTGTCTAAATGCTTGTTCTTCCATAATCACCTCCCGGTGACGTTAATGGTTCTCGATGAGGCCCTCACCATAGATACGCTTTGACCGAACGGAATGTTTCAAATTCAAGCAGGAATAACCTATCAAAATGACTCTGTCCCTTATTGGCAAGGGATCAACGGAACGCAACAGGTTGAGCATACGCAAGCGAGCGGCCCCCAGAGCGTACAAGGTGGCATGAAAAAGGCAGGGCATTGACCTTTTGGTCATGCCCTGCCTTTTGAATGACAGATTGTAGCTCTGGGGGCCGCGCAGCGACGGAGGTCGCCGCCGTTCGTTAGAACGGCGGAACTAATTACTCCTCGTCGTTGTCCTTGGCCTCTTCGGCGTCGTCGGTGTCCACGAGCTGGTTGAGCAGCTCGTCGAGGGACGCCATGTCCTCGTTGATGGCACCGTTGGCGGGAGCCTTCTTGTCGTCGATCGGGGCGCCCAGGAGCTCCTCGTCGGCGTCGGCGTGATGCGTCGGCGCGGCAGAGGTGCCCAGCAGGATGTCGTCCGGACCGTCGGGGCTAAAGACCATCTGCAGCAGCTGCGAGAGGTCTTCCTCGTCGGCAACGTCGTCGTTGTTCTCGAGGATGTAGAGCAGGTCGTGGGCCTCGAGGCCGTCACGGAGCTCCTCGATCGCCTTGGCACCGATGCCATCGATGCGCAGCAGATCTTCCTCGGACTTGCCGACCAGGTCGCCGACCGTCTCGATGCCGACCTCGCTGAACTTGTTGGTCCAGCGCTGCGACACGCCCAGGTCGTCGAACAGGTACAGGCGAGCCTTCTCGGCGGAGATGGTGTGGCCGTTGCGGGTGAACGAACCGTCAGCACCACCGAACTCGTCGTAGCCGGCCCAGTCGAGCTGCTGCGGGAGCTGCTCGTCCAGGTCCTTGAGCTCCACAGGAGCCCACTCGGGCAGCGACTTGGCGTTGGGCGAAGCCGGGCCGTCGATGTCCACGTAGCCGTCGGCCGTACGATACGTCAGCTTGGCGTTGGCGTACGGCTTGAGGCCGGTACCGGCCGGGATCTTCTTACCGACGATGACGTTGGACTTAAGGTCGAGCAGGTGGTCGACCTTGCCCTCGATGGCAGCCTCGGTAAGGACGCCGGCGGTACGGATGAACGAAGCGCTCGACAGCCAGGAGTCGATGTTGGACGCGACCTTGAGCGTACCCAGGATGACGGGCTCGGCCACAGGAGCCTGACCGCCCAGACGGGCAACGCGCTCGACCTCGTCGGCGAACTCGTAGCGGTCGACGTACTGACCAAGCAGGTACTTGGAGTCACCGGGGTTGGTGATCTGAACGCGACGCAGCATCTGACGTGCGAGCACCTCGATGTGCTTGTCGTTCAGGTCGACGCCCTGGCTGGTGTAGACGTCCTTGACGCTCTCGACGAAGGTGTGCATCGTCGACTCGATGTCGGTCAGCTTGCGCAGGTTGCGGAAGTTGACGAAGCCCTTGGTGATCTGGTCGCCGGCGCGAACCTCGCAGCCGTCCTCGATCTCGGGCATAAAGCGAACCGAAGCGGGGACGCGACGCTCGTCGAGGACACGGGTGTGGTCCTCGGAGTCGGTGAGCGTCAGCACGTACTCGGACTTCTCGGGCTTAATCGAGAGGTGGCCGGAGTACGGAGCCAGCTCGGCCTCGCGACCCAGAATCTTCTCGTTGACGTTGCCGACGATATCGAACATACGGCTGACCGTAGGCAGACCCTGCGTAATATCGTCGACGCCAGCGACGCCGCCGGAGTGAATGGTACGCATCGTAAGCTGCGTACCGGGCTCGCCGATGGACTGGGCGGCAATAATGCCGACCGCGGTACCGATGGCGACCGGACGACGGGTGGAAAGATCCCAGCCGTAGCACTTCTGGCACACGCCGTACTTGGAGCGGCAAGTGAGCAGCGCGCGGAGCTTGACCTTCTTAAGGCCGGCATCGACCATCTTCTGAATGTCGGCAACCTTCTCGATGTAGCCGTCCTGCTCAAAGAGCACGGTGCCATCGGGAGCCACGACGTCCTCGATGAAGCAACGGCCGACGAGGTCGGTGTTGAGGTCGGTGGTGCCGGGGATGATGAGGTTGTAGGTGACGCCCTCGTGCGTGCCGCAGTCCTCCTCGCGGACGATGACGTCCTGGGCCACGTCGACCAGACGACGGGTCAGGTAACCAGAGTCCGAGGTGTGGGATGCGGTATCGACCAGGCCCTTACGGGCGCCGTAGGTCGAAATGAAGTACTCGAGCGGCAGCAGGCCCTCGCGGAAGTTCGCCTTAATGGGAAGGTCGATCGTCTCGCCGGACATGTCTGCCATCAGGCCACGCATGCCGCCGAGCTGACGCAGCTGGGTCTTAGAACCACGGGCGCCGGAGTCGGCCATCATGTACAGCGGGTTCTCCTCGTCGAACATGTCGAGCATGAGCGCTGCGACCTTGTCGGTACAAGCGGTCCACTCGTTAACGACTTCGATGTGGCGCTCCGTCTCGTTGATGAAGCCCTCCTCGAAGTACTCGTTGATCTGGTCGACGTTGGCCTGGGCGCGGTCGAGCAGCTCCTGCTTCTCCGCAGGGATGAGAGCGTCCCACACCGAGATGGTGAGGCCGGCGCGGGTAGCGTAGTGGAAGCCGGAGTACTTGATGGCGTCGAGGATCGGGCCGACCTTGGCCTCGGGGTAACGATCGCAGCAGTCGGCAACCAGCTTGGCCACATCGCCCTTGACCATCTTGTAGTTCATGAACTCGTAGTCTTCGGGCAGGCACTGGCGGTTGAAGATGATACGGCCGATAGAGGTCTCGAAGCGCGCGGTCTTGTTACCGGTGACGTCGTAGTCGACAAACTCGTTCTTGCCGTTCTTGACGCGGAAGATACGGGTGCCGTCCTCGTTGATGACGTTGGCGTCGGCAGCGGACACGCGGACCTGGATCTTGGCCTGCATGTCGACCTCGGAGCGGCAGTCATAGGCGTGCAGCGCGTCGTCGAAGCTCGAGAACACGTGGTTCTCGCCCGGCAGACCCTCGCGAACCTGGGTGAGGTAGTACACACCGATGATCATGTCCTGCGAAGGGATGTTAACCGGCTTGCCGGATGCCGGCGAGCGCAGGTTGTTCGCAGAGAGCATGAGCACGCGGGCCTCGGCCTGAGCCTGGCTGGACAGCGGCACGTGGACAGACATCTGGTCGCCGTCGAAGTCGGCGTTGAAGGGCGAGCAGACCAGCGGGTGCAGGTGGATAGCCTTGCCCTCGACCAGCACCGGCTCAAAGGCCTGGATGGACAGACGGTGCAGGGTCGGTGCACGGTTGAGCAGCACGACGCGGCCGTCGATGACCTCTTCGAGGATATCCCACACAAAGGTGGCACCACGGTCGATAGCGCGCTTGGCGCCCTTGATGTTCTCGACCTTGCCAAGCTCGACCAGGCGCTTCATGACGAAGGGCTTGAAGAGCTCCAGCGCCATGGTCTTGGGCAGACCGCACTGGTGCAGCAGCAGCTTGGGGTCGGTAACGATGACCGAACGGCCGGAGTAATCGACACGCTTACCCAGCAGGTTCTGACGGAAACGACCCTGCTTGCCCTTGAGGGCCTCGGCGAGCGACTTGAGCGGGCGACCGCCACGGCCAGAGACCGGGCGACCACGACGGCCGTTGTCGAACAGGGCGTCCACGGACTCCTGGAGCATGCGCTTCTCGTTATTCACGATAATCGCGGGGGCGTCCAGGTCGAGCAGGCGCTTGAGTCGGTTGTTACGGTTGATCACGCGACGATACAGGTCGTTGAGGTCGGACGCGGCGAAGCGGCCGCCGTCGAGCTGGACCATCGGGCGCAGATCGGGCGGAATGACCGGGATGACATCCAGGATCATGTTCGCGGGGCTGTTGCCGCCCTTCAGGAAGGCGTCAACGACCTCGAGGCGCTTAACGGCCTTCTCGCGCTTCTGCTTCTGGGAGTCCTCGTCGGCGATGATGGCCTTGAGCTTCTCGGCCTCGGAGGGGAGGTCGATGGCAGCGAGCAGGTCGCGGACGGCCTCGGCACCCATGCCACCCTTGAAGTACATGGAGTAGTAACGGGTCATCTCACGGAACAGCGGCTCATCGGAAATGAGGTCGCGCTCACTGAGCTTCATGAAGGCGTTGAAGGCGTCCGTGCGGAGCTGCTTCTCGTCCTTGCACTCTTCCTCGATGTCGACGATGCCAGAGGCGATCTCCTCGGGGGTCAGCGGCTCCTCGTCGGAGAACTCATCAAAGTTCTCGGGGTTGCCCTGCTCCTTGAGAGACTCGATCTGGCGGGCGCACTCGGCATCGATCTCTTCCAGATCGGCGGCGAGCTCCTCGCGCAGGTCGTCGGCGTCGGCCTCGCGAGCCTCGTAGTCGACCTCGGTGATGATGTAGCTGGCAAAGTACAGAACCTTCTCGAGGTCCTTGGACTTGATGTCGAGCATACGGCTCATCGGGAAGCTCGTGGGGCTCTTGAAGTACCAGATGTGGGACACGGGAGCGGCGAGCTCGATGTGGCCCATGCGGTCGCGACGCACCTTGGCCGAGGTAACCTCGACGCCGCAGCGCTCGCAGACGATACCCTTAAAGCGGATGCCCTTGTACTTGCCGCAGGAGCACTCCCAGTCCTTGGCGGGACCGAAGATCTTCTCGCAGAACAGGCCGTCCTTCTCGGGCTTGAGGGTACGGTAATTGATGGTCTCCGGCTTCTTGACCTCACCGTGCGACCAGGAACGGATCTGGTCGGCGGAGGCAAGGGAGATCTTTACCGAGTCAAAATCAGTAGCTTCGAAATCTGCCACAGTCAACTACTCCTTATCAGTGGTCGTGGCGGCGACAGCCTCGGGTGCCTCGACGGTCTCGGCATCCTCGGCCTCGACGTCGGCGTCAACGCCGGCGAGCGCAGCCAGGTCGTCGAGAGCAGAGGTCTCCTCGGCGGTCACAGGGGCGGAGGCGTCCTCGTCAGCATCGTGCATGGGCTCGATGTCCAGCGCGAGGGAACGGATCTCCTTGACGAGAACCTTGAAGGACTCGGGGATACCCGGAACAGGAACGTTCTCGCCCTTGACGATGGACTCGTAGGTCTTGACGCGGCCCACGGTATCGTCGGACTTGACGGTCAGAATCTCCTGCAGGACGTTGGAAGCACCGTATGCGTACAGTGCCCAAACTTCCATCTCGCCGAAGCGCTGGCCGCCGAACTGGGCCTTGCCGCCCAGAGGCTGCTGGGTAACCAAGCTGTAAGGGCCGGTCGAACGGGCGTGGATCTTGTCGTCGACCATGTGGCCGAGCTTGAGGATGTAGGACGTACCCACGGTAATGGGCTCGCGGAACTCCTCGCCGGTGCGGCCGTCGAACAGGCGGGTCTTGCCGCGCTCGTCAAGCTGGGTGACGAACTCGGGACGCATGTGATCGCCAAAGGCAGCGGTGGCCTTGTTGAGCATGTTCTTGTTGGCACGACGAATGACCTCGGCGATCTCGTCCTCCTTGGCGCCGTCGAAGACGGGCGTCGCGGTGAAGAACGGACCGGGGACGTACTTGTCGGAGTCGGCCTTCTCGGTATCCCAACCGCAGGCAGCGGCCCAGCCAAGGTGGCACTCGAGCAGCTGGCCGACGTTCATACGCGAGGGAACGCCCAGCGGGTTGAGGATAACGTCGATCGGGGTACCGTCAGCCATGTAGGGCATGTCCTCGACCGGCAGAACGTTACAGATAACACCCTTGTTGCCGTGGCGGCCGGCGATCTTATCGCCCTGCTGGATCTTACGACGCTGGGCGACGTAGACGCGCACCTGCTCGTTGACGCCGGGGGCCAGATCGTCGCCGTTCTCGCGGCTAAAGCGGACGACGTCGATGACGCGACCGTAAGCGCCGTGAGGCATCTTAAGGGAGGTGTCGCGGACGTCGTGGGCCTTGGCACCGAAGATGGCGCGCAGCAGGCGCTCCTCGGCGGTCAGAGCGCTCTCGCCCTTAGGCGTGACCTTGCCGACCAGGATGTCGCCAGGGCCGACCTCGGCGCCGATGCGGATAATGCCGTCCTCGTCGAGGTTGGCAAGCATATCCTCAGAGAGGTTCGGGATCTCGCGGGTGATCTCCTCGGGGCCGAGCTTGGTGTCGCGGGCATCGATCTCGTGACGAGTGATGTTGATGGTCGTCAGCAGGTCCTCGGCCACCAGACGCTCGGACACGACGATACCGTCCTCGTAGTTGAAGCCTTCCCACGGCATGTATGCCACGGTGAGGTTCTGACCCAGTGCGAGCTCGCCATGATCGGTCGAAGGACCGTCAGCCAGGGGCTCGCCCTGCTCAACGGTGTCACCGACGCGCACGAGCGGACGGTGGTTGATGCAGGTGGACTGGTTGGAGCGCTGGTACTTGGCCAGGTGATACTCGTCCATGCCGCCGGCATGCTTGACGATGATCTTGGCAGCGTCGGCAAAGATGACCTCGCCGGCGTTCTTGGCCAGGGTGACCTCGCCGGAGTCCAGAGCGGCGCGACGCTCCATGCCGGTACCGACATAGGGAGCGGCAGGGTGAACCAGCGGCACGGCCTGGCGCTGCATGTTAGCGCCCATCAGCGTACGCTTGGCGTCGTCGTGCTCGAGGAACGGGATCAGCGTGGCTGCGACGGAGAGCATCTGACGCGGCGAGACGTCCATGTAGTCGACGTCCTCGACAGGCACGTCGGCGGGAGCGCCGAAGGAGCCGTCGAAGTCGCGGGTACGGGCGATCACGGTGTGCGGGCGGACAAGCTTGCCCTCGGCATCGGTCGTGATGAACTCGTTGGTCTTGGGATCGAGCGGCGTGTTGGCCGGCGCGATGACGTGCTTCTCTTCCTCGTCAGCGGTCATCCAGTCGATCTGGTCGGTGGCAACGCCGTTCTCGACGCGACGGAACGGAGCCTCGATGAAGCCATACTCGTTGACGCGGGCGTAGAGAGCGAGCGAGCCGATCAGGCCGATGTTGGGGCCTTCGGGGGTCTCGATCGGGCACATGCGGCTGTAGTGCGAGTTGTGAACGTCGCGGACGGCCGTCGGCACGTTGGTGCGGCGGCTGGAGCCGGACTTGTGGCCGGCAAGACCGCCAGGGCCGAGTGCGGACAGACGGCGCTTGTGGGTCAGACCGGTCAGGGGGTTCGCCTGGTCCATGAACTGCGAGAGCTGCGAGGAACCGAAGAACTCCTTGATGGAGGCCACGATCGGACGGATGTTGATGAGCGACTGCGGGGTAATCTCGTCGATGTCCTGGGAGCTCATGCGCTCACGGACGACGCGCTCCATACGGCTCATGCCGATACGGAACTGGTTGGCGACGAGCTCGCCGACGGTGCGGATGCGGCGGTTGCCAAAGTGGTCGATGTCGTCGACCTTGAAGCCCTGCTCGCCGGCAGCGAGGGACAGCAGGTAGCGCAGCGTCGCGACGATATCCTCGTCGGTGAGCACCGTGACCTCTTCCTCGGTGGTGAGGTTGAGCTTCTTGTTGACCTTGTAACGACCGACGCGGGCCAGATCGTAGCGCTGCGGGTTAAAGAGCAGGCCCTCGAGCAGGCTGCGGGAAGCGTCCACGGTGGGAGGCTCGCCCGGGCGCAGGCGACGGTAGATCTCGATGAGGGCATCCTCGCGGGTGAGGGCGGTGTCGCGCTCCAGGGTGCGCTTGATCACATCGGAGTTGCCGAGCAGCTCGATGATGTCGTCGTTGGTGACGGCGATGCCAAGGGCGCGCAGGAACATCGTGGCGCTCTGCTTACGCTTACGGTCGATGGAGACCATGAGCTGATCGCGCTTGTCGACCTCAAACTCGAGCCAGGCACCGCGGGACGGGATGATCTGGGCCTTGTAGATCTGCTTGCCCGAATCCATCTCGGAGCTGTAGTACACACCCGGGGAACGGACGAGCTGCGAAACGACGATACGCTCGGTACCGTTGATGATGAAGGTGCCCTGATCGGTCATCATGGGGAAGTCGCCCATAAAGACGAGCTGCTCCTTGATCTCGCCGGTCTCCTTGTTGGTGAGACGGACGTCGGTCAGAAGCGGAGCCTGATAGGTCATATCCTTCTCGCGGCACTCCTCGACGGTGTGCGCGGGGTCGCCGAACTGATGCTCGCCGAAGGTAACCTCGAGAACATGGTTCTGACTCTGGATGGGGCTGGATTCCTTGAACGCCTCACGAAGGCCCTCGTCCTTAAAACGCTCAAAGGATTCCCTTTGAACAGAGATAAGGTTGGGGAGCTCCATGGCCTCCGGGATTTTCCCGAAGCTGACGCGCTTGCGCTCAGTGGCAGTGTATGCGTAGGTCACCAGGTTTTTCCTCCTTCACGGAAATGCTCGGTGGGTTGGCGAGGCATAGCTTCGCCAGTTATCGCAACCTAATAGTTTATCAGGTACCGACCGTTGGGCAAGAAAAGCCTTGACGCGATTGAGTTTTTGGAGTAGCAAAGTTTTTCGACAGAAAACACGCAGGTAGATGTATGTGTATCGAACATCTGTTCATATATTTTCTGTGAACAGAGAGCCAGCAATCGCAGCTCTTATAAAAAACGGGTGCAGACCGAAGTCCGCACCCGTAAATGTCGATGCCCGAAGGCTTATTTGCGCATCAAGCCGCCGCGCTCGTCGATGGCGTCCCAGAAGGCGCTGGCAAAGCGAGGATCGCTTGCGGCCATGAGGGCGTTGGTGGCCATCCAGCCAGACGGGGTGCCGGTGTCGTAGCCCGAGAGCGGGTCGATGACGACAGCGTACATGGCCTCGCGATCGAGCGAGCGGGCCATGGCGTCGGTGAGCTGGATCTCGCCGCCCTTGCCGGCCTGCTGATCGGCGAGCAGGTCCATGACCAGCGGGCTCAGCAGATAGCGGCCGACGATGTACAGGTTGGACGGAGCAGCCTCGGGAGCGGGCTTCTCGACCAGACCGCCGATACGCCAGACAGCGCCCGGCTCTGCATCGGCAACGTCCTCGGCGCCCTCGAGCGAACCGACGCGCTCGCCGGCGATAACGCCGTAGCGGCTGACTTCCTCGGGCGAGCAAGCAGCGACGGCGATAACCGAAGCGCCACCGTGCTCCTTGGAAACGGCGAGCATCTTGTCGCAGATGTCGCGGTTAGGCACAACGTAGTCGCCCAGAAGAACCAGGAAGTTCTCCCCTGCCACGGCGTCGGCAGCAGAGCGGATAGCATGGCCGAGGCCCTTGGGCTCGTACTGATAACGGAAGTCGACCGGCATACCGCCAGCGTGGGCGACGGCATCGGCATAGGCGTTCTTGCCGCGCTCGCGCAGCAGGTTCTCGAGCGAGCGATCGGGCTGGAAGTAGTTCAGCAGCTCGGGCTTGCCGGGAGAAGTAACGATGATGGCATCGTCGACCTCCTCGGGGTCGAGCGCCTCCTCAACGACATACTGAATGACGGGCTTGTCGAGCACCGGCAGCATCTCTTTGGGCGTGCACTTAGTGCCAGGCAGAAAACGCGTGCCAAGACCGGCGGCGGGGATGATTGCCTTCATGTTATTCAAAGATCCTTTCGCAGGCGCAAAAGCGCCCCATGCGTGCGGCACACAGCCGCAGACCAAATTGCGATACCTAAGCATCTTACCGCTGGAACTATATGTCGCTACAAGGCAGAGACAATTCTTCAGCAGGTCAACGCAAATTATTGCTCGAATGGTGCAATTTTATTGCCCAACGGAAGGGTGCCCGATACGACGCAAATCACAGAACATGGCAGTTTGAGCTACCGATGTCGAGGGACCGAAAAACAAAAAAGACGGGGCTCGCAATGCGAACCCCGTCTGCAAAGAAATCTGGCGAGAAAGCCTGATTACTTGAGGGTGACAGCAGCGCCAGCAGCCTCGAGCTTCTCCTTGGCAGCCTCGGCGTCCTCCTTCTTGGCACCCTCGAGAACAGCCTTGGGAGCGCCCTCGACGACCTCCTTGGCCTCCTTCAGGCCAAGGTTGGTGAGCTCACGGACGGCCTTGATGACCTGGATCTTGTTGTCGCCGAAGCCCTCGAGCACGACGTCAAACTCGGTCTTCTCCTCGGCCTCAGCAGCGCCAGCAGCGGGAGCGGCGACAACAGCGGCAGGAGCAGCGGCGGAAACGCCGAAGGTGTCCTCGATAGCCTTGACGAGCTCGGAAGCCTCGAGAAGGGTCATTTCCTTAAGAGCATCGATGATCTCATCGGTGGTAAGCTTAGCCATTTCTAAGTCCTTTCGGTTTCCGTGTCTGTGCACGGAGATCAGTTAAAACACAGCGCGAATGCGCCAGGGATGCGGCGTTGCCGCCGCGGGTGAAAACAGCAACTAGGCTGCCTTCTGCTCGGAGACCTGCTGGATCGAACGAGCGAGACCAGAGGAAACGCCGTTGACGCAGACAGCGATGTCGCGAGCGAAACCGGAGATGAGACCGGCGATCTGGCCGAGAAGCTGATCCTTGGTGGGCAGCTCGGCGATAGCCTTAACATCATCAGCGGAAACGGCCTTGCCGTCGGAGATACCGCCCTTGATCTCAAGGACGCCCTTGGACTTAGCGGAGAAGTCCTTAAGGGCCTTAGCGGCCTCGACCGGCTCGGACTCGTAGAACACATAAGCGACGGGGCCGGCGAGGATCTCGTCGAGCTCGGGCTGCTCCTGGTTCTTGAGAGCGATCTTGACCAGGTTGTTCTTGTAGACCTTCATCTCGGCGCCGCACTCGCGAAGCTGATGACGCAGCTCCTGAGCCTGCTTAACCGTCAGACCGTTGTAGTTGACGACGAACAGACCGGCGTTCTCGGCGATACGGGACTCGATCTCTGCAACCTTGTCGATTTTGTACTGCTGGGGCATGAATTACACCTCCTCGAATTCTTTCCGGGCACGGTCCGCCACAAGGACGTGACGGGGGCATGTCCAAAAAGAAAGCCCCCGCGCTGCATGAGCGACGGGGGCGAGAAGACATATCTACTCGACCACCTCGGCTGGCGGGAAGTCCCATTAAGCTCGCGGGTAAGACCCGTTTGCGCCGGCTGTCTCTGGCAGCGGATTCGTGCGTGAACCGAAAGTATTATGGCGGGGACCCCGGCGTCGGTCAACGGGCGCGAGGATTCGTACACAAACCCTGCATACGCTCCGGCCCGAGGGGACGGGTCGAGATTTTCGCTCGGTCAAGTCCTGGGCTCGCACGAAGGCCACATTAAGTGGCCTTCGGCTCGTGCGGAATCTACGAAAATTTCGACCCGTCCCCTCGGGCCAGAGCTACGGTAACTTTACTGCGAATCCTCGTGCCCGTTGAGCGACGCGCCCCACTCACAATCCTTAAGTCGGTGGGCTGATGGTTTTGGGTCCCGTTGGACTATAGAGTTGACACGAAGTTGGACAGGCGGTGGAGGCCTTCGTCCAGGTTTTCGTCGGAGACGCAGTAGCTTAGGCGGATGTGGCCTTCGGTGCCGAAGCAGTCGCCCGGGACTAGGGCTACGTTTGCCTCTTTGATGGCTTTGATGCAGAAGTCTTCGCTTGTTAGGCCGAATTGTTTGATGCTGGGGAAGGCGTAGAAGGCGCCGGCTGGTTCCACTACGTCGAGGCCCATGGCGTTTAAGGCTGCGAGTACACGTTTGCGACGAGCTCGGTAGACTTTGAGCATGGGGGTTGGGTCGACGGTCAGGGCTCGGGCTGCGGCGTCCATTTCGAAGGAGACGGCACTCGATACTAAGTATTGGTGAGCCTTGGCGATCTCGGCGATGACGGGTGCCGCTGCCGCGAGCCAGCCCAGGCGCCAGCCGGTCATGGACCAGGGCTTGGAGAAGCTCTCGATGATGACCGTCTGTTCACGCAGCTCCGGGTGACGCTGGGCAAAGCGCTCGTAGCCGTCCACGTAGACCAGGCGGTTGTATACGTCGTCGCAGACCACGTAGATGCCCGCCTGCTCTGCCACGCGCGCCACGGCGTCGAGCGAAGCCGCGTTGAGGATGCAACCCGTAGGATTGTTGGGCGTGCAGATGACGATGGCCTTGGTCGCCGGCGTCACGCAAGCACAAAGTGCGTCCTCGTCAATCTGAAATTGCGCAGGCTCCGTATCCAAAAAGACCGCCTTGGCGTGGTTGGCCACGACGATGCTCTCGTACAGGCCAAAGGCAGGCGTGGGGATGATGACCTCGTCGCCGGGGTTGAGCATAGCCATGAATGTTGCCGACAGTGCCTCGGTCGCACCGTCGGTCAGGATGACCTCATCGGCGGAAAACGTATGGCCCGCGTCCCCCATGTAGGCAGATAACGCCTCACGCAGGGCGGGGCGCCCGTTGTTGGGCGGATAGTGCGTGTCACCGCGGTCCAGTGCGGCGGTCACCTCGGCGCTAATCACATCGGGCGTGGGAAAATCGGGCTCGCCAAGCGCAAGCGCGATGCACCCCGGGTGCTGGGCGGCGAGCGCGTTGATTCGGCGGATACCGGAGGGCTTGAGCGTGGCAAGCGAGGTATTCATGGGCAGTCGCATGGCGTTCCTTTCGTAAGGGTTGCACTAGGATAGCGCGGCGGGGCGCCGCCGGACGGTGTAACCTAAACGGAAACCAACCGGAAAGGAGGCAGCATGGAGCCGACCGCGCGCAGCGATGTACCAAAAACGCTGCAAACCATTGCGTATATCAGCATTCCCAATAGTGCCGATCTTGAGTTTTTGCTCTGGGACCTGCAGGATGCCATCGCCGCCTATGCACAGCTTTCCGGCACCGCACTCCCCCGCCCGGTCGACTTGAAGGCAAATGACGCCGGCAGCGTTGCCGATGGCATCGTGCTGGCCATTGAAGATGTGGCTGACGATGAGACGTTGACAGCCATCGAGCAGGCGCTTGAGCGCTTTGGCGGTACGGGAACGCGCGTCTATGCCGCGATTCGAGCCGCACAAGAGAGCACTGAGCAGGCGCGTGGGACCGCCGTTCGCCTGCACAAGGCATGTGAGCGCCATGACCAATTGTGGTGTGGCGGCGTTGCCATCTGCGCCGGCAGCGGCATCGCAGCGCTTCGTCGCTCCCCGCGCATGGGCCTCTTGCGCCGACCGTTTTCGGAAGCGATGGACAAGCTCGTGGGCGCTGTGCGCATGGGCTGCTCCGTCAAGCATGCACAGCGACTTGGCGGCGGCAATGCCGCCAACGTCGACGCCGACGGCATGGTTTGCGCCGAGCCAGCCGTGCCCGCGCCGATCTGGCGAGGCGTTCTGAAACGTCTGGGCGCCCACGCTCAAACAAAAATCTAAATTAAATAACAGCCCAGTCAACGGCTTCGTGCCAACGCTCGACAAGACGCTCCAGGCGCCAGGCGGCATTGGCGGGACTTGTCGAGGGCAGGACGATGGCAGGCAGCCCCGTCCGATCTTGCAAGTAGCGTTTGTAGAGTCGCCCTGCCGTGCCGCCGTTACAGGCAACGACCTCAATCGGCGCGGCATCGGTAATGCGCTCGATATGTGCCGGCACAACGTTGCGGATGCTCGCGTCGCTCGAGCCCTTAATGTCGCAGCTCTCGACCACATCCCACAGGGCCACGCCGCCGTTCAGCAGCATGGCCCGCTTGGCGGCAATGGAGGCATCGAGCGTCGCGGGCTCACCGCTTGCCAAAGGATCGCCCTCGTTGGGCGGCACAGGCATACCGAGGCACGTGGCCATCACACGCCAAAAGCGATTCTGAGGGTTGCCGTAATAAAAGGCATTGGCGCGCGAAAGCACCGAGGGAAACGACCCGAGCACCAAAACGCGCGAGTGCTCGTCAAACACGGGCTCAAACCCATGCTCAATATGTTGATAGCCCTCGTCAGACACGGCCATGGGCTAGGCTCTCAACAGATAGCGCACCTCGTAGGGTGCAAGCTCAAGGGTACCCGTCAGCTCGACCGTGGGCGCATCGTCGGCAAGCAGGTCGACGAAGGAGCCGTTGAGTTCGCCGGCGCCAAAGGTGTAAGGCTCACCCACGGCATTCACCGCCACGAGCACCGCCGCGTCGTCGCAGGCGCGCTCGAACAGCAGCTGCTTGTTCTGGATCACCACGTTGCGATAGGCACCGTAGTTGAGAGCACGGGCAGCCGCGTCGTCGGCCGAGCGAAGGTGCGCAAGCTGCGTGATGAACGCCGTCAGCTCGTTGGGCGCAGGCTCATTGAGCGCAGGTCGCAGCGCCCAGTCGCCATCGGGGCCGCCCTTTTCGCCAGCAATTCCCCACTCGCTGCCATAGTAGACGCACGGGATGCCCGGCATGCCAAAGAGCATGCCATAGGCGGGACGCAGGCAGGATTTGTCGGTGAGGATACTTGCCAGGCGCGGCACATCGTGGTTGTCGACAAACGAAAGCAGATGTTTGCCGCGGTAGATGCACCAAGGGTCGCCGCCAAACTGACGGTGCAGCGAATGGGCGATCTCGAACATGTTGACCGAGTTAAAGCTGGAATACAGGCCCTTGTAGCACTCGTAATTAGTGCACGAGTCGAGCATCTCGTCGTTGACGATCTGATTGTAGTCGCCGTGGAGCGTCTCGCCGATGAGCACAAAGCCGGGCTTGAGCTCACGGGTAAAGGAGTGTAGGCGGCGCATAAAGTCGCGGTCGAGCATGTAGGCGACGTCCAGGCGCAGGCCGTCGACGCCAAAGACGTCGGCCCAACGGCGCACAGACTCGAGCAGGTAATCGACCACAGCGGGATTTTGCAGGTTGAGCTTCACAAGCTCAAAATGACCCTCCCAGCCCTCGTACCAAAAGCCGTCGCCATAGCAGGAGTCGCCGTCAAAACTGATGTGAAACCAATCCTTGTACGGCGAATCCCACTTGCGCTCCTGCACATCGCGGAAGGCCCAAAAGCCGCGACCGACGTGGTTGAAGACGGCATCGAGCACCACGCGGATGCCATGGGCGTGCAGCGTGTCGCATACGGCGGCAAAGTCGGCATCCCCGCCCAGGCGACGGTCTATATGGCGCAGGCTGCGCGTGTCGTAGCCGTGACTATCGGACTCGAGCGGCGGGTTGATGAGCACAGCGCCAACGCCGAGTTTTTGCAGGCAGTCGGCCCATTGGGCAATCTTCATGATAGGAGCATCGGGGTTGGGTTCGACATCGGCGGCCTGGGCGAGCTCATCCTCGGCAACGGGGGCGGCGTTTTCGCGCGGAGCTCCGCAAAAGCCCAGCGGATAGATCTGATAGAACGTCGTCTCGTATGCCCACATAGCAACCTCCCGGTAAGCTCAACACAACGACATCCATTGTATGCCCAGCTTGTATCCCCTCCCCCAAAATAAGTTGCGGTGGAATAGTTCCTGCTTGGGCCTTCAAAGGCCTTAAACAGGAACTATTCCACCGCAACTGATGAGGGGACGTGGCTAGGCGACGGGCTTGGCGCGGCGGATGGCTGGGAACATCACCGTGATGGCGAGGATAACGCCCACGACGGCAATCGCCCCGCCCACAAAGCCGATCCAGGCGATACCGGGACCCGAAACCACGGCTCCGCCGATCGCGGTACCCGTGCCGATACCGAGGTTGAACAGGCCCGAGAAGATCGACATGGCGACGGCCGACGAATCTGCCGGCGTGTGCTTGATGAGCTCGGCCTGAAACGCCACGTTAAAGGCCGTGGCGCAGCAACCCCACAGTGCGCACACAGCGAGAACCGCAGCGAGTGACGATGCGGCCGGACCCATGAGCAGCAGAGCCACCGGCACGCCGGAGAGCGTGATAGCCAAGAACGGGAAGCGATGCCCATCGAACAGGCGGCCAAACAGCCAGCTTCCGAGCAAACCAGAGCAGCCAAACGCCGTCAACGTCATGGTAATGGCGCCCGCATCGACGTGCGCGACCTGCGCCAGGAAGGGCTCGATATAGCTGTAGCTTGCGTAATAGCCGGTCGCCATGAAGACCGTGACTGCGTAGAGCGCGATGAGGAACGGGTTCTTGAGCAGCTCGGGCAGCTGCTTGAGCGTAAAACGCTCGCCCGCTGGCATGGCAGGGAACACCGTGGCCTGGTAGACGACCGCGACAGCAGACAGCGCTCCGACCACGGCAAACGTCATGCGCCAGCCCACGGCCAAGCCAATGGCGCGACCGAGCGGCAGGCCAAAGATCTGTGCGATGGAAGAGCCCGTGGCGATCATGCTGATAGCGAGCGCCCCGTGGCGTGTGTCAACCAGGCGCGACGCCATGATCGAGGCGACCGACCAGAACACGGCGTGCGCGCAGGCAACCACCAGGCGCGCGCAGACTAAGATGGGATAGGTCGGTGCCAAGGCGGACAGGAACTGGCCCAGCGAGAACACGGCGAGCACGCCCAGCAGCATCCGCTTGAACTCGAAACGCGAAGCGAACACCATGAGCGGCAACGACAGCAGCATGACGCCCCAGGCATAGACCGAGATCATGATGCCCGCCTGGGCCTCGGTGAGCGAGAACGACGCGGCGATATCAGTCAAAAGGCCGATGGGCATAAACTCCGACGTGTTGAACACGAACGCACAGCAGGTGAGCCCGACGAGCGGGAGCCACTGCCTGAGCGTGATGCCGTCTTGCCTTGCCTGACTCATATATAACGTCTCCAATCATTTTGAGCGGAGGCGATTATATAGCAACGGCCCCGCATCCGTCAGCAACAGATGCGGGGCCGAAAACAATTCGATACACAGAGGTTGCGCCGTCAATTCATAACTAAGCCAACCCCAGCAACATGCCCGCCGAATGCACGACAAACGCCACGACCCAGGCGACCGTCACCTGAAACGCGAATACGGCCACGGCATAGCGTGCGCCCAACTCGCTCTTGACGGCGCCGATGGACGCCACGCAAGGCGGGTACAGCAGCGTAAAGACCAGGAACACGTAGGCGGTAAACGGCGAAAACATGGCTGACAGTGCCGCGGGCGACGTTGCGCCCAAAAGCACCGTGAGCGTCGAGATGACGCTCTCCTTGGCAATGAGCCCCGTGACGAGCGCCGTCGAGGCGCGCCAGTCGCCAAAGCCGAGCGGGGCCAACACCGGCGCGATGATGCTACCCAGACCGGCAAGCAGGCTTTGCGACTGGTCGGCGACCACGTTAAAGCGGATGTCGAACGTCTGAAGGAACCAGATGACCACGGTCGCGGCAAAGATAATGGTAAAGGCCTTAGTGATGAAGTCCTTGGCCTTATCCCATGCCAGCATCACTGTCGTCTTGACGCTCGGCAGGCGGTAATTGGGGAGCTCCATGATAAACGGCACCGGGTCGCCCTTAAATGCCGTGCGGTTGAGCACCAAAGCTGCGACGCAGCCGACCACGATACCGATCAGATAGAGCGAGACCATGGCGGGAACCGTCGCCTGCGGGAAAAACGCCCCGCACAGCAAGCCGTAAACCGGCAGCTTGGCTGAGCAGCTCATAAACGGCGTGAGCATGACCGTCATCTTGCGGTCGTGCTCGGATGGGAGCGTACGGGTCGACATGATAGCCGGCACGGTGCAGCCAAAACCGACGAGCATGGGCACGAAACTGCGGCCCGACAGGCCAAAGCGACGCAACACCTTATCCATGACAAAGGCCACGCGCGCCATGTATCCGGAGTCTTCCAGAATGGAGAGGAACAAAAAGAGCACGACGATAATCGGCAGGAAGGTCAGCACACTGCCCACGCCCGTAAGCACGCCGTCGACAGCCAGCGAGCGCACCACGTCGTTGGTACCGAACGCCTTGAGGCCCGCATCGGCCGAGGCGATGATGGCAGCGATACCGTCCTCCATGAGTCCCTGCAACGCCGCGCCGATCACGCCAAACGTCAGCCAAAAGACGAGGCCCATGATCACCAGAAACGCCGGAATGGCTGTGTAACGACCTGTCAGGATGCGGTCAATCTTGACGGAGCGCACGTGCTCGCGGCTCTCGTGCGGCTTGACGACGCAACGCCCGCACACGTCGCCGATAAAGCTAAAACGCATATCGGCCAGTGCAGATAGGCGGTCGGTGCCGGCCTCGCCCTCCATCTGGGTGATGATGTGCTCGATAGCGTCGAGCTCATTGCGATCCAGGTGAAGCGCCTCGGTTACCAGCTCATCGCCCTCGACCAGCTTGGTCGCCGCAAAGCGCACCGGGATGTGCGCCGTCACGGCATGGTCCTCGATCAGGTTAGCAATACCGTGGATGCAGCGATGCAGCGCACCGCCGTCCGGACCGTCGGGCGCGCAAAAGTCCAGGCGACCAGGGCGCTCGCGGAACCGCGCCACGTGCAGGGCGTGGTCCACCAGCTCGCCGATGCCCTCGTTGCGGGCAGCGCTAATGGGGACAACGGGCACGCCCAACAGGCTCTCGAGCAAGTTGACGTCTACGGCGCCGCCGTTGGCGGTCACCTCGTCCATCATGTTGAGCGCGATGACCATAGGACGATCAAGCTCCATGAGCTGCAGTGTCAGGTACAGGTTGCGCTCGATGTTGGTGGCGTCAATGATGTCGATGATGGCGTCGGGGTTTTCGTCAAGGATGAATTGACGGCTCACGATCTCTTCGCCCGTGTACGGCGACAGCGAATAGATGCCAGGCAGGTCGGTAACGCTTGCCTCGGGGTGGTTGCGGATGGTGCCATCTTTGCGGTCGACCGTCACGCCGGGAAAGTTACCGACGTGCTGGTTGGAGCCCGTCAGCTGGTTGAATAACGTGGTCTTGCCGCAGTTTTGGTTGCCGGCGAGGGCAAAGTGCAGCGGCGCGCCCTCGGGCACGGCCGTCTTTGCCGCACGGGGCGAATACGTCCCCTCGCCCAGGGCCGGATGCTCCGTCGTGCCGATTGCGGCGTTAGCGCGCGGACCCGTATCGGTGTCGTGAATACCCACGAGCTCGATGCGAGCGGCATCGTCCTTGCGCAGTGTCAACTCGTAGCCACGCAGGCGGATCTCGAGCGGATCGCCCATGGGGGCGTACTTCATCATGGTGACTTCGGTGCCCGGCGTTAGACCCATGTCCAAAATATGCTGTCGGAGTGCCTGATCGTCCGATGCCACCGATGCGACAACGGCGTCCTTTCCAATCTCGAGTGTATCGAGCTTCACGTCCGTGTTCCTCCCCCGGCGCCCACAGGGCGTTGCATTTTGTTTATCTTGGCTAACCGTTTGCCATGGCTAACCATTTAACCACGCATGATAGCGCGAACATACGACGATGTTCAATCAACAGATTGTTGCAAGGACCGTCCCCAAGTGCCGCATCTGGGCCATAGCAACGCCGATGTCTTGGAACCGACAGACACTATGACCCAATCCGAGGGCACTAAAAAGATAGGAGCCCCCGCTCGTGACCGCGGGTCGGGGCTGCGACAATGATGTTGAAGTGCCATAGGCGCAGCCGCGCCGCAACGAGGTTGGGAGGCTCCCATGCC
>DBFEQD010000057.1:0-57928 GCA_048326155.1 Collinsella sp.
GTCCGTGAACGTCACGGCGTGCTCGCCCTTGCCGAAGGTGCCGGAGACGGGCTCGCCGTCCCCGTCGGTCAGCGTGACCGCAAAGCCGAACTCGCGCTGGCTGTCGCCGCCGACGACCGTCTTCTTGACGGTGAGGCTGCCGGTCTTGGCGGTGTTGGTAAAGACCGCCGCCTCGACCGTGCGCTCAGCAGCGTCGCCCGCATCGTCAGTCAGCTGTGCAATCTTGGTCTTGGCAGACAGCTTGCCGGCGCCGTTGTCGGTCACCGTGACGGTGGCACGATAGGTGGCCTTCGAGAACGTGAGTGCCGCCTCGTCACCCGACTGCTCGGTAATCATATAGGTATAGGTACCGGGCTTGGTGTACTCGATAGCACCGAAGTTGCCGACCTGGGCATCCTTGTGCAACTCAATCGTCGACACGCCCTCCTTGGCGCCCTTGGGCATGGGCGCCTCGCCCTGGGCAGCCAGCGTCATGGTAAAGACATCCGATGTCGTCCAGTTGCGTCCGGAGATCTTCTTTTGCACCTTAAAGGCGTTTTCCACCTTCGTGGACTCCACGCTGTAGACGTTGGTGAAGCCCACCTGCGTCGCCTGTCCGACGGTACCCTTCTGGGGGTTCGCCTTATCGGCAACCGCAAAGCCGTCCTCGCTCGTCATGAGCTCACCCTTGGAGTCGAGCTCCTGCACCTCGTAGTGCGTACCCGTGGGCAAGGTAACCGTGACAGAGCCGCTGGCCTTAAGCGCGATGGTGTCACCGCTCTTGATCTGTCCGCTTACATAAGTGCCATTGGTGCCGCTGGGGCGACCAGCGAACGCAAAGGTGCCGGCCAGAGGCGTTGTGCCATCGGCCTGGTAGAGCAGCACCTTAAAGGTAAATGCCTTGTTGGGCGCGGTGATGCCTTCGGCGGCCGTGACCGTCTTGCTCAACGTCAGGCGCCCGTCAGAAACCTGATCGGTAGTGGTGTTGGTCTTGACGGCAGGCTTGTTGCCGACCGTCACCGACGCCTGGTTGGAGATGTCGCCCGAAGCGCCACCGCTCTTAAACGCGTCCTCGGTCACACGGACCTTAAACTGAACCGTGCCCTCCTCGCCGGCGGGAACGTCCGCCAGCGTCCAGGTGAGCTTGCCGTCATTGTCCTTGGAGCCGGCATCCTTATGCTCGCCGGCGAACTCCACGAACTCGGTTCCCGCGGGAACGGCATCGGTGATCGTCACCGTGGCAGACGCGCCCTCGGTGTTCTTGTAGCCGATGGTGTAGGTGAGTTCGTCGCCCAGCGCCACACCCGACCCCGTCGAATCCTGGGCATCGCTCTCGGACTTCTTGGGCACGTAGTTGGTCGTGGTGCCGGTATAGCTCTTGTTGCCGATCGTAACGGTGGCAGTGTTATTGATGGTGTCGACAGCGCTTTGGGCGTCCTTCACAGCGTCCTCGGTAATCTTGACGCGCACGCGCACCGAACCGTGGCTGCCCGCGGGTTGCTTACCCAGGTTCCAAGTAAGCGACTGGCCGCTCGCGGCGCCCTTATCGGCATACTCGCCCTCAAAGGCCTCGAACACGACGCCTGTGGGAAGCTCGTCGTTCACGGTCACGAAGGCATCGGCTTCGGTATTGGCCCAGTTGATGGTGTAGACGTAGGAGTCGCCCACGGAGAGCAACTGCCCGTCGATGTCCACATCGGGCTTCGCGACCGTGCCGATCGTCTTGACCTTATCGCGCGTATTGTGGAAAACGATCTTGCCGTTCTCGGTACCGTCGCGATAGGTCACCCTGGGCGTCAGCGTGCCATCGTTGTTGTCGGTCACCTCGAGCAGCACCCGGCACGTCGCGGACGTGTCCACGGGACGCACGCCCTCGGGCAGGTTGGCCAAGCGCTCCTTTGCCACCAGGTTAAAGCTGTAGGTGGTGGTGTGGTCGGCATTGTGGCGCTTGGTGGCAACGCCATCGTTGACGGCGCCGGCAAGGTCAATCGTCTGCTCATGAGTTCCGCTGGTAGCATCGCCAAGCTTAAAGTTAACCTTACCAAAGTCGACCGTAGCGGTACCGTTCTTGGCCGCCTGAGTCGTGCCCTCATCCATCTTTTCGAGCGAGCCATCGGCCTTCTCGGCATACAGGTCAAACGTATACTGGCCAGCCTCGATCTTGTCGCCGGAATCCATTACCTTCTCGGCAGTAAGACCGTCGAATGTTCCGGTCGCAGCGTAGCTGTTGGTAAAGAACACCTGAGCCTTGGCAACACCGTTCTCGGAGCTAAAGGTCTTCGTATCGCGGGGCTCTTCAACTTCGTTGGCGTCATAGTGCTTGACCGTAGTCACGGTATAGAGCGAACCGTCACCGCGCTTCTTAACCGCGATCTCAACCATCCAATAGGTGGAGTCGTATTGATAGCCACCCTTGTTGTCCCTATTCTCGACAACCTTGTAGGTGAACGTCTTATCCGCATCTTCCGTCGCAAAGGTCAGGCCACCCAAAATGCCGGTATGGGACGTGCCATCGGCCTGCGGCTCATCGTTTGTCACGGTGAGCTTGCCATCATCTGCGCGCAGCAGCTTGTTGAGCTTGTCGGTTGCGGCGTCGTCTTTATCTTTACCTGTCACCGTAAAGCCAAACATGCCGGCATGCAGATCGTGGCCGCTGAGCGTCTTGACGAGCTCTAGGCCGCCCTGGAGCTCGTAACTCGTCGAGGTGCGATACCTATTGGTGAAGATGAAGCCTTCCGAGCCGGTCGTGCCATCGGCACGCGCCACAAGCTTGCCGCCCTCATCGGTTACGGTAACGGTCAGGGCGTAGGTGTGCGCGTCATACGTCCACTCGCCAAGGCCGCCGTTCGGGGCCAGCTCGTTAATAGCAAACTTATACGTGCCCGGCTTGTTAAAGGTGAGCTTCGAGAAGTTAATCTTTTCGTGCTCTCCGTCCTTGAGGCCCTCCTTCGTTTGCTTCTGCTCGGCGTAGCCGTTGTCCGCACTCATCGAAGAGCCGGTGATGAGCCTGCCGCTGATGGCAGCCTTGGTAGCATCGTCAGCCGCGGTCATGGCAAAGGTGAACTTGTCCGGAGCATTGGCACCGACAACAACCTTCGTCACGGACGGAGTATAGGTTGCCGCCTCGGTGACCGTATAGGTGTTCTTGAATTTGACCGTCGCGACACCGGTGGACGTTGCACCAGACGGATAGATCCACTGGCCCTCGAGCTCGTCCTTGCCATCGACCTGCTTGCTTACCGCTGTCGTGACTCTAAGCGTACCGTCGCCGTTATCCGCCACGACAGCCTTAACCGTATGGACCGTCTTGTCGTACGTATAGCCCGTCGCCTTGTCGTCAATCTCACTCACCGTATAGGTGAACGTCTTGTCGGCATCATCCTGAGTGAAGGTCAACCCACCCGCAGGTATCAAACTCACGGTCTTGGGGGCGTCGGCCTCGACGTTTGCGGTCTCAAAGACCTTGCCATTCGTGGAAATGCCAACCTTGCTGGCAGATGTCTCGTCGGCAGGCTTGACGATATAACGGAACGTGCTCTTAGGCGAGCCAAAAACGGTCGCGTCCTTGGGATACGTCAACGTCTTCTCGATCTGCAGACCGCCAGCGGCGCCATAGTCGAGACTTGCCTCATAGCGATTCACAAACGAGACGGCAGGCGTTGTGGCGCCGGCCTCACTTGCATCGTACTGTTGCACGTAGGTAGTCGAATCTTGCTTGAGCTGGACGATCTTTTCGTCCGTCAGCGCGCTCGCATCGGCACCGTCGCCCAGCAGCTCCGTCACACCCGCACCCTTGAGCACGGTCGTCACGGTATAGAGCTTAGCGGGGTCGTTCTTGCGTGCAAGAACCTTGACGAGCACGATGGCATCGCCCGTGTAGCCGGTGTCATAGGTGTAGCCGGCAGCCGTAGGCTGGTTCTCGTGGATGCGATAGGCAAATGTACGGCCAAGGTCCTGTTCCGTGAGCTTACGGGCAAAGAGCTTCTCTTGCCCGCTTGCGCTCACCACGGCACCAGACACGCCAGCCCCTGCCGCCTTGTTGGACAGGTTGGCCTCGGAGCCATCGACCGACGTCTGAACGCCGTTGTACCAAAGGCCCGTCACGGCAAAGGTAAACTGGCCCGCGGTAGAGGCGCGACCCTCAAGGATCTTGCTCACCGTCACGCCACCAAAGGTGCCCGACGCATGGTACGCGTTGGTAAAGGCGGCCTTGTCAGTTACGACCTTGTCCGCATCGGAGGCGCCGGTGTTGGCGTAGGTCACGCTCGACACGCGCAGCATGCCCGTGTGGTTGCCCGACTCATCCAGATCGGTCACCACGACGGTCGCGCGTGCGGTGTGCTTGTCCATAGACATGCCCGCCTGACCATCCTGCGCAGCTTTCTCGGTGATGTTGAAGCTAAAGGTGCCTGCGCGGTTGAACGTCACGGTCAGGGCGGCTTCGGTGCCAAAGGAGAACGATGCCACGCGTCCCGACTCGGGCGTGCTGGCGACAGCCTTGTTGACGACGATGGCAACAGCCCCATCCGTTACCGCCTGCTTTGTGGTCTTGCCCAAACCGGTCGCACCGGCATCGTCCGTAGCGGCAGCAAGGTCAAAGGCATAGCTCTCGCCCTGGTTCCAGTCGCGACCGCTCACAGTCTTTTGGCCCTGCAGGGTCACGCTCGTGGGCTCCACACTATATATATTGGTAAAGGAGGGCGTGATATTCTTGCCCAGCTGCTCTACCGAGTTGTTTTCTGCGGCCTTGTAGTACTCGATCGAGGTCTGGATGCCAGCACCCTTCTTGGCGTTGCGCACCACGGCGTAATAGACCGATCCGTCGTAGTTGTAGGTCATGCCCGCAACGCTACCGAGACTCTCAGTAAACCTGTACACGTAGGCGCGTCCCGCATCCGCCTTGGCGGTATAGGAGATCGCCGGCCATGTCACCGTACCGTCAGCGTTGTTGCCCACGGTCGCGGTGTTGCCCTCGGTACCCTGAGGCATGGGGGCCGCCATGTTCTTATCGACCGTATCGAGGCTGAATACCGCGCTGGCATCTGCATAGCCACCCACGCCCTCGAGCTTAAAGTCAAAGGCATTCTGGGCAAGCGGGAACGTCCCGGCGTTGTCGGTCAGGTTCTTTTGGGCATGGATGATGATGCTATGTTCGTGCGTATCGTAACGGTTGGTGAAGGTTGCGACCTTATCGGCAACATCCGTCTTGGTCTCGACACCCGCGTCGTCACGCACCTGCTGATACTCCACGCTCGTAACGACCAGTGCACCGGCGCGGTTATCATCCACCTTGACCGTCGCGGTATAGACGGCAGCAGAGTAGCTTATGCCATCCGCCCTGGCATTGGAGCCGGGAATATCCTCCGAGATGGTATAGGTGTAGGTACCCGGCTTGTTATAGGTAATATCGCCAAACGTCGCCTTCGGGGTCTTCTTGGTGAGCTCAACCGTCGCCATCGCGCTCTTGGCACCGTCGGGCATGGGGGCGCCGTCCTTAGGCGTAAGCTGCACGGTAAAGGAATCGCCATCGGCCCAATCGCGACCTTCGAGCACCTTCTTGGCGCCCAGCCTATTCTGGGCGTCGAGCGTTACGGGCTTGGCGCTGTAGTTGTTGGTGAACTCAAGCGTGTTATCGGCGAGAATCTGTCCGCCCGCAAGCGCGACAATCTTGCCCTCGATGGTGTTGCCAGTTCCCGGCTGCTCCTTGCCGCCGACCTTGCGGCTCACGAGGCTAAAGCCAGCCGGAAGCACCGACTCGTCGGCAGAGCCGGTCACAGTGTTGACGATACTCGCCAGCACGTCGCCGTTGGACGCCTCGCGCTTGGTAGTGAGCTCGCTCACGCTATAGCTGGCACCCTTCTTAAGGCCATATACGCGGATGGTCTCGCCGGCCTTGATGGAGTGGGTGTCGCCGTTCCTAAGCTTAAAGGAATTGCCCACAGCGTTGCCGCTCACATCGAACACATGCGCCTCGTAGCCCTTCTGGGACTCCGGCAGGGTGAACTTAAACGTAAACGTCAGATCCTTGTTATTCGCATCCTTAGTGGGTGCAGTAAGACCAGTATCTGCCGTCACCGTCTTGGTCACCTGCAGAGGTGCCACGCGACAATCGGTATACTGCACGGCCGTTGCCGTGGTAAAGAGATGATTGAGCTGAAGCGTGCCCAGCTTAGTACGGGCCTTGGAGGCATCGTCTATATATGCTGAATCGTCTTCTTGATAAAGAGCCATGCGGTTGATGCCCGTATCGGCAAAGATCGTCGCCAGCTGACCGTCGCGATCGCCACCATCCTCGACATAGCGCAGAATGGTCTTGGTGCCCTGCGCCGTCTTGTCATAGCGCATATGCATCCAGTTGTCCGTAGGACTTGTCGGGCCCCATGTCAGGTTTTTGTTGGCATCTAAGCCAGTTGTACTCTGGAGCTTGCCCTTAATGTGCGTAAGCGTGTTGTCGACCGAGTCGGGAGAGCCAAACTGTGCCAGGGAGGCGATCAGCGAACCCGGGCCGCTCATGCTGCGCACACCGTCGCCTTCCTTGCCGGCATCCACATACACACCCGAATCGTCCACGATTACCTTGGTGATGGTGTTGTTAATCTCATGGCCATCTGGACTTACAGACTCACGCAGGTAGTACGTACCCTTGATAAGGGGTGCATGCTTTGTCGAATCGAGTGGGAAGCATGCAGCACCCTCAATGTCATACGGATAGGTCATGCCGTTTGCCTGCACGGTGTCATACGGCGTGGCGCCGGCTTCAATGGCATACGTGCTGGGGCTATCGCCGGTAACGTCCTCGGCCTTGTACAGCTCAAACGTCGCGCCGTTCACGGGCTTGTCCAGGTCGTCGACCTTCTGCACAAACAGGCGGTTCTGAACGTTGGTGAGGTGGATCACCGTAGAGAACTGCCTGTTTATCGTTTGATATTGGACCATAGAGGTGTTGTCGATGGTTGCCCTCGCCAGAGACGATGCCGTGGTGTGATACACCGCCACGGTATATTCCGCCTTCGACTTGTCCGTCATCATGGCGGCGTACTTCTCGATATCTCCGGGCAGCGACCTAACCGTCACCACGTAGTCGCCCTTGGTATCAACATCAAAGACGCTCGTGTCCGCCGATTTGGCAGCCTCGACCGCACCGGCAATGCCGTGCGCGGAGCACAGCTTATAGCCATTGAGCGGGTTGCCCGTGACCGCCGTCCATGCGTCTTCGCTTGTGTGGTCCTCGCTCGCACCGGTGAGCTTGAGCACGACGGCGAAGGTCGTACCCGAGCTAATGGCGTTGCCCTTATTGTCTTGCGTATCTTTATCTAGGGAAATAGTCTCCTTGGCAGCCAGATAGCCGCCGTTCAGCCACATGCGGCTGCCCGTCCATGACTTGCCGTCGGCCGTGGTGACCGTCGTCTGCGGTGCAACCACCACACCACCCGAGCCACTCGCCGCAGCCTGCTTATACTGCAGGTGCAGCTCACCTGGCGTTGCAGTGGTCGACGAGGTCAGGCTCGAGCGGTATCCCTCGGGCAGGTCTGTCTCTTTGAGTACAAAGTAGTCGCAATGATTGGTGTTGTGCTCTTCGTCAAACGAGAGGACGGAGCCGTTCGACTTTTGAAGTATCAGCTGACCCCTGTCTTTCGTCGTGCCCTGAGCGACGAGCTCACCCTTATTCCAGTCGGCATCTGGTCCATCGGACCGGTACAGCTTGAAGGTTGCGCCATTGACTGCCTCGCCGTTTTGGTCGACCTTCGCGACCTCGGACGACGGCAGGGTGGTGAGGTTGAACTTAAGCGACATGTTCGATGCACCCGCGCCGCGCTCCAGGTAGAAGAAGCTCAGCGTATGCTTGGTGCTGTCGCGGAAGGTGTTGCCGAAGAAGTTGGTAGTATCTGCGCCGGCGTCTTCGAACTTTGCCTTGATGTTGGTTTTTTCGATTTCCTTCTTGGTTCCATTCGCACCGTCGACATGACCGACTTTTACTTCACCGTTAGCGAAGTTGATCTCGAGCGTTGCCTTCTCATGAATGCCACCCAGATCGCCCACGAGTACGCCATCGATGTACACCCATACGTCGTCGTCACCCGAGAACTTAAAGACCATGTCTTTGAGATCGGTGGTCTTGCCTTCCTTAGGCTGGACAAACTCCGTGGTCATGGACATGCCAAAATGGTGGTTGAGCTTATCGTTCGTTCCGTCCGTTATCCCTATAGGAGAAAGCTGGCCGTTCCTCTCTTCAAAAACCTTGTCAGCCGAGTCAAAGGGGAAGAACTGACCCCGATTCGCATCTGACACGCTGTCCTTATATACGCCAGCCTTATCGTAGACGTCAAAGGAGTTGGTCGTGGAGTTATACACAGCATAGTTGCCGTCAGAGCCGTCAGAGCCGTACGAGTCGTAAACGTAATAGCCATCCTTGAGCTGGAAAAGGCCTTGCACTTTGTTGTAAACGGCCTTGCCGTTGACCTGGCTGTCGTTATTAAAGAGATAAGCCAGCGACTCGTCGGTGTACGTACCACTCGTGTTATAGGAGGTGTAGGTGCCGGCTTTGATTGACGGATAGCCATCTACCAGCGTGTTCTTCACAAATTGAAGACGTCCAAAGCCGCCAATGCCGCTTCTTCCCGTCCATTTATTAATGCCCGATCCGGCACCGCCATTGAACTTGAGCTGGTGACCTTTGTTGATGCCGGTGTTGTCATTGCCATTATTGTTGTTTATGTTGACGGACTTATCGTTGTCGCCGTTCACGACCCAATAGTCGAACAAATTGACCGTAGTGCCGGTGGGATTCACCGTCTTCACGATGTGGTTGCTAAAGGGAACTGTCTGGTCGGCCGACGCACTCGATGCACCAAGCATGAGTGCGCATGCCGCCAGCGGGACGGCCAAAACCCTCAGGACACGCTTGGCGGTATTGGTTTTCTTGCCAAAAGGCTTTAGCATTTCTCGAGCTCTCGCACACACGCGATTCATGAAGGCCCTCCCCAAATCCATGAGGACGTCAAGCAGCGGCTCGCTATATATGTGTGTCGTCCCCATCGATGCAAATATACGCCCCCCCCCGCGCAGAAACGCAAGGCAGGACATCGCAATATACTTAAAATTGTAGCAATTTGGGTGACCCGAAATTTCGCCTCGGGTTGCCACTCGGTCGTCAAATCGAACCATTCGCGCCATCGACATACCCCAGTAGGACATATCGACCGGCAATCTTTATCCCCCACAACCCACAAAGTAGCTAATTTGGGACGGGGCTATTTTGACTACTTGGGCAATCAGATCGGCATGTAGTCAAAATAACCCCGCCCCAAAAAGACTGGTCTGACGCTGCGCCACGAAAAGGACCTATCTACTACGTTTAGGCCGCAGGGGTCAACCATAGCCGGCTTTTTCGAAAATCGGCAAGCTTTCTACCTGCGGTTTTAATTTCACAAAATCCGGGATGGTCGAGGGTGGCCGGTTTAACGTAGTAGATGGCCACGTTTCGTGGCAAACGGTCCGACCCAAGGCACAAGGCGGCCAACCTCGAATGGCCATTCTCGAAGTTGCGGTGGAATACGGACTGAATTGGCCCCTTAAAGGCAAAAACGCTCCGTATTTCACCGCAACTTATCGAGGGGATGGGTTTTAGATACGGCCAAGGTCGTAGGATTGGGCGGCTGCTTCGCCGGCGCAGATGAGGTTGGTTGTGGCTTCCTGAGGGTTGAGCGCCTGGTCGAGGGGCATGGGCTTGCGGCAGATCGGAAGCACCAAGTCGATGCCCTGCTCGTACACCGCATCCAGGTTGTCGGCACGACCGCCCACGACGGCGACCACCGGCTTGCCATATCGCTTCGCACGGCGAGCCACGCCCACCGGCGCCTTGCCGGCGGCGGATTGCTCGTCCATATTACCCTCACCTGTAATGACCAGGTCGACATCGCGTACGCGCTCGTCAAACCCAATCAGATCGAGCACCGTCTCCACGCCCGAACGCAACTCGGCACCGAGCGCCAGCAGCGCGGCACCCAGGCCGCCGGCAGCACCGGCACCGGGCACGCCGAGCACCGAACCAAATGTCCGTGCACCCTCGGGCACGCGCAACAGCCCCTGGGCTCGAGCTCCGGCAATCGCGACGTCGAGCAGGCGACCGTAGCCGACCATCCAGCCGTCGTATCTGCGCAGCACCTCGACATCATCCGCCGGCAGGCCCTTCTGCCCGCCAAACACCGCCAGTGCGCCTCGACGCCCCACGAGCGGATTCTCGACATCGGAAAGCACAACGATACGAGCGCCGCGCAGCACCTCAAGCGCTGGCGCCAAATCAACGCTCGCCACCTGCTCAAGGCCGGCAAGACCGGGGGCGATATTGCAGCCCTGATCATCGACCACATGCGCGCCCAGCGCCTGCAGCATGCCGGCGCCACCGTCGTTGGTGGCACTGCCGCCCAGACCAATGTAGAGTGTCTTTGCGCCCATGCGAACCGCGCGAAGCATGAGCTCGCCCACGCCATAGGTTGTAGCAGCCAGCGCCGACGACTCCGCGCAAGGCGAGTACCCAATGCCGGCCGCCTCGGCCATCTCGATGACCGCGGACTCGCGCTCGACATCAACCAGCATCCGGGCAGCCACGCGGTCGTCCAAGGGGCCTGCCACCTCGCAGGTCACAATCTCACCGCCGCACGCGGCAACGGCATCGAGCGTCCCCTCACCGCCATCCGCCAGCGGCAACGCGGCCACCTGGGCATCGGACCACACACGGCGAACGCCTTCGGCAACCGCCGCCTCCGCCTGCGCACTCGAAACGCTGCCCTTAAAGGAATCAATCGCCAACAGCACACGGCGGGGCCGGCGGCACGCGGGTCCAAAATCGACCGCCTCAACGGCAGTATCTTCGGCACACGCGAGCGCCTCGGCATGAGCGACATGCGCCTCAAGATCGGCCCCACAACCGCAGCCAGCACCATCGATGCCACGCAGCCCACTAAAATAGCTGCTCAACACCCCACGACACTCATCCGCCAGCACGCCGGCATGTACGTTAAACCGATGGTTCAGGCGCGAATCGGCATTCAGGTCATACAGCGAACCCAGCGCGCCCGCCTTGGCATCAGCCGCGCCATACACGCAGCGCCCCACGCGCGCGTTAACCATAAGGCCCGCGCACATGCAACAGGGTTCCAACGTCACATAGACCGTACAGTCG
This sequence comes from Collinsella sp., assembly GCA_048326155.1. Classification (GTDB taxonomy): domain Bacteria; phylum Actinomycetota; class Coriobacteriia; order Coriobacteriales; family Coriobacteriaceae; genus Collinsella. The sequence continues at coordinate 11,162 of DBFEQD010000057.1, forward strand.
GAAAGGCGCCAGCGGCCAAGCGACCGAGCGGCAGCACACAAGGCCGCAAACTCGGCATGAGCCGAAGGATCCTGGTCGAGCTCGCGCCGATTGTGCGCCCGCGCGACAATCTCGCCCGCGCGCACCACCACGGCACCAATCGGTACCTCGCCCACCGCAGCGGCGGCGCGAGCCTCCGCCAACGCCTCGCGCATGAACTTCTCGTCGATTTCGGTGATCGTCATCGTTCGCCTTCCCTGTTGCAAATTCAAAACGATGCTATCATTACGACTCACGGAGAGATGGCAGAGCGGTTGAATGCGGCGGTCTTGAAAACCGTTGAGCGCGAGAGCGTTCCGGGGGTTCGAATCCCCCTCTCTCCGCCACTTCTAGTGATGCACCGGCGTCATGGTTCGCTCGAACAGCGCATCGACCACGTCGGCCATCTCAGGTCGACGCTCAAGATCGTGGCCCGATTCCCACCATATCGTGAAAAGTCGAATAATACCGCCGGCGACAAACTCAGACGTCGTCTCGAGTGACACGGGGGCCAGGGCATCCTCGGCAAGCACGTTCATCACACGCTCGCGGATGGAGCGGGCAATGCGGTCGCAAATAACGTTGGTCAACATGCCCGACATGCTGCTTGCCAAAATGTTATCCATGAGCTGCTCGTGCGCCAGAATCAAATCCATGGCATCGTCCAAAATCGCGTGTCGAAGCGCGCGCACGTCCTCGGCAGACACCGCGCCGGCCTCATCGGGCTGTTTTTGCGGCAAGCCCGACATGAGCTCATCGATATAAAAGGCAAAGTAATCGTTCTTGTCGCGAAAGTGCTTGTAGAAGGTCGTGCGGCGAATCATGGCGCGGTCGCACAGCATGGCAACCGTCAGGTCCTCAAAACGATGCTCCTCGAGAAGCTCGGTGAAGGCATCGAACAGGGCGCGATAGGTTTTCTTAATGCGAAGGTCCACTGGTATCGCCATCCTCAGGGCAAAGACAACACTCGTCAATCTGTCGCATATCTTACACCTGTACCTCGCGCGCTTTGCCCCGGTGCCAACCCCGCCGAAAACACAACGCTTACCGGAAAGTTCGGCACGGCAAAACGTTGCGGGTATACTAGTAGCGTTATACCAACGGCAGCTGGCGCATGCCGCCGCGGCCATTCGAAACGGAGACATCATGCTTCCCGTCATCATCGGCATCGTTGTTGTCATTGTGATTGCCTGCGCCATCGCCGGCATCTACAACAACATGGTCACCAAGCGTAACCGCATCGATAACGCCTGGCAGAACATCGATACGCAGCTGCAGCGCCGCAACGACCTGATCCCCAACCTAGTCGAGACCGTCAAGGGCTACGCCAAGCACGAGCAGGAGACGCTCTCCGCCGTGATCAGCGCGCGTAACACCGCCGTCAAGGCCACCACGCCCGAGGCCAAGATGGAAGCCGACAACGTGCTGACCGGTGCACTGCGCCAGCTCTTCGCCGTGGCCGAGGCCTATCCCGATCTTAAGGCAAACACCAACTTTACGCAGCTGCAGGCATCGCTCGAGGATACCGAAAACAAGATTAGCTATGCACGCCAGAGCTACAACGACTGCGTACTCAGCTACAACAACGCCATTCAGACGTTCCCGGCTGTCATCTTTGCCGGCATCTTCCAGTTTAAGGAGCGCCAGGGCTTCGAGGCCGCCGAAGCAGCCCGCCAGGCCCCGACCGTCAAGTTCTAGTAGTTTGACAGCGCATCCTTAATCGGCCAAATGCATAAACCGCCCCGTCGAATGCATACTTCGACGGGGCGGTTTCCTTTTTCGCGAAGGTCCCCCTCTAAGCGCCGTACATTTTTAGGAGTATTCAACATAATCAAGAGCTTCGGGCGCCATGATAAATGCCAAAGACCGCGAATATCCCTGCAAATCAAATGCTGTCAGCCCATAACCCCGCCCATCATTCGTAGAAAACATCGAGAACTCCCGATTTTTTGCCCGAAGCCGGTATGCAGGGGCCTTCGATTGCAGAATACTCGCAAAAATGCACGTCGCCACCACCCCCACATGGCGCGAAGCAAATCAGAACCACCCTTAAAAAGGGTGGTTTGCTCTTAGGGTATAACCCACGGGCCCCGGGCTCGCGTCTAAAGGCGCGGGCCCGGACTTCGTCCAGGCCTAGTGCATCTTGACCCGTGGCGCGCCGGTCGAACCGGCAGGATCACCCCCTCTTGAAGGGGTCCTCGTACTCCTTCACGCTCAGCTTGTCCAGCGCGATGTCGCGGGACTCCTGCTCCCTGATGTACTTGGCGATCGTCGCCTCGTTCAGGCCGACGGTGGACACGTAGTAGCCCTCCGCCCAGAACTTCCTGTTGCCGAACTTGTACTTGAGGTTGGCGTGCCTGTCGAATATCATCAGCGAGCTCTTCCCCTTCAGGTAGCCCATGACGCTCGCGACGCTGTACTTCGGCGGGATCGCCAGCAGCACGTGCACGTGGTCGGGCATCAGGTGCCCCTCGATTATCTCAATCCCCTTGTACTCGCACAGCTTCCTGAGGATCTCCCCTATGTCGCTCCTGATTTGGTTGTAGATCACTTTGCGCCTATACTTCGGCGTGAACACGATGTGGTACTTGCACATCCACTTCGTGTGGGAAAGGCTGTAGGCCTTCTGGGCCATGGCGACCACCCCTTCGACTCGAATTCTTGACGGCCTGAACAATCGTCAATATCGGTCGGAGGGGTGGCTTTGTAAAGCCGTTCGTCTCCACCCGCGTAGCGGGTGGTTTAAAGCTGGCCGCTGCGCGGCCAGCAGACTAAAGTCTTGAAGCAAAAGCGCGGCCTAAAAGGCCGCGCACCATCTTTTTTCAGGTTAACTATTGCCCGCACGACGATGCCGAGGTAACGCAGGCCCGAGGGCACCCTCCTTTCCGGCGCATTCCGCAGGACGAAAGAGCCTCCGCCGCACGAAGTGCGCAGCGGGGGCTCTTTCATGTCCGAGGACGCGCCGGAAAGGAGGGTGCCCTCGGGCCGGACATATCCGTAAGACAGATTACGCGACGGTGTAAACCCAGTTGTGCTTATCCTCGACAGCACCAGACTGGATACCGGTCAGGGTCTCGCGGAGCTTCTTCATCACAGGGCCAATCTCGGTGTAGCCAGCCGGGAAGGTCACGGTCTCGTCGGCGCCGTAAACCTTGTTGTCGATCTCGCCAACCGGGGAGATGACGGCAGCGGTGCCGCACAGGCCGCACTCGACAAAGGTACCGGCCTTGACCTCGGCCCACTCGACGGGACGCTGGTCAACGGTCATGCCCAGGTCCTGAGCAACCTGAACAAGCGAACGACGGGTGATAGAGGGCAGGATGGAGTCGGTGTGCGACTGAGGAACGACGAGGGTGCCGTCCTCCTTCACGAACAGAACGTTGGCGCCGCCGGTCTCCTCGACATAGGTGCGGGACTCGGAGTCGAGATACAGGTTCTCGGCATAGCCCTCGCGGTGAGCCTCCATCGTGGGCTTAAGAGACATGGCGTAGTTGAGGCCGGCCTTGATGTTGCCGGTGCCGTGCGGTGCGGCGCGGTCGTACTCGGAAACGCGCAGCTTGACGGGCTTAAGGCCACCCTTAAAGTACGGACCGACCGGGGTCACGAGAATGCGGAACGTGTACTCAGGAGCGGGAGCCACGCCGATCACATCACCGGAGCCGATCATAAACGGACGCACGTACAGGGTCGCGCCGGAACCGAAGGGCGGAACCCAGGCGGCGTTGGCAGAAACGACCTGCTTGACGGCCTCAACGAACTTGTCCTTGGGGAACGGGGGCATCTCGAGGCGCTGCGCAGAGTTGTACATGCGCTCGGCGTTCATGTCGGGACGGAAGCAGACGATGCTGCCGTCCTCGGCGGTGTAGGCCTTCAGGCCCTCAAAGACCTCCTGGCAGTAATGGAAGATGCCGCCGCACTCGGAGACATGCAGGGTGTGGTCGGTGGTCAGGCCCCCCTCGTCCCACTCGCCGTCCTTCCAATGGGCCTCGTAGCTGTAATCGGTCTTCATGTAGCCAAAGCCGAGGCTACCCCAATCGATATCCTTCTTCTCGACAGTCATATGTCGCTCCTTACATACACAGTTGCATACTCGCGAACCCGCACGCAAGGACCGAGGCCGACCGCGTCGCAACGTCGCACGCCCGGAGCGTAGAGCCGGACGGGACACGCGAGCAGCATCAAAGCCGATGGCACGTCGATTCGCATGCACGAGATTGTACTCCCCGTACGCGTCTGATAAAACGCTTTTCTTTAACTAAGTAAAGTATTTTCATTTGACCGAAGCTGAAGAGGCCCGCCACCGTAAGCGGTGACGGGCCTCAACTGCACGGTTTGCGCGCTGGCTCGAGCTACGCGTTCTTTTTGCCCAGCTTGGCCTTAACCAGACCGACCACGGTCGGGATGATCGACACGGCAACGATGCCGATAATCAGCAGCTCAAAGTGCTCCTGCACAAAGGGAATGCCGCCAAAGAAGTAGCCCAGCAGCGTAAAGACCGTCGACCAGGTAATGCCGCCCAGCACGTTAAAGACGACAAAGTTGCGCCAGTGCATGCCGCCCATGCCAGCGATAAAGGGCACAAAGGTGCGGATAAACGGGAAGAAGCGACCCAGGAAGATGGCCAGGTGACCCCATTTGTCCAAGAAGTCCTCGGACTTTTTGATGCGCTCGGGCGTCATGGCCTTGACCTTGCCCGAAGCGATGATCTTTTTGCCAAAGAAGTGACCGATCATAAAGTTGCACTGATCGCCCAAAATGGCAGCGGCCCATGCGGTGGCCAGAAGCGCCACAATGTTAAAGCCGCCGTTGTGGGCAAAGAAACCCGAGGCGAACAGCAGCGAATCACCGGGAAGGAACGGGAAGAACACCACGCCCGTCTCGATAAAGATGATCAGGAACACGCAGCCGTAGGCCATAAGCGGGCCGGCGGCGATCCAGCTGGCGATCGCGGTGCGCGGATCCTTAAGCAGCTCGGCGATAAAATTGATGAAACCCATGAAGTAAAACCTCTCAGTTGTGGGCGCGGATACGTCCAAGTTGACCAGTATACGGTTGCGGCGCCCCCTCGTGCGCAACCCCACAAAAGCATGACCCCATTACCAGCAAGTTTGCATAACTGACACTTGTAGCGCAAAGCCGCCAAGATTGTCCTTTCTAATCCCTAGCGAATCGCTATACTTTATTGAATCGCATTGCCATGGCGCTAAGGGAGGGCGGCCGGTGAGCTTTATCAATACCATTCGCGAGGACATCAAGACCGTCCAAGCGCAGGACCCCGCCGCGCAAAACGGTCCGGTCATTTTCCTTTCCTATCCTGGCCTGCACGCCAAGTGGAACCACGTGCCCGAGCACTGGCTCTGGGAGCATGGCCATCGCTCGCTCGCCCGCGTGCTCTCGCAAATCACCCGCCATATCACCGGCGTCGAGATTCATCCCGCCGCACAGATCGGCAAGCACTTCTTTATCGACCACGCCATGGGCGTCGTCATCGGCGAGACTACCATTGTGGGCGACAACTGCGTGCTCTACCAGGGCGTCACGCTCGGCGGTACCGGCAACGAGACCGGCAAACGCCACCCAACGCTCGGCAACAATGTCACCGTGGGCACGGGTGCCAAGGTGCTCGGCAACATTCGCATCGGCAACAACGTCAAAATCGGCGGTAACTCGGTCGTCGTTAAGGACGTCCCCGACAACTGCACCGTCGTGGGCGTGCCGGGACGCATCATCAAGCGCAACGGCTGCCGCGTGTTTGAGGAGAGTTTCGACGCCAAGCAGCATCGCGAGTACATGCCCGATGACGCCGCCGAGCAGAGTGCCCTCAACCGCCAGGGCATCACCGAGAATGCCCGCCGCGTCAAGGAACTCGAGCGAGAGGTGGCCGAGCTCAAGGCCCTCGTCGCCAAGCTCGTGGACGAACGCTAAAGGCGGACGGCCGCCGACAACATTGACGCCAACGCAAAGGCGCGCCAGGGAATTCATCCCCGGCGCGCCTTTCTTTTTGATGTGACATGTGGGACTGTCCCTTTGTCACATTATGCGAACTGACTCAGATAGAGGTCGGCATAAGCGCCCTCGGCTGCGAGCAGCTCCTTATGCGTGCCCTGCTCGATAATGTTGCCGTGGTCCATGACCAAGATCAGGTCGGCGTCCACGATCGTCGACAGGCGATGCGCGATCACAAAGCTGGTGCGCCCGCGCATGAGCGCGTCCATGGCGCGGCCGATGGCAAGCTCGGTGCGCGTGTCCACGCTTGAGGTCGCCTCGTCCAGGATGAGAATCGCCGGGTTGTTGAGTAACACGCGTGCGATGGTCAGCAGCTGGCGTTGGCCCTGGCTGATGCTTTCGGCATCGTTGGCCACGCGCGTGTCGTAGCCCTGCGGCATGGTGCGCACAAAGAAGTCGACCTGGGCGGCGCGCGCAGCCACAACAATCTCCTCGCGCGTTGCCTCGGGGCAGCCGTAGGCGATGTTTTCGGCAATCGTGCCATCGAATAGCCAGGCGTCCTGCAGCACCATGCCAAACTGCTGACGTAGCTCGCCGCGATCCATGCGGCTCGTATCCACGCCGTCGAGCGTAATACGCCCGCCGTCAATCTCGTAGAAGCGCATGAGCAGGTTGATGAGCGTCGTCTTGCCTGCGCCCGTGGTTCCCACCACCGCGATCTTCTGGCCCGGCTCGGCAGTAAACGACACGTCGCGCATAAGCGGCTTGTCGGGCGAATAACCAAAGCGCACATGCTCAAAGGAGACACGGCCCTCGACCTTGCCCGGCAGCTTGGCGGCCTCGTCCGGCAGCGGATCGGCCTCCATCTCGGGCTCATCGAGCAGGTCGAACACGCGCTCCGCACTCGCCAGCGCGCTCTGCAGCGAGTTGAAGGTAAACGACAGCTGCGTCATGGGCTCAGATGCCTCGTAGATAAACTGGAAGAACGCCTGGAACACGCCGACGGTCATGTGGCCGGCAACCAGCATACTGCAGCCCACAATCGCAATCACGATCTGTGCCAGGCGGCCGATAAAGCGCACCGCGGGGCCGACGGCGTTAATCATAAAGTCGGCCTTGGCACTCACGCGTGCCAGCTCGCCCGAGGCCTGGTGCACCTCGGCAGAACTTTGGCGCTCGCGGTTAAACGCGCGAATCACCAGACGGCCCGAGTAGCCTTCCTCGACCGCACTCGTAATCTTGGACACCCACTCTTGGCGCTCACCGGTTACGTCATGCGTGCGGCGCGAGACCACCTTGGTCACCAGCAGCGACAACGCCGAAAAGAACAAAAAGACGAGCGTGAGCGGCACGCTAAACACGAACATCACGCTCACGGCGCCCACCACGGTACCGATCGACACCAGAAGCTGCAGCAAGCCGCGCTGCATGCTCTCGGACATCTTGTCCAAGTCGTTGGTCGCACGGCTGACGACCTCACCGGGACGATGCGCGTCAAAAAAGGCAAGCGGCAGACGGTTGAGCTTTTGTGCGATGCGGTTGCGTAGGCACAGGTTGAGGCGTTCGGCAACGCTCGACATCAAAAAGCTCTGGAGCGCGTAGAACGAGGCAGCGGCCGTCCAGATCATAAAGTAGATGAAGATGGTCCTGCCGCAGTTCTCCCAGGTGATGTTGAAGGTGGTGTCGTTGGCAAACGCCACCTGAATGTGGCTCCACAGCTCATCGATCACGCGGGCGCTATATGCCGGCGCAGCAGTGTTAAAGATGGCATAGAACACAATGCTCGCGAACACGATATAGAAGCGCCAATGGTCGCCGGCAGCCTCGCTCCACAGGCGGCGCACCGTCGCCCAGGTATCTCGAGGCGTCTCGTCCTCGTCTTCATCGTCCACGTCGCGCATACGCTCTGCCTCGGCGCGGGCGCGCTCGTCCTCGGCACGTTCGTTTTCCTCGTAGAGCGCTTGGCGGCGAGCCTCGCGCTCGGCTGCAGCCTTGGCGGCGTCATCCAGCTCGGGTGCCACGGCAGCCGTTTCCTCGACCAGTCCCGCGGCAGCGGCGTCATCAACGCCGCCCTGCTTCTTGAGCTCCTCGGTCATGCTACTCACCTCCCTTCATCTGCGATTCCGCGATGGCGCGGTACACCTCGCAGGTTTCCATAAGCTCGCTATGCGTGCCCAAGCCCACAACCTCGCCATCCTTGAGCACGACGATCTGGTCGGCGTGCAAGATCGTCGAGATGCGCTGCGCGATGATGAGCACCGCAGCGTCACGCGTCTCGTCTTGCAACGCATGACGCAGGGCGGCATCGGTCTTAAAGTCCAGGGCCGAAAAACTGTCATCGAAGATATATAGATCGGCATGCTTCATGAGCGCACGGGCGATTGCCAAACGCTGGCGCTGGCCGCCCGAAAAGTTCGTACCGCCCTGCGCCACCGGGGTATCGAGCCCCTGCGGTTGGTCGAGTACAAAGGTGCTCTGGGCAACCTCAAGCGCGTGAAGCATGTCGCCCTCGGTCGCGCCTTCGTTACCAAAGCGAAGGTTGCTCGCCACCGTGCCCGAGAACAGCCACGCCTTCTGCGGCACATAGGCAATGCGCCCGCGGATTTCGTCTTGCGTAAGCTCGCGCAGGTCCACACCATTCAGGCGAATGGAGCCCTTGGTGGCATCGTGGAAGCGCAGCAGAAGCTTTGCCACCGTCGATTTGCCCGAGCCTGTCGAGCCAACGATCGCAGTCGTCTGACCGCGACGGCAGGCAAAGCTCAGGTCGCACAGGGTGTCCTCGTCGGCATCGTCAAAGCGAAACGACATGTGGTCGAACACGGCCACCGCATCGGCTTCGTCTTGGGGCTCGCGCGCCCCGTCATCCAGCGTGCGCTCGCCATCGACGATGCTCGGCTCAATCTCCAACACCTGCTGCGCACGGTTCAGGCACGCGGCAGCACGCGGAAGCGTCAGCACCACCATCTGCGCCATCATCACAAAGAACAGGATCAGAATTGCATACTCCAGCACCGCCGAGATACTCGCAATCTGCATGGCGTGGGCGCCTACGCGGTTGCCGCCCACCCACAGCACCGCCACCTCGGCGATGTTCATCAAAAAGAAGCTGGAGCTGTCGAGGCCCACAAACAGGTGGTTGACTTTGATGGCGTTGGCGGCGTATTCGCTAAACACCTCGTCCAGGCGCCGCTCCTCGTGACGCTCCTTGTTAAACGCACGGATGACGCGCACGCCCACGATGTTTTCGCGCAGCACCACGTTCATGCGGTCGATAAAGCTCTGCAAGCGCATAAAGATCGGCGCGGCGTTAGCCACCGTAAAGACCGCCGCTACGAGCACGATCGCAACGACTACGCCCAGAAGCGTGCCCATGGCGGGATCGATAAACCAGGCGAAGATGATGCCCGCCACAGCCAAAAACGGCACGGGCAGCACCAGCTGAATCGTCTGCAGAATCGCCTGCTGAATCACGTTGATGTCGTTGAGCGAGCGCGTGATCATCGAACCCGTGCCAAAGCGCTCAAAGTCGCTAGCCGCGAGTTCGAGCGACTTGTCGTACACGGCATTGCGGATATCGCAGGCCACGTTGGCGGCCAGGCGCGCCGAAAGATAGCAGCCCAGCACCGTGCCGCCGCTGGCCATGCCGGTCGCGATAAGCATGTACAGGCCGTTGCGTAAAATATAGTCGATATCGCCCGTGGTAATACCGGTGTTGACCATGTTCGCCAGCATCGTGGGAACCAACAGCGTACCGACGTTATCTATCAGCACCGCAAACAGCGTCACCGCAATCAGCCCGCGATACGGCCTCATAAACCTCATTAAGAGTCGCATGTCTCCCCTTCGCTCTTATCGTCAGCCTCGTTCTCAGCGGCCACTTGCCGTTTAAATGCCTCGCACTCTTCGTTAAGAACATGGGAGAACTTACCGACCAAGCGCATGATCTCGCGCTGTTCCCACGGCTCGAGCGCCTCGAATGCCTGTTGCTCGGCTTTTTGCGCTGGCAACGCGTAGCGCTTGGCAAACCGCACGCCTTCTTCGGTCAGTCGCACAACCTTGTTCTTACGACTACCTTCGGCAAACTCCAACGTCGCAAGCCCTCGCGCCCTAAGCGTCTTGATCGCCGAATTGATGGTCTGTTTGCTGTAGAACCATTCACTCGTCAGCCGACTCACGGCAACGCTTCCGCCCGCCGCACTCGTGTCGACGAGCATCCAGTAGGCGCAGTCCGAAAGACCGCAGGCGCGCGCGAACTCCGAATAGATACGGTCAAGCCCGTTGAGCATCCGGTCGAAATCGACCGGGCTAACTGCACTATTCATCTCTCCCACCATTCGATAGTCCGAGTTTTGACCAATTAATATCTCTACATTAGTCCGAGTTTTGACTATCGTCAACAAGCTCGTTGTTTATGGTCGGCTCTACATAAGCATATCGACAAAAAAGACCGCCGGCGCGGGGGCGGCGCCGGCGGTTGCGAGAGAATATCGAGTGTTGCCTGTTAAGCGGCGACGGCCTCATAGACCGTAGCGCCCGAGAAGCTGTCATGCAGGCTCTTGCCGGCAATCCACGGCAGCTCGACGACCTCGCAGACCGTGTTGACCAACTCAGAACAGTCAGTAAAGTGGCCCTTGTCGTTGAGGGCCTCGCAATCCTGAACACGCCAATAGCCATCGGTGTGCGTGATGTAGTACTCGTGATCGTTGATCGACACGAAAGCGCGCGTCTTGGAACGCAGCAGCTTCAGAAATCCTTCGAAATCGGTCTCGACGACATCTCCAGCCTGGAACATGATGTTACCTCCTGGCCCGGCGCCACCACGGCGCATTGATAAACGTTGGTACTCCTTTAGTAAAACCTTTATCAGAGGTTATGCGTTCGTCATTTAGGCAAGTGGTAAAAAACCGCAGGGTAGACGGGATAAAACGTTTAACCATCCCATTTGTTTGTCACATTCTGAAGGTACTTTTATGCAAACCTACTTTCCCAATTGGAATCTATCCTTTTGGCCGGGCAATTGACCGTCTATCGTTTAAGCCCGGCGGGTATGAACGAGGCATCTGCAACGCCACCGCAAGGAGACACCATGGAGACTATCGAAGCACTCATTCACCGTCGCAGCTGCCGCAACTACAGCGATCGTCCCGTCGAGGCCGAAAAGCTTGCACGTATTATCGAAGCCGGCCAATATGCACCGAGCGGCATGGGACGCCAGCCGGTGACGTTTGTCGCCGTCACCGACCCCGCGACCGTCGAGCGTCTCTCACAGCTCAACGCCCAGGTCATGGGCAGCAACAGCGACCCCTTCTATGGCGCCAAGACCGTTGTGGTGGTGCTGGTTGACCGCAGCGTGCCCACACATCTGGAAGACGGCTCGCTCGCCATGGGCAACTTGCTCAACGCCGCCTATGCACTGGGTGTCGATTCGTGCTGGATTCACCGCGCGCATGAGGTCTTTGACTCGCCCGAGGGCCTGGAGCTGCTGGCCAGCTGGGGCCTGCCCGCCGACGGCAGCCTGCGCGGTGTCGGTAACTGCATTCTTGGCTACGCCGAGGACACGCTACCCGAGGCAAAGCCGCGCCGCAACAACGTGGTGTACGTCAAGTAGCGCAGGAGTGTCCCAAACTGCCGGCAGAAAAGGAACGTCCCCCTTCTGCCGGCAAGCTATGTTGATATTTGAGTTGTCGTCGCTTCGCTTGTCTGGGTCGTTTCGGCGTCGTCGCCTTGCTTGTCTTCGTCCTTTTGCGCATCGGCGATGGTGGAGGCCGCCGCGACGATGCCGCGCTGGGGCGCGACGCCCGTCTGGGCCTGAGCGCCCTCGACAACTTCTGTACCTACATGCGCGAGCTCGGGCGATTTAAACATTGCGTCCAAGTTGGCGCCACCGCCGGCGTAGCCAAGCGCAGCGAGTGCGATGACGATCACTGCAACGGCGGCCACGATCGGCACGTAGCGATGCCAGCCGGCGGGATTGAGCCCGCTGCGGCGAGCCGCCCCGCGGCTGATGTAGCCGAGCGTTCCGTCGTGCTTGAGCTTTGAGCCCACCACGCGTTTGCGGCCCCACAGCGAGGACTCTGCCTGCATTGCCAAGCGGGCGCTTGCCGAAGGATAGCCGTATTTAGTGCGCTTGAACGAGCCATCAAACCCCGAGGCGTGTTTGCCCCACGTCACCGATGTCGTGCGTCGGTTAACCGGCGCGGCGCTCCGCCTTCTGCGGCTCGGTTTTGAAGTCTCAGCCATATGCCCTCGCACGCCGTAACCAAATCGAAACAATAACGCTTTGGACTGTAGCACACGCGTCGCGCGCGGTCACGGGCGCCTCGCTCAACGGTCATCGTCCTTCAGCAAGCGCCACAGCGTTGTACGGCTTATGCCCAGCACCTCCGCCGCACGGGTTCGGTTGCCGTGGAGATGGTCTACAACCAGACGCGCGATATCTCGCTCGGTATCGGCCAGCGGTCGTAGGATATACAGGTCACTTTCGAGTGTCGGGGCGCCAAAGGTTGCGGTCTTAATCACGTCCTCTTGGGCGAGCACTTCCTCCGCTATAGCGCTGTACACCGTGCCCGCCCCCACCAATATATACAGTCGTTCCGAGACCTCGCGAAGCTGCAGATAATTGCGCGGCCAGCGGTAAGCATCGAGCGTCTTCGTCGCCGCGGCAGACAGCGTGGGTGCTGCTGTCTCAAATGCATCAGCGAGATATTCCAAATAGCGCGCAACCTTCGTCGACGCGGCTCCCTGCTCGGCGATTGCCGGCGCCACGCTCACCGCGCAGGCGAAGCGCTCGGTCACAAACGCGGCTTGATCACTTTCGCCGCCGCCCGGCATGTCATTCGCTGTCAGCACCACATGGCAGCGCGTCGCCAACGCGGTGTCGGTCATCGTGGAGACCAGCTCGCGGAGGCGCTGGGGGCCAACCGCGTTCCAGCCCTCAATGCAAAGGGTCAGCCCCGTTTGGAACAACGGCGATTCGGCGCTTTTGAGCACATAGCGCCAACCGCGCTCGGTGAGCTCATCGAGCGCAACGGAAACAAAGGGCTGACCGGCAAAAGGACCGTCCAGATAGAGGCGCTTGGCGATCTCGACCTGACCCGCTCCCAGCTCGCCCTCGAGCATAAGGGGCACACCGCGCGCGTAACTCTCTGCAACCGGCGCAGCCACCGAGGCCGCCCCCTCAACGATGCCGTACGCGCTCGATTCGTAGCGGGCCTCAACCTCGTCGGCGTTGAGCCACTCGATGCCCGCGTGCGCCGCGGCGCCGCGCACCTCGCGGACCACGACGACCCAAAGGCCCCCGCCCTCTTTGTCGGTGGAGCGAACGGTCAGGTTCAGGCGCGCACCCGCACGTCCCATAACCAGACGCGCGCCGTCTCCTATACGGTCGAGGCGCTCAGCGACAAAAGCCGCCACATCCCGCTCGAGCGCCGCGTCATTCATGGTCGAGATCGCGACGTCCCCACGCGCATCGATTGCCAATGCCGAGGCCCCGGCAGCAGCCAGGGCCTCGGTCAAGATGTTCAGCTTGGCATCGCTATCCATTATTTGCCCCTGTCCGCAGCGACGTGCAACCGCCGACGGTCGCACGACCGAGTGTTTCAAAATTGAACGATATTGCTCACCAAACACTATAGGGCAGAAAGCGCCGTCCTGCGAGTATAGGTGTTGCCCCGCATCGCCATCCTGGCGGGGCGATAAGAGCTCTTCGGGACTTATAAACCTGCGGACAAGCCATACCCGCAAGAGCTCCTATCGCTCCACCGTGAGAATGCGCTCGCCAGCACGCAGCACGCAAACAAGCTACTTCTCTACCAGATTCCCAGCACGTGTTGCATTCCCAAACTCATGCACGCAATGCCAATCCAGCAGCAAAAGCCCAGCGCGATGGGCTTGCCGCCCTTTTTGACCAGCTCGACGATATCGGTATTAAAGCCAATTGCCGCCATGGCCATCACGATGAAGAACTTCGACAGCTCCTTGATGGGCGCCGTAAAGGACGCGGGAAGCTGAAGCACCGTGGTGATCACACTCGCCAGCACAAAGAACAGCACAAACACGGGAAACGCGCGTTTAAGCGAGAACGTGCTCCTAGCGTCGCCGCCGGCCTTGCGCGCCAGATGCATCTGCCAGCAAGCAAGCGCCAGCGTGATGGGAATGATGGCCAGCGTCCTGGTGAGCTTGACCACCGTGGCGCTCTCGAGCACATTGGCGCCGGGATGCATGCTGTCCCAGGCGCTCGCCGCAGCCGTTACGGACGAGGTGTCGTTGATGGCGGTACCGGCAAACAGGCCAAAGCCCTCGTTGGTCAGCCCGAGCATGCCGCCGAGCGTCGGAAACACGAGCGCCGCGATAACGTTAAACAGGAAGATGACCGAAATAGCCTGGGCAATCTCGCGATCGTCGGCATCGATGACGGGTGCGGTCGCGGCGATGGCAGAACCGCCGCAAATCGACGAACCCACACCCACAAGCGTCGCGATCTTGCCCGGCACGTTCATAACGTGGCAGAGCACAAAGGCGATGACAAGCGAGGTCGAGATTGTCGCCACGATAATCGGCAGCGACTGGGCGCCCTTGGACAGAATCTGGGAGAGGTTCATGCCAAAGCCAAGCAGGATAACCGCGTACTGCAAGACTTTTTTGGACGTATAGGTGACGCCAACGGCGAGCTGTTCGCGACGATTCTTGGGAAAGACGAGCGCCAGGACCATGCCAAAGAGGATGGCAAATACCGGACCGCCGACCACCTCAATTTGTTTGCCGAGCAGCGTCGCGGGAATGGCGATGATTAGGCAGAACAAGACGCCTTTCCAGCGCTCGCGTACGATATTTGCCAGTTGCATATGGGATTCCTTCTTTCTATTTCACGTTTGCGACGGCTTATGATACGGCAACATTGAGCGCAGCCTTGCGCAAACACAGACTAAGATGCCGCAATAGTTCTCAGGCAACAGCCGAATTACCCACCGCGGAGAGCTGATTCGCGGCATAATTAACAACTGACATATGAGTTTGATAGAACAGTTGCGAGGCGCTATGGAAGAATCGATGCACGTCGGCGAGCAGGAAACGAGCCTACAGGACCAGTCCTACCACACCATTCGACGCAAAATCGTCTACCTGGACTACAAACCGGGCGAAAAGCTGGGCGTCAAGCAACTTTGCGACGACCTGGATATGGGTCGCACGCCCGTGCGCGAGGCTTTGGTTCGCTTGGCGCAGGAAGGCCTGGTGCGCACCGTGCCCCAGAGCGGCACCTATGTCTCGCCCATCAACCTCACCCTTGCCGAGAGTGCCTGTTACATCCGCGAGCATCTGGAAAAGCAGGTGATTGTGGAGTGCTGTGCGCGCGCCACGTCGGCCGGCATCGAGCAGCTCGACCGCGCCATCGTGCTGCAGGAAAAGGCCATGGCCGAAGAGGATCGCATCGGCTTCTTTTTGAGCGACAACCTCATGCATCACATGATTTTTAGCATCGCATGTCGCAGCACCGTGTGGTCGTGGCTCGAAGAGACCAATGCCGACCTGGAGCGCTTCCGCTGGCTGCGCGCCGCCACGCAGGTTCTCGACAATCAGGACATCGTGAACGAGCACAAGCAGATTCGCCGCGCTATCGCCGGTCGCGACCCCATCGAAGCGAGCTTTTTGGTCAGCAAGCACCTGCATATGATGTTCCGCAACCAGACCGAGGTTCTGGACCAGTTCCCCGAGTACTTCGAGACCAGCAAGCTCCGCTAACCTGCCAAATTGGGACAGGTTCATTTTGGCAGGTTTTATCTGGGCAAATGAAACAAGGCCCGGCTCCGCTGCAACGGAGCCGGGCCTTGGTCGCCAGAATGGCGGAACCAACTACTCCACGGTAACGCTCTTTGCCAGGTTGCGGGGCTGGTCGACGTCGCAGCCGCGCAGGATGGCGACCTCGCGGGCGAGCAGCTGCAGCGGGACGCTCGCCGTGATGGGGCTGAACACGTCGCGGACTGCTGGCACGCGGATAATGCAGTCGGCGATTTTGTTGATCTCCTCGTCGCCCTCGGTGGCAACGACGATGACCTTGGCGCCGCGCGCCTTGCACTCCATAAGGTTCGACACGGTCTTGTCGTAGGTGGCACTCTTGGTGGCCACGGCGATGACAGGGAAGCCCGGGTCGATCAGGGCAATGGGGCCATGCTTCATCTCACCGGCGGCATATGCCTCGGCGTGCAGGTAGCTGACTTCCTTGAGCTTGAGCGCACCCTCGTAGGAAATAGCGGCACCCATGCCACGGCCCACGAACAGCGCCGACTGCGCGTCCTTGCACAGCAGGGCAGCCTCATGAACGGCCTCGGTTTGGGTATCCAAAATCCACTGGATCTGCTCGGCCGTATCGGAAAGCTCGCGGAACAGCATGCGCGCCTGCTTGGTGGTCAAGCGGTACTTGACCTGCGCCAGCAGCAGGGCCAAAAGCGTAAGGCTCACGACCTGGCCGATGAAGCTCTTGGTCGAGGCGACCGCGATCTCCTTGTTGGCCTTGGTGTAGATGACGCCGTCGCTCTCACGCGCCACGGGGCTGCCCACCACGTTGGTGATGCCGAAGACCTTGGCACCCTTGATGCGCGCGTCGCGAATGGCGGCAAGGGTATCGGCCGTCTCGCCCGACTGGGACACGGCAACGACAAGCGTCGTCGGCGTAATGATGGGGTTGCGATAACGGAACTCGCTGGCCGCCTCCACCTCGGTGGGGATGCGAGCCCAGCCCTCAATGAGATTCTTGGCAATGAGGCCAGCGTGATAGCTGGTTCCGCAAGCGATCACGTAGACGCGGTCGATGTCGTTGAGTTCCTCGAGCGAAAGGCCCAGCTCGTCGATGTCGAGCTCGCCGGCCGGCGTCATACGACCGACCAGCGTGTCACGCACGACGCGCGGCTGCTCGTGGATTTCCTTGAGCATAAAGTCGGGATAACCGCCCTTTTCGGCCATGTCCAGGTCCCAGTCGATGTGGGTGACCTTGGGCTCGATAACGTTGCCGGCCTCGTCGGTGTACTCGACGCCTGCGGGCGTAAGCTTGGCAAACTGACCGTCCTCGAGCACCACGACATCGCGGGTGGCGTCGATGAGCGCGATGACGTCGGAGGCGACATAGGCGCCGGTCTCGCCCGCGCCGACCACGATCGGGGAATCCTTGCGGGCCACGGCGATCACGCCGGGCTCGTCAGCGCACACGACGGCCAGACCATAGGCACCGACCACGTGGGCGCAAGCCTCGCGCACGGAGGCCATCAGGTCGTGCGTCTCGGCATAAGCCTCTTCGATCAGATGCGCGAAGACCTCGGTATCGGTCTCGCTCTTAAAGTGATGGCCGCGGCCCTCCAGCTCTTCGCGCAGCTCGGCGAAGTTCTCGATGATGCCGTTGTGGACGATGGCGATACGACCGTCGCAGCTGGTGTGGGGGTGAGCGTTAACGACGGAGGGCTTGCCGTGAGTGGCCCAACGGGTATGGCCGATACCGCAGGTAGCGTCGCTGTCGATGTTGGAAAGCTCGCTCTCCAGGCCCGCGACCTTGCCCACGCGGCGGATGACGTCGAGGTGCGCCGCGGCGCCCTCGCCCACCTCGAGCGCGACGCCCGAGGAGTCATAGCCGCGATACTCCATACGCTTGAGGCCCGTAACCAGGATGTTCTTTGCAATATCAGAGCCGGTGTAGCCGACAATTCCGCACATAGGATAAATCCCTTCGTTCGCGTGACTGCAAGACGTCCACGCACAAGGGGCGCTGAGACGTATAACGTTCGAGTATTGTACTCACGCAAGCACAAGCTGATATACCAGAAGTGGTATCTCAACTTAGATACCACCCGATGCACACACGTCCAGCCGGTCCAAACCACCACAAAGGTACCTGTCCCCTTCGTGGCAGTCGCGCTGGCAACGGCGTTTCCCCAGATAAACCTGCCAAAATAAACCTGTCCCTTTTTGGTAGGTTTAGGATGCTACAATCTGGCTTGTACTTGAAACGCATCAAAGGGGCCGCTATGGCAAAGGTTAAAATCAGCGACGTCGCGCGCGAAGCCGGGGTTTCGTTGGGCACGGTTTCCAACGCGCTCAACCATCCCGAAAAGTTGCGTCCCGAGACCCTCAAGCTCATTAACGAAACCATCAATCGACTGGGCTACCTGCCCAACCAAAGCGCTCGTCAGCTCGCGGGCGGCGCCACCAAGTCCTTTGGCCTGGTGCTCCCCCGTCTCGACCACGGCTTTTCACTCCAAATCGCCAGCGGCGCCCACAACGAGGCCCGCAAGCACGGCTACGACCTGCTCATCGCCAACGCCGATAACGACGATATTCTCGAGGACCATTACCTGCGCTACTTTATGGGCACCCAGATGTCCGGCGTCATGGTTCAGCCCATGGCATCCCCCGACTGGCACCCCGCCATGACCAAGATGCCCGTGCCGATCGTCCATCTGGACATCCATTGCTCCGAGCCCGGCTACTACGTAGCGGCCGACAACGAGGCCCAGGGTCGCATCATTGCCGAACTCGCCATCGCCCGCGGCGCGCACCATATTGTCGTCGTCGGCCGAGCAGCATTTATGCAACTCACCCTGCGCGTCCTTGGCATTCACAAGGCGCTCGCCCTACATCCCGACATCAAGATCGAAGTCATTGACGCCGGCGAGTGGAACACGGCGGCCGACGGCTATGGTATCGGCAACCAAATCGCCGAGCGTCCCGCCGACGAACGCCCCGATTTTGTCGTCGGTCTAACCGACGTGCTGGCCTCGGGTGTCGTTTCGGCACTGGTCGACAAGGGCATCTCTGTCCCCAGGCAAGTACGCGTAGCAGGCTGCGATGGCAACCCACTCGCTTGGAGCGGGTCGGTCCCACTGACCACGGTAGCGCCCCCGGGCTACGAGATTGGCCGCAAGGGTGTCCAATTGCTGATGGAGCAAATCGAGAACAAGGCCCCGGCAAAGACCAAGCATATCCGCGTCGGCTCTGCAGCGCGCACCGTCACCGCAGTCACCGCCGCCGAGGATATCAACCGCCAAGAACTGGTACGTCCGTTCCTACTGGAGCGCGCCAGCACCCAGGCAAGCACCCAGACCGACGCCACGGCCATCAACCTCGGTGCGTATCTATAGCACGCCCGTAAGTATGCTGTGTCGCCGCTTAAGCAAAAGGGGCCCGACCATTGCCGGGCCCCTTTTGCTTAAGCTCAAACGTGGGCAATTGCTCGTTTCAACACCGCAATTGTCTAGCGCACGGCCTTGACTGCCGCCGCCAGGTCGAACAACGTATCGAGAACGGCCTCGCAGCCATCCACCACGTCCTGCGGCAGCGGCACGATGTCGGGGACGGCAAAGACATGACAGCCGGCCGTGATGCCCGAGACGCAGCCGTTGCGCGAATCCTCGACCACGGCACATTCCTCGGGAGCAAAGCCCGCGCGCTCGCAGGCGAGCAGATACATCTCGGGGTCGGGCTTGCCGTGCACGACGTCCTCGCCACACGTTACCGTTTCAAACTTGTCAAAGAGGCCAACCATCTTAAGGTTGCGCTCGGCCGTAACGAGGCGCGACGACGTCGCTAGACCAACGTGATAGCCTGCAGCCAGCAGCTCGTCTAGGCACTCGGCGGCGCCGGCCTTAAGTTCCAGTTCGGTCTTGACCATCTCGTCGCGAATCTCCTTGTGGCGACGATAGATCGCCTCGGTGGTTTCGTGGATGCTATAATGCTTATCAAGGATGTCCATAACATCGGGTAGCGTCCGACCGATAAACTGATGGATCAGCGCTTCATCAATCGCGAGCCCCAGCTCAGCGGCGCCTGCCTTCCAGGCCTTAATCCCCAAACGCTCGGTATCGACCAGCGTTCCGTCCATGTCAAAAATAACAGCCTTGATCATATCGGCCCCCTCACCGGATTGTGTTACTGTTACTCTACCGCACTTTACAAACTTGTATATAACGTATATAGCATATTGCACTTTCGTTACATAGATAGAAGACTTATGGCAAGTAACGCATTAGGATTATAGTTTTCGACCGAGTACTCAACGATAAGGATCGTTTCATGATTTTAGACACCACGGCACCCGCAGAGGAGCTTCAAGACAAGCTATCGGCGCTCGAACAGCTGCTTTTGGCATACGGGCGCGTGGCTATCGGGTTTTCCGGTGGCGTCGACAGCAGCTTTTTGGCCGCCGTATGCGCCCGCATCATGCCTACCGATACCCTCCTCGTCCATCTCACTACGCCGCTCATCGGCACGCCCGAGCAGGCTTCGTTTGAGCAGTCCGTTGATGGGCAGGCCAATGAGGGGCCGCATTTTAAGCTCCCCGTGCTCAATCTTTCGGTGGATCAGCTGCAACTCCCCCAAGTAGCCTGCAACGATGCTAATCGCTGCTACCACTGCAAGCACGCCGGCTTTACCGCCATCGTCAACCACGCCAAGTCGCTCGGCTTTCCCACCGTCATCGATGGCAGCAATGCAAGCGATCGCGGTGACTACCGCCCCGGCATGCGTGCGGCAGAAGAGCTCGGCGTACGCTCCCCTCTCATGGAGGTCGGCTTTACCAAGGACGAAGAGCGCGAACTACTGCACGCATGGGGCTATCCCGTTTGGAACCTGCCGGCGGGAGCATGTCTTGCCACGCGCGTCCCCACGGGCGAGGAGCTCACGCGCGAGAAGGTCGATTTAATCCGCGCCTGCGAGGATTACCTGCACGATCTTGACTTGGCTCAGGTCCGCGCACGTCTGGTCGGCGGCTGCATGCATATCGAGGCCGCGCCCGCAGATGTCGCCAAGATTGCCGCCCTCGGCGGTGTCGCTGTCGACGACAAGGGCAAGACCCCGCTGCCCGCCGCCATCGAGTCCGCGCTGCGCGAGCTGGGCTGCGACCATATCTCCCCCGAGGTCACCCCCTACATCCACGGCAACATGAACCTTTAGGTTACGCCGTTTTACAAACGGCGTAACTGCTCGGCGCTGCGCAGGCCCCGGGCACGGCAATCTGACGTTCAACTTCACGGGCGCGACCAAAAGGTCAGCGCCCGCTTGTTTCACGTCACCTTACCGCACCCGGAGCCTGCTCGCTCGCATATGCTCAACCTGGACTGCGTTAACTGACCTACCAAAAAGGGACAGGTTTATTTTGGCAGGTTTTATCTGGGGAAATATCGCGAGACAGTCGCCCCTCTAGCACCCATCTAACTTCGAGAGACACTAGAAGGGCGACCCGGCTGCATCTACTTCTTCCGATATCGGCGGTTGCGGCTCGTCGATGAGCCCATTACTTCGATGAGCCCTTTATCCTCCATTTTTGGCAGATGGTAGCGGACGGACGAATTTTGGCATTCCGTCTCTCTAAAACAATAGATTTATCTCTCTAACGTTTCGTATATCTCTCTAACTTTAGAGAGATAAGCGCCTTGTTTTAGAGAGACATTTAGAGAGATGTATCGAATTCACTGTTAGATTGCCCAATGTTATCTCTTTAACTAGCTTTCTCTTTAGAGAGACATTTAGAGAGACGAGCGCAATCTCTCTAATCAAGGGCTCCACTCTTTAAGGTGCACACTTCCTAACCGTGCCCTAAGTTGCGGTGAAATAGTCCCCGATTAGCCTGCCAAAAAGCGACAGGTTTATTTTGGCAGGTTTTATCTGGGGAAACGCAAATAGGGCCGTGACACCCATACGGCGTCGCGGCCCTTTTCCTTGGAGAAGGATCAATTGATTGAACGGGATGACCGTTCTAGTCTTCGAGTCCGCTATTGATGAGCTCCGCAATCTCAACGGGATCGGTGCTCGCGCGCACCTTGTCACGGAAGCCGGCGTCCATCAGCATCACGGCAGCCTTGGAGAGCAGACGCAGGTGCGTAGTTCCGGCCTCGCCGGCGGGCACGTACAGCGCGAGCGCAACATCGACGGGCACCCCATCGAAGCTCGGCCATTCAACGGGCTCGGTCAGTTTAAGCACGGCAACGCCCGGCGTGTGGATCGCGTCGCTTTTGGCATGCGGAACGGCAAAACCGGCGACAAGGCCGGTCTCGGCCTCGTTCTCGCGAGCAATGAAGGCGGCCTCTACGGCAGATGCGTCATCGGCAAAGCCGAGCTCGATGGCCTGCTCGGACAAATAATGTAGGGCGTCCTCGCGCGAGGCGGCGGTATACCCGATTGTCACTTGGTTGGCAGATACAAATCCCATGGAAACCTTCCTTACAACACGGACCTGACCGCAGCTTCGATGCCGTCGGCGTCCAAACCGTACTTGTGCAGCAAATCGACCGCAGGGCCGGACTCGCCATACACATCGCGCACGCCGACGCGACGCATCGGCACCGGATGCTGCTCTGCGAGCACCGAGGCCACGGCCTCGCCAAGACCACCGATAATCGAATGCTCCTCAGCGGTGACCACGCGACCGGTCTTCTTGGCGCTGGCAACCACCAAACGCTCATCGAGCGGTTTGATCGTATGCATGTTGATGACCTCGGCATCGATGCCATCGGCAGCGAGCGCCTCGGCAGCCTCAAGCGCCTCGGCGACCATGAGGCCGCATGCGACGATAGTCACATCGGACCCCTCGCGCACGACCACGCCGCGACCGATCTTGAACTCATAGTCCTCGTGGTCGTTGATGACCGGCGTTGCCAGGCGTCCGAAGCGCATGTAGACCGGTCCCTCAAACTCATAGGCGGCGCGCACGCAAGCGCGAGCCTCGATGTCATCGGCGGGAACGATTACCGTCATACCCGGGATCGTGCGCATGAGTGCGATATCCTCGCAGCACTGGTGCGTGGCGCCGTCTTCACCGACCGAGATACCCGCATGCGTGGCACCGATTTTGACGTTGAGGTGCGGATAGCCAATGGAATTACGCACTTGTTCGTACGCGCGACCGGCGGCAAACATCGCAAAGGTGCTCGCAAAGGCGACGTGGCCCGTGGTCGCGATGCCGGCGGCGAGCCCCATCAGGTTGCTCTCGGCAATGCCGGCGTCGTAGAAGCGCTCAGGGTGCGCAGCCTTAAACTTACCGGTCTGCGTGGCGGCGGCCAGGTCGGCATCGAGAACCACAAAGTCATCGCGCTCATTGCCCAGCTCGACAAGTGCCTCGCCATAGCTAACGCGCGTGGCGACTTTCTTGACGTCTGCCATTAGAGCTCCTCCCCTGCCGCTGCGAGCTCGGCCATGGCCTGCTCAAACTGTTCATCGTTGGGTGCCTTGCCGTGCCAGCCCACCTGGTTTTCCATAAAGGAGACGCCCTTGCCCTTCACCGTCTCGGCGATAATGGCCACGGGCGAGTCGCTCACTTTGCGGGCCTCGGCAAAGGCGGCGGCAATCTGCGCCATGTCGTTACCGTCGGCGAGCTCGATCACATGCCACTTAAAGGCGCGGAACTTGTCAGCGAGCGGCATGGCCGAGTTAACTTCATCGATTGTGCCGTCAATCTGCAAGCCGTTGTGGTCGACGACGGCAACAAGATTGTCGAGCGCATGGTTGCCGGCAAACATGGCCGCCTCCCACACCTGGCCCTCCTCGCACTCGCCGTCGCCCAGCAACGTGTAGACGCGGTAGCTGTCACCCCAGTGCTTTGCGGCGAGTGCCATTCCAACCGCGGCGGAGATGCCCTGACCGAGCGATCCGGTGGACATATCGATGCCAGGGGCGTCGTTCATGTTGGGATGGCCCTGCAGTCGGCTGCCAATATGACGCAGCGTCTCGAGCTCTTCGACGGGAAAATAGCCGCGATTTGCCAACACCGAATACAGGCCCGGCGCCGCGTGACCCTTGGAGAGCACAAAGCGATCGCGATCGGCCTTGTGAGGGTCGGCAGGATCGATATTCATTTCCTCAAAGTACAGATACGCCATGATGTCGGCAGCACCGAGCGATCCACCCGGGTGTCCCGACTTGGCCGCGTGAACCGCAGTCACGACACCCTTCCTGACCTCATTGGCGACCTTCGCCAGCTCCTGGTTGGTCATACGAATTCCTCTCTTGAGAACAACCCCGGCACCGGATGACGCGATGCCGGGGCAATCCACTCGTTAAGCCTGAGCGACGACCTTCTGCCAGTCAGCCTCAAAAGAGGCGAGGCCCTGGTCGGTCAGCGGATGATGCAGGCACTTCTTGAGAGCGGCCATGGGCACGGTCGCAATATCGGCACCGAGTAGCGCGGCCTGGGTCACGTGGTTGGGCGTACGAACCGAGGCGGTGATGATCTCGACGGTGTCGTCGACGTTCTTGCCCGTCCAGTCGTAGTTCTTAATGCAGGTCACGACGTTGTCGAGCCGCGAGATACCGTCCTCGGCGATGTCATCGAAACGACCGACAAACGGGCTGATGTAGCGAGCACCGGCATTGGCGGCCATAAGGGCCTGCGTCGGCGAGAAGACGAGCGTCATGTTGACGCGCACGCCAGCATCGGCCAGCGCACGGCAGGCGGCAAGGCCGGCCTCGCACACGGGAAGCTTGACCACGATGTTGGGGGCGAGGGCGGCAAGGCGCTTGCCCTCCTCGATCATACCCTCGGCAGTGGTAGCGGTAGACTCGGCGGAAACGGGCAGGCCCTCGCAGAGCTCGGCAATCTTGAGCATATGCGGCTCAAAGTCGGCAAGCTTGCCGCCGGTCTTGGCGTACAGGGACGGGTTGGTGGTAACACCGGCCAGGCAGCCCCAGCTCTTGGCCTCGGCGATCTCGTCCAGATTGGCGGTATCGATAAAGAACTTCATGGTGCAAACTCCTTCGAAGGAATCCAAAACTCAAAAAATAGGACAAAGGGGATGTCCCTTTGTCCTATGTGCCGGGCCTGCGGCTGGGACATGCCCCAGGCCCGGCGTCGCGTAGGAAAAGCTACTTACTCGGCAAGAGCGGCCTCGATGCGGGTCGTGACGCCCTTGAGGTTAAGACCGACGACGTACTGCTTGATCGGGCGCTTGATGTGCTCGATGACAAAGCGCTTGCCGTCGATGTCCTGAGCGGCGAGGTTGCGGTAGAGCTTCTCGACCTGCTCCTTGACCTCGGGATCGTTGAACGCATAGTGACCGGAGACATCCAGGATCTTCAGGCTGAGCTCATCGTCGGCAAGAATGTCGTCGACCTGCAGGTTGACGTCGTCGCCAGTCATCCACTTGCGCCAGCGCTCGGTCTTGATAGCCTTGACCAGCAGGGTGTGATACAGGTCGGAGGGGTCATCGCACAGACCGTTGTCGACCAGGATCTGCTCGGTGGCGCAGAGCTTGAGGTAGGCGCGGGTCTCCTCGGTGCCATACTGCGGAGCAACGTTGGAGGCGGTCACGTGTGCCGGGATGTGCTCGAGCAGCGTCGCGTCGTCCAGATAGTCGGCGTTGTGTTCCTTCAGGCCCACGCCGTAGCGCTTAGCCATGTCGGCGAGCTCGCGGGCATTCTTGAAGTTGTAATGGCCGACCTGCTCGGTCCAACGGGTGAGCGTACCGGTCTGGCCGACGATAAAGGTGGGCATGGGGCAGCCGCGCTTCTCGAGCTCGGGCTGCAGCTGAGAAATGAACTCCTCGTACTTATCGGTAGAGGTCAAGCCGCCATTGGTCTCCTCGGTACCGACCTCATAGGCAACCTCGGGCAGGTTATGCTCGCGACGGTACTGCTCAAGGTAGTCGATAAGATCAATCGTGCGGCGAAGCACCACGTCGAGCGGAATAACCTTGCCGATCTGATAGGGGTCCTTGGTGGGGTCGACCATCAGCAGGTCAAAGCCCGCCTCCATGTCGGCGACGAAGGACTTGCGGGCGAGCTCCATGGCCTCGTCCTCGGGCAGGTGGGCGTTACGCTCCTCGTCGCGCTGCCACGGACCGCCGTGATCGCGGCACAGGTAGTACGGACCGGTGTAACCCACCTCGTCGGCAACCTTCTTGATGTCGGCGGCAAAGCGCGTCTGGTCCCAACCGTTGACGTAGCCGGCGCCCATCTCGTCCATATCGACCTGGTTGCGGCTGGCGATAAACATGGGCGGGAAATCCTCGTCCTTGGCAAGCTCGAACACGGCCTGAATCAGGTTGGGGCTCATGGGGCCAATGCCGACCATGGTTGCGTGATCGCCGCTATCCTGCAGCTTGAGCATGCCCTGAACGGCCTGACGGATGGTGAGGTTGGACATTTTGTTCTCCTTCTCCAGAGGATTTTTGACAAAAGTTCCCTGGGACCCAGATGTGGGCCCTATCAGTACGGATGGATTTTGTTGTGTAGGGGCGGTTGTGCGGAGTCAAATCCATCCCTCCGCACAACCGGAGTCCTTAAAGGTTTACTTGGCCTGCTTGTCGAGCGTGGGCTTCATGGCAATCAGGATTGCAGCGGCGACCACGGCGCCAATCACGATGTCCAGGCAGAACAGCGCGACGTTGTTGGTGGCAAGGGCGACGATAAAGCCACCGTGCGGGACGTAGCAGTCGATGCCCTGGAAGGCGGCAAGTGCCGCACCCACGGCAGAGCCGATGCAAATGCCGGGCAGGGTGTGACCGAGGTCCTTGACCGCGAAGGGGATAGCGCCCTCGGTAATACCGATGCAGCCCATGAACAGCGCGGAGATGCCCATCTGGCGGTCAGCGTCATCGAACTTGTTCTTGGCGATGAGCGCAGCGAGGCCACAGGCGATCGGGGGAACGGCGACGGCGACGCGGAACATACCGTTAGGACCGTAGATACCGGAGGCCATGATGGCCATGGTGAAGGTCGAGGCGGTCTTGTTGATGGGGCCACCCATATCGAAGGCGGTCATAACGCCAATGACCAGACCCAGGACAACTGCGGAACCGCCCTGCAGGCTGCCGAGCACGCCGGTGAGCCAGTCCATCACAAAGCCAAGCGGCGTGGCCAGGATGTAGATATAGGCCATGCCCAGGACAAGCGAGGTCAGAATCGGGATGATCAGGATGGGCATGATGGTCTGGATGGTGTTGTTGACCTTCCAGGTCTTCATCCAGCGGACAAAGTAGCCGCAGATGACCGCCATGATCATGGCGCCCAAGAAGCCGGTCGAAACGCTGTTGCCGTTAGGGGTAACGACTGCGTTGTTGACCAGGTAGCCCAGGACAAAACCGGGGGCGAGCGCGGGCTTGCCAGCCATCGAGTAGGCGATGTATGCCGCAAGCACCGGGATCATCATGGAGATGCCGGCCATGCCGATGGTGTTAAGACTCACCATCAGCGGGTTCGTAACCTCCATGCCGTTGGCGCCGGCGGTACCGGATGCCAGCGAGAAGGCGAGGAACACGCCGCCGATAACGACGATGGGGATAAAATAGGAAACGCCGGTATTGAATGCATTGAGCAGCGTCTTGCCAGGATCGGCAAAGATAGACTGCTTGGACGCCGGTGTCGGGGCCTGCGGGGCAGCGGAGACGGCCTTCTTCTCTGCCTTGGCCTCGGCCTTGGGCGCGTCAACGGCGCCACCCGTCGCCTTGATGATCTCAATGGCCTGGTCGATGATCTTTACCGGATCGGCGATTACATCAGAGGTGCCGACCTTCAGGAACTTGCCCTCGGCCATCTTCTGCTCAAAACGGTCCTCGTTCTCGACACCCACGTCGACGGACTCCAGGACCAGGTCGGCGGAGTCCACGTCTTCCTGCGTGAGCTCATTCTCGATACCCAGGCCACCCTGAGCCTCGACCTTGCACTCGATGCCACGGGCGGCGCATTCATCCTGAATCGCCTTCTGGGCCATATACGTGTGGGCGATACCCACAGTACAGGCGGCAACGCCTACGATCTTCATTGCTTCCCTCTTTTCATAGAGTTGCGTGCGCAAGACACCGTTTGCGGAGGCCTCCGGAGCATCCCCTGCCGTTTGGACTTGCTGTCTTTTCGACAAGAACAATATAGGTGCTCGTTTTTCTTAATGCCAGCTTATTTCGGTAAACGCGCAGGTCAGAGCGTTGGTTATGCGATTTAGTTATGCGTTTAACCAAAAATGAATCCTGCGATTTTGCCCTCGATTTCAAAAGTCAAGAAGTATTTGATTTTCTCGGTAGACGGCAGATGCGCATGCCGGTCACAAATTTCGACCCCACCCGTATGCCGCATTTGTTGCATACTCATATGAAAGGAAAAAGCCGCTCACCGAAGCGTATCCTTCACCAAGACTCAAAGTCATCATGTTGGAAAATGCTCATCTGTCGGAAGGAGTCGCTGTGGCAAAACAGCGCGTTACGATCGCAGACGTCGCTCGAGAGGCGGGAACCTCGACGGCAAGCGTCTCGTATTACCTCAACGACAAACGAGAAAAGCTTAGCGAGAAGACGCAGAACAAAATCGCGCGCGTCATTAAGGAACTCGGATACGTTCCCAACGCCCAAGCGCAGACGCTCACCGGCAAGCAAACCCACGTCATCGCCATCATCATTTTGGATAACACCAACAAATGGGCGGGGCTCGTTCTCAATGGCATGGAGCAGGTCATGCTCCCCGCGGGCTACCAGACGGTCGTTTGTACGAGCAACTTTAACCCCGAGACCGAGCTCATGTACGTCGACAAGATGCTCTCGCTGGGCGTCGATGGCTTTATCATCCAGCCCACGGCAAACTTCAAAGCCGTGCACGACCGCATTAGGCGCGCCGGCAAGCCGGTCGTCTTTTTCGATGCGGCCATCTATAGCCCAGGTACCAGCTGGATCAAAACCAACCTTTACGACGGCGTGTACAACGCCACACAGGCGCTCCTCGACGCCGGCTACGAAGATTTCTTTTCCATTGCCGCCAACATGACCGAGATGCGCACCCGCATGGAGCGTTTTCAGGGGTATGCCGAGGCGCTGGCAGCGAACGGACAGCTCTACAAAGCGATTCCCATCGACCACAACAAGCCGTCAATCAACGAGCTTACCGAGTACTTTAAATTCAAGTTCAATCCCGCCAAGCGTACGCTCATCTTTGTCCAAAACCAATGGGCGCTCCCCCGCGTCTACAAGGCGCTTCAGCCCATGGCCCATCTGCTTCCGCAGCAAATCGGCCTTTTGGGACTCAACTGCGAAGACTGGACTAATCTCACCACGCCGACCGTCTCCACCATCATCGAGCCCGTCGACCAGGAAGGTCGCGAAGCAGCCGAGATGCTGCTCGCCCTACTTGACGGCAGCAGCGAACCCGGCGAGCAGCGCATTCTCGAGTGCAAGCTCAACTGGCTCGACTCCACCTCGATCTAGACCGCGGGACAAATTAATCAGTAGCGTCTATCCCAAATCTTAAGTATTTGTTCGATAGAACGGCCCCTGCCGGCTCCTGCTAGACTGGTAGATTCCCAACCGTCCATCCAGGAGCCTCAATGTCGCGCAAGTCCACCTACAAGCAAGTACTTTCCATCGGCACCGCCGTGGTGCTGGGGTTTGCGCTGTTTACGGGATCGCTCGACGGAGCTCCCAAGCTGCTGTCGCCGCAAAGCGATGAACAGGCGGCGGCTCTGGCCGAAAAACAAAACGAGAGCCCCAGCCGCACCGACGACGAGGCGGACCTGGTCGCCCGGCTCGAATCGGGAACAGCGAGTTCCTCGGACTCTCAAAATAGCCAAGACTCTGGCGATGGCTCCGATTCCGCCGCAACCGACACCGGCGACGGCGCTTCCGCGGACAGCGCCACCCCCATCGACGAGGTCGAAAACCCCGACCTCAACCGCGCCCGCGGTGTTTATCTCAGCAGCATTCCCGACTATGCCGGCAACCCCTACGTTGCCCTTCGCGCCAACAGCACGCACCCGCTCGGCACACCATCATTCACGCTCGATGAATACGAGCGCGCTACAGAAGAGGGCTGCTTTAAGAAGTTCTCCAAGCTCGACAGCCTGGGCCGCACCCGCAAAGCACTCGCCTGCGTGGGCCCCGAATCACTCGGTCAAGGCGAGCGCGGCGATATCTCGCGTATCCATCCTGCCGGTTGGCACCAGCAGCGCTACGACTTTATTCCGGGCCAGAGCCTCTACAACCGCTGCCACCTTATCGCCTGGTCGCTCTGCGGCGAAAACGCCAACCGCAAAAATCTCCTCACCGGCACGCGCTATCTCAACGAAACGGGCATGCTGCCGTTTGAAGAGCAGATTCTCAACTATATTCGCAATACGGGCAACCACGTGCTCTATCGCGTCACGCCCATGTATAGCGAAGAGGAGCTTGTCTGCCGCGGCGTGCGCCTTGAGGCGCAATCGGTCGAGGACCACGGCAAGACCCTCTGCTTCCACGTATACTGCTACAACCTGCAGCCGCACGTGCAGATCGACTACGCCACCGGCCGCAACCAGGCCTTGGGGGACTAGAGTCGCCGCATCATCCCAAAAACCAAAATGATCCGTTTTCCTCCGTCGCATACGGATCAAAATGGACCGCCCCGGATTGCCCAAGGCGGCCCATTGGTTGACATGGATATTGTGGCTAAGCCTGCTCGTTACTTGGCGCGGCCCTCCTCATAGCGCTCGACTAGCTTGGCCTGAACGTCATAGGGAACCTGCTCGTAGCCGGCGGGCTTCATGGTAAAGTCGCCCGTGCCACGCGTGATAGAGCGCAGACGCGTCGAATAATCCGTCAGCTCGGCGAGAGGTGCCTGCGCGATAACCACGGTGTCTCCGCGCTCATCGGTCTCCATGCCCGTCACGCGACCGCGCGAGGCCGAGATGTCACCCATCACGGCACCAGCGTAGCTCTCGGGGATAGTCACCGTGACTTCCTCGATGGGCTCCAGCACCACCGGATCGGCATCGGCGCATGCCTTGCGCAGGCCGATGCGAGCCGCCGCGCGGAACGCCATCTCGTTGGAGTCGACGCTGTGATACGAGCCGTCGTACACAGCCACGCGAATGCCCGTGAGCGGGTAGCCGGCAATGATGCCGTCTTTCATGGTCTCCTGGACACCCTTGTCCACGGCGGGAATCAGCGAGCGCGGAATGCGACCGCCCACGACCTCGTCTACAAACTCGTAGCCGTCGCTCGTACCGTCGGGCCCAATGAGCGGCTCAACGCGCAGCCAGCAGTCGCCATACTGGCCGGCACCGCCAGTCTGCTTCTTGTGGCGGCCCTGTGCGCTCGCCGTGCGGCGGATGGTCTCGCGATACGGAATGCGGATCGGCACGCTTTTGGCCACGACCTTAGTACGGTCCTCCAGACGGTTGAGCAGCACCGAAACCTGCGCCTCGCCCACCGCCGAAATGATGGTCTGGCCGGTCTCCTCATCACGATCGATACTCATGGTCGGGTCGGCCTTGCACGCCTTCTCAATAAACGTGTAGAGCTTCTCCTCGTCACCGCGGTTCTCGGCCTCGATGGCAATGCGGTACTGCGAGTTGGGGAACTTAAACGCCGCCGCCTCGACCTTGCCGGTAATGGAGAGCGTGTCACCCGTCTCTGCCGCCAGCTTGGGCGCCACGATAATGTCGCCGGCATAGGCGTGACCGACCTCGGTCATGTCGCGGCCGCACATCACATACAGGTGAGCCAGACGATCGCTCTTGCGGGTGCGCGCGTTGATCAGCTCAAGGCCCGGCTCAAGCGTGCCCGTCAGCACCTTGATAAAGCTGATGCGGCCCTGCTGCGGATCGGCCAGCGTCTTAAACACAAACGCCACCGGGCGGTCATCGTCGCTCGAAATCTTGAGCGAATCGCCGTCAATGAGCGGCATCTCGCCATAGTCGGTCGGCGCCGGGAAGTACGTCGCGATGTCATCCATCAGCGAGTTGACGCCCTGCTCTTTAATGCAATCGCCCGCAAAGACCGGCACAAAGATGCGCTCGGCGATCGCCTTCGACAGCAGGCCTTCAAGCTCCTCCTGCGTCAGCGTCTCCTCGCCTTCCAGGTACTTCATCATCAGCTCGTCGTCAGCCTCGGCCACCAGCTCGCACAGATGGTCGTGAGCCTCCTCGGCCTGGGCACGATACTCCTCGGGAATCTCCGACTCAACGGCTTCGGTGCCGTTGCAATGGCGCGCCTTCATGCGCACCAGGTCGATAATGCCGTTAAAGTCCTCGCCCTCGCCCCAGGGAAGGGTCACGGCGCCCAAACGCGTACCAAAACGCTCCTGCAGCAGGTCCATCGTGGTCGTAAAGCTGGCCTCGGAACGCGACAGACGGTTCACGAACACCGCACGCGCCAGACGCAGGTCCTCCGCCGCATACCAAAGCTTAACGGTCGTAGGCTGCGGACCGGCCTCGGCGTCGACCACAAACAGAGCCGTCTCGCAAACGCTCATAGCGGCAAAGGCGTCACCGATAAAATCGGGGTAGCACGGGGCATCGAGCACGTTGATGCGGGCGCCCTTCCAGTCGATCGGCGCGATGGTCGTCGAGATGGAGAATGAACGCTTGACCTCTTCAGGGTCATAGTCGAGCGTGGGCTTGGTGCCGTCGTGGCCGCCCAGGCGGGCGGTCTTGCCGGAAAGGTGGAGCATGGCCTCGGCGAGTGAAGTCTTGCCCACCCCGCCTTGGCCTACGAGCACCACGTTCCTTACATTGCCGGTCTTGGGAGCACCCATGATGACCTCCTTGCAGGGCCGCGCGCAATGCGCGACGCCAACGGGGAGAGTTCGCGGTCGATGCCGTCCCGGGAGCAGCATGGTCGGCAGCCGAGCCGACTCACCCTCCAAATGTCCTATGCCACCACCCTACCCTTGCAGCCGCCTGTCCATGCAGACCTTTCGGCACGCGTATGGATACAGGCGGCGAGAGGAGGGGGCGAGCTTGCAAGGCGATTATTGAACCCCGCGGATGCAAAAAACCGCCGCAGATGATAAGACCTGCGGCGGTTTCACCTCAATAAACAGTTGAGCAAATAGCTGAGCCTACCCCTCGATACGGCTCAAGAACTCACGGGTGCGCTGCTCGCGCGGATGGTCGATGACCTGCTCGGCAGGACCCTCCTCGACAATACGACCGCCATCCATAAAGACCACGCGGTCGGCAACATCGCGCGCAAACTGCATTGCGTGGGTCACGATCACCATCGTCATATTCTGCGCGGCAAGGTCTTTAATGACACGCAGCACCTCGGCCGTCAGCTCGGGATCGAGCGCCGAGGTCGGCTCGTCAAAGAACAGGATTTCCGGATCGAGCGCTAGGGCGCGGGCAATACTCACGCGCTGCTGCTGACCGCCCGAAAGCTCACACGGCACCTTGTTCTCGTTGCCCGTCAGCCCCATTTGCGCAATCAGCTCGTGAGCGCGGGCTTCCGCCTGCTCGCGCGGACGCTTAAGCACACGAATCGGCGCATCGATGATGTTTTTCATCACGGTATAGTGCGGGAACAGATTGTAGTTCTGAAACACCAGGCCAAACCGCGAGCGCGCTTGCTTGGGCACATCGCCCTTCGCATAGACCGCGCCCGAACCCGCATCCGTCGCAACGGCAAGGTCTCCAAACGAGAGCGAGCCTCCGTCGAGTGTCTCGAGCAGCGTGGCACACCGCAGCAGCGTGGACTTGCCGCCACCCGAAGGTCCGATAATCGCCACGACCTCGCCACGCTTCACCTCAAGCGAGATATCCTTGAGCACCTCATTGCCGCCAAACGCCTTACGCGCGTTCGATATATTCATTACCGAATTAATCATGGTAGTAATCCAATTTTTTCTCGGCAGCGCCCAGCAGCATCTCGACGACGAAGTTAAAGACCCAGTAGATCAGCGCCGCGATTGCAAACGGCACCATGCTCACCTGCGAGGCGACCAGCGCCTTGGCCGTCGAGAACATCTCACCCACGCCAATGGCAAACGCCAGCGACGTGTCCTTGACCAGTGTGATGATCTCGTTGCCCATCGCCGGCAGAATACGCTTGGCGACCTGCGGCATCACGATATACAGAAACGTTTGCATGCGCGAGTAGCCCAGCACCTCGGCGGCCTCATATTGACCGCGCGGAATGGACTGCAGGCCCGATCGATAGATCTCGGCAAAATAGCCGGCGTAGTTGATGATGAACGCCACGACGCACGCCGTCCACTTGGAATCGGGCGTGAGCGAAATGCCAAACACGTAGTACGGGGCAAAGTAGATGGCAAACATCTGCAGCATGAGCGGCGTACCGCGCATGACCGAAATGTAGATGCGCGCAATCCAGCGAAGCGGCGCGATTTTGCTCATGCGCATAAACGCCACGGGGATTCCCAGCGGAATCGACCCCAGCAGCGTCAGCACAAACAACTGCAAACTGACCAAGAATCCCTGGCCAAGCATCTGCATCATGACCTGAATAGACATTACTTGAGCACCCAATTATCGAAAGATAGACCATAGCTTGAATACTTGTCGCACAGGTCCTTGACTGTGCCGTCCTCGTAGAGCGCCTTGAGCGACTCGGTCACGGCGTCGGCCGACTTGGTGTCGCCCTTCTTAAAGCCGACGGCGTAGTGCTCGCTGGACAGCGGCTCATCAAGCTGCGTATAAGCATCAGGCTTGGCGGCAAGCTGATACTGGGCAATCGAAAGGTCGCAAGCCACGGCATCGACCGCGCCGCTCTCGAGCTGCATAAACGCCGTGTTGTACTCACCGATGGTGTCGAGCGTGGCAAACGTCGCCGCCAGATCCTTCTGGTCACCCTCAAGCACATCCTGCGCAGCGGAATCGGTCTGGGTAATCACGGTCTTGCCGGCAAGATCGTCCCAGCTCTTGATGCCTGCATCCTTCTTTACCACCAGCACCTGCTCGTTGAGCATGTACGGCTCGGAGAACGTGTAGTCGTCCTCGCGGCCCTCCATGGTAAAGCCGTTCCAGATGCAGTTGATGGCGCCGGAGTTGAGCAGCGTGTCCTTGGCATCCCAATCGATGGCCTCGTAATCGACTTCCCAGCCCTGCTTATCGGCAACGGCCTTGGCAAGGTCGAGGTCAAAGCCCGTGTACTCACCGTCATCGCCCACAAAGCCGTACGGAGGATAGGACTTATCAAAGCCCACCACGAGCTTCTTGGACTCCGCAGCGCCCTTCACATCCTTGGCTGCGGCAGAACCGGCAGCGGAGCCCTTGCCGGCACCACCGCCGCAACCGACAAGACCAAGGCCAAGCACCGTGGCGAGCGAGCCGGCTAGACCAACAAACTGACGACGAGACATATCGGTATTCATGGTATCCCCCTTGATGGTACTTTAGTTAAGTAAAGTGAATCGTGTAACGTTCAGCATCATACACTTTAGCGTGATAGAGCACAAGGCGAGTTTGCCCGCCGCGTGAGGGGTGTGGGGGTTAAGTTTCCTGCTCTACAGTCCTGCTCACGACGGAGGCCACATTAAGTGGCCTCCTGTTCGTGCGGAACTCGCGATAAACTTAACCCCCACACCCCTCACACGGCGGGCAACCGTCGTTGGGCTTATCACCGACACGATTAAACCGCTTGTATATCGTCTGCTGGCTTGGCACGGTACAATACTTGCAGCTTTAATTCATGAATTAGTGGAGTTATTGATGGCAGAATCTCGTGCGGAGCGTAAGGCTCGTCGTGCTTTGATCGAGGCGGCTGAGGGGTCGAAGGAGGAGAAATCTTCTACGAAATCCAAGTCTTCTAAAGCTGCAAAAAGCAAATCGACCAAGAACAGGGCTAAGACCAAGCGTTCTGACTCTCGTCGGAGCGAGGTCAAGGCATCTCAGACTCGCTCCAAGCGCTCGCATAAAGATCAGGTTTCGTCTGCGCGCAAGGCCGTTGATCCCAAGTCTCCTTGTTCCATCATGAAAGCTTGCGGTGGATGTACGGCGCTCAATCGTCCTTATAAGAAGCAGCTCGCCGCCAAGCAGGCTGCTATGGAGGAGCTTTTTGCTTCGCTTTGTGAGCGTGAGGGCATTGCTGTAGATCCTATTCGTGGCATGGGTGTCACCCTGGGCGACCCGGGCAAATATCCTGCGCCGCGTGGCTTTCGTCATAAGGCTGCCACTCCCTTTGCTCCCGGTAAGGAGGGCGC
Source organism: Collinsella sp. (assembly GCA_048326155.1). Lineage (GTDB taxonomy): Bacteria > Actinomycetota > Coriobacteriia > Coriobacteriales > Coriobacteriaceae > Collinsella. The sequence continues at coordinate 46,991 of DBFEQD010000057.1, forward strand.
CGTCCGTTGCGGTTTCTTTGAGCGCGGCACGCACAAGATCGTTGCCGTACCCGAATGCCCCGTCGAGGCACCGGGCGCCCGTCAGATTCTCAACGGCATCGCACGCGAAGCTGAGCGGCTGCATATTCCCGCCTTTAATGAGGACAAGCATCTTGGCTTGCTTCGCTATGCCGTCGTCCGCTGCGGTTGGCGTACCGACCAGGTCATGGTCACGCTCGTGACCGCTCAGCGCGACTTGCCGCATGCGCAGGAGTTCTTTGAGGCTGTCGCCGCACTCAATCCGCACATCGTCACCGTCGCCCAAAACATCAACGGACGTCCCGGCAACGCCATCCTCGGCGAGGAAACCCGCATTGTATATGGCGCCGAGTGCATGCGCGACCAGCTGCTCGGCTGCGAATTCGATATCTCCCCCACCGCGTTCTACCAGACCAACCCGCAGCAGACCGAGCTGCTCTATCAGCTCGCGATTGACGGCATGGACCTGCAGCAGGGCGACGTACTCATGGATGCCTATTGCGGTAGCGGAACTATCGGCCTGTGCGCAGCCAAAGCCGCCCAGGACAAGGGCGTCGGCATTATGCTGCTTGGCGTGGAGCGTAACCACGCCGGCATTGCCGACGCACGTCGTAATGCCGAGCTCAACGGCCTCACCCGCAGCGCTTGGTTTATGGCCGACGATGCCACCGACTACATCCTAGATGCCGCCGACAACAACGAGCGAGTCGATGTCCTTTCCATCGATCCGCCGCGCGCCGGCTCCACGCCCGAGTTCCTCGAAGCTGCCTGCGCGCTTAAGCCGCGCCGCATCACCTATATCAGCTGCAACCCCGTAACTCAAGAGCGCGACCTGCATCAGCTCCTCGACGGAGGCTATCGCCTGCTCAAGATCACGCCCGTCGACATGTTCCCTCACACCGACCACACCGAAACCGTAGCGGTCCTCGAACGCCGCTAACCAACCTCAGTAGATTTTTGGGACAAGAAAGGGGGCGACCCGTCTGGGCCGCCCCCTTCGCTTGGTTTATAAACTCCGCTACATCCCATTGCGCAGATTGCACACGCCGGCTGCCGCCATCTCGCACAGCAGCGTCTCGCGGTCGCGCGTCACGATCAAATCCAGCGGGAAGTGAATCTCGTCGAGCATCTTGCGCGCGTGATCGAGCTTGCCAATGGCCATGCCAATGTGGGCATCGGTCGACACGCCAATGCCCACGCCCAGTTCGGCGCAGCGCTCGGCGATCTTGCGGCATACAGCCCAATGCTCAGTGTCGACACCGCGTTCAAGACTATGGTTGTTGATCTCGATAATCTTGTGCTTGGCCTTAGCTGCCAACAGCACCTCGTCGATATCGAACGGCACGCCCGAACGCCCCGTGTGGCCCAGCATGAACACCTTGGGGTGCTCCAGGGCATTGATATACATCCCGGTCGTCTGGGCCAGCGTCGCGCCCTCAGCAATCTGCGGATTATGCACGCTTGCAACCAAATAATCCAAATTACGCGTAACCAAATCGAACAGTGAATGCTGACGGCCGTACGAATCGCCGGCGATATCGAACGTGACAGGAGTGTCCTCGCCAAACAGGCTTCCGTCCAGCGAAACGATATCGGCCTCGGCACCACGCAGCACCAACACGCCGCTCCAAATGCGCGGCCAGATATCCTGGTTGATAAAGAATTGGTAACTGCGCAGGTCATTGGGGCAAGCCGTAACCATAGAGCTCAGATGGTCGGCAGATCCGAGCACCTGCAGACCACGCTCTGCCGCCCAGTACACATTCTCCTCAATGGTCGAATATGCATGCGCAGAGAACATCGTATGGGTATGAATGTCACAAGAAAGCAGGTAGGGCATCAGGTCTCCTTATCTGGCACGGCCGTCGCTTATATTCATTGTACGCATAGCCTTCGATAGTCGTAAAACCACTCCATCCCAAAGACACAACGTCCATGACAACGGGGTCCGGCTTAACACCAAACCCCGTTTCACGTAAAACATTGTAGGCAGAGCGCTTTACTTTTAACGATACTCGTCCGCCAACTGTTTCCAAGCGGGTAGCGAATTGATAATCGTCTCGTAACTCACGCAGTAGCCCAGGCGGAACCAGCCCGGCATACCAAAGCTGTCCGAGGGGACCGCAAGCAACTCATACTTCTTTGCGTGCTCGCAAAACGCATTCGCATCGGGTTCCAACGCTTTCACCCATAGGTAGAACGCGCCATCCGGCTCAACATAGGTGTAGCCATACTCCGCCAGTGCGTCGGTAAGCGCCGTGCGGTTGCGAGCATAGGCCTCAACGTCACTCGGCTCATCGATGCAGTCGATAATTACGCGCTGAAAGAGCGCCGGCGCGCACACGAAGCCCAGCGTACGGGCGGCACCGGCAACGGCGGGCATTAGACGATCTGCCTGAGGATTCGTATTGGGAACAAGGATCCATCCCACGCGCTCACCCGGCAGCGACAGCGACTTGGAATACGAGTAGCACACGATGGTGTGCTCGTAGATCGAGGGCACCCAAGGCACCTCGGCACCGTACACGATCTCGCGGTACGGCTCATCCGAGATGAGCATAATTGGATTCTCGGAATCGCGCTGAGCGTTGGCCTCGCGCAGAACATTGGCCAGTCGCGTCAGCGTATTGCGTGTATATACGGCACCAGTCGGATTGTTGGGCGAGTCGATGATGACGGCCGCCGTCTTATCGCTGATCGCCTTGAGCACGTTGTCCACGCTCAGCTGGAACGTATCTTCATCGGCGAGCGCCTCAACACACGTACAGCCGGCCTTCTCAATCCAAACGCGATACTCCGGAAAGTACGGGGCGATAACAATAACCTCGTCGCCCGGGTTCGTAACGGCGTTGAGCGTGCAGGTGAGCGAAGCCGCGGCACCCACCGTCATAAAGACGTCCTTACCCTCATAGTTCGTTCCAAAGCGGCGGTTGAGCGATTCGGCGACGGCTGCTCGACATTGCGGCAGGCCCGGTGCGGGCGTGTAGCCGTGCAACTGGTCACTCGGCAGCTCCAGAGCCTTCTTAATCGACTCAGCCACAGCAGCGGGCGCCGGAACGCTCGGATTGCCCAGCGAAAAATCGAATACGTTTTCCGCACCGATCTGCGCCTTGCGCTCAAGGCCATAGCTAAAAATCTCGCGGATGATGGAGCTTTCCGCACCGCGAGCATACATCGTTTCGTTGATCATCTGTTCCCCTTTCGCATAGGCGCTATTGTACGCTTTAGCCGAGCAAAGTGCCGCAGCAATGTTGATTGGGGACAGACTTAAATGCGTGAAAATGTTGATTGGGGACAGACTTAAATGCGTGAAAACGCTCATTTTAGTCTGTCCCCAATCAACAGACGGCCCCATATCGCTCAAAAGAAAAAGCCTCCGCAGGTTTCCCCGCGGAGGCTTTTGCCACAGAGACTATTTGTCGGCGTCGGTGTCGGCATCGGCACCGACGACGGCATGGTCATCGTCAGCATCATCGGATGCGGCTTCGGCATCCTCCTGCATGGCCGCCTGCGCAAAGGCCGCGGCATCAGCCGCCAGCTCCTCCTCGCTCATGCGAGGCGCGCGCTTCTTGGTCGGCATGCCGGCCGCCTTGGCATTGCGCTCCTCCTTGGCCGCCAGGATATCGCCCTCGCGCTCAAGGTAGGCATTCCACTCGTTGTCGAGCAGGGCGTTCACGGCGTCGCCTTCGACGGTCTCGCGCTCAAGCAGCACCTTCGCCATCAGATCGAGTTGATCGCGACGGGCATCCAAAATCTCGACCGCACGACGATGGGCTTCGCGCATGATGCGCTGAACCTCGATATCGATACGGCGCGCCGTCTCCTCGGAGTAATCCTGGTGATCGGCGTAATCGCGACCAAGGAACACCTGATGTTGCGCCTCGCCAAACACTTGCGTGCCCAGCTCCTCGCTCATGCCCAGGCGCGTGACCATCTCGCGCGCCATCTTGGTTGCGCGCTCCAGATCGTTGCTCGCGCCCGACGTAATGTCATCGCACATGAGCTCCTCGGCAACGCGACCGCCCAAGAACACGGCGAGCTCGTCGAGCATCTCGTTCTTGGTCTTGAGGAAGTGGTCCTCCTGCGGAAGCTGCAGCGTGTAGCCCAGAGCCTGACCGCGGCTGACGATCGAGATCTTGTGGACCGGATCGGAGTGCTCCAGGATGTGGCCCACCAGGGCGTGACCGCTCTCGTGGTAGGCAATCGTGGTGCGCTCGGCCTCGGTCATCACGCGACCCTTGCGCTGCGGTCCGGCAATCACGCGCTCCATCGATTCCTCGACCTCGTCCATCGAGATCACGGAACGATGACGGCGAGCGGCCAGCAACGCAGACTCGTTGAGCAGGTTCGCCAAATCGGCACCAGTAAAGCCAACGGTCATCTGGGCGAGCTTCTCAAACTTAACGTCCTCGTCCATCGGCTTGTTCTCGGCATGCACGCGCAAGATCTGCTCGCGGCCCTTCACATCCGGACGGTCGACCGTAACCTGACGGTCAAAACGGCCGGGACGCAGCAATGCCGGATCTAGGATGTCAGGACGGTTGGTCGCAGCGATCAGGATGACCGACTCGCTTTCCTCAAAGCCGTCCATCTCGACCAGCAGCTGGTTGAGCGTCTGCTCGCGCTCGTCGTGACCGCCGCCCAAGCCAGCTCCGCGCTGACGTCCCACGGCATCGATCTCATCGATGAAGATGATCGACGGGGCCTGGGACTTGGCCTCCTTAAAGAGGTCACGCACACGGCTGGCGCCGACACCTACGAACATCTCGACAAAGTCGGAACCCGAGATGCTAAAGAACGGCACGCCCGCCTCGCCGGCAACGGCCTTGGCCAGCAGCGTTTTACCGGTGCCCGGAGGGCCAACCAGCAACACGCCACGCGGGATCTTGGCGCCCAGCTTGCGATAGCGATCCGGATCGCTCAAAAAGTCACGGATCTCCTCGAGCTCCTCGACTGCCTCGTCCACGCCGGCAACGTCTTCAAACTTGACCTTGGGGCGTGTGGCCTCGTTGGTCTTGGCGTTGGTCTTGCCAAACTGCATGTTCCTGTTGTTGGCGCCCATCATCTGACGCATAAAGTAGAACATGATGGCGATAAGGGCGATCGTCGGAAGCACACTCATCGCCAAGTCGCCCCAAAAATCGGGATCGTTGGTGTTGACGATGTACTTGGTATCGGGGTGCTCCGCCATGAGCTCGGCAAGCGAATCGGAGCCGACATAGGTCGAGGAGAAGCTCTTGAGCTCGCTCGTATCGCCCTTGTCCTTCTTCGTCTTCCAGTAATGACCCTTCACGCTTCCGTCTTGAACCGTATAGGTCAGATCTTCGACGCGATCCTGCTTGATGGCGCTCACCATCTCGCTCGTCGCGAGCTTAACGGTATTGCTGGAATTGGCAAAGCCGGAGCCCATGTTAAAGAAGGCGTAGCCCAGAAGCGCGCAAGCCAAAATAAAATACAGCCAGCCCGTACGCGTGGGCTTCTTGCCTCCGGGCATCCCCGGGATCTTAGGCTCCCGGGGAGTCTGGGAATTGTTATCGTTATGGTCGTCGGGCATCTTACGAATAAACCTCCGGTTTCAAAATGCCCAGATACGGAAGGTTACGATAGCGCTCGGCATAGTCGAGGCCGTAGCCCACCACAAAGGCATCGGGGCAATGGGTTCCAACATACTTGGGCGTGATGGCCGAGACGCGGTCCTCAACGTCCTTCCACAGGAAGGCGGCGACCTCCAGAGAAGCGGGCTTGCGGCTCTCGAGGTTCTTCATCAGATACTTGAGCGTCAGGCCCGAGTCCAGAATGTCCTCGACGATCAGCACGTCGCGACCGCGGATGTCGATATCCAGGTCCTTAATGATACGCACGATACCCGAGGACTTCACACCGTCGCCATAGCTCGAAACAGCCATGAAATCGATGTTGGTCGGCAGCTCGATCTTGCGCATCAGGTCGCCCATAAAGACCACGGCGCCGCGTAGGACCGCGATCAGCACCAGATCCTTACCCGCGTAGTCGCGCGTAATCTCCTCGCCCAGGCGAGAGACGATACCGTCGATATCCTCCTGCGTAAACAAAACCTTCTCGATATCCGGATGTTGAGAAGCCATGACAACCCTTTCTTGTGCTTATCGCCCACACACCGCCGTATGGACGCGAACTTCACATTCTAGCAGCGCACGGGGAATATTTTCCAGCCCGTACGCCATCAGCGCGGGAATACCGTCAACGTCGCACAGAATAGCTGGCGTGGGACGCTATTCCGCAACGACCACACGAAGCAGATATGCCACGCGCGTTGCGGCCGTGCACTTAAAACGCTCGTCCGCGCGAACTCCGGCGACCCACACCACGGCACCCCCCGGCGCCGTCCTCACCATGGGCACGCCGGCGCGCTCGGAAACGGGAATGCGAGCCTCACCTAGCAAATCGGATACTTTCTTGCTTCGGCCACTCATCCCTAACGGGCACATCACGTCTCCCGGCGCGGGACCGTCCACCCACAGGCGCGCCAATCGCGCCTCGGCAGGGATCTCGCCACGCGAGCCCGCCAGGATCCGCTCACTATCGCTGTCGGCAAAACCCAGGGCAGCCGCGTCTACCAAAGCTGTCACTTCCCCGGCAGCCGCAAGCTCACGGGCGCGGCGCACGATATCGCATCCCGGCTCAACAGCCATCGGTTCTGTGACCAGCATACGTCCCCCGCCCAACGGCAAACGACCGGGTACGGTAACCCAGCCCGCGACCAGGCCCTCGCGAGCCGCCGGCGCCTTAAACGCCAGCATGCCAAACTCAATGCGTGCGTCAATCCCCGCCGGAAGCGTGACCGAGCCGGTGCCCTCGGCAACGCAGGAAAGGACTCGCTCCACATGTCGCATCTCGGGACGAGCGTCCGGATCGATGCGCTTAATCGCCAGTCGCACGATGCGCCGCGCGATTACCACCTCGGCCGCAGCCAGGCGCCTGGCATCGAGCACCAGCGCACCCGCTGCCTCTTTGCGCAAACAGCTTCGAAACGCCTGTGCCGACAGCTGGGATAGAAACGCATCTTCATCACCCAAGATCTCACAGGCGGCGCCAATCGTCTTGCACACGCTCGCATTACGCTGTGCCACCACCGGCATTACCCGATGGCGCACGTAGTTTCGCAGATACGAGATATCCTCATTGCTCTCGTCTTCACGCCACGGCTGACCATGTACCTGTAGATAGCCCACGAGCTCGCCATGAGTTAGGTCGAGCAAGGGACGTACCACGATATTCCTCCGGCGAGGAATGCTCGATAGGCCAGCGGGGCCCGAACCCTTAATCGCGTTCATCAAAAACGTTTCCGCGCGATCCGAAGACGTGTGCGCGGTGCAGATACGAGCCGCCGTTCGCGGTGCCCCCGTCTGGGCGCAGAGCTCGCGAACATACCTCCGCGCCGCGGCATAGCGCACTTCGCGGGCCGCGGCCTCAATATTGCCCGACTCCCCATCAAAATAAGCGTGCTCCACGCACAGCGGTAAACCATATTTCGCGCAGAGCTCACGCACAAAGGCCTCGTCGCCATCGGACGCCTTGCCGCGCAGATGATGGTTTACATGCAGCACATGCAGGCGCTCGCGAGCAATGGGGGCAACACCGCGCCCGTCTTGGATATCCAGCTTTGATGTGCACGCCATAAGAAGCAGTGCCGTCGAGTCCGCGCCGCCTGATACCATGAGCACGACAGGAGCAGCCTGCTGCCTCGTTCGGGTCTCATCGACTGCCCCGGGCACGGCATGGTGTCCGTAATGCTGTGATACCGTAGGCATTTGCTTCCTCCTCTATTCGTCCGCACCCATTGTATCCTTTGGAATCTTATGTCTCGTCTGCACCTTCATATCCTTGGCAGCGGCTCAAAAGGCAACTGCGCGCTCATCGAAGGCCCCCGGGGGCTCATCATGATTGACGACGGTCTTTCTCGCCGCGAGACATTAAAGCGCATGGCAGAACTGGGACTCTCGGCAGACAACGTCTCGGCTCTTCTCATTACTCATGAGCATAGCGATCACATCAAGGGTCTCGATGTCTGGTGCAAGCACTGGCACGGTCCCCTCTTTGCCAGTAGGGGCACACTTTCGAGCAAAGAAAATCTTTCGCATCTGCCTGTCGAGGAATTCGACCCCGGTGACACCCTATCCATTGCCGGCATCCACGCGCAAACCTACTCAACATCACACGATGTCATAAATCCAATCGGCTTTCGATTCGACGCCCTCGATGATTCCATCGGCTTTGCTACCGACACCGGAGAGCTATCGAGCCAAGCCATGAACACCCTCAAAGATTGTCGAGTCCTCGCGCTCGAAAGCAACCACGATGTGACCATGCTGCGCGAGGGAGAATATCCCCGCTTTCTTCAGGAGCGCATCCTGTCTGCAAGGGGACACCTCTCCAACGGCCAAGCCGCCGAAGCCGCGCGCGAACTTGTTACCGATCGCACCGAACAGCTCATTGCCATGCATATCAGCCAAGATAACAATCGTCCGAGCCTTACCGTCAAAAGCTATGCCAAAGCTCTAGCCGCAACCCTGGATGACGAGCTCGGCAGCTCCGCCACCCTTCTCCAAGGATCGCGAAAACTCTCGATACGCCCCGCAAGCCAGTATCGGCCAGCAACCATTCAATAGACTGTCCTAAACAGCAAAAGGGGCCGGGAATCGCTTCCCAGCCCCTTTTGTTGTCTTTTAATAGCGAAGAACACCAACGAAGTTATTCGATGGAGATCTTCGTAACGTTCTTCTTCTCGACGATCTTGGGAACCGTAACGGTCAGGATGCCGTCAGCGTACTTAGCCGAGAGGCCCTCGCTCGAAGCGTCCTTAAGATACACGCCACGCGTCGCGCTGTACGAGCTGAACTCCTTCTGCAGGAAGTTCTTGCCCTCGTTCTCCTCGTCTTCCTCGACATTCACGCTAATGGACAGACGGCCCTCGTTAAGCTCGACATCGATATCGTCCTTGGCGACGCCGGTCAGATAAGCCTTGACCTCATAGCCATCGCCCTTATCCTCAACGTCAACGGGGAACGCCTTAGAGGCAATCGAGCTGTTCGCTAGGTCGCTCATATCATCAAACAGATCGAACAGCGAGCTTGCAGAGGGACGAACGCCAAAAACCGAACGATAAGGAACCATGCTTGCCATGTTTACCACTCCTTTATAGGACTGCCGAGTCATCTTCTAGGTGACTGGGACTTCTTTTGACGCTCTTATATATGCCCACCCGATGCTCATATATACATCGACTATAAAGTTTTTTGAGTCCGGTACTATAAGCATATCTAAGTGCATAGCACTAAGGTTTTAGGAAGGTTAAGGTTCTTTGAACCAGAGCTTAAATAACGAGTATGTCCACAGCTACAAATAACAAGGGGCTTACAATGAGCGCGTACACGTTGTTGGTAACGAGCTAAAGGGCATCATGGACGACCAAAACCAGAACAATATGTTTATGCCGACGCAGGGGGAAGACACTTCCACGCAGCCGCCACGGTTCCATCGCCCTCACATCTCGCAAGAGCCCATTAATGATGCAGAGCCCGAGTATGTGACGAGAAATCGATATCAAACGCTCGAGGATGCCCAAACGGGACGTAAGCATATGGGCGTCGCATCGGGCGATCCCGTATATCTAAAAGATGCACCGTTATCAAAAAACAGCGCAATCAATGACGACCCGACGAAAGCGCCCATAACTCGGCAGCAAAGAGGTCCTCGACCTAAGCAAACCTTAACGCATTCGGCTCGTTATCTCGAGACGCCAAAACAAGGGAAAACGATCTTCGTTTCATCAAGCAAACGACGTAAGCAGCATCGACTCCAATTCCTACTTTTGATCATTGTGGTCATAGCAGTTGCCCTTGTGATTCGATTTATTGTCTTTAAATAAAAGCTCATTACCCATAAGCCCAACCGGGTTACAGGTGAAATGCGGCTTATAGGACAAAATGTGTGTCCCGATAGAACACCCGTTTCCATCCATTAATCCAGCCAGAACGGGTACGGGTCCCTGTGGTGGAGGTCCTCCCACACGGCCCTGTCGCCCCACTCCGGCCCTCCGTCCTCGCGTGACGGCGAGGCGGAGTAGACGCTGAACAGGAAGTCGATGTCCGCGTCGGTCGGCATCGCGGCGGGCTTCCCGCGCGCCGTCCTCGCGTCCCCCGAGTGCGCGAGGCACCACCAGAACACCGCCTTCACGCGCCTGGCCGACGTCAGCCCCCGGTGGTTGCGCAGGACGGCCCTCAGCTGCGAGTTCACCCCTCCCTCGATCATGTTGTTGGTCGACGGCAGCGGGCCGGCCTTGGCCAGGGCGGGGTCGAGGTAGGTGAACAGCGTCCCCGCCGACACCAGCGACGACAGCGACGAGCGCGCCCGCCTCAGCCTCTCGTGGGTGCAGGCCCTCCTGCCGTCCACCACGGTCCTGTCCTCCAGGAAGTCGGCCCAGAACCCGCACCAGTCGAGGTAGCGCTCGACCCAGAGCTCGGCCTGGTGCAGCGTCTCGATGCCCATGAGGTCGCGCGCGATGAGGTAGAGCTCGCGCCCCGCCTGGAGCTTCGGCCGCGTCGTCGTGTAGCGCTTGACCTGCGAGAAGGCGTGGAAGGTGCACCTCTGGACCCTGGTGCGCGGCCAGGTCTCGCGCACGGCCTTGGCGAACCCGCTCCCGCCGTCGGTGACGACCACCTCGGGCGCCGGGATCGGCGACATGAGGGCCGACCACGCCCCCGAGTTCTCGGACCTGGCCATGTACCAGGAGACCACCCTCTCGCCGCTGCAGCATATGAGCACCACGAGGTCGCGCGCGACCCAGATCCCGTCGACGTAGAGCACGCGGTGCAGCTCGCCGTCGGGGACGGGCATGGGCCAGACCTCCCAGAACTCGGCCGTCCTGCGCCTGAAGGACCG
>DBFEQD010000058.1:0-60878 GCA_048326155.1 Collinsella sp.
AGAACGTCGCTCTCGTAAACGGGAACCGAGGGGCCGGGCGCAGGGCCTTGCCTCTCAATTTCGGACAGTCCTGACTCACGACGGAGGCGCCACTGGCGCCTCCTGTTCGTGCGGAACTCATTGAGAGGCAAGGCCCTGCGCCCGGCCCCTCGGTTCCGTGACGACTCGGCCGTTCGGGTCAGGTGGGCTGAATGGAATAGAGTGAATGGGCGCGCCGTTTGGCGCGCCCATTGTTTTGAAGGGGACTCATTTTGAGCAAGCACCCGCCCTGCCGGGGCTCCCGGGTTCTGTGACGACTCGGCCGTTCGGGTCAGGTAGGCTGATAGGAAAGATGGTGACGGAGGCGCAAAATGCGCCTCCGCCTTTTGAATGTGATGAAAGTGTGGCGAAATGAGCTTAAAACTTCCGCAAATGTGATAACTGTCACGTTTTACCTAGGGTAAAATGTGGGAAATATCACGTTTACGGAAGTTTCTTTGCGGGAGGTTCGGTCATGCAGCGAGATATCATTGCCAAGCTTAACGCTTGGAAAGCGTCAGAATATCGTAAGCCGCTTATCCTTAAGGGGGCGCGCCAGGTTGGAAAGACGTGGGCGCTTAAGGAGTTCGGCCGAACCTCGTACCTCAATTTTGTGTATCTGACGCTCGAGGAGCCGTCACCTGGGGTACAGAGCGAGTACGCTCAGTTTTTCGAAGGTACGCGCGATCCTCGACGGATCATCTCAAATCTTTCCCTGGCACTTGGACAGCCTATCGAGCCCGGCGAAACGCTGCTTATTATTGATGAGATTCAGGATTGTCCTTCTGCAGTCGGCGCCCTTAAATACTTCTGTGACGAGGCCCCCGAGTATCACGTCGCATGCGCAGGGTCTTTGTTGGGCGTTCGCTTGTCCCGTGAGACCAGCGCTTTTCCGGTGGGAAAGGTCGAGTTCATGGAGATGCGCCCCATGAGCTTTTCCGAGTTTCTGAAAGCCGAGGGCGCTGCAAACTACGACGAATACCTTGGCGGCCTGGATCAGATCGAGACAGTGCCCGATTTCTTCCATGTCCGTCTCGTCGAGCATCTTCGTCGTTATTTTGCATGCGGCGGCATGCCAGAGGCTCTTGGCCGGTGGGTGGAGACGGGCGATATCGTTCAGGTCGATAAGGTGTTGTCTGATCTCTTGGATTCCTACGAGCGCGATTTTGCCAAGCATGGTGGCCGTGCGCAGTTCGCCAAGCTTTCACAAATATGGAACTCGATTCCAGCTCAGTTGGCGCGCGAGAACAAAAAGTTCGTTTGGGGTGCGGTGCGCGAGGGGGCTCGTGCTCGAGAATACGAGGATGCTCTGGAATGGCTTGCCGATGCTGGGCTCATCACGGCGGTTCGCCTTAATGCTGCCGGTGGTGTGCCGCTCTCTGCGTACGATGACCTCAAGGCATTTAAAGTCTACTGTCTTGATGTCGGCTTGCTGCGCCGCATGGCAAGGCTGGATGCGTCCGCTTTTGCCATCTCGGATGCGCTATTTTCGGAGTTCAAAGGTTCGTTCGCCGAGAACTATGTGCTTCAGGCATTACTTTCACAGTTAGATGCTGCTCCGCGTTATTGGACAAACGAGAAGCCGAAGCACGAAGTCGATTTTTTGATTCAAGTTGGAAACGAAATCGTTCCCGTCGAGGTCAAATCGGGAGAGGTCGTTCATTCCAAGAGCCTTAAGTACTATGCCGACAAGCATGCGGAGACGACTCCATTGAGGGTCCGCTACTCACTTAAGAACCTAAAGCTCGACGACGGGGTGCTTAACATTCCGTTGTATTTGGCTGATCGATCTGTCCCTCTTATCAAAAAGGCGCTTGATCGTGCACATCTTGACGTTTAGATCCTGGATGAGCTGACGGGCGGCGGCTAATTAATCGCTCCGTTACGGCCAGGGAGCTTGGGCCTTAGCGATGCTTGCTTCGCCAAGCCGTGGATGTCATGCCGGTGTATTGTTTGAAGGCTTGGGCGAAGGCGGCCTGCTGAGGGTAGCCTAGACGCTCTGCCACCTGCGCTATTGTGAGCGCGCTATCGGCCAAAAGGTCCTGTGCTCGCTCCATGCGGCGTCTGCGAATGTAGGCGCCCAGGGACTCGCCGGTTTGGGCCTTAAAGGTGGCGCATAGTTTGGAGCGGCTTGTGTAGAGCCTCTCGGCCACCTCGTTGATACCCACACGTCTGCCTTTGTCGAGCGCGCGCTCAATCATTGCCGTTGCTTCTTCGGCAACGGTTATGCTGACGCGTGTGTCTGCCGCCTGCCGCGCCTGCTTGTGGGCCGCGCGCGAACAGGCGAGCTCCGCGACCATGGTCTCCACGATGCCCTGCATATAGACGTGTCCGCCTACGGTGCGGGCGCGGTCCTCGTTAATCCGGCGCAGCGTGTGGCAGATGGCAGACGTCGCTTCCTCGTGCCATGATTCGGCAAACGCCTCAAAGATTCCCGCGAACTCGGTGGGATAGCGGTGCTCCAGTTCGTCAAAATATCCTGGTAAAAAGAGCACCGAGCGCGAGTGATAAAGCTCCCCCGCAAACAGCGGGCTTAATTCCTCGCCACAGCTATCTTGGATAAAGCTGCAAACGGCATTGTTTGGCCACGGTCCATGCAATGGTTTGAGGTTTGCGGGCGTTATGCCAGCCTCGGGCATGCATGTAAGTGTGGGCGCGCTGACTTCGCTCACGCAGGCGTATGGCTCGGGTGTGTATTCGGCCAGGTACATATCGTGCGTCGGGGTAATGAAATGCTCCATGACGATGCAGGCAGGGGAGAGAGGCATGATCCATGCGCGGCCGTGCGCCCGGTCGTTTGCCACCTCGCCGGTAAAGACGGCGCCCTTGCCGGTAAGCTCCAGGCCAAACTGCTCAAATTGCGGTGCATAGAGCTCGGTTATGTCGGTCGCTGCCCGCCGTATTTGCAAAAGCGTCCCTTTCCTTTGCAGAAACGTCCACGCCTGGCTTGATTGTGAGCCATGGCTAACACATCAATGATAAGTTCATTACGGTTAACTCTCAAGCCGTTAGAAAGGAATCTCATGGCAAAGGGATCAAAAAGGGAAGGCGGCGGTATCGGCGAGCTGCTTGCATATGCCGGCGACCGTAAATTCCTAACGTATTTGGGCATGGCGCTCTCAGCGCTCTCGCAGCTGCTGAGCTTTGGCCCGTACGTGTGCATTTGGCTTGTCGCGCGCGATCTGATCGCCGTGGCACCTAACTGGAGCGAAGCCTGCGACATCGCGACGTATGGCTGGTGGGCCGTGGGGTTTGCGCTGGCAAGCATCGTAGCTTATTTCGTGGGGCTCATGTGCACGCACCTGTCTGCGTTTCGCTGTGCGTCCAATATCCGCAAGACTACGAGCGAGCACCTGCTTAAGCTGCCGCTTGGCTACTTTGACACGCACGCCACCGGCGAGCTGCGTCGTGTTGTAGACGGATGCGCCGCCTCCACCGAGACTTTGCTCGCACACATGCTGCCCGATATCGCAGGCGCCGCCGCCATGGTCGTGGGCTTGCTCGTGCTGCTTTTCGCGCTCGATTGGCGTTTGGGGGCGGCATGCCTTATCTCGGTCGTCGTTTCGTTTGGCGCCATGGCCGCCATGATGGGCGGCAAGGGCGGCGAGTTTATGAAGGCCTACATGGGAGCGCTGGTCAAGATGAACAAGACCGGCACCGAATACGTACGCGGCATCCCCGTGGTCAAGGTGTTTCAGCAGACGGTCTACTCCTTTAAGGCCTTCCACGATGCGATCGCCGAATACGCCGACATGGCACAAAACTATGCGGGCACGTTCTGCCGAGGTCCGCAGGTACTCAACCTTACCGCGCTCAATGGTCTTGTGGCATTCCTGTTGCCCGTGGCGTTGCTGTTGGCGCCAGGCGAGACGGACTTCGCGCATTTTATGACCAACTTCACGTTTTACGCGATATTTTCGGCCGTGGTACCGACGGCCATGACCAAGCTCATGTTTGTGGGCGAGGCCTCTCAGATGAGTGCCGATTCGCTGGCTCGTATTCGAAGCGTCATGGATTCCAAGCAGCTCTCCGTGCCCGCACAACCCAAGCACCCTGCCGGCGGCGACGTGCGATTTGAGGACGTGAGCTTTACGTACGAAGGTGCCGAAGCACCTGCCGTTAGCCATGTAAGTTTCAGCGTTTCCGCTGGTAGCACCCTCGCCCTGGTGGGTCCCTCTGGTGGCGGTAAGTCAACCTGCGCAAGCCTGATCCCGCGTTTTTGGGATGTTTCCTCGGGTCGAGTGCTCGTAGGCGGTGTGGACGTTCGCGATATGGATCCGCACGAGCTTATGGACCAGGTCGCCTTCGTGTTCCAGACCAACCAGCTGTTCCGGCAAACACTTGCCGATAACGTGCGCGCCTCCAAGCCTACGGCCACTGACGACGAAGTGCGTGCGGCCCTCTCCGCAGCTCAGTGCGACGACATTGTGGCCAAGCTCCCGCAGGGCATCAATACCATGCTCGGCGCTGGCGGAGCATATCTTTCGGGCGGCGAGGTCCAGCGCGTGGCACTCGCCCGCGCGATCCTTAAAGACGCGCCTATCGTGGTGCTCGATGAGGCCACGGCGTTTGCCGATCCCGAGAACGAGGCGCTCATCCAGCGCGCCTTTAGCAAACTGGCGACGGGCCGCACGGTCATTATGATTGCGCACCGACTCTCGACTGTAGTGGGCGCAGACCAAATCGTGGTGCTCAACCAGGGCAGCGTGCAGGAGTCGGGTACCCATGCCGAGTTGCTGTCCCAAGAGGGCCTGTATGCCAGGATGTGGGCCGAATACGAACAGGCCGCGAGCTGGAAAATCACTGCAGCGACCGCGGATGCCGCCGTCACGAAGGGAGGCGAGGCCTAAATGTTCGCCTCATTCCAAAAGAAGTATTTCCTATCCGATAAAGGCGTCGCCGGCGTAAAACGCGGCATTTTCTGGACCACGCTCACCAATCTCATTACCATGGCCGGCATGGGCTTTTTATTCCTGGTTATGGCTGGCTTTGTCGAGCATCTCGCCAGTGGGGCTGACCTGCCGGATGCCCTGCCGATCGTGGGCGGCCTCCTGGTCTTTTTTGTGTTGCTCTTTGCCTCTAACTGGCAGCAGTATTACTACACCTACTGCATCTTTTACGAGGAGTGCGGCAAGCAGCGTATGGAGATTGCCGAGCGCTTGCGCAAACTGCCGCTGTCGTTTTTTGGTCGTCGTGATCTGGCCGATTTAACCGAGACCATCATGGGCGACGTCCAGGCCATGGAGCACGCTTACAGCCACGTGCTGGGAGAGCTTTGGGGCGCCATCATCGCAAGCGCCATTGTGTTCGTGGCGTCGCTGTTCTTTTGCTGGCAGCTGGCGATCGCGGCGTTTTGGAGCGTTCCCGTGGCCTTTGCCGTGCTGTATCTAACACGCGGCCCCATGGCTCCGGTGTTCGATCGCGTGCGTGCCGAGAAGGTCAAGGTTACCGAGGCGATTCAAGAGACGCTCGACTGCGTTCGCGAGATCCGCGCCACCAACCAGGAGGCCCATTATCTTGAGGGACTCAACGCCGTGATCGATGCCGAGGAGCGCGAGACCACCAAGAGCGAGCTCGCTAACGGGCTTTTGGTCAACTCCGCCTTTGTCATCCTGCGTCTGGGCATTGCCACCACGCTGGTTACGGGCGCCGCGGTGGTCGCCTCCGGGCAGGTCGACTTTTTGGTGATGTTTGCCTTCCTGCTTATGGTGAGCCGTATCTATGCGCCCTTTGACCAGGCGTTAATGTTAATGGCCGAGCTGTTTGCCGCCGAGTCGTCTGCCAAGCGCATGCGTTCCATCATGGAAGAGCCTGTGGCGCGGGGCAGCGAGAAATTTGAGCCCGCGGGCCACGATGTGGTGTTCGATCACGTGGCATTTGGCTATGGTGCGGGCGAGGACGGCCGCGCCGGCGAGAAAGTTCTTACCGATGTGAGCTTTACCGCCAAGGAAGGCGAGGTCACGGCGCTGGTCGGTCCTTCGGGTTCCGGTAAGTCTACGGTGAGCCGCCTGGCCGCGCGCTTTTGGGATGCCACCGCGGGCAAGGTTACCGTGGGTGGCGTGGATGTTGCGGGCGTCGATCCCGAGGTGCTCCTGCGCGACTACGCCATTGTGTTCCAAGACGTGCTGCTCTTTGACGACACAGTGATGGGAAACATCCGCCTCGGGCGTCGTGACGCCACCGATGAGGAAGTGCTTGCGGCCGCGCGTGCCGCCAACTGCGACGAGTTCGTGAACCGCATGCCGCAGGGCTACGACACTATGACCGGCGAGAACGGCTCCAAGTTGTCCGGTGGCGAGCGCCAGCGCATCTCTATCGCCCGCGCGCTGCTCAAAGATGCGCCCATCGTGCTGTTGGACGAGGCGACGGCGAGCTTGGATGTGGAGAACGAGACCGTGGTACAGCAGGCGCTTTCCCGTCTGCTTACAGGTAAGACGGTTATCGTGATTGCGCATCGCATGCGTACGGTGGAAAATGCCGACAAAATCGTTGTGCTCAAGGATGGTGTGGTTGCCGAGCAGGGCGCTCCGGCGCAGCTCAAGGCGGCAGGTGGAGAATTCGCCCGCATGGTTGCGCTGCAAAAGGAGGCGGCTGCCTGGCAGCTGTAGGAAAGGGGACCAAGATTTCCAAAGGTTAACTTTGGTTGACCATAATAGTTCGACTAAACTAGTCTCAAAAGCGTGCTCGAGCAAACTAATGAACTCGGGTGCTAAGGCACCATGCCGCGCTTGTGCGGCAAAAGGGAGAAGCAACATGAAGAAGTCGACGTTCAATACCCTGCTTGTCGGTGGCGGTTTTCTGCTTGGTACGGCTGGCATCAAGCTGCTTACCAGCGCTCCGGTCAAGAATGCCTGCGTGCAGGGTATCGCGTGCGGCATGCGCGTCAAGAACTGCTACCAGGACATGGTCGAGCAGGCCAAGGCCAATGTCGATGACATGGTTGCCGAGGCTGCTTACATCACCCAGAGCGAGGCCGCTGCTGACGAGGCAGCCGAGTAACGCTCCCAGGCACAAACTATGAGATTCTCGATTATTAGCGAGATCCCCGGCAGGACCCGCCTTCAGTTGGCGGGTCCTGTGCCAGAGAGCGATCTCGATGCGCTTCTTAAGCTTGGCGGCGATATCGACGGCGTGCGCAAGGTGCGCGTGTATGGCCGCATTGGCCAGATGGCGCTGGAATACGACGAGCCGCGCCGCGCAAGCGTGCTCGACGCCTTGGGCGCACTCGATGCTCAAGCTATCGCTGATGCCAAGTCGGGCTACGTGATGCAACTCGAGCCGCGCAAGCACAAACTTGTTATGGACCTGGCGACACTCGTCGGTGCCCATTACGCACGTCGCTGGTTCTTGCCGACGCCTCTGCGTGCGGTGTTTGTCGTGGCCGGTTACATGGCATTTTTGCGCGCTGCCCTTCATGAGCTGGCGCAGCCGCGCCTGACCGTTCCTGTGCTCGACGCTTCGGCCATCGGCATTTCGTTCGTCAAGCGTGATGTCGACACCGCGGGCCAGACGATGTTCCTGCTCAACGTGGGCGAATTGCTCGAGGACTACACCCGCGCCATGAGCGAAAACGAGCTCATCAACTCGCTGCTCGATGTGCCCGATAAGGCACAAAAAGTGGTCGGCGACACAGAGGTAAGCGTTGCCGCGACCGAGCTCGAGCCCGGCGATCTGGTCGCCGTGCGCACCGGCATGTCCATCTGCATCGATGGCGTGGTCGAGCAGGGGAGCGCCATGATCAACCAGGCGACCCTGACCGGCGAGCCGCTGGCCGTCGAGCGCAGCGTGGGCGACGACGTGTTCGCCGGCACCGTCGTGGAAGACGGCAGCATCTTGGTGCGCGTGCGCGCCAACACGGCGCAGACCAAGCTGCGCTCGATCGTCTCGCTCGTGCAGACGGCCGACTCGCTCAAGTCCGAGGGCCAGTCGCATATGGAGGACCTTGCCAACAAGATCGTCCCGTGGAACTTCCTGCTCGCGGGTCTGGTTGCGCTTACCACCCGCAGCCTCATCAAGACCTCAGCGGCACTGATGGTCGACTACTCGTGCGCACTCAAGCTCACGGGTTCCGTCGCCGTTATGACCGCCATGAGCGATGCCGCCAAGATGGGCGTGATGGTCAAGGGCGCCAAGTATTTTGAGTCGTTTGCCAAGGCCGACACCATTGTGTTTGATAAGACCGGCACGCTCACCGAGGCGCAGCCGCGTCTTGCCTGCGTACTCACCACCGATGGCTGGAGCGAGGACGAGATCCTGCGCCTTTCCGCTTGCTTGGAGGAGCATTTCCCGCATCCGGTGGCGCGTGCCGTGGTCAACGCTGCTCACGAGCGTGGGCTCGAGCACCGCGAGCGCCATGCTGCCGTCGAGTACATCGTGGCGCACGGCATCGCTTCGTCCATTGAAGGGCGTCGCGCCATCATCGGTTCCGCTCACTTTGTGTTCGATGACGAGGGCGCACAGCTCGAATCCGACATCAAGGAGCGCATCGAGTCCCAGATGCAGGGCTTGTCGCCGCTGTACCTGGCGGTCGACGGCACGGTCGTGGGCGTGCTCGGTATCGAGGATCCGCTCAAGCCCGGGGTCCGCGAGGCCATCGCCGACCTGCATGCGCTGGGCGTCAAACATGTCGTTATGCTCACGGGCGATTCTGAACGCACGGCCGAGCGCATTGCGCGCGAGGCGGGTGTCGACGAGTTTAAGGCCGAACTGCTGCCCGAAGACAAGTACGCGTATGTGGAGCGCATTAAGGGCGAGGGGCGCCACGTTGCCATGGTGGGCGACGGTGTCAACGATTCGCCGGCGCTCGGTTTGGCCGACGTGGGGCTGGCAATGGGTGGCGGAAGCGACATTGCCAAGGAGGTCGCCGATATCATCCTGACCGATACGGATCTGACCGCGATCGTGCGCCTGCGCCGTATGAGCCAGGGTCTCATCGACCGTCTGACGAGCTCCTACTCTAAGGTGATGCTCACCAACTCGGCTCTGCTGGCGCTGGGCATTACCGGCGCGATTACCCCGCAGGCGTCGTCGCTGCTGCACAACGGCTCAACGATCGCCTACAGCCTGGGCAACGCAAAGGCTTACCTGCGTTAGCTGACGTGTTCGCCCACGTTATCTGGCCTGCGCCCAGACGGCATCGGTGTCGTCCGGGCGCAGGCCTTTTGCGTTTGAAGATTTGCTAGCTTCTCTATATAGTATTGCTAGCAGGGCTAGCAATTGAAGGGAGCGGGATCAACGTGGGTGCTGTTAGCGGCATGGCGCAGGTGAACGTTCGCGTAGATCGCTCGGTTAAAGAGCGCGCCGAGGAAGCGCTGCGGCTTTCGGGCAGGTCACTGCCCGAGCTCATCAAAAAGGTGGTGGCCAAGGTCGCGCAGGGTGGCGGGCAGTGCGAGGAAGTGCTGTCTGCCGTTGATGGCCGGCAACAGACCGTCGCGCACGATACTCCGTTCGCCGTATCATGGGCCGCGGCCGACCGGCTTTATGCAGATTTGGGCATCGCTGCGTCGCCCGTATCCGACGATCGCGATTGGGACGCAATCTATTCCGACGCCATGGATGAGCATTATCGCCAAAAGGGGATGATCCAGTGAGTGGGGCGCCTCTCAAGATCATGGTGGACGCCAACGTATGGGTTGATTCATTTTGCGTCGACCATGCCGAGTCGCTTGCCGCGCGTGCGTTTATTGGGCAGGCGACGGAGACGGGGGCGTTGCTGTTCTTTCCGGTGCATATCGCTAAGGACGTGCTGCACGTTGTCCAACACGAGCTGAAGCGTAGCGTTCTTGCCAGCGGGGGAGCGCTCGACGAGGCGTCTGCCCGTGCAATTGGCGATGCGGCGTTGGCGTTTGTTCGGAACATGACCGAAAACGCCACGGCCGTGGGCGCTGATGCGTCGGACCTTTGGCTGGCCGACAAATACTTAGCGCTCCATCGCGATTACGAGGACAACCTGGTGCTCGCCGCATGCAAACGCGCGCAGGTCGACTACTTGGTGACCAACGATCGCAAGCTGCTCGAACATGCCGATCTTGCGGCAAAGACCCCGCGCCAAATGATTCCGATTCTGGCTTTGGCCGAACGTGGCGGCGCGGCTATCGGTTAACGCGAACTGTTTGCGGGCCTCTTGGACGACGATGCGCCAAGGGACCCGCGTCTGCTATTTACAAAAGCTCGGCCTTAATGGCGGGACTTTCTGCGAGCTTTTCGGCGGCCTTTTCGTCGGAGCTGTCGAGTGCTGCCAGACTGCGGTAGACCCACTCGTTGACCTGGATGTTCTTGACGCCTGCGGTCTGCATAAGGGCGCCTACCTCGCGGATTGCTGCGAGCAGATCGGCTTTGGGACCCGCGAGCTCGACCTCGATGCCGTGGTAGGCGGCCACGCCGCGGTTCTCACTCACGTGGTCGATAAAGCCCTCGACGGTCTCAAGCTGCTGGGCGAGAGCTGCATCGTCGTCAGCGTCCAGCGCGACGAGTGCGTTCGATACCGTGAGGGCGGGATGTCCGCAGGGGACAAAGCCTTCGATGACATCCATAGCTTCGGTAATGGTTGAGCCCAGGCCTGCGAGGGCATTGACGAGTTGCTGCTTGGTATCCATAACGGTCCTTTCGACGGGTCAATTTTGCTTGGCGGAAATATACGTGACGCGATCGGTAGCAAAAGTGCGAAGTGCGGCGCACATTGGGGTCTTCACAGCTCGTGCATAGAACAGCTGTCCGCTTTCAGAACGTGGTAAGATAACACTCCACAAGCGGGGCTCGCCCCGTATGTTCCTTGAAAAGTCGACGGGTGTTGGGTGCTCGCGCCCAATGCCATCCAGACTTTCCCGATATTCGGGGGCGACTGGTTTCGACACGATAGCTCTGAGAGAGGAAGCAAGCCGAGGTCTCCTCGCCTCGTTAAACAGGGGTACCGTCAAATTGAATTGACAACAACTCTTCTTTTGAGCCTATGGCTCTCGCTGCTTAGTTTATAGCGGCGCGTCAACCCGGTGATTTCCCCGACACCGGCGCGACGTCATTTTAGGGGAATGCTCCCGCGCACGTAATCGGTATGGCGCAGGCTAAGACCGAACCGGTTGGGACGCCGCGAGCGTGTCGCTGCGCGCAAAGCGTCCGAGACTAAACCAGCGACTGAGCTTGGAGATGCCAATCAGGGGGCTTTCGTGGACCGGAGTTCGATTCTCCGCGCCTCCACCATAAGTAACAGGCAGGTAGATATTCGTATCTACCTGCCTTTTTATTTCTAGTCCGTACCGCGGAGAATCGAACTCTATGCAGGGCGCGGGCGTAAAGAAAACGCGTAAGCGTTTTTAGCCCGCGGGCGAGGACGCCGGCAGGCGGCCGAAGCCGGTGCGGATTTGCGAAGCAAATACGCGGATTCTCCGCGCAAAGCCCCAGCCCAATATCGATGCGATGTTATCGAATCTCAGCCGGCCATGCCCCGCACCAACGAAACCCCCAAACCGCGGAGAATCGAACTCTGTGCAGGGCGCGAGCGTAAAGAAAACGCCTTGGCAACGCAGGCCGGGACACGCTTTCCCAATGACAGCTCAAGCGGAAAGACCATCCCGGAATTCACGCTCAGACTGGGACGTAGTTTCCGGATGACACATCAAGCGGAAGGCGCGTCCCGGAATCTAAGCTCGGAATGGGATTCATTTTCCTGATGGTGGGCTCAGCGGAAAATGAGACCCGGAATTTGCTCTGAGAACGGGACACACTTTCCGCTTCACCTGCCGCCTCGAAAAACCCATGCGCTCGCCATCCCAAAACTGGGTAGAAGAAAGCCAAAACGCAATCGCAGGAGGTCAATATGACTGCAGAAGATAAGGCAAAGAACGCCGGCAAGGTCGCGCTCGTCTTGGAGGGCGGTAGTTTTCGCGGGCAGTTTACTGCGGGCGTGCTCGACGTTCTCATGGAGGCTGGCGTCGAGATTCCGGCTGTCTACGGTGTATCGGCCGGCGCCCTCAACGGCGTGAACTACAAGTCGCACCAGATCGGCCGTGCCAACCGCATCAACCTGGCTTTCTGCAACGACAACCGCTTCATGGGCGCCGCGTCGTTTGCGGCCACGGGCTCTATCGTCGGCTACGACTTTATCTTCAACGATGTCCAGGACCGCCTGGATCCCTTTGACAACGAGACGTTCGACGCGAGCCCCATCGAGATGTACGCCGTCGCGACGGACATGCTGTTTGGAACCGCTGCCTACCTGCCGGTCAAAAGTGCCGTGCTCGATCTCGACGCTGTGCGCGCCTCGACGTCGCTGCCGCTGGTGACGCCGCCGGTCGAGATTGACGGGCACAAATACGTCGACGGCGGCGTGGCCGATTCGGTTCCTATCGAGCATGTGCTCGAGGAGGCGGGCTTCGATCGCGCGGTTGTCATTGTCACGCAGGACCGCTCGTACGAGAAAAAGCCCTACGAGTTTTTGCCGGCCGCGCATGCGCGTTATGCCGACTACCCCTATCTGCTCGAGGCTATCGAGACGCGCCACGACCGCTACAACATTCAGCGCATGCACCTGTGGAAGTATGAGCGCGAGGGCCGTGCGTTGGTCGTCGCTCCGCAAAAGCCGGTCGAGGTCGGCCATGTTGAGCACGATCCGGCAAAGCTTCTGGACCTGTATATCCAGGGCCGTCAGGAGGCAAAGCGCCTGCTCGCGGAAATCCAAGAGTTCGTTGAGCGCTAGCGACGGCGAACCCTCAAAAAATGACAACAGCTAAAGAGCTGGAAAATCACGGCTCGTGGATGACATGTGCAGAAACTCTGGTCGGAGCCAAAATACCTGTTGACTCGTACGGCGAGCGGGGTAATATGGACGGGTTACTTGCAGAGCCCCGTGAATCTCTGTAACAACACGTACTGTACATGGAGGAGTCTAAGTGATTTCGAAATCGACTCACTACGCCAAGCAGGGCGAGGTCCAGCGCAACTGGGTTCTCGTCGACGCCGATGGTGCTGTCCTGGGCCGTCTTGCCACCCAGATCGCAATGATCCTGCGCGGTAAGAACAAGCCCCAGTTCACGCCCAACAGCGACTGCGGCGACTTCGTTGTCGTCATCAACGCCGATAAGGTCCAGCTTACCGGTAACAAGGCCGACACGAAGACCTATTATCGCCACAGCGGCTACAACGGCGGCCTCAAGGCTGAGAGCTTCCGCCAGGCTATGGAGAAGCACCCGGAGAAGGTCATCGAGCGCGCCGTTCGCGGTATGCTGCCCAAGACCACCCTCGGCCGTGCCCAGATGACCAAGCTTAAGGTCTACGCTGGTGCCGAGCATCCGCATGCTGCCCAGAACCCCACGAAGATTGAGCTGGAGGCTTAAAGATGGCTGAGAACACCGTTGTCTACCAGGGTACCGGCCGTCGTAAGAACGCCGTCGCCCGCGTCCGTCTCGTCCCCGGCACCGGCAAGGTGACCATCAACAAGCGTGACGCCGAGCAGTATTTCGGCCGTCATCAGCTCGTTGAGAACGCCCTTGCTCCCTTCAAGGTGACCGACACCGCCGGTCAGTTCGACGTTATCGCTCTGTGCGATGGCGGCGGCATCTCCGGTCAGTCCGGCGCTCTGCGTCTGGGCATCGCTCGCGCTCTTCTGAACGCTGGCGACTACCGTGCTGACCTCAAGAAGGCCGGTTTCCTTACGCGCGATGCTCGCGTGGTCGAGCGCAAGAAGTACGGCCTCAAGAAGGCCCGCCGCGCTCCCCAGTTCTCCAAGCGCTAAGGTTTTATCTCCTTTCGAGATACAATGTACAAGCGGGGCCTGCCGATTCCTCGGCGGGTCCCGCTTTTCTTTTTCGACTAGGGTGGGCGGTTGCATATCGCCTGCTAGGGAAGGAGCGATCCTATGCCCCAGAACATCTTCGGTACCGACGGCGTCCGTGGCGTCGCCAACGCCGATCTTTCGTGCGACCTCGCGTTTCGTCTGGGTCGCGCGGCGACCAAGTTTCTTGGTCCGGACATCTGCATCGGCCGTGACACGCGCCTTTCGGGCACCATGCTCGAGAGTGCTCTGACCGCCGGCATTATGGCCGAGGGCGGCCGCCCGCATTGCTGTGGCGTTATCCCCACGCCCGCCGTGGCGCTGCTCACCGTCCAAAACGAGCTCGATGGCGGTATTGTCATCTCCGCTTCGCACAATCCGCCGGAGTTCAACGGCATCAAGTTCTTTAGCCGCAAGGGCATGAAGCTTCCCGATGCTGTCGAGGAAGAGATCAGCGCCTGGGTCATGTCCGAGGAAGCTATGGCTGCCGACACACTGCCGACCGGTGCCGGCGTGGGCCACATCATCAAGATGAAGGACGCTCGCAAGGCGTACGTCGACCACGCCATCGATACGCTTGATGGCCTGAGGCTCGACGGCCTGGTTGTTGCCGTCGACTGCGGCCACGGCGCTTCTTGCCAGACCACGCCCGCCGCACTGCAGCGCCTAGGTGCCACGGTCCATGCCATCAACACCGACTACTGCGGCACCGACATTAACGTCGAGTGCGGCTCCACTCATCTTGAACCCCTGCGTGAGCTCGTACTGCGTACCCACGCCGACATCGGCCTGGCCCACGATGGCGACGCCGATCGCGTGCTGTTCGTGGACAGCGAGGGCAACGAGATCGATGGCGACTACATCCTGGCCATCTGCGGTTCCGACCTGGCCGCTCGCGGCAAGCTCGCCAACTCCGAGATCGTCTCGACCGTTATGTGCAACCTAGGCTTCTCCATCGCCATGAAGGAGCAGGGCTTCGAGATGGTCCAGACCGCCGTGGGCGACCGCTATGTTCTCGAGCGTATGCTCGAGGACGGTGCCGTCATCGGCGGCGAGCAGTCCGGCCACATCATCTTCCTGGAGCACAACACCACCGGCGACGGCTTGGTGACGGCCTTGCAGCTTCTGGCCGTGCTCAAGCGCACCGGCCGCACCCTCACCGACCTTGCCGGCATCATGAAGAAGTACCCGCAGGTACTTGTCAACGTACATTCCGACAATAAGGCCGGCCTGGACGATTGCCAGCCCATTTGGGACGCCGTTGCTGCTGCCGAGAAGGAGCTTGACGGCCGCGGCCGCATTCTGGTGCGCCCGAGCGGTACCGAGCCGCTGGTCCGCGTGATGGCCGAGGCCGAGACGCACGAGCTGACCCAGCGCGTTGTCGACGACATCGTCGAGGTTGTCAAGCGCGAACTTCCCTAATGGTCAAAAACGGGTGCCAAGTGGTAAACTGTTAAGGTTATTTTGGTTGATCGGTATGTCCGAGGGGGAGCATGTTCACTAAAGTCCTAAGGTCTTTTGGTATGCGTGGTCGAGTCCTTACGTTGGATGCTCCCATCTCGGGTGACGTCATTCCGCTCTCCGAGGTAAACGATCAGACGTTTGCTACCGGCCTTTTGGGCCAGGGCGTGGCGATTCAGCCCACCGGAACGCGCGTGATCGCGCCGGCTGATGCCAAGGTCGAGGCTATTTTTCCCACGGGACACGCCGTTGCGCTTAACACGGTCGATGGCTTGGACGTGCTTATCCACGTTGGTTTGGACACTGTTCAGCTCGAGGGCAAGCACTTTACCGTACATGCGCAAGTGGGTGACATCGTCCATAAGGGCGATGTACTCATTGAGTTCGATCGCGAGGCAATTGCTGCCGAGGGCTACGATGTGACGGTTCCCATCTTGGTATGCAACTCCGTTGAGTTCTCGAGCATTAAGGGCTCCGTTGGCGTGCATGTCGAAGAGATGGACCAGCTCATCGTTGCTCGCGAGCGCTAGCAAGTGCACGTGGCCATTAGCCTACAATTCAAACACGTTTACGGAGGGCGCCCTTGAAAGAGGACGCCCTCCGTGGCAAGATGGGATTTGTCCGAAGCAAAAAGGCTTTGGGTCACCGTGGACGGGCAGGGGCCTCGACGCGGTTAGACACGAGACACATACATTACGCGACCTCGCCCTGGTGGCCGCACACGTTGGTTGCGGCCGACGCGGGCCGCGGGCAAGTGCTTGTAAGGGAGCCTTGCCTCTCTTGTACGAGAAAGGACGCGTAATGAAGATCATTAAAGCTAAAGACTACGAAGATATGAGCCGCAAGGCCGCCAATATTATCTCGGCGCAGGTTATCCTCAAGCCCGACTGCGTGTTGGGTCTTGCCACCGGCTCCACCCCGATCGGTGCCTACAAGCAGCTCGCTGCTTGGTACGAGAAGGGCGACGTCGACTTTGCCGAGGTCAGTACCTACAACCTGGACGAGTATCGCGGCCTTTCGCACGACGATCCCCAGAGCTATCACTACTTCATGCGTGAGAACTTCTTCGATCACATCAACATTGACCTGAACAACACGCATGTGCCCGACGGTTCCAACCCCGACGCCGCCGCTGCCTGCTCTGAGTACGACAAGATCGTCGCCGCCGCCGGTTACCCGGATCTGCAGCTGCTCGGCATTGGCAACAACGGCCACATCGGCTTCAACGAGCCCGATGACCACTTCTCCAAGGGCACGCACTGCGTCGACCTCACCGAGAGCACCATTCAGGCCAACAGCCGCCTGTTCGACAGCATCGACGACGTTCCCCGTCAGGCCTACACCATGGGCACCCAGACCATCATGTATGCCCGCATGATCCTGGTCGTCGCCAACGGCGAGGCCAAGGCTCAGGCCGTGCATGACATGTGCTATGGTCCGGTTACGCCCGCGTGCCCGGCTTCGATCCTGCAGCTGCACACCAACTGCGTTGTCGTTGCCGACGAGGCTGCCCTTTCGCTCTGCGAGTAGCGCGAATCCTGCACCTCGACATAGCCTTGCCTAAGGCCTCCGCTTTGCGGGGGCCTTTTTGCTATCCCTTTCCGCCCACTTGACCAAAATCTTGCCGCAAGCTTGACGAATGCCGGATGCCCAACAGTTTGATTCATTCCATACCAGATTCTATGCAAAAATGCCACTAAAAGGTCGTAGACGGTAGCGGGTGCTAGGCGAGTTGAATGACATAGCTGAACCTTGTTCATTTGCGTTACACTGCCGCTTAGATGGGACAAGCTGACAAGCTCATTTACCTGATTAAAGACCGATTAGTCGGGGGATTTATAACAATCGGCCCTCGCTGTACAAAAACTTGCCGCTTGCGTACCAAAAGACAACCTAGAACACAAGGTCGCTCTATTCATAGCGCGGCTTGTATGGTCTTGCGGTTACAGTGTCCATACGGTCGAGTTGAGGAGCGGGCATGGTAAACGATTTGGGCAGTATGGACGATCTCGAGCTGATGCCGCTGGGCGGTGGCTATATGGTGCGACGCGAACGCTTGATGAATGAGCTTCTCGCCAAGGGCCGAAAGGCCGGCATCGTGGTTCTTTATGCGCCCGACGGGTTTGGGAAGACCTCGGTGCTGCTGCAGTACACCCATGAGGTTAAATGCGACCCGACGCGAGGCCCCGTGCGGATTATCGAGGCCGATCGCGCCATTGGGCGCGAGGTGTTTATGCAGCTCGAGGTGGTTACCGAAGAACTCAAAGACAAACCGCACTCCCTTATCGCGATTGATAATGTGCCAAACCTCGATCAGCACGATACCGAAGACCTCATCGACAGGATTCGCGGCCTGCGCGCTATGGGGATAGGGGTCTTTATCTCCTGCCGTCCTTCAAATCGTCAGCTGATTCATGGGCTGGGCGATTCGGTTAAGATCAATGCGCAGATGCTCAAGGTGCATGCCTATGAGTATTCGGCGTGGGCATCGGCGTTTTCGATCAGCACATCGCTCGACTTTTATCAGCTCACGCAGGGCGTGCCCGAGCTCGTTTCGGCATTGCAGACGGGTCTGTATGGCCAAGGCGACGTAGCCGGTCTGCTCGAAAACGAGATTGTCAACGTATATGGCGCGGCACTTGTCGATCTGGCTTCGCTCGACAATAATGCGCTGTTTTGCGTGGCATGTCTCATGGTTTTGATGGGCGAGGGCAATATCGCAGAACTCGAGGCTTGTGGGGTGAGGTTGTCGATGGTCGACCAGTCCTACTTTGTACGCGACTACCCGATCTTTGGCTTGGATCCCGCCGAGCGGAGTTTTACGTGTCTGGGCACGGAGGATAACGGACGCTTGCGCTTGCGCAAGTTGGTGGCCGAGGTTCGCCCCGAGCTTGTTCCGAGGGCGGCCCGGATTTTGCTTAAGGCGGGTAGATGCGATGCGGCGATGGGCCTGGCGGACGTCTTTTTGGACCGTGAAGCGGTCCTTGAACTTGCTGGGCAGTATGGGGTCGATCTGGCTCTGACGGGGCACGGGGCCGATATCTGCCGAGCAGCGCTGGGCACGATCGATGCCGACGATCCGGCTCCAGAGCCAACGCCTGCCGAGGCGCTCGGCGTATATCTGGCGGCGGTCAGCGTGTCCAATACAAAGCTCGCTCGCTATATGGCATCGGTCATCGAGCGCGGGGGCGAACGGGCGGCCTGCGAAATAGACCCTGTTTCATGGAGGGCGGCCCAGACACTGACGGCTGTTTGCTATGGGGACAACGGGCTTGGGCTTCCTACGAACCTGGCCGTGCCAGAAATAGAGACGTCCCACACCGCACTCGACATGCTGTCCGCGCATATCGAGGTCAAGCGATGCCTGACCGAACGGGGAGATGACGGCGGCGTTCTACAGCAGCTCAAAACGAGCAAGGCCTACGACTGTGAGCTCGACATCGCGGGGATTGTTATACGGGCCGATAGCATGCTGGTGGAGCTTTTTGACGGGTCGTTTGCGGGAACCGACGAGCGCGACGACGAGATGACGGTGGTGCGGGAGGCGCTCGACGTACGTGGGCTTAAGGCGATGGCTATCTGGGTGCGCATGGTGTTGGCGGCACGGCGGCTCCTTTCCGGCCTGCCGGTAACCGACGACGCGGCGTTCAACGAGCTCGATCGTTTTGCTGTGCGCATGCGCGACAACCAGATTCAGCTGTTTGGCCTGTTGCTAGAAGGCTGGCAGTCGCTGGCAGAGGGACGGCCGGTTAATGCAAAGTTCCGTGCGGTCCAAGTGCTCAAACTTGCCGAGGAGTCGATTGCGTACATGCGCGATAACGCATTGCTGCTGGAGCGCGCGGCATATCTGCGTAACACCTCGATGGTTTCGGTGCGCGAGGAAGCGGAGCTACTCGATATAAGCCAGACGCAGGTTGGTGGCGCAGAAGCCTGGATGGTGGCGCTGCATTTGGCCTGTG
Organism: Collinsella sp.; assembly: GCA_048326155.1. Classification (GTDB taxonomy): domain Bacteria; phylum Actinomycetota; class Coriobacteriia; order Coriobacteriales; family Coriobacteriaceae; genus Collinsella. The sequence goes on from DBFEQD010000058.1 coordinate 19,204, forward strand.
CGGGCCGAGACAGCGACCTTGCGGCCTGGATGTCCATGAATCGCGCGGGGATTCTAGAACCATCGTATCGGCTCTTTGCACGCCTTGCCATGCATTGTCTGGGCGAGCCGGCGGGCAGGATACGCAAGAAGCTTCCCGTGCGCGAGCTGTCGCGGTACTCGCTGCGCGACGATTTGGAAGGGGAGGGCGAGCGCCTGTTCCAGGCCGGCGAGGTTGAAGCCGTTGATACCATCGACCATATCGAGATTCGCATGTTTGGTGCGTTTCGCGCCGAGCGCGACGGGTTTCCCATCACGGACAAAATGTGGCGCCGCAAGAAGGCGGCGACACTTGCCGAGCGGCTTGCGCTGGGCATGGATGCGCTCGTCGATCGTGAGACGCTGGCCATGGAGCTGTGGCCCCACGCCGAGTTCAATAGCGCCCGCAACAACCTGTACTCGACGATATCGCGCTTGCGGTCGGCTTTGGGACCGACGCCGGATGGCAAGTCGTGTGTGCTCATCCAAAATGAATGCATTGGACTCAACGGCGACTACGTCAAGACCGATGTACGGCTGTTTGACCAGATAAGCCGCGAGGTTTTGGGAAATCGCACGGGTGCGCGCGGGCCCCATTTAGTTGAGCTGTGCCTTAAGATTGAGCAACTTTATGCCGGACCGCTGTATGTTCCCAATGGCTGTAATCCCACCTACTTTTTGCGTATGCGACGCATTATGCAGTCAAAGTACATCGATTGCATGATTAAGGGAGCAAATGCCGCTCTAGAAGAAAACGATCTGCAGTCGGCGATTTGGCTGGCAGAGTCGGGGCTTCGGCAGGAAACGGCGCGTGAGGATATGGTGCGCTGCGCCATGCGCGTCTACAGTGCGGCGGGGCGGCGGCGCGATATCGTCGAGCTATACAGCGGGCATATGCACCACCTGAGGGAGCAGGTCAATGGCGTACCCGAGCCCGAGACACGGCGTCTATACGAGCGCTTGGTGGAGGGTCGGCTCAACCGCGTGCTGGTCGAGCGATAAAAAACGGGCACCCGAAGTACTTGGGCACCCGTAAGCTTGCTAAGTGTTGGCTCGCCGGATCATTGGCTCTTAGACGAGCTTGATCTTCTCGATGTCCTTGCGCGAGGACTCGCGATACAGCGAGAACTTGCGGCCGATAACCTGAACGACATCGGCGTGGCAACGCTCGGCGAGCTCCTCGGCGGCTTCGCGGGCGGAAAGGCTGGAGCCATCGAGCACGGAGCACTTGACGAGCTCGTGCTTCTCCAGGTAGGCGACCGTCTGCTCGACGGTGCCCTCGTTGACGTCGGACTTGCCGATGATGATGGCGGGGTTGAGGTGATGGGCCATGCTGCGAAGCTGCTTGACCTGGGCTCCTGTCAGTGCCATGGGTTCTCGCTTTCTATGTATGGGGCGCCCCGCGACGGGGCCTTAATCTACGTGAGCTGTCCCACGATAGCGCAGGAACGGCGCGGTGTGGAGCGCGTTTGCCCAGTTCAAAAAGAATGCGGATGCCGAGTGAGTGGGCAGTGCGGGCTGCGAACAGACTATGAACTGGGCGTAGAGACCGGCTCCCATGCAATAAACGCCCAACGAACCTTGCGGACATGATCGAGCATATAGCGCCCCTGCGGCACGCCCTTGGAGCCCGGCTCACCGGCATGGGGGTTCTCAATCATGTGGTGGGCGATGTAGTCGCGCAGGCGGTCGATTTTATCCTCGTTGCCGTGTTCGAGCATACGGGAGAAGTCCGTCACGCCTGCCTCGAGGCTATCGAAGGTATCGCGACGAGGCGATTCAAAGTATGTAACCTGCGGCAACGCACCCATCTGAATGAGAATGTTAAAGGCATACACAAAGCCATTGCTGCAGGTAACGGAGGCACCGATAGCGTTCATCAAGTGCAGATCATAGCGCGGGCTGGAGTTGGCGACCATCGTGACAGCACAACGCCGACGAGCCGTACGATCAAGCTTGGCAAGCGCGCCTTTTAGGTTGGTCGTCGTAACCGACCGACTGGCAAAGGCAACATCCACCGCCTTCGCGACCGGTCCAACCAAATCCCAATCATCATCCCAAGCAAGCTCAAGCGGCGTTATGCGCCCCTCGAGCCCGTAGTACTCAATGCCGGCATCAAGCGTGCCCAGCATGGCAGGGGAAAAATCAGCGGCAATCACGGGATGTCCGTCTTGCGCAAGCGGAATAGCAATCGACCCAGCCCCACACCCCATATCGAGCACCGACTCGCCGGGCTCAAGCGCTAGCAGTTTTATAAAATCCCGAGCATAAGGGGCAGTCTCCAACGGCCGAAAATGCCGAGCCCTTTTATCCCACTCAAAAGAATCATCAGCCCGCCGCCGACCAGCTTGCAGACGCATCCACTCCTGATTCCAATCAGCAGAAAGAAGCTCAGAGCGAGCATCCCCATCAACCACGGGCCAACCTCCTAGCAACAAAAAAGCGACTCCTCCCAAAAGAAGAGCCGCAACCAGCATATATCAGAAAGAACCGTTCCAACGCCAAACCGCCCTCACAACCAAGGCGGGCAGGAGCGAAGCGACTGCCATACGGGATAGAACCCAACTGAGGTCCCGTTGTGCGAGGAGCCCCGGGGAGGGCAAATATATAAGGTCGATCGCGAGTTCCGCACGAGCCGGAGAGCACTTAATGTGCTCTCCGTGCGAGTCAGGAGTGTCCGAGCAGGCGACCTTATATATTTGCCCTCCCCGGGGCTCCTCGCCAGTCCCCCTCAGCTAGTTCTTCAGCGAGTTCAGCGGCGCCGGGAAGCGTCCACCGCGGTGGGCAAGCACGGTGCCGGCGTTGGGGTTCACCGGCATGATGGGCGCACGGCCGAACAGACCACCGTACTCGACGCAGTCGCCCACGCCCTTGCCGATGGCAGGAATCACGCGGACGGCCGTGGTCTTGTTGTTGATGACGCCGATGGCCATCTCGTCGGCGATGATGCCGGCGATGGTCTCGACCGGGGTGTCGCCAGGGATGGCGATCATGTCCAGGCCAACGGAGCACACGCAGGTCATGGCCTCGAGCTTCTCGAGCGAAAGCGCGCCGGCCTCGACGGCGGCAATCATGCCGGCGTCCTCGGACACGGGGATGAAAGCGCCCGAGAGACCGCCCACGCTGGAGCTGGCCATGACGCCGCCCTTCTTGACGGCATCGTTGAGCATGGCGAGCGCACAGGTCGTGCCGGGGCCACCGCAGGTGCCTACGCCGATGATCTCGAGGATGCGGGCAACGGAGTCGCCGATGGCAGGCGTGGGAGCCAGCGACAGGTCGACAATGCCCTTCTCGACACCCAGACGATGGGCGGCCTCGCGGCTCATGAGCTCGCCGGCGCGGGTGATCTTAAAGGCGGTCTGCTTAATCTTTTCGGCGACTTCCATCATCGATGCGGAATCGGGCAGCGTCTCCAGGGCTGCGGCCATAACGCCGGGGCCCGAGACGCCTACGTTGATGACGGCGTCGGCCTCGCCACCGCCGTGGACGGCGCCCGCCATAAACGGGGAGTCCTCGACCATGTTGGCAAAGCAGACAAACTTGGAAGCGCCGACGGAATCCTGGTCGGCCGTGAGTTTGGCGGCATCGATGATGGTCTGGGCGGCCATGAGCACGGCGTCCATGTTGATGCCGGCGCGCAGGCTGGCGACGTTGACGCTGGAGCAGACGCGGCTCGTGGTGGCGAGCGCCTGGGGGATGGACTGGATGACGCGGCGGTCGGCGTCGCCGATGCCCTTCTGGACGAGTGCGGAGAAGCCGCCCAGGTAGTCGATGCCGAGCGTCTCGGCCGCGCGGTCGAGGGCATGCGCGATGGGGGTGAGGTCCTCATCCTTGCAGCACGCGGCAATCTGCGCCACCGGGGTGACGGAAACGCGCTTGTTGACGATGGGGATACCGTACTCGCGCTCGAGGTTCTCGGCGGTCTCGACCAGGTGCTCAGCCGTGTGCGTCACGTGGTCGTAGATCTTCGTGCACATGCGGTCGAGGTTCTCGTCACCGCAACCCATGAGCGAGACACCCATGGTGATGGTCCTGATGTCGAGGTTCTGCTCCTCAACCATGCCGCGGGTTTCCGCGATTTCTGCGGGCGTGATCGCCATCCTTGCGCTCCTATCTGCCAAAACGAGCATAGTCTTATCTATTCTAACGTGCCGCACGTGCCAAGTGGCGCGTGCGGCACGTTTTGGTGCTCGGTTGTTTCCGTTGTGTTACTGCCCAAAGACCTCTTCGGCGATACGAGCGCTTTCGGCGGCGTCCTTGGCGTAGTAGTCCGCGCCGATCTGCTTGGCGTATTCGGGGGTGAGCACGGCGCCACCCACGATGATCTTGACGCCCGGCACCTCGGCATGAAGCAGCTTGATGGTCTCCTCCATGGCGACGACCGTGGTAGTCATAAGCGCCGAGAGGCCGACGAGCTTAATGTCACGCTCCTTGACGGTCTTGAGCACCTCTTGCGGATCGACGTCGCGGCCTAGGTCAAAGACGGTATAGCCGTAGTTATCGAGCAGCATCTTGACGATGTTCTTGCCAATGTCGTGGATGTCGCCCTTGACGGTGGCCACGCAGATCTTGCCCTTGTCGGCGATCTCGCCGGCGGGCATCAGGCGCTTGATGGTGTCGAAGCCCACGCGTGCGGCCTCGGCCGAGGCCATAAGCTGCGGCAAGAAGAACTTGCCCTGGTCAAAGAGGACGCCAACTTCGTCGAGGGCGGGGATAAAGTGATTGTTGATGAGGTCCATGGCGTCGTGGTCTGCCAGCAGACGCTCGGTCTCGGCAGCGATCTCGCCTTTGCGGCCCGAGACGACCATGCGACGAATCGGGTCGTCGTTGCCGTCAGTGCCGGCGGTGCCAGCAGCAGGCGCGGCATCACTCGATGCGGCCTGAGCCGCTGCCGGGTTGGCGGCGATCTTGTACGGATCGGTCCAGCCGGCATAGCGCTCGATGTATCCGGTCGAGCCCTCGTCTTCAACGCTCAGGACGCGATAGCTGTAGACGGTGTCCATAAAGCGCTTGGAACCCGGGTTCATGATGGGGGCGTCCAGGCCCGCGCCAAAGGCGGCGGCCAAAAAGACCGAACCCAGCAGCGGGCGGGCAGGCAGGCCAAAGCTGATGTTCGACACGCCGAGCGCGCATTTGACGCCCAGGCGCTCCTTGCACAGGGACATGGCGCGCAGGATCTGCTCGGCCTGGCGCTGGTTGGTCGAGGCGGTCATGACCAGGCAGTCGATGAGGATGCGGTCCGGTCCGATGCCGTAACGGGCAGCCTCGGCCACGATGTGCTCGGCGATGGCGAAGCGGGCCTCGGCGGTATCGGGGATGCCGCCTTCGTCGAGCGTAAGGCCGACAACGTTGGTGCCGTAGTGGGCGACCAGCGGAAAGATCTCATCCATGATCTGCTGCTTGCCATTGACCGAGTTGATGATGGGCTTGCCGGCGTAGCGGCGCACGGCGGCCTCGACAGCGGCGGGATCGGTGGAGTCGATCTGCAGCGGCAGCAGCGTGGAGCCCTGGAGCTGCTCGGTGGCCTGTTGGATGATCTTGACCTCGTCGATCTCGGGCAGGCCGACGTTGACGTCCAGGATGTCGGCGCCCTGTTCCTGCTGGCTGATGCCCTGGCTCACGACGTAGTCCAGGTCGCCGTCGCGCAGGGCCTGCTGCAGGCGCTTTTTGCCGGTGGGGTTGATGCGCTCGCCGATGACGGCGATCTTGTGGCCGTCGCAGGGAAGGTCCACGACCGTTTGGGCGCTCGTGACCGACATGCTGGGCTTGCGGCGGCGCGGGCTGGGCGTGTGGTTGTCGATAAGCGTGCGCAAGGCCGCCATGTGCGCCGGCGTGGTGCCGCAGCAACCGCCCACGACGCTCACACCGTCGGCGATCATGCCGGCGACGGCCTCGGCGTATTCGGGGGCTTGGATATCAAAGACGGTGTTGCCGTCGTCGTCTACATGGGGGAGTCCTGCATTAGCCTGCACCATAACGGGCTTGTCGGTAACGGTGAGCATACGTGCGGCGAGTCCTCGGAGCTCGGCCGGTCCTTGGCTGCAGTTGATGCCCAAAACGTCGGCACCGATGGCGTCGAGCGTGATGGCGGCGACCTCGGGGCTCGTTCCTAGGAAGGTACGGCCGTCTTCCTCAAAGGTCATGGTGGCAAAGACGGGCAGGTCGGAGTTCTCGCGGCAGGCGAAGACAGCCGCCTTGATCTCGGCCAGGTCGGTCATGGTCTCGATAATAAAGAGGTCCACACCCGCGGCGACGCCGGCGCGCACTTCCTCGGCAAAGAGGTCGTAGGCCTCGTCGAAGCTCAGAGTACCCAGGGGGCGAAGCAGCGCGCCGATGGGGCCGATATCGCCGGCGACGTAGCGGGCGCCGGCCTCGCGGGCGCAGGTGACGGCCGCGGCAAAGACGTCTGCCACGGTGGCAGCACCGTCGAGCTTGTGGGCGTTGGCGCCAAAGGTGTTGGCGGTGATCACGTCACAGCCAGCCTCGACATATTGACGTTGGATATCGGTGATAACCTGGGGTTCCTCAAAGTTGAGCAGCTCGGGCAGGGCGCCCGCCTTCATGCCAGCGGCCTGCAACATGGTGCCCATGCCGCCGTCGAACAGCAGGTGTCCCGTGCCATCGATGGCCGCACGCAGGCGATCGTCCTTAATGCGCAGATCGTCGATCGTGCGCGTCTTGTACGTGGCACCGTTGCGACGTGCGGCATCAACAGGTGCCGCCAATGCAGTGCCGTCAGAATCATGAGTGATAAGCGGAGTAAACATCGAGGGCTCCTAATGGCTGGAATAGCAGGTGGTGTGGGCGGCGCGGAAGCGGCAGTGCTCGCGCATGCGGCAGATATTGCAGGTGGGGCGGCTCTGGGCGTCGTGGACTTCGCCTTCGAACAGACCGATCACCGCGGTCACGCTCTTGGTGGGCATGAGCAGGCTGGTGGGTGTGACGGTAAGCCCGATGAGCCGCGTGGCGTTGAGCGCATTGACGATCGAGCGCTGGGCCGAGAGCGGGCAGTCGCCGTAGCCGGGACTAAAGCGCCAGTTGCCGGCGAGCCCATGAACGGCGGCGTCCGTCTTGACCTGCTGGTCCATTTGCTCAACGGCGGCTTCTACGTAAGCGGAGCACGCGGCGTCGAGCACGGCGCCCTCCAGGGGATGTTGGGCTCCCGTGGTGCGCAGGCGACGCTCGGCGTCCATGCCGAGGGTGCATGCCATGAGCGCGGCAAAGCGGGCATCTTTGAGATGTCGATAGATATCGCGACCCCGCAGCTCAACGTTGGTGCCGACCAAGCGAATGCAAGGCTCACTTTGTTCGTCCACGCCCGTGGCATCGACGGCAAACACGCGGCGCACGCCACGGGGCTCAATGTCCAGTTCCAGACGTTCAACGACAAGCTCAATACGTCGTGACAGTTCGGGCTCAATCTGCTGGCCGCCGTAACCCAGATACCGCAGCATCTCGGCACGGTCGACACGGGGATGGTGCGCGGCATCGACACGGTAAAGCGCCGGCGACGCAAGGTCGGCCGGCACTTCGACAGCGGTTGTATCGATGTGCGGTTTTTCCATTACCCCAGGCGCTCCATAATGGTCGCGGCGATCGCAGGACGGTTCATAGTGTACAGGTGCAGGCCGTCGGCGCCGTGCTCCTTGAGGTCGCAAAGTTGGCGGGCGGCATAATCTACACCGGCTGCCTGCAGGCTCTCGGGGTCGTTCTCGTACTTGGCGAGAATCTTGATGACGGGGGAGGGCAGCGACGCGCCGCACATAAAGACCATGCGGCTGATCTGGGACTTGCCCATAAACGGCATGATGCCCGCGGTAATGGGCACGGTGATGCCGACCTTGTCGGCAAGCTCGCGGAAGCGGTAGAAGCACTCGTTATCAAAGAAGAGCTGTGTCACAAAGAAGCTCGCGCCGGCGTCCTGTTTTTGCTTGAGGTGTTCGACCGAGAGGTTGAGATCCTCACAGGCAATGTGGCCCTCGGGGTAGGCTGCGGCGCCCACGCAAAAGCCGGCGTCGACGAGCTCGGGGATGAGGTCGCGGGCGTAGGCGTAGTCGGAGGCGGGCTTGTCGTCCTCGGTCGCGCCGGCAGGGAGATCGCCACGCAGGGCCAGAATGTTTTCAACGCCGGCGGTGCGATACTCGTCGATCTTGGCGGCGATGTCGGCGTGGGTGCGGCCCACGCAGGTGAGGTGTGCCACCGAGGGCGTGTCGAATTCGCTCGAAATCATATGCGCGATGGGGGCGGTGGTGGCACCGTTGCCCGAGCCGCCGGCCGAGCAGGTGACCGAGACAAAGCTCGGCGAAAGCTTGCACAGATTGCCTGCCACTTCGCGAGCCGTGTCGAGGGTGAGCTCGCCCTTGGGCGGGAACATCTCAAACGAAACGGGCGCGGTGCCCTGGGATGCTGCCTGCTTAAAAACCTCGTCGACGCGCATATCGTGCTCCTCTAGATACGTAATAGTGTGATGTGTTGTAAGGATTCTACAGCACCACTGTGTCACGGTGGAGTTTCACTCGTTATTCGGGGATACCAATCAAAGATGCCTTGCTATCGGCTTTCTCTATAACAGAGCGGCTAATCTAGGCACGGACTATAAAGACTGGTATCTGATGCAAAATACCAGTTAATAGAGCTCCATCCCAAATTGACTACCCTTAAACCATGGGGAGAGGTCTGCAATTTATGCAGTTGATTGGCTGTTGAGGGTGGCAACGCCGCCTCGATAGGGTAACCTCATTGATTGGTTTCGCGACAGCAACATAACGGTAATGTCGCGGAAACACGGCGAGTCTAAGCTATGACTCGTTCGTTAGTAATCAACACCGCTTCTCACGCGGTGCCGATACGAAGGGAGTTCCGTATGGCCGAACTTACTGACCGCTTCGGGACCATGGTGTTCTCTGAGGAAGTCATGAAGGACTACCTCCCCAAGGACATTTGGAAGCGCCTTGCTGCAACCCTCGAGGGCGGTGAGCCGCTCGACCTGGATGTGGCCAACGCCGTTGCCCATGCCATGAAGGTCTGGGCCATCTCCAAGGGTGCGACGCACTATGCGCACTGGTTCCAGCCGCTTTCGGGCATTACTTCCGAGAAGCACGACAGCTTCCTGGAGCCCAACCACGACGGCACCGCCATTACCAAGTTTACGGGCAAGAACCTCATCCAGGGCGAGCCCGATGCCTCGAGCTTCCCCAACGGCGGCCTGCGTGCTACCTTCGAGGCCCGTGGCTACACCGCTTGGGACCCCACTAGCCCCGCCTTTATCAAGGACGATGTCCTGTGCATCCCCACGGCTTTCTGCTCCTACACGGGCGAGGCCCTGGACAAGAAGACCCCGCTGCTGCGTTCCATGACCGCGCTCTCGCGTGAGTCTAAGCGCGTTTTGGCGCTGTTTGGCAAGACCCCCAAGAAGGTCGTTCCTTCCGTGGGCGACGAGCAGGAGTACTTCCTGATCAAGAAGGATGCTTACCGCAAGCGCAAGGACCTGGTCATCACCGGCCGCACCCTCTTTGGCGCCGCTCCCTGCAAGGGCCAGGAGCTCGAGGAGCACTACTTTGGCGCTATCCGCCCCACCGTCTCGGCCTACATGAAGGACCTGGACGATGAACTGTGGGCGCTCGGCATTCCCGCCAAGACCAAGCACAACGAGGTTGCTCCCTGCCAGCATGAGCTTGCTCCCGTCTATGGCGAAGTCAACGAGGCCATCGACCAGAATCTGGTCATGATGGAGAAGATGAAGCTCATCGCCTCCCGCCACGACTTGGTCTGCCTGCTGCACGAGAAGCCCTTTGAGGGCATCAATGGTTCGGGCAAGCACAACAACTGGTCGCTTGGCACCGAGTCCGAGAACCTGCTCGATCCGGGCGACACCCCGCTCGACAACCTGCAGTTCATCGTCTTCCTCACCGCGGTGATCGAGGCCGTCGATAACTATCAGGAGCTCCTGCGTGCCTCCGTTGCCTCGGCCGGCAACGACCATCGTCTGGGCGCCAACGAGGCTCCTCCGGCGATTATGTCCATCTTCCTGGGCGACCAGCTTACCGAGGTCGTCGAGAAGATCATCGATGGCAAGGCTTCCGTTCATGCCACGCGCGGCGTGCTCGACCTGGGCGCCGATACCCTGCCCAAGCTGATGCAGGACAACACCGACCGCAACCGCACCTCCCCGTTCGCCTTCACCGGCAACAAGTTCGAGTTCCGTGCCTGCGGCTCCGAGCAGAACGTCTCCGACTCCAACCTGGTGCTCGATGCCGCCGTGGCCAAGTCGCTCAAGTCCTTCGCCGACGCGCTTGAGGGTACGCCCGAGGATGAGTTCCAGGACGCCGCGCTCGAGTACTGCAAGAAGGTCCTGACCGACCACCAGCGCATCCTGTTCTCCGGTGACGGCTACTCCGATGAGTGGCCCGTCGAGGCCAAGAAGCGCGGCCTTGCCAACAACAAGACCACGGCCGACGCCCTGCCCGCCTTTGTTTCCGATAAGGCCATCGCGCTCTTTGAGGAGACGGGTGTCCTGACCAAGGCCGAGGCCCAGTGCCGCTACGACTGCAAGCTCGAGAAGTACAACAAGCTCATGAACATCGAGGCCACCACGATGGTTCGCGAGGCGCGTCGTACCTATCGCCCGGTCATTACCGCCTATGCCACCAAGGTCGCTAAGGGCCTTGAGACTATTCGTGCTGCCGGTGCTGAGGCCGCCATGCAGTGCGAGCAGAACACGCTCAACAAGCTCTGCAACGGCATCACCACCATCAACGACTCCATCAAGGCGCTTGACGCCGTGCATCAGAAGGCTGAGGCCCTCGATGGCCAGGAGCAGGCCAACGTGTACGCGCACGAGGTCGTTCCCGCTATGGATGCGCTGCGTGCCGCCGTGGACGCCATGGAGGAGATCGTGGCAGCCGACTACTGGCCGGTCCCGACCTACGACGACATCCTGTTCTACGTGTAGGGCGTAACTGACATATCGTCACGGTATTGAGCCGGGGTCCGCATCATGCGGGCCCCGGTTTTTGTTTGCGAAGGACGCTTTGAAGCCCGTTTTGCCGCCGACTTGCCTAGGTATAAAGGGTTGTGGACAAAAAACGTCAAATATGAGTACTGTCACAAGTCCTGTAGCATTATTTATTTACAAAATATGGGTTGTTACGCAACATATGTCCAAGTACATAGCTGATAAACGCCTGCAATTCTTCCGCCGTAGGACCCCTGGCGTCTAAATCGCCTTCTGAAGGCATGAAATTGCTGTTACTAAAATGGTAACAGTACTCATATTTGCTATTTTTTGCCCACAGGCCTTGCGATGATGCCGCGGTTCGCACCCTGTCGGGTTCGAACCGCGGCGTTTCGGTAGCAAAAAGCCCGCTACCGCGAGGGTAACGGGCTTCTCGTTTCAAATGGTGCCCCCAGCGGGATGTCCGCGTGCGGCTGACGCCGCCCGCTTTCGCCGCGTCGCTTCGCTCCTTGCGTGCTGCGCTGGAAAACGCTTCGCGTTTCCTCAGCTCCGCACCCTGTCGGGTTCGAATCCCGGCGCATGGGTAGCAAAAAGCCCGCTACCGCGAGGGTAACGGGCTCTTCAATTCAAATGGTGCCCCCAGCGGGATTCGAACCCGCGATATCCACCTTGAAAGGGTGGCGTCCTTGGCCGCTAGACGATGGGGACAGCGGGAAAGAGTATAGCAGACTTTTTTAGCCGTTCACATATCGTTGGCAAACTGAAAAACCACCACAAAGGTGCCTGTCCCCTTTGTGGTGGCGAGGCGTTAGGGGAGGAGCTTCATCGCGGCGTCGTGGGCGGCGTGCTCGTAGGTGTCGTCGAGGGGTTTGAGCGGCAGCAGGGCTGTGGCCTGCGCATCGCCGCGGCGCTCGAGGGCATGCGCGATCAGCCAGTCGGCGAGTTCGGGGTTTTTGGGCAGTGCCGGTCCGTGTAGGTACGTGCCGATGACGCCCTTGTAGATCAGACCCTCAAAGCCGTCGTCGCCGTTGTTGCCGGTACCCGTGACGACGGACGTTCCGAGTGGCGTGGCGTCTGCGTCGAGCAGGGTGCGACCTCCATGGTTCTCGAATCCCACAAAGGGCTCGGGTGACAGATCGGTTTTGACGGCGACGTTGCCGATCAGGCGGTCGGAGCCGCGTACGGTTTCGGCGGCAATGACCCCCAGACCCTCGATGCGATTCTCGCCCATATAGTACGAACGGCCGAGCAGCTGATAGCTGCCACAGATGGCAAGCAGCGAGCCGCCATCCTCAACATAGGCCGCGACCTTGTCTTTTTGGGCGAGCAGCTCGTGTGCCACGGCTAGCTGGTCGCGGTCGGAGCCGCCACCCATCATGACGATATCGGCATCGGTGAGATCGAGTGACTCGCCCATACGGACCTCGTCCACGCGAACGGGAATGCCACGCCAGGCGCAACGGCGCTCGAGCGCGATAACATTGCCGCCGTCGCCGTAGAGGTTAAGGGCATCGGGATACAGGTAGACGATGCGCAGCGGGCGCGAAAGCTCGACTGGTGCGATGCCGACAGGAAGAGCGCTGCCGTCGGCACGGGCTACGGCGCGCCCGGCAACAGCGTCGGCGGCAGCGCCTTTCAGCCCGTCGAGCTCCTTGACCAGCGGCGGGAAGGCCGTGTAGTTAGCGACGGCGTAGAAAGTGTCGCCGGCAGCCTCGTCTGCCACGGCGCCAATTGCCTGCGCGACGTCCGAGATAATCGCGGCATCGATGCCGGCGTACTTGAGGCGCACCTGCATGTCGTGCGCACGCGTGCCTCCGGCAAAGGCGACAAGCCCTGGGGTATCGGCGATGCGCTCAAAGTCGACGTCGTAGATCCACGATACATCGTGTCCGTCGGCGTCGTTGTCGTTGAGGAAGAAAGCGCAGAGTCTGCCGCCTGCCGTCTTGATGGACTGGATTTGTCGATCGAAGCCTACGGGATTCTTAGCCAGGTTGGCCTCGACGGTGCGGCCGGCGATATCCCAGCGGCCCATGCGTCCGCCGGCGGGGACGTAGGCATCGAGCGTGGGCTGCAGGTGCGCGGTATCCACGCCTAACTCATGTGCGGCAAAGAATGCAGCGGCAACGTTGTAGACCATGTACAGGCCGTTGTAGCGCGTGGCGATGTGTGCGGCAGCCGCGTCGGGCGCAGATCCAAAGACCAGGTCAAAACCATAGCCGTCGCAGCCGAGCTCCACGTCCGTCACGCGACGGACAAGCGCAGGGCGGGCCCAGCCGCACGAGGGGCAATGGTAGGCGCCGAGCTGGCCGTATTGCACGTAGTCATACTCCAGCGGCGCGTTGCACTGTGAGCAAAAACGTGAGTCGCTAATGCGGTCAGACTCGGTGTTGGTGGCGCCGTCGATGCCAAAGGCAATACTCGCGTTGGGAACGCGCACGGCGATTGCGGCACACAGCGGGTCGTCGGCGTTGTAGATGAGCGTCGTTGCCGGAGAAAGCTCCAGCGCGTGGGCGATGACGTCCTGGGTGTGGTCAATCTCGCCGTAGCGGTCCAGCTGGTCGCGGAACAGGTTGAGCAGCACGAAGTACGTCGGCTTGAGCTTGGGCAGGACGCGCACGGTGTAGAGCTCATCGCATTCAAAAACGCCCACGCGCTTGCCGTCGGCTCGCTTGAGGCCGCTGCGCGCCTCGAGCAGAGCACCCACCACACCCGGCTCCATATTGTTGCCGGCGCGGTTGCACACCACGGTAGCACCGCTGGCGGCAACGGCGTCGGCGATGAGGTTGGAGGTGGTGGTCTTGCCGTTGGTGCCGGTGATCACCACGCTGCGGTCGACAAGGGCAGCGAGGTCGCTCAGCAACTCGGGATCGATCTTCATGGCGATGCGGCCGGGAAGCACGCCACCCTGGCGTTTGAGGACAGAGCGCAGTCCCCAGCGGGCGATATCGCTCGAGGTGCAGGCGAGAGATGAGCGGAGGTTCATGAAACCGTTCCTAACGTAAACGACATGGTCGGGTCGAGTGCGTCACTAAAAACCGTAGCGGCGCGCAAATTCCTGGGCAAGCTGTGATACGTCTTCGCAGGCATTGGCCCAGGGGGCAAAGTCTGGAGTGTCCGAGATAATGCCGTCCGCTTCCCAAACGGCCTGGTGCGAAAGATCCCAGGGATCGCGTGGCTCGGGCCGGCAGGGAAGGTACGGTGTCTGGTACATGGGATTCAGCAAGAAGAATGCGCCACCCTCGCAGCGGTTAGCGAACTCGCGCAGCGCACGCACCGCCGGACGCATCTTGTTCGTTTTGAACAATAGGATTGTGCGGGCGAGCAGGTACCAAGGAGAGTTCTCGAGTGCATCGGCTCCCCCCTGTTCCTCGAGCTGGTGGGCTAGGGCAAAAAAGCCGTCCTGGTCTTCCAAGCGAGCGAGGGCGAGCAACACGGTGCCGGCAGCTCGGGTGGGATAGCCTTCTGCCTTAAGAACGCGGCGGGCGTAGTTGGCGGCAGCACGGTAACGAGCGCTCGCCATGCACAGCTGCGAGATGGCCTCGAGTGTGTGAAGCCATCCGATAAGAGCTGGCTCGCTCACGGTAAGGTCTGCTGCGGTGACACCGTCGGCCAAAACATTATTGGCCCAGTAGTGTGGGGCCTCCATATCGAACCCGGGCACGCTTTGCTGCAGGTAATCGGCCGTGGTCGCCTCGAGCCTCATCAGGTCGCCCAGGCAGGCGTCAACGGGCGTGTCGGCCAGGATGATGGCGAGCAGCTGCGCGTCGAGGACATACGCATCGACGCGGACAATCTTGAGCAGCTCATCGCGCATGTCGTCGAACAGACGATTGCGCGTCTGCTCGAATTCCTCGTCGCTGCCCATGTCCTCGATGCGATGGAGCTCGTCGAGCAGGTGGCGATGAACACCGGCGTAGGACAGCAGCGCCTGGGCATGCTCGGACTGCGCATACTTTTGGGGATTCGCGCTAATGTCGTTATGGACAAGCTCGCGTGCTGCATCGGTGAGCTCGGGGTGCGACGCAACGTAGGCGCGCTCCAGGTAGGCGGGGATGTAGACGCTCGGATCCATTAGAGGTCTCCTCCCTTAAACGGCAAACCCTGCTCGGCCGCCCGCAGTATGCGCTCATCGATTTGGGAACGCACGATATCGTTGGTGGCGACCCAGGCGGCAAAGCTGGCGTTGTCGGGGGCGCCCAGGCCCTCCTGCAGTACCGGCGTCGCCTCGGATAGCGCAAGGACAAGCTCGTCGGTGGAGCCCGCACCCACGTTGACGCGGGCATAGACGCCATCGGGAAACTCGGTTTGGAAGTAGAGCGCCTCGGCCGCGTGCGGACACGAGCGTGCAAGGATACGCAGGTAGTGCTCGGCGCCCTCGTAGTCCAGCTCGCGCCAGGCTGCGCTCATCAGTGCGATGAGCGTCCACGGGTCCAAGTCGCGCTCCGCATCTTTGGGGCGGCGGCGCAGCGGGGTATTCGCGAGGTACGGCACGGAGTGGGCAGAGCGAAAGCGCTTGAGCTCCTCGGCGGGGTATTCGAGCTTTGCCATGGCGAGCATCGCGGTGTGGCGGACACCAGCGGGGTCGTTGGGCGCAAAGTCCAAGCTGCGGTTTGCGGCTTCGAGCGACATGCGGTAGCGGCCGCTAATGAGGGCGCGCGACGCAAGGGCGGCAAGCCAGCGCAGGTAGGGACGGCGGGTCAGGTCGCCTGCGGCCTCACGCTCGTAGGGGTCTTGCGCCGAGGCGATCTTGAGCGCCAGGTCGTGCTCGACCTCATCGCACTTGGACACCAGGTACTGTACGTATTCCTCGTTGGATTCGGCGGTGAGTGCCGTCAGCATGCGCTGAGCGTCCCAGTTGGCCGGATCGAGTGCGGCCGCCTCGCGGAGCATGTTCTCGGCAGCTGCCTCTTCTTGCTCGGCCTGGGCATCGTCGGGGATAAAGGGAATGCGGTAGTCGACGGCCTCGACCACCTTGGCAATGAGGTGCCCGGCGCGGTCGCGGTCGTGCACGATGAGCGGTGCGGGGTTGCGGGTGAATTGTTCCATCAGACGCTCTACGGCGGCAGCGTCGGTGAGCGGGATATTGTTGCGGCGCAAGGCCTCAAGAACGAGGCGATGGCAATCCTCTTGAATGGGATCGAATGCCATGGGGCCTCCTTTGCTGCGGTTAGGGTTCAAATGTTTCTATATAAAGTTCTAGTTTACCCGCATGTGGCACACCGGGGGTGCCGCACTTGGACTTGCACCTTTGCACCACGAAGACGGATGTCGCACAAATGTCGGCACCTTGGACGACCGAGTGGTATCACGGTGCCGCAAACGGTCGATTTTTGGCGGCGAACGGTGCATATTTTGGAGGGGCACAGTCCTGCCCGGGATATGTGGTCAACCTTGATAAAACGTTTGCCCAGCTTGGGAGTATGAATGCCGCACAAGGGTCTTCAGGGATAGAAAAAACGTTTCATCATTGGCGGCTTTAGGTGAATAACTGACCAACCAGAACGGTAAAATAGTGTTTGTCTGAGCGTTGAGACGTTTAGACATCGCGCATTGTCATCGCCGGCAACGCGCAAACCGGTCCTAACGGAGCCAATTGGGTGCTCCGTTATATACGCAAGTCTAAGAGGGGCTTGTTTAGGAGGCACAGTATGGGACGTTTTACCAATCCTCGCGATCTGTACTTTGGTGAGGGCGCTCGCCACGAGGTGAAGAACCTCAAGGGCAAGAAGGCCATCATCGTTTCTGGCGGCAGCTCTATGCGCCGCGGCGGGTTCCTGCAGGACGTCGAGAACGACCTTAAGGAAGGCGGTTTCGAGGTCAAGCTGTTCGAGGGCGTCGAGTCCGACCCGTCCATCGAGACGGTCATGAAGGGCGCCGAGGCCATGCGCGAGTTCGAGCCCGACTGGATTATCGCCATCGGCGGCGGCTCGCCCATCGATGCCGCTAAGGCCATGTGGGTCTTCTACGAGTATCCCGAGGAGTCCTTCGATAACATCATCCAGCCGTTCAGCTTCCCTGAGCTGCGTCAGAAGGCTCATTTCTGCGCCATCTCCTCTACCTCCGGCACCGCTACCGAGGTCACCGCGTTCTCCGTCATTACCGACTACGCCAAGGGCATCAAGTACCCGCTGGCCGACTTCAACATCACCCCTGATGTCGCCATCGTCGACCCCGAGCTCACCTACACCATGCCCGCCAAGCTGTGCGCTCACACCGGCATGGATGCTCTGACCCACTGCATGGAGGCCTACGTTTCCACCTGCGCCTCTATGTTCACCGACGCCAACGCTCTGCACGGCATCCGCGAGATCGTCGAGTGGCTGCCCAAGTCCTATGCTGGCGACCATGAGGCCCGTCAGCACATGCACGAGGCTCAGTGCATCGCCGGTATCGCCTTCTCCTCGGGCCTGCTCGGCATCGTTCACTCCATGGCTCACAAGACCGGTGCTGCCTTCGAGAACGGCCACATCATCCACGGTGCCGCTAACGCCATGTACCTGGGCAAGGTCATCCAGTGGAACTCCAAGGACCCGCGTGCTGCCGAGCGTTACGCTTACGTGGCCAAGGAGATCCTGCACCTTCCCGGCGAGACCAACGAGGAGCTCATCGCTGCGCTCGTCCAGAAGATCCGCGACCTCAACGACCAGCTCAACATTCCGCAGTCCATCAAGGATTACGCGAATGGTGGCGTGAAGGTCGACGCCGAGAACCCGCAGATGGTTTCCGAGGAGGAGTTCCTCGCCAAGCTGCCCGAGATCGCCGCGAACGCCGAGCAGGACGCCTGCACGCCCGAGAACCCGCGTGAGACCAAGGCTGCCGACTTCGAGAAGATCCTCAAGGCCTGCTACTACGACACCGACATCGATTTCTAATCGACTCTTGTTATCGTAACGAGGGGCTCCGCACGTATCCGTACGGAGCCCCTTTCTTTTTTAGAGAATGGGATAGTTATGGCTGCAATTTTCAATAGCCCCAGCAAGTACATCCAGGGTCCGGACGAGCTGGCCAAGCTCGGCTCCTATGTCGAGCCGCTCGGCGCTAAGGCCCTCGTCATCGTGACGCCTTCGGGCAAGAAGCGCGTCGGTGCCAAGATCGAGGGCGGCTTTGCCGAGGCCAAGGCCGAGCTGCTGTTTGAGGACTTTAACGGCGAGTGCTCCAAGGGCGAGGTCGATCGCCTGGTTGCGCTCGCTCGCGACAACGGTTGCGACATCATCGTCGGCGTCGGTGGCGGCAAGATCCTCGACACCGCGAAGGCCGTCGCCTATTACCTGGAGTCCCCGGTTATCATTTGCCCCACCATTGCCTCGACCGATGCACCGTGCTCGGCACTTTCGGTGCTTTACACCGATGACGGCCAGTTTGATAAGTACCTCTTCCTTAAGGCAAACCCCAATATCGTCCTGATGGATACGACGGTTATCGCGGCGAGCCCGGTGCGCCTGACGGTTTCCGGTATGGGCGATGCGCTCGCAACCTATTTCGAGGCTCAGGCGACGCACGATGCCGACGGCGGCACCTGCGCCGGCGGCAAGGGCGGAATGGCCGGTCTGGCGCTCGCCAAGCTCTGCTACGAGACGCTTATGGCCGATGGCGTCAAGGCCAAGGTCGCGCTGGAGAAGGGCGCGCTCACGCCTGCCGTCGAGCACATCATCGAGGCCAATACGCTGCTTTCGGGCATTGGCTTTGAGAGCTCGGGCCTTGCCGCTGCTCATGCCATCCACAATGGTCTGACGATGCTGCCCGAGTGCCACGGCATGTATCACGGCGAGAAGGTCGCCTTCGGCACTATCGTCCAGCTGGTACTCGAGGATGCCCCGACCGAGAAGCTCGAGGAAGTCTTGGGCTTCTGCATTGAGCTTGGCCTGCCGGTCACGATGAAGGAACTTGGCGTTGCCGAGCTTACGCGCGAGCAGGCCATGATTGTTGCCGAGGCCGCCTGCGCACCCGATGACACCATGTGCAACATGCCCTTTGAGGTGACGCCCGAGATGGTCGCAAACGCCATCCTGGGTGCCGACGCGCTGGGCCACTACTATCTCATGGATGAGTAAATCAAGCTAAGGAAGGGGCAAAGCTAACAGATGACTTTGCCCCTTTTTGCTATGGTGCAAACTAACCTGGCCCCTTCGCACCAAGTTGGTGCAAAGGGGCCAGGTTACTTTGCACCAATCGTTGTTTGATGAAGGGCGGATTCTCGTATGGCGCTTCCTATGGTTTACGGCGGTCCCGGCCGGTATGTTCAGGGGCCGGGCGAACTGTCGCGTCAAGGCAGGTATTTGTCATGGTTGGGCTGCGCTGCCTATGTCTTGTTTGACCAGGGCACCGAGGATCGGCTGTGCAGGCAGATCGTCGATGGATTTCTGGACGAAGATCTAAGCGAGCCGTTCTTTAAGATTTATGACGGTCCGTGTACGGAAGAGGCCGTTGTCGAAATGGCTAAGGAAGCCCAGGCCGAGTATTGCGACATGGTAGTGGGTATTGGCGGCGGCAAAATGCTCGATATCGCCAAGGCCGTTGCGTTTTATGCCGAGTTGCCGTTGTGCGTATGCCCCACGGCGGCATCGATGGACGGTCCGTGCAGCGAGATTTCCGATGCCGATCTGCAGGGTGTTGCAAATGCGGTCTTTAGAAATGAACGTAATATGGCCAACGAGCAGGCAAAGGTGACCAAACAAAAGATCGTGCAGCTCATGTGCGAGGCATAGTTTGGCGCTTGATTGACCTTGTGCAATCGAGGCGGCGATAGGCCATAGACTATTTGCCTCAAAGGTGCGCCGCGTGTAATTTGCCCGAGGCGTGGGCCGATAGCGTATCATTATCTCTTGCTTGTTTGCACTGCTCAGGGAGGGGCCGCGCATGGCGCAGGAACACGATCTGTTTGATGACATTATCGAGATCAGCAAGGGTTTCGACTTTCTTAAAAATCCGCTTGGCGGCGTGACCGATGCACTCGATCCGTCGGCGCCGCAGTGGAATCCTGCCGACTACAAGGAGCGCCCGCGCGGCAACACCATCCCGTGTCTGACCTGCAAAAATGAAAAGAGCGGCTGCACCGCGTGCATGGACGTGTGCCCGGTCAACGCTATCGAGGTCGAGGAAGACGCCATCGAGATCCTCGACTCCTGTCGCAAGTGCGGCCTGTGCGCCGCTGCCTGTCCGACCGAGGCGATCATCTCGCCGCGCCTGGCGCCCAAAAACCTGTATGACGATATCGTCTCTGCTGCTACGAGCCACGAGACCGCCTACGTCACCTGCACGCGCGCCCTTAAGCGCATGCCGCGCGAAAACGAGGTCGTCGTTGCCTGCGTGGGCGATATTACGGCCGAGACCTGGTTCTCGGTACTGGCGGACTATCCCAACGTGAGCGTGTACCTGCCGTTGGGCGTGTGCGATAAATGCCGCAACATCGGCGGTGAGGACATTCTGGGCGAGGCGATTGCGAAGGCCGAGGAGTGGTCTGGCACGGGTATGGGCTTGGAGGTCGACCCCAAGAGCCTCAAGTGCCATAAGCTTCGCGAGTACGAACGCAAGGAGTACATGGAAAAGATTGCCCGCACCACGGGCCTGACGGTGACCAAGCTCAATCCGGCGACGGCGGCGCTGGCCTCGGTGACGCAAAAGCTCAAGGCCCATCGCCATCAGATTACCCAGCTGGAGCGTACGCTCAACACCATGTGCGGCACCACGACGACTAAGCGTCGCCGTTCGCTCACGCACGGGCGCCAACTGGTGCTCTCAACGTTGCAAAACCACCCCGAGCTTGCCCAGAACATGCAGGTGAGCACGCCGGAGTGTGATTTTGACAAGTGTACGTCGTGCGGCGAGTGCGTCAATGTATGCCCCACGTTTGCCTGCGATTTGGTGGGAAGCGGCCGCTTTGCACTGGAGTCCACGTATTGCCTAGGTTGCGGGGCCTGCGTCAAGGTGTGCCCCGAGCATGCGCTTAAGTTGGTTGAGCATGACGCGTCCAATCTGGTCGTCGTCGATCCCGAGGCCGAGGAAAAGGCCGCTCAGAAGGCCAAAGCCCACGAGGAGGCCGAGAAGGTCAAGGCCGAGGCAAAGGCCAAGCTCGATAAGATGCTCGACCAAGTGGAGAAGCTTGCGGACTAGCTAAAAGAGCGTAAATGATGGCCGGTGGGACAGGTGCTGCCCCACCGGCCAAAAAAGATGCGGTGGAATAGTTCCTGTTTTGCCCTTAAGCTGGCCATTCTAGGAACTATTCCACCGCAACTAATAAATGGTTAGTTCATGCTGCTTTGGTGGCCGGTTCGACCGGTACCGTTGCGTGTCACGGTTTCATGGAGCAAAAAGAACCCGGGAACCTGTTTGGTCTCGGTGTATTCCATAAGGATACCGTCGGCGTTGTAGGTCTGTCCGCGTATAACGGCGAGTGCGTTAAAGTCGTCGAGATCGAGCACGCGCGTATCCTCGGGCGTGGGATGCTCGATCGTTACATCGCGTTTGCCCGTGGCAATCTTAATGCCAAGGTCTTCTTCGAGGTAACGATAGATCGAGTCGTTGACAATCTCGGGTGTCAGCCCCGGTACCTGTGAGCTTAGGTAATAGGAGTCGTCGGAGCACACGGCTTGTCCGTCTGCATAACGGATGCGTTTGGCGCGTGTGAGCTCACAGCCTTCGGGAAACCCGGTAATCTTGGAGAGCGCCTTGCTGCAGATGAGTAGCTCAAAGACGGTGGTGACCGTTTTGAGCTCAAAGCCTCGGTTGACCGCGATTTCCTTAAAGGTCTCGAGTCCGCCGCCACCACGACTCTTCTCGTCACTGATGTTGCGAATGACGCGCATGCCTTTGCCTTGCTGGGGGAGCACGTAACCATCTGCCGCAAGCATCGAGATGGCGCGACGGACCGTCATGCGCGAACAGTCAAACAGCTGCGTGAGCTCAGTCTCCGAAGGCAGATAACTCTGATAGGCGTATGTGCCGTCGTCAATCGACTGCTTCACGTTGTCATAAATAGTTTGGAAGATGGCTCGCGCCATGACGGTCTCCTAGAGCTGAGTGCGCGAGCGGTGGATGAGGACCGCTCGCGCAGGTGTCGATCGATTTACTTGCTGGGGTCGATTATATATTTACCCATGGCACGCAGGGCCGGGTCTGACAGGATGGCACCGAGTTCGTCGAGGGAAGCCACCTTGGCGACCATCGAGGATACGTCGAGCCTGCCAGAGTCGATGAGCTCGAGCGCGCGACGCTGCGTATAAGGGTTGATGTAGGACGAGGTGAGCACAAGCTCCTTCTGGAAGACCTCGAAGGGCTTGACGGTGATTGTCTCATCGGGCTTGGTGAGGCCGAACATCATGACCGTAGCCTTGTGGCCGGCGATCTGGATGGCCTGCTCGATGGTGACGGGCTTGCCAACACACTCGATAACGACATCGACGTTGCCGACGCCCTCCTGCTTCAGGCGGGCCGGGACGTCCTCGTGGATGGAATCAATTGCCAGGTCGGCGCCGAGTTTGAGCGCAACCTCGCGCTTGCCTTCGACAGGCTCGAGCAAGACGACCTTGGTGGCGCCGGCGTTTTTGGCGAGCTGCATCATGAGCAGGCCGATCATGCCGCCGCCGATAACGACAACTGTGCTGCCGGGCTTGATGTTGCACATATCGATGCCGTGCAGGCAGCAGGCGACGGGCTCGGTCATAGCACCCTGCTCAAAGCTGGTGTGATCGCCTAACTTGTAGACTTGCTGCATATCGACGGAGCAGTACTCGGCAAAGCCGCCGTTAACGGTGGTGCCGTAACCGGTCATATGCTCGCAGTAGTGGTTGATTCCGTCGCGGCAGGGTTCGCAGCAGCCGCAGGGATGGTTTGGGTCGATGCACACGCGATCGCCCGGTTTAAAGCCGGCGACGTCGCTGCCCACGGCCTCGACAACGCCCGCAAACTCATGACCAAGGATCGTAGGCGGGGTAACGTCCGCTGCGCCCTTGTCGCCTTCATAGATATGAACATCGGTACCGCAGACGCCGCAAGCCTTGACGTTGATCAGAACGTCGCGCTTGCCCACGGCAGGCTTTGTCGAATCCTCGACCCTGAGATCGTGCTTTCCATAGAAGACCGCGCTTTTCATGGTGACTCCTTTACCTGGCGGTGAATGTTGTATTGAAGTATAGGCATGTCTATAGATATAGACAAGCACATCTATACAAGTTGAAAAGAAATATAAATTTCAGCCATCAGCTATGTCAGATTTAGCAGGGGAAATACTGGACATATACCGTTTACGGCCAATAATCAACCGTTGACCGACTGTAGTATTTATACTAACTTGTATAGATGAGTGATGTGATAAAACGTAAGTGCAAGAAGTCAGGGAAGCGGGCCCACCCGTCCTATTGCATGAGGTACACGCAAACGGCGCGTCTGCGGTCTCGAGTGAAGCCAAAACCGCAGCGCTCCGAATGAAGAGAGGGGGATTCCCCGTCATGATGCAAAAGATACAACGTTTCGGCGGTGCAATGTACACGCCTGCAATTCTTTTCGCATTTTCCGGAATCGTTGTCGGCCTGGGTACGTTGTTTACCACCGAGGCGATCTTTGGCGAGATGGCCACTGCGGGCCATCTTTGGTTTGATTGCTGGAATGTGCTGCTCCAGGGTGGTTGGACGCTCTTTAACCAGATGCCGTTGCTGTTTTGCGTAGCGTTGCCAATCTCGCTCGCGAACAAGCAGAACGCTCGCTGCTGCATGGAGGCTTTGGCCATCTACCTTACCTTCAACTACTTTGTAAGCACAATCTTGGGGCAGTGGGGCCCTGTCTTTGGGGTCGACTACTCTGTCGAGGCGGGCAGCGGTACTGGTCTTGCCACTATCGCAAGCATCAAAACGCTTGATATGGGCATCATGGGCGCGCTTATCATTTCAGGTATCGCCACGATGCTGCATAACAAGTTCTTCGACACCGAACTTCCTGAGTGGCTGGGCGTGTTCTCGGGTTCCGTGTTCATCTATATGATCGGTTTCTTCGTTATGGTTCCGGTCGCTCTTGTCGCCTGCCTGGTGTGGCCGCATGTTCAGGCTGCTATCGCCGCCTTCCAGGGATTCATCCTTTCCGCCGGTACGTTTGGCGTGGGTGTCTTTGCTTTCTTCGAGCGCGTGCTGATCCCTACAGGCCTGCACCACTTTATCTATACGCCGTTCTATTACGACAACGCGGCGGTCAACGGCGGCATCTTTGCTGCTTGGGCCAACATCCTGCCCCAACTGGCTGCTGATCCGAGCATTGCTCTTAAGGATGCCGCACCCTGGGCTGCCTATACCTGCCCTGGATGGACTAAAGTCTTCGGCTCGCTTGGCGTCGCCATTGCGTTTTATATGACCGCCAAACCCGAGCGCAAACAGCGCGTCAAGGCTCTGCTCATTCCCGTCACCCTTACCGCTATGCTTTGCGGTATTACCGAGCCGCTTGACTTCACCTTCCTGTTCATCGCGCCCGGCCTGTTCGTCGTCCACTGCGTGCTCGGAGCGCTTGGCTGCATGGCTCAAAACCTCCTTGGCGTCGTGGGTATTTTCGACGGCGGCATCATCTCGATGCTCTCGTGGGACTGGCTGCCCCTTTGGGCCGCACACGGTCTGCAGTACGCCATCTCCATCCTTGTCGGTCTGTGCTTTACCGCCCTTTGGGTCGTGGTCTTCCGTTTCCTGATCGTCAAGTTCGACTTTAAGACCCCCGGTCGCGAGGATGACGATGTTGAGGTCGAGCTCAAGTCCAAGGCCGACTACAAGCAAAAGCAGGGCGGTGCTGCTGCTGGCAAATCGGTCGCCCAGAGTAAAGATGATGAGCGCTTGGTGCTTGCCGAGAACATCCTCGATCTGCTCGGTGGCACGGATAACATCATCGATGTAACTAACTGCGCTACCCGTCTGCGCGTTAACGTCAAGGACAAGAGCGTCGTTGCACCCGAGGCTTCCTTCAAGGCGATCGGTACGCATGGCTTGGTGGTCCAAGGTCAGTCAATCCAGGTCATCATCGGCCTTACCGTCCCGCAGGTTCGCGAGAAGTTCGAGAGTCTTCTGAAGTTCGAGAGTCTTCTGTAAACTATCGTCCATCGAAACAATCGGCCTTGCAGAGCCGGTATGCACCGCAAGGCCGATTCTAGAGATAAAAAACTCCACTTCTAGGTAACAATTCCAAACCGTACAGGCCGCGTGCGGGGATGGATTGAGCAAGCGGCCAGAATGAGGAGGACATCATGTCCAAGAAAAACTATGCCGTGACCATTGCCGGCGGTGGCTCTACCTTCACTCCGGGCATTGCCCTGATGCTGCTTGAGGAGCGCGACCGCTTCCCGGTCAACAAGGTGACCTTCTACGATAACAACGCCGAGCGCCAGGAGACCGTGGCCAAGGCCTGCGAGATCTACTTCCACGAGAACGCCCCCGAGGTTGAGTTTAGCTACACCACCGACCCCGAGACCGCATTCACCGGGACCGACTTCGTCCTCGCTCACATCCGCGTTGGCCTGTACGCCATGCGTGAGCTCGACGAGAAGATTCCTCTCAAGTACGGCTGCGTTGGCCAAGAGACCTGCGGTGCCGGCGGTATCGCCTACGGCATGCGCTCCATCGGTGGTGTCATCGAGATCCTCGACTACATGGAGAAGTACAGCCCCAACGCCTGGATGCTCAACTACTCCAACCCCGCGGCCATCGTCGCCGAGGCCTGCCGCGTGCTGCGCCCCAACAGCCGCATCATCAACATCTGCGACATGCCGATTGACCTCATGGATAAGATGAGCCGTATGTGCGGCATCAAGGATCGTCGCGAGCTGCAGTATAGCTACTACGGCCTCAACCACTTTGGTTGGTGGAGCAAGATCTACGACAAGGACGGCAACGACCTCATGCCGCAGATTAAGGAGCACATGGCTAAGAACGGCTACCTGGACGGCATCGAGCACGAGGCCGGTAAGGAGCAGCATGTCGAGGAGAGCTGGATTCACACCTTCGGCAAGGCCAAGGATGTCTATGCTGTCGATCCCGAGACGATTCCCAATACCTACCTCAAGTATTACCTGTACCCGGACTATGTCGTCGAGACGTCTGACCCCAACTACACTCGCGCCAATGAGGTTATGGACGGCCGCGAGAAGAAGGTCTTTGGCGCTTGCCGCGACATCATCGCCAAGGGTACGGCTAAAGACGGCGGCTTTGAGCCCGACGTACACGCCAACTACATCGTCGACCTTGCCTGCGCACTGGCCGAGAACACGCTCGAGCGCTTCCTGCTGATTGTCCCCAACGATGGTGCTGTGCCCAACTTCGACCCGACGGCCATGGTCGAGGTGCCTTGCATCGTCGGCTCCAACGGCTTTGAGAAGATCTGCCAGGGCCCGATCCCGCAGTTCCAGAAGGGCCTGATGGAGCAGCAGGTTTCCGTCGAGAAGCTCGTTGTCCAGGCTTGGGTCGAGGGCAGCTACCAGAAGCTCTGGCAGGCGCTCACGCTCTCCAAGACCATTCCTTCGGCAAGCGTTGCTAAGCAGATCCTGGACGAGCTCATCGAGGCCAACAAGGATTTCTGGCCCGAGCTTAAGTAAGGGCTACTGTCTAGAACCCTCACGCATCTCTGCTTCATTTGCGCCGCCGTGGTGTCCGGATTCGCCCGGATGCTGCGGCGGCGCTATACTTATGAAGTTTGAAGTACCTGTACCAAAAGGAGCTGTCGTGTCCCTTTCCATCGGTATCGTGGGCCTGCCCAACGTGGGCAAGTCGACGCTGTTCACCGCGCTTACCAAAAAGACCGGCCTTGCCGCCAACTACCCGTTTGCCACGATCGACCCCAACGTGGGTATCGTCGATGTGCCCGATAGCCGCCTGCAAAAGCTCGCCGACATCGTCAACCCCGGCCGCATTGTGCCGGCGACGGTCGAGTTTGTCGACATCGCAGGTCTGGTGAAGGGCGCTAACGAGGGCGAGGGCCTGGGCAACCAGTTCTTGGCAAACATCCGCGAGACCGACGCCATCTGCGAGGTCGTGCGCTACTTTAAGGACCCCAACGTCATGCGCGAGGTGGGCCGCACGGGCGAGTTCGTCGATCCCGCCGGCGATGCCGACACCATCATGACCGAGCTCATCCTGGCCGACATGGGCACGCTCGAGAAACAACTGCCCAAGCTCGAGAAGGAGGCCAAGCGCGACAAGGAGCTCATGCCCAAGTTCGAGGTGGCCAAGCGCCTGCTCGCCTGGCTCAACGAGGGCAAGCGCGCCGCATCCATGGAGATGACCGACGAGGAGCGCGCTGCTGCCAAGGGCTTGTTCCTGCTTACTATGAAGCCCATCCTGTATGTGGCCAACGTAGACGAGGACATGCTCAACGAGGACCTGGCGCCCATCGACGGTGTCAAGCCGCTACCCATCTGCGCCAAGATCGAGGCCGAGCTTTCCGAGCTCGATCCCGAGGACGCCGCCGACTACCTGGAGAGCCTGGGCTTGGAGCAGCCCGGCCTGGACGTGCTCGCGCAAGCAGCCTACAAGCTGCTCGGCCTGCAGTCGTTCTTTACGGCTGGCGAGATGGAGGTCAAGGCCTGGACGGTTCGTCAGGGCGCGACCGCCCCGCAGGCCGCCGGCGTCATCCACACCGACTTTGAGCGCGGCTTTATTAAGGCCGAGGTTATTGGCTATGACGACTACATCGAGCTCGGCGGCGAGCAGGGCGCCAAGGCCGCCGGCAAGCTGCGTATTGAGGGCAAGGACTATGTCATGGCCGATGGCGACGTCGTGCACTTCCGCTTTAACGTGTAAGGACGACGCATATGTTTAAATATGGCAAAAAAGCTGGCTACATGGGTATTGCGCTGCTCGTACTTGCGGTGATTCCGCTGGTGGTTGCAGCGTTTGTGATCCCCAACATTGGCCCCGAGGTGGCAACGAAGTTTAACGCAGCCGGCGAGGTGACGCGCTGGGGTAAGAGCTACGAGCTGCTGGCACTGCCGGTGCTCAACCTGCTGCTGAGCGTGGCGACGTACTTTACGGCGGGACGCCAGGCAAAGAACAACGAGGACTCCGCTGTGATGGCACGTCTTGCGTGCGAGCGCTACCTGCGCAACGGCTGCATCACGGGCGTGTTCCTCAATGTAATCAACGTCTACTTTATGTATTCGGCGATTACTGGAACGGGCTTTGGCTTTGGTTTCTAGCTTGTCCTTTTAGGCAACGAGCCTGCACACATATTCAATGGCTGCTGCGAGGCCGCCGCTCGATCGTGGTTTAAAGACCATGTCGGCGGCGGCCTCGTTTTCGTATCCGGCGCCGCGAAGGGCAAGTGCGATACCGGCTTCCAGGAGAAGGGGCAGACCTCGTTGGCTGGTTGCGATTACGGCAGCCTGCTTGAGCGAGCAGCTGTGCGCTTGGCATTGGATGGCAAGTTCACCTTGCGCCGGGCAAGGGACCAGAACGGCGGCGACGCGACTTGATAGCAATGCAAATGCTGTGCGCTCATCGGGCGAAAGGCATTCTGCTTCAACGACGACGAGCTTGGGCGGCGCGCTGTTTGCGCGAAGCGTGGCTCGGTACATGCGGACCGAAGAACCCGACATAGAAAACTCCTGTGTATTCGGCAAAACGTAAACTATAGTTTACGTTTATGTTCGGCTCCATTTCAAACTCGGCTGCATGGACGAACGTGCGAAACAGATTCTTGGCAGGCGGGTCGAAGAGACACGCAGGGACCTTGGTATCTCCAAGGTTGATTTTTGTGTGGCGACAGGAATCAGTCGACCCTACCTCGACCGAATCGAAGATGGGACGGCAAATTTCACGCTCAAGGTTCTATTTAAGATCGCGCCCGCACTCGGCATGACGGTGTCAGAGCTTCTCGAGGGTATCGAATAGGGCGTTCCCCGCTGCTAATTGACGCTCTTTGGGCGGGTCCCCCTGGTTGCGATGTGCAAAATCGCGAGTATTCAGCACCTGTTCAGCCGTAGATGGTAGCTCGGGCGGCTGGCTTTGCTTTTTTGACAGTAGTTAATCCACACGCTAAATAAAAATGTGGAATAAATATTTACCAGACGCCTCTTTTGTCTAAAAGTTCGTCTAATAATCGGTCGATTCTATGCCTCCGGCGGAGAAATTGCAGAATACTCCGATTTTTGCACGGCCCGAGGGGGACCACCTGTCGTTTGAGGCTGCGATAAGTGGAACTGCCTTAGGGATTACGCCATCGGGATACGGTCGTGGTTGACTTGGCTGTAGAACAGGCTCTGGATTTCGGCGGCATCGCGTGACTGGCCGAGTGCCCACATGGTCTTGGCCACGAGCGTCTCGGTGGTCATGTCATCGCCGCGCAGAATGCCCGGATGATCGGCGTAAGCGCGGCCGACCTCATAAACGCCCAGATCGAGGCCCTCTTCGGGGACCTGCGTGGTCATAACGACGGTGCGGCCCGAATCGACCCAGCGGAAAATTGCCTCTTGGAACGACTCGCCCGACTCACCAAACTCGGGGATGCCGCCAATGCCAAAGGTCTCCAGAATCACGGCGTCGTAGCTATCGGCTAGGGCGTCCAGGATACCCGGGTTCACGCCGGGTGTAAGTTTGAGTACAAATACGCGCGGGTCGATGCTGTCGTAGAAACGCACCGGGTTTTCGACCTGATGAGTGCCGTGGAGCCCGTTGCGCACGATGCGGTCGTTGCGGATGTAGGCAATGGGCGGATAGTTGACGCTAATGAACGCGTTAAAGCTCATGGTGCGCTGCTTGCGGGCGCGCGTGCCGGCAATGGCGACGCCACCAAACACAATCGACACATCGTGCGAGTGCTCGTCGAGCGCATAGAGCAGGCTCTGGTACAGGTTGAGTTTGGCATCAGTAAAAGGGTTGCCCATGGGCTTTTGCGAGCCGGTGAGTACGATGGGCTTGGGGCTGTCCTGAATCAGATAGGAAAGTGCTGCCGCGGTATAGCTCATGGTGTCGGTGCCGTGCAGAATCACGAAGCCGTCGTGGTCGGCATAGCCTTCGACGATGACGTCGCGGATACGCATCCAGTCACTGGGACGCATATTGGTGCTGTCGATGTTCATGGGCTGTACCACGTCGAGCTCGCAGAGCCCCGAGATCTCGGGGACGCTCTGGGCGAGCTCCTCACCGGTCAGGGCGGGGGAGAGGCCGTTGCCGTCCTCGGTCGATGCGATGGTGCCGCCCGTGGCGATGAGAAGGATGCGCTTCATGCTGGTATTCCTATCGTATTTGCCGCCGCAGAGGCGGAGTCGTTCGGCAGTATTGTGGCACAGGGCGTCCAATGTTCAAACGTATTACATCATCTGTAACGTTTGGTAACACTTCAATTGCCGTCAAATAGGGCCCAGGTCGTGCGTTTGCCGTGCGCTGATGGCTGCGAGGGACGAGAAACCCCATATAACGTGTACACTATGAACGCTATTTTCGTTCATTCACGCGGGCGGGCACCGGCTCCCCGCCAACAAGAGGGGGATACCATGGATCAAAATGCTTCCGCAAAGGTCCTCGTACTCGACTTTGGTGCGCAGTACGGTCAGCTCATTGCCCGTCGCGTCCGCGACCTCAACGTGTATTCCGAGATTGTCCCCTGCGACATCTCGGCCGACGAGATTCGCGAGATGAACGCCTCTGCGCTCATCCTTTCCGGCGGCCCGGCCTCCGTGTACGCCGAGGACGCTCCGTCCATCGATCCTGCCATCTTTGACCTGGGCCTTCCCGTCCTGGGCTTCTGCTACGGTCATCAGATCACGGCCGTGACGCTCGGCGGCAAGGTCGGTCACTCCGAGGTGGGCGAGTACGGCCGCGCCACCATCACGCGCACGGCCGGCGCCAAGCTCTTTAACTCCACGCCCATGGAGCAGACCGTGTGGATGAGCCACCGCGACGCCGTGTCCGAGGTGCCCGAGGGCTTTACCGTTACCGCCAGCACCGACGTGTGCCCGGTTGCCGCCATGGAGTGCGTCGAGCGCAAGATTTTCACCACGCAGTTCCACCCCGAGGTCAAGCACTCCGAGTACGGTCAGCAGCTGCTGAGCAACTTCTTGTTTGAGATTTGCGGCCTGGAGCCCAACTGGAGCATGGACAACCTGGTCGAGACCATGACGGCCGAGTTCCGCGAGAAGGTCGGTGACGACCGCGTGATTCTGGCCCTGTCCGGCGGCGTCGACTCCTCCGTCGTGGCTGCGCTGGGCGCCCGCGCCGTGGGCAAGCAGATGACCTGCGTGTTCATCAACCACGGTCTGCTTCGCAAGGGCGAGCCCGAGCAGGTGGAGGAGGTCTTCACCAAGCAGTTTGACGTCGACTTTATTCACGTCCACGCCGAGGACCGTTATGCCGAGCTTCTGGCCGGCGTGACCGAGCCCGAGGAGAAGCGCCGCATCATCGGTACGCAGTTCTGGAAAGAGTTCTTCGCCGTGGCGCAGCAGCTCGAGACCGATGGCAAGCCGGTCAAGTATCTGGCTCAGGGCACCATCTACCCCGACATCATCGAGTCCGGCGCTCGCAAGACGGGCGGCAAGACGGCCACCATCAAGAGCCACCACAACCTGATCCCGTTCCCCGAGGGCGTGCACTTTGACCTCATTGAGCCGCTCGACCACTTCTTTAAGGACGAGGTCCGCGCGCTTGGTCTGGCGCTGGGCCTGCCGGGTCACATCGTGTTCCGCCAGCCTTTCCCGGGTCCGGGTCTGGCCATCCGCATCATCGGCGCGGTCGACAAGGAGAAGCTCGAGATCCTCAAGAACGCCGACGCTATCGTGCGCGAGGAGCTCGACGCCTACAACCAGCGTCTGTTTGAGCAGACCGGCGAGCGCAACTCCGAGCACAGCTGCTGGCAGTACTTCGCGGTCCTGCCCGACATCAAGTCCGTGGGCGTTATGGGCGACGAGCGCACCTACCAGCGCCCGATCATCCTGCGCGCCGTCGAGTCCAGCGATGCCATGACCGCCGACTGGGCCAAGCTGCCCTACGACGTGCTGGCCCGCATCTCCGGCCGCATCGTTGCCGAGGTCCCCGGTGCCAACCGCGTGTGCTACGACATCACGTCCAAGCCGCCCGCGACCATCGAGTGGGAGTAGGCTGATAGGGTTCTGACCTGCATTTTTGAGTGCCGCACTGTGCCGCTGAGTTTCGTTTCGTACGAGAGTCATGGCAAAGCCGCCAGCGATGTTGGTGAGTAAATACGATAACCGAGCCTCCGTTCCCGCGTTGGGACGGAGGCTTTTTCTTTGTCGTTTTACTCCCTTTCACCTGCGATTTCGCAATTTACTCCCCCGTGTTTCAAGACGGCAAGGCACGGTGCGGCATTCGGAGGAACGGGAGTAAGGATTCATCCCAAGTGAGTAGACGCGCGATTTTTGTCTCCGAGAGCCAAACGGGGCCGTTTCGGGGCCTGTGAAACTCAAATCGAACTCAATAGGCTTTTCGGCGGTCTTCTCACAGCGTTTTCCCAGGTGGTTAATGGGGAGTAAAGAATCTCGCCGCCTCAATGAAAACGGGAGTAACCAGGGGAAATGCCGCGGCGTACTGCCGCGTGCCGCCGTGTAAGCCACCGCGTCATTTACTCCCCAGGTGCGCCGGAAATGCCTTGGCATGCAATGGGGAGTAAAAACTCAGCTTACGCAGGCCCGAGCGGCGCTCGCCGCCTGGTCCACCGTCCTGATTCGGTTGCGTTGATCGCGAAATGCGGAGAGCCGCTACAGCGAGGCTTTCCAGTCCTCGTATTCGTCGGCGTCGATCTTGCCGTTTTCGAGCTGCGCGCGCTTCTCTGCCCACAGTTCGATCGCCATCGCGGCTTTGGGCGCGTGCGGCGCCTTGGGGTTCAGGGAGAGGCCCGTGCCGTCGGCTGCGGGCACGATGCCGAAGGAGTCCTCGAGCCGCACGAGCAGCGACATGAGGTCGCCCGCAGTCTCGACGCCGTAATCCTTGAGGGCGTTGACGGACACGCCGAGCGCCGCGGAGATGGACTCGAGCAGCTCGGGCTTCACGGCGCGGATGCCGCTCTCGTAGTGGCGCACGGCCCCCTCGGTCAGGCCGACCGCCTCGGCGAGCTGCGCCTGCGTCATGCCGCGCGACTTGCGGTACCGCCTTATGTTCTCGCCTACGGACATGAGCCCTCCTCCTGGAATTACGTACCAGCACATCTTATCAGCGTACGCAAATGTACGCAATTCTATTGACAGTACAGATATGTACGTTTACTCTGAATCTGTGAACCGTACGTATCCGTACGCCATTGATTGGAGGAGCCATGGACGAGAAGGTGGCGAAGACGCCGAGGCCGCACATGCTGGACGCCGACGAGGTCGCGGAGCTGCTGAGGATCAAGAAAGGCAGCGCCTACGAGGTGATCAGGAGGATAAACGCCGAGCAGGAGGCGCGCGGGCGCGTGGTCATCCGCGGGCGCGTTCGAAGCGACGTCTTCGACGCCCTGTACTTCCCGGAGGTGGACTGACATGCCCGTGTACAAGGACGACGGCAACGGCACGTTCTACGTGCAGTGCTACTACCGCGACGCCCGCGGCTCGAAGCGCCACAAGACGAAGCGCGGCTTCTCCTCCGAGGTGGAGGCCGCAGTGTGGGAGAGCCAGTTCAAGAGCCTTAACGGCGGGGCCATGGACATGACGTTCTCCGAGTTCGTCGAGGTGTACGCCTCCGAGGTGAAGCCGCGCATACGCGAGCACACGTGGATCACCAAGGAGTACATCATCAACGACAAGCTCGTGCCGTTCTTCGGGGACATGCGCATGTGCGACGTGAGGCCGATCGACGTCATCAGGTGGCAAAACGAGCTCACCGAGCACCGGGACGCCGACGGGAAGCCCTGGGCACCGACGTACCTGCGCACAGTGAACAACCAGCTCAACGCCATCTTCAACCACGCCGAGCGCTACTACGGCCTCAGCGACAACCCGGTGCGCAGGGTCGACAAGATAGGCTCGAAGAAGGGCGGCGAGATGCAGTTCTGGACCAAGGACGAGTACCTGAGGTTCAGCGAGGCCGTCATGGACAAGCCTCTCTCATTCCACGCCTTCGAGCTGCTTTACTGGACGGGCATACGCTGCGGCGAGCTCCTGGCGCTCACGCCGTCCGACTTCATGCTGGAGAGCTCGCGGCTGCGCATCAACAAGTCGTACCAGAGCCTCAACGGCGTTGACACCGTGACCGACCCCAAGACGCCCAAGTCCGTGCGCACGATCGTCATGCCCGCCTTCCTGCGCGACGAGATGGCGGACTTCATCGAGATGCGCGACGACGTCGCCCCCGACGAGCGCCTGTTCGCCGTGACCAAGCACTTCCTGGCCCACGAGATGGAGCGCGGGTGCAAGGCGTCGGGCGTGAAGCGCATCCGCATACACGACATACGCCACAGCCATGTGAGCCTGCTGATAGAGATGGGCTTCTCCGCGCTGGCCATCGCCGAGCGCATGGGCCACGAGGCGGTGGACATCACCTACCGCTACGCGCACCTGTTCCCCACGAAGCAGGACGAGATGGCCGCCGCGCTCGACGGGGCGAGGGGGTAAGAAGGATGCCGTGCGAGAACAGCGCCCGCAAGCGCAGCAAGACGATGGCGTTCCGCTGCACGCCCGAGGAGCGCAAGCTCATATGCGAGATGGCAGCCTGGAGCGGCATGAACAGGCAGGACTACATCATCGCCAAGCTCACCGATACCCAGGTCGAGGTGAGGCCCTCCGTGAGCGTGCAGAAGGCACTGAGGGACTCGATGGCGGAATTGGCCAAGGAGGTGCGGCTGGCGGCCTCCTACGGCGAGCTGAGCGAGTCCCTGCAACAGAGAATTGAGCACGTGATGAGGTTCTTCCTAGCGCTCGGCGAGCCTGTTGACGCGCCGACGGAAGAGACATCGCCACGAACTACGTTTTTGGAAGAGCCGGTTCCATCCGTCATCGATGCGGGTTCCGACACCGCAAGCATCTTCGAGATGGGACGCAGGTAGGGCCTAGCGCCAGACCTCCAACGCCTTGTCCGCAAGCCATTCGGCGCGATCGGCGATATCGCCCTCGTTCCAAGACTCCTTCTCTAGGGCGCCGGCCATGGTCGCAAGGCCGGCGGCGCAGAGGGCAAGGCCGTCCTTGTATCCCTTTCCCTGCTTCTTGGTGGGCCAATCGGCATCGCGGATGGAGGCGTTGAGCGAATGCGTGATGATGGCGAGGTTGCCGAGCGTGAGGAGCTTCCGGTCCCTTCGCGTGGCAGCCTCATCGTCGAGGGCTCCCCATTTGTTGCGCCACTTCTTGGGCATCATGTGCTCGAGGGTGTACTGGTTGAATCCGAGCAGGGCTGTGCTGCTCATGCCTGGGCGAATGGCGCTTTCCAGCAGATAGAGGACGCCCTTGGACTGGAGGTTGTACAGACACGATTCCTCGAATGCCGCTCGAACCTCGGCGTCGCCGGGCATGTATGTCGTCGCCTCGTCATTGGCTTCGAGAGCCTTCCTCAGCGCCTCCGCGTCCTTCACCTCGTTCAGGATCAGCGAGGTGAACAGCCTGTTGTAGTTCTTCGTGGTCGCCTGAACCAGCGTTCGGCGGATGATGTAGGTCTCAAGCAGGGCGAAGACCTCGGATTCCTCGCCCGAAGACTCCGCGTTCTTGCGAACGTAGAGCACGTACGGGATGAGCGTCGAGTTCTTGAGGCCGAATATGAGCACGTTCAGGCGCTCGATGCCGGGGGCGGAGGGGATGTCCGCGTCGCAGTAGCCAGGGTCGAACGTGGACTCGAACGCCTCGGCATACGCCTTCATGTTGTCGAGAATCTCGACCTTGTCGCCGTTGCAGTACCTGCCGATGAAATCCTTGTAGGACTGGAAGAGGTTGGACGTGCGCGAATAGAAGAGCTTGTCCTCGGTCGTGACGCCACGCCTCTTGTCCTGGACCAGAATCTGGAGGAACGCGTCGAAGAAGAGGTCGACGAGCGTGCGCTTGATGCGCCCGGTAACGATCTCCTGCTCCCAATACTCCCTCTTCTCAGCCGTGGGCTCGAAGACGTCTTCCCAGCACTCCTTGAACGCCTGCTCGTTCTCGCGGTTGAAGAAGTAGTTCTTGAGGAGCTCCGCCGTCGTCAGGCGCACCCCGAGCGAGTTGATGGTGTCGAATATCTGCTGCTCGTCCTCGCCCTCGGTAAGGTCGATGCAGACGAACTGGACGTTCGACTTGATCGTGTTCCTGTCGACCCTCTCTGGGTCGATATTCTTGAGGAAGTAGTTGTAGGCGCGGATGATGGCCGAGGTGCCCTCGATGGGCTCGCAGTCCGTGGCGCTGACGACCCTCTCGAAATCCTGCCGGTCGTACTTGCCGTGTCTTAGGGCGATTTGGCCGGTCTCCAGGACGAAATCTCGCTCAAACAAATTGTTGGTGCCGTTTTTTGCACAGAGTGCCTTGAAGAAGATGACCATGGTCGTGAGTCGCTGCTGGCCGTCGATGACGGTGCGAACCTCGGAGACCTCGGACCAGGTGTTGCCGGAGGAGGCCTGCTTCAGGATGATGGAGCCCAGGAAATAGGGCCGCTTCGAGGCCGTGACGAACTCCATGTCGCCGAGGAAACGCTCCCATTGCTCTTCTCCCCAGACGTACGCCCTTTGGTAAAAAGGTATTTCGAGCAGGCGCGATCCGTTGAACACGCCGCTTGTCGTTGCTTTTCCTGCATCCATCCTTAAAGCCCTATCTATCCTTTGCGGTTATTGCTGGCGGGGTCAATTTTATCAATACGCTGCTTGACCCTTTAATGTTCCCGGTCCTTGCCGTCTTCTCCCCAGAAGGTGCTCGAAGATGATGCGCAGGTCCTCGTCATCGAGGTAGCCGCCCTCAAGGCAGCCGCGGTCGATGGCGTCGAGCATCGTCTGCTCCTTCTCCTTCGAGCGGTCGTAGATCACGGCGTCGAGGGATAGCTCCCTGCCGTCGCGCGTGAACATCTCGTGCATGAATTCGGCACTGTTCGCTTGACTCCAATCGCGTACCGCGTGCTCGAGCGGGCCGCTTCCCCTCGATATGGCGACATCCCAATGCTCGCAGTTAAGCAGAAGAAGTCGGTTCATGAACTCGACGCCCGAAAAACCGAGTCTCGCAAACGGCGGAAATAGAGGGTCATCTGAAAAGACCGCAGCATACTCACTGCTCAACGGCATATACGCGAGATGAAAATCGTACGAGTCGTCCTCGGGCCCGATGATGAACATAGGCATCGACGTCGTAACGAACCCTGAGCCGACGGGTGCCCTAAGGATGGAGAAGCTCTTCTCAAAAAAAGCCTTTCGAATACGGTTAACTGGCACAATATCATCGTTGGAGAAGAGCATGGTTGCGGCGGCGGCAAGCTCGACCACCGCTTGGGAATCCCCGCGCCAATCCGACCAATCGAGCAAGCCGAGCTCATAGGGTGTCAGATGAACGTTTCTGAGCAGCTCTTCGGCAGTCTCGCGTGACCATTTCTTGTCGACGCGCATACTGATAGGGTGCCGGACGATGATATTTGCTGCCAGCTCGCAAACGGCGGCTTTCCCATCAGAATACCCTTCGTCTTCGCACTGGTCTTCTTTCTGGCGTTCCAAAAAGCGATCGTAAAGCGGCGCGATGCGGCTCTCGAGCTCAGATAGCTTAACCTCGATGAGGTTCTGCGCATAGAATCTGTCTGTCGCATCGCCTGTCGCATCGGCATGCTCGACCTCATAAAGATCGCGCATGCTGCAAAGGTTCTCGCAATTCGTGCGGAAGAAGGAGCCCTTCTGTCTGCTGTAGGCATGAAGCTGCCCGGAGGAATCCGCGAAATGGCGCAGGTAGAACCGCGGCACCCAGTGCTGCTTTCGCGTCATCTTTCCGGGCAGCTTCGACATCCTAAGCCTTCACCGCCTCGTATTGGTAGGTCGTGCGCACGTTGTAATGGAAGTCGTTTCCGAGGTCCAGCGCCTCGAAGTGCTTCTTGGCGCAGCCGATCTTGATCTTCTCCGCGTCGCGCAGGGCGGGCTCGCCGTTCTTGCCGCCCTTGGTCTCGGTCACGAAGTACACGCGGCGCTCGCCGTCGGCCTCCTCGACGTACGCCCAGTCGGGGTTGTAACTGCCGAGCGGCGTGTCGATCTTGAACGCCGAGGGCAATTTCGCGAACACGAGAACCTCCTCCTGCTTGTCTAGAGCCTCGGCAAAGGAGCGCTCGACCCCCGCCGAGTCGTAGACCACGTAGTTGTACAGGCTCTTGCTCGTCATGTCCGGCTTCCACGCGTTCTGCCCAAGGTAGGCCGTGTAGTCGTCAAGCTCGAGGTCGCGCATGGTGTACCACTCGTCCTCGGGAAGGCGCACGTACTTGATGCCCTGGGCGATGAGGTCGTTCTTCACGCGGTTGATCTTGTCGCCGACCTGCGCGAGGAAGGTCGCGGGGTCGATCTCGAACTCGTCGAGGCGGCTGCAGCCCTCGAGGATCGCCTTGATGGTGCCGCGGGTGAGCCCGACGGCGTCCTGCAGCTCTGCGATCGGGTCGGGAAGGTCGTATTTCACCTTTCCCGAAACGGACACCACGGAGGTGCCCGTGCCCTCGGCGCTCACGCCCGCGTCGTCGATGCCCAGCGAGGCACGCTCGCTCGTCACCTGGGGCGGGCGCACGGCGAGCATGCCGTCGACAGCTTCGATGGCATGCTCGATGAGCTTGCCGGAGTCGACCTCGACCTGGAAGCGCGTGCGCTGGCGGATGCGGTCCCACAGGGCCTGGAACGCAGGGTCGAGCGTGACGTCCTTCTGCAGCTCGACCGAGACCTCCTTGGCCTTGTCACGGATCTGGACCCTCTGGGACTTGTGGATGATGATCGCCTCGACCTGCTCCTTGGCAGGCTCGAGCTCGGCGGGGAGCTCGACCTTGCCCTCCTCGGCGGCCGCCTTCAGCTCGG
This sequence comes from Collinsella sp., assembly GCA_048326155.1. Lineage (GTDB taxonomy): Bacteria > Actinomycetota > Coriobacteriia > Coriobacteriales > Coriobacteriaceae > Collinsella. Next base: position 58,027 of record DBFEQD010000058.1, read on the forward strand.
GCGTCACCGCGCCCTTGCCGTCGACCATGCCGGTCGCGACGAGGTGGTCGTAGACCTGCTTGGACTTCTCGTAGCCCAGGCGCTCCTCGACGCCATCATCGCCCTTGACCGTGACCTTCGTGAAGCTCTCCGGAGTGATGACGCCGAACTTGAAGTCCTCAGCCTCAAGCTCCTTCTGCAGGCCGTTGGCGAAGTCGTCGTAGCTCTCGTTCGCGATGACGGTGAGCACGTTCGCCTCTGGGTCGTACAGGCGCTCGCCATCCTGGTTCACGCACAGGCGCAGACCGCGGCCGATCTTCTGGCGCTTGGTCAGGTTGTCCTTTGTCTCGACGAGCGTGCAGATCTGGAACACGTTGGGGTTGTCCCAGCCCTCCTTGAGCGCGGAGTGGCTGAAGACGAAAGAGACGTCCTTGTCCGCGTCCTTGCCGTCCGGGAAGGAGATGAGCGTCTCCTTCTTCTGCATGATGAGCTCGAAGGCCCCGGCGTCGTCGGCGGTGCCGGCGGCTCCCTTGGAGTCCTTGAACTTGCCCTTCTTGTCCTTGGCGAAGTATCCCTGGTGCACGGCGTGGGGGTCGCGCACCAGCGGGGCGCCGACGGCTTCGTAGCACTCGAGCCACGTGCCCTTGCCGATCCCCGCCGCCTTTGCGATGCGACGAGGCGCCTTCGAGTTCAGGGCACCTGCGTACTCCTCCTCAAACATCAGGGCGTACAGGCCGCCGTGGACTTCGGGCTCGTAGACGCGGTATCGGTCGACGCGGTCGATGAAGAAGAGCGAGAGCACCTTCACGCCGCGCGGCCACAGCTCGAACTGGCGGGCCAGGTGGTCCTCGATGGTGCGGCGGATCTGCGCGCGCTTGACGACCTCCTCGTTGACGTCGCCCAGCGCCTCGCCGAGCTCGAGCACCTCGCCGTTCTGGAACTCTATGAACTCGTCGCCCACTGCGGCGCCGATGTTGTTGACCACCCAGCCGCTCTCGTAGTCGCTGTTCTCGCCGCTCTTCTGGTAGAGGTCGTTGCCGGTCTTCACCGTGACGGCCTTGCGCTTCTGCGTGCCGTCGGCCTGGCGCACGTCGATGGACACCTTGGCGGAGAACGGGTCGGACTTGACGGACTCGAGCCTCACGTACGCGCCGTTGAGGTTCGCCTCGGCCTTGATCGAGTCCACGCAGATGCCCTTCACCAGGTGGCGCTCGAAGGCGTCGACCGGCGTGAGGCGGTAGATCATGTTGTAGGCCTGCTTGTGCGTGGCCGAGTAGCGCAGCACGAACAGCGGGTTCAGGCTCTTGATGGCGGCCTTGGCCTGCTTGGTGTTGTCGACGCTCTGGGGCTCGTCGATGATGACGACGGGCTTGCAGGCGCTCACGAGCTCGCGAGGGCTGAAGCCGCCGGTGAGCTTCTCGCTGGGACGGTGGAAGAGGTTGCCCTCCTTCGCGGTGCCATCCTTCTCGAGGCCCTTGTTGAACGCGTCGATGTTGATGACCATGACCTGGATGGAGCTCGACGTGGCGAAGTTACCCACCGGCCCCATGTCCTTCGAGTCGTACACGAAGTAGTCGAGCGGCGTGCGGTCGTAGAGCGTCTCGAAGTGCCTGCGGGTGGTCTGGAGGCTCTTGAGGACGCCCTCGCGGATGGCCACGCTCGGCACGACGATAACGAACTTGGTGATGCCGTAGCGGCGGTTTAGCTCGTAGATGGAGCGGATGTAGACGTAGGTCTTGCCGGTGCCGGTCTCCATCTCGACGGTGAAGTCTCGCAGGCGCCCATCGGTGAGGACGTCGGTTGCCGGGAGGCAGCCCTCCTCCTGCACGGCGTGCAGGTTGTCGAGGAGCTGGCCCGGCGCCACGCGAAGCTCGTTGCCGTGGCCGACCATGAGCTCGCCGATTGCCGTCTGGCCTTTGCGGCCGGAATCGGCGGAGAATACGCTGCCAATAAATTGTTGTCCGCGGAACAGGTCGCAGGTTGCTTCGATGGCCTCCAGCTGGTGCTGCTGGTCGGATGAGAACTTGAACTCGAGCGCCGCCATGCTAGACCGTCCTCAATTCGATCTCACAGCCCATGCGCTCGCCGGCGTGCTTGAAGATCTGCACGGCGTTGAGCTTGAGGGTGTCGTCGAGGACGGAATCGAGGATGAGAACGCGCCTGGGCTCCATGTCGGCGATGGCCTCGAGCGCCTCAATGGTGAGGCCTCGGGACATGCAGCAGACGAGCTCGTCGCAAGCGACGGACCAGATGGGATAGCCCGCGGCTTCAGACTTCTCGACGGGCAGCGTGAGCTCGAGGCCCCATTTGAGCATCATCTCGAAGACGATATCCATATCGGAGCGATCGGGCTTGACCACGTCGAAGAGGAGCTGACCGGGCTCGGGCTTCTCAATGCCGGACTCATCGAGCTCGAACACACGGAAGCCGATGTCGGGAAGCTGCTTGGGTCCCTCGCCAAGCTTGAGTTGACGGTTGGATTCCTCGAGCTCGGTTTTGATTTTGTCGCCTGCGCGGCGAATGCGTCCTTCGCCTATGTCGCAGAGAGTCTCATACCCGTCCTTGTAGGCGTCGCGTTTCGGGTCACAAGGCTCTGGAAGCTGGACAAGGATAAACTGATAGCGATCATCTTTTCCGAGCTCCTGCAGGAACATGGCATGGGCGGTCGATGCTGAGCCTGAGAAAAAATCAAGCACAATATCACCCGTGCTTAGATGCTCATGTACGGTAAGGAAGCAAGCAACCGAAAACAATAGATAGACCGCCAGCACTACACTATTCCGAACCAAAGACCAAAAGATAAGCATTTTGAGAAAATCTAAACTTTTGGATTTTCCTACAATGCCGACTACGGCGGAATCCCTCCCACTCCT